>JBELAL010000030.1:0-63594 GCA_049508835.1 Holophaga sp. | reverse complement strand
CTGCCCTACGGTCCCTGGGCCAGGACCGAGCCCCACCTGCCGCTGCCTAAGGCCGTCCCGGCTCCCGCCGCCGCACCGAAGCAGGCCCAGAAGCCGGCTCCGCCGCCTCCACCGCCGCCCCCATCCCAGGCCGCGGCCCCGCCCCCCAGGCTGCCCTACGGTCCCTGGGCCAGGACCGAGCCCCACCTGCCGCTGCCTAAGGCCGTCCCGGCCCCCACCGCAGCGCCGAAGCAGGCCCAGAAGCCGGCCCCGGCATCCCCCGGCCCGCCTCCGCCCGAAGCATACCCGACCCGGCCCGCGGTCCCGGCCAGGCCTCCTCAGCCGCCCTACGGCCCGTGGGCCCGGACCGAGCCCCACCTGCCCCTGCCCGGAAGTCCGCTGGTCCCGCGCAGCCCTGGAAGCAATGCCCAGCAGACCGCGCCGGTGCCCGTGGTGGCCCAGAACCTGCTTGGCCCGTCGGCCCCCAGGGCCCCGGGGGCCCTCCAGGAGCTCCCCGCCCTGGGCGGGCCGGCCCCGGCACCCCTGCCCAGGCCGGCCCCGGCCCCGGTTCCGCCGCCGGCCGGGAAGGTCCAGCCGCCCCAGGGTCCACCGCCCGCCCTCGCTCCGGCCCCGGTCCCCCCCGGTCCGGCCCCGGCGCCCGCGGGACGAATCCCGCCGGTCCCGTCCCTGCCGCCGGCGCCGGTCCTCCCGCCTTCCCTGCCGGCGGCGCCGGTCCTCCCGCCTTCCCTGCCGCCGGCGCCGGTCCTCCCGCCTTCCCTGCCGCCGGCGCAGATCCTCCCGCCTTCCGCGCCGCCGGCGCCGGCCGCCGCCCAGGACTGGCCCGGGTCCGGGGAGGCCCTGAACCTGGTGCGGGGGCCCAAGGGGGAGCGGCGGATCTGCCTGACCTTCGACGGCGGCTCCACCGCGGAGGTGGCGGAGGACGTGCTGAACGTGCTCAAGGCGCACGGCGTCCGCACAACCCTGTTCCTCACCGGCGACTTCATCCGCAAGTACCCGGACCTGGTGCGCCGGATGGCCGCGGAGGGGCACGAACTGGGCAACCACACCCTCAACCACCCCCATTTCGCCCCTCACTTCAAGCGCGATCCCCAGTGGACCCGGGAGCGCTTCCAGAACGAGCTGCTGGACGCGGACCGCGCCCTGGTGCGCCTCCTGGGCCGCCCCATGGATCCGTACTGGCGGGCGCCGTACGGAGAGCAGACCCCCGAGCTGCGCCGGTGGGCGGAGGAGGTGGGCTACCGCCACGTGGGCTGGAGCGAGGGCGCCGACAGCCTGGACTGGACCACGGTCAAGGAATTCAACCTCTACCGCGGCGGCGCCGCGACCGTGGACCGTCTGGAGAAGCGCATGCACAAGGCCGACGGGGACGGGCTGATCGTGCTCATGCACCTGGGCTCCCTGCGCCCGGCCCAGGACCGTCCGGTCAAGTACCTGGGGCCGTTCATGGACCGCGCCATCCAGGAGGGCTGGCACTTCGTCTGCATCGGCGACTACCTGAAAGCCCTGGGCCGCCCCGCGTGGGAGCGCGCCCGGCGGCTGGCGCGGATCAATCAGGGAGTAGGTCCGGAGTAGGATAGACTCCAGGATCGACGGAGGTACTGTGAAGGGGATGGGCAGGATCCTGCTCAGGATCGTCGCCGGCGCGTTCGCGCTGGTCATGGCCCTGTCCCTCCTGAGCTTCCACCCGCTGGACCCACATCCCTTCGCCCAGGGGGCGGTGGGCGTGCCGGTGCACAACCTGTGCGGCGTGTTCGGGGCCGCCCTGGCCGGCATCCTGGAGACCCTGGTGGGGATCGGAGCTTGGCTGCTGCCTCTGTACATCCTCTGGGAATGCTTTCCCTCGGACCCGTCCCGGTGGCGGCGCCGGGTGGCCTGGCTGGCCCTGGCCGGGTGCGCCTGGACCCTGCTGGGCGGGCTGGGCCCCCGCCTGTGGCCCCTGGGCGAAGGCCAGCATCCCATCGAGCTGCGCTGGGGAGGCTGGGTGGGCCGGATGCTGTGGCCCCCCGTCCGGCGCGCGCTGGGCCCGGTGGGTCTGCCGGTGGTGCTGGGGGCGGTGGCCCTGCTGGCCTTCCTGGTGCTGGCGCCGGGGCTCACCCGCGCTTTCGGGCGGATGGTGGGGCGCTGGTTCGGGCGCACCGCCATGCCCATGATCAAGCCCCTGCCGGCCAAGGGGGCCCGCGGGTTCCTGGGCATGGTCAAGCGGTCCTTCCTAGCCCTGCGGCGGGACCGGGACGTGCCGGACCTGGACGCCCGGGACGCCAAGGAACTGGTGCGGGTCGCCGAGCGCAAGCGGATGGAGGAGGACCAGCTGGCCGCCCTGGAGCGGGCGGAGCGGGAATCGGCGGAGTACCGCAAGGCCAACCGCGGACTCCCCGAACCGGAGCTGCCGGTCATCCATTCCCTCCACCTGGAGCCGGATTCCGGAATCCAGGAGGATGCGCTGGAGGACGCGCCGCTGATCATCGCCCACCGGTACACCCCACCGCCCGAGCCCCTGCCGCCCCCGGCCCTGCTGCGCGGCCTGCCGCCGCCGGTGGTGAAGCCGCCGCTGGTGGCGCCCCGGGTGGAGCGGGACGCCTTCGGCCGGATGGTGGAGCAGCCGCCCCTGGGCCTCACCGAGCCCACTCCCGCGGTGCCCCTGCCGGATCTCGGGCCCTCCTCGGGGCTGGTCCCGAGGCTGCCCGAACGTCCCCGGACCGGGGTCCAGCCGGCGCCGGCCGGACCCGCCCGGGCGGCGGCGCCCTTGCGGCCGACCGGGGAAGGCCTGGGCCTGGTGGACCGGCTGGAACTCCCGCCCCGCCGGCTGTTCGATCCGCCCGGACCGGAGCATCGCCTGGATCTGGCCGCCCTGGAGGCCACGCGCCAGCTCCTGCAGCAGAAGTTCAACGAGTTCAAGGTGAAGGGCAGCGTGGCCGGGATGCAGCCGGGCCCGGTGGTGACGGTCTACGAGTTCCAGCCCGATCCCGGGGTGCCGGTGGCCAAGGTGCTCAGCCTGGAGGAGGACCTGGCCCTGGGGCTGAAGGCGGAGAAGGTGCGCATCGACCGCATCCCCGGCCGCAGCCTGGTGGGCATCGAAGTGCCCAACCTGCACCGGGAGGTCATCAGCTTCCGGGAAGTGGTGGACAGCCCGGCCTTCCGGGACCCGTCCCAGAAGGACGCCCGCAGCCTGCTGACCCTGGCCCTGGGCAAGGACATGGCGGGCCACCCGGTGGTGGCCGACCTGGCCAAGATGCCCCACCTGCTCATCGGCGGCTCCACCGGCAGCGGCAAGAGCGTGGGGGTCAACGCCATGATCTGCTCCCTGCTGCTGCGCGCCCTGCCCACCGAGGTGAAGCTCATCCTGGTGGACCCCAAGATGGTGGAGCTGGGCATCTACGAGGACATCCCCCACCTGTGGGCTCCAGTGGTCACCGACATGAAGGAGGCCGGCAGGGTGCTCAAGTGGGTGGTGGCCCAGATGGAGGACCGCTACCGGCGCCTGGCCCATCTCAGCGTGCGCAACCTGGAGGGCTTCAACGCCAAGCTGGCCGAGCACGGCGGCGGCATCGACCTGGCCGACCGCACCCCCAACCCGCGCTGGCCGGACCGCCCCGCGCGGCTCGAGCCGCTGCCCTACGTGGTGGTGGTGATCGACGAGCTGGCGGACCTCATGATGGTGTGCCGGGCCGAAGTGGAGGACAGCATCGCGCGGCTGGCCCAGAAGGCCCGGGCCGTGGGCATCCACCTGATCCTGGCCACCCAGCGCCCCTCGGTGGACATCGTCACCGGGGTCATCAAGGCCAACCTGCCCTCCCGCCTCAGCTACCGGGTCAACACCAAGATCGACAGCCGCACCATCCTGGACTGCGGCGGCGGCGAGCAGCTCCTGGGCAAGGGCGACGCACTGTTCCTGGCCCCCGGCAATGCCCGTCCCCGGCGCATCCACGCCCCCCTCCTGACCGAGGAGGAGAGCCTGCGCCTGGTGGACTGGCTCAAGGCGCGCGGCCGGCCCGACTACCACACCGGACTGCTCAGCGCCATGGAGAGCGAGGAGGAGCCCGGCGCCGAAGGCTCGCCCGACGCCGCCGGCCCGGCCGGGGACGACGTGTACGAGCGGGCCGTGGCGGTGGTGAAGCGGGAGCGCAAGGCCTCCACCAGCCTGCTCCAGCGCAAGCTGAACATCGGCTACGGCCGCGCCGCGCGGATGATCGACCGGATGGAGGACGAGGGCATCATCGGCGCCGACCGGGGCGTGGGCAAGCCCCGGGAGGTACTTGTGGGCGAGGAATAGGGCTCCAGGCTACCGGCGGTAGGGCGGGATCTGGAGCACCAGGCTGGAGCCCCCTCCCGTCATCCAGGTCGGCGCGGCGGCGCGGCCGTTCAGCAGGCGGCCCGCATAGACGGTGCCGATGGCCAGGCTGCCCCAGAGCAGGGCCAGCAGCAGGGCCGGCACCCCGATGCCCTGGTAGTCCTGGCGCTTGCGGTAGAGCGCACGCAGGCAGGCGGCGCCCAGCAGCAGGGTGGCCGCTCCGCCCAGGGCGTGGAGGCGGAACAGGTGGGGAATGCCGGGCTGCACCTGGATTCCGCCGCCCATCTGGTCCAGCAGGCCCCGGCCCCAGGCCGACAGCAGGCCGCTGCCCACGGTCAGGATGGCGCCGATGACGCCGATCCAGCCCAGGTAACGGCAGGTGGTCCACCAGGGGCGGATCCCGCGCCCGCCCCGCTGGGCGGCGATCACCGGGAACACGAGCAGGAACGCGGCCACGGCCGGCAGGTGCACCAGCCACGTGTGCCTACTCGCGTACCATGCAAGCCAATCCATGGATCCTGAACCTTTCAACCTGAGCTGGAAATGTGAATATCTTGCCACCAATCCGGATTTCCCAAAGGCAGGAAAACAAGGAATTTGTCTCCCCCCGAACGGTAGACTGGGCGGCATGCGAACCGACTGCCTTCCCGCCCCGGACTTTCCCCAACGGGTCCCCATCAAAGTCATCGGACGGGGCGCCGAGCTGGATCCGGCCCGGATCGCCGCCCTCATCCGGGAGCACCTGGGGCCCCAGCCGGAGGCGGACCGGGAGCCCCACAGCAACCGGCGGGGCGCATACACCGGCTTCACCTTCTGGGTCACCCTCCCCCATGGGGAGGCCGAACGGCCGTTGCGCACCGCCATCCAGGCCCTGCCCGGCGTGGTCATGCAGCTTTGAGCGCCGCCCCCCCGGCCTGCCTGGGTTAAGGTTAACTGAGGTGGTGCTCATGCTGTCCCAATGCCTGATCCCTTCCGGCGACCCGCGCTTCGTCATCCAGGTCCACGGGGGCGCCTGGTCCATTCCCGAAAGCCTCAAGCGCCCCCACGTCCTGGGGGTGGAGCGGGCCTACGGCGCCGCCCTGGCCGCCCTGACCGCCGGGGAACGGCCCCTGGGGGCGGCCCTGGCCGCCCTGAAGGTGATGGAGGACGATCCCACCTTCGACGCGGGCACCGGCAGCTTCCTCAACGAGGACGGCCAGGTGGAGCTGGACGCGGCGGTCATGGAAGGGCAGGACCTGAAGGCGGGCGCGGTGGCCTCCATCGGGCGTTTCAAGAACCCCTGCGAGATCGCCCTGGCGGTGATGGAGCGCACCGAGCACGTGTTCCTGATCGGGGCCGGTGCCGAGCGCTTCGCCCTGGCCGAAGGGTTCACTCCCGTGGACCCCGGCAGCCTGGTGCACCCGCGGGAGTATGCCGGGCACCGCGCCTGGGTGGCGGCCGGCAAGCCCGACGCCAGGACCTTCTTCGACGAGGAAGGCAAGGCGCAGCCGGGCGGCGCTCCGGCGGAGCACGGCAAGCGCGGGACGGTGGGCATCGTCCTGGGCGTGCGGCGCGACGACGGCCGCTACGGTCTTTTCGCCGGCATCAGCACCGGCGGGACCCGGGGCAAGAAGGCCGGGCGGGTGGGCGACGCGCCCCTGGTGGGGTGCGGCCTCTACGCCGACGACGAAGGCGGCGCGGTGTGCTGCACCGGCTGGGGCGAAGCCTTCATCCGCACCGCCGCCGCCAAGTCGGTCTCCGACCTCATCGGCCGGGGCGCCGCTCCCCAGGAGGCGGTGGAGGCCGTCCTGCGCAACCTGTTCCGGCGCACCCAGGGGCGGGGGGGCATCATTGCCGTGGGCCCCGACGGTCGTGCCGGCGCCGCCTTCACCACCCCGGACATGGGCTACGCCGGGCCTTTCTGCCGGGAGCTGGCGGTCTGATCATTCGGCCCAATCCGGTTCGGGGCGGTTGGGCTGGTCCAGCAGCAGGGGCGCCCTGGATCGGAAGGCCGGGTCACAGCCCGACCGGATCCACAGGAAGGCCAGCGGCATGGCCACCAGGGGGCCGAGGGCGGGGTCGGGGGGCGCCAGCTCCGCCCGGATGGGCTCGAACCCCTTGCGCTTCCAGGCTTCCAGCAGGTCCCGGGAGGTCTGGGGACCAGCCCAGGGGTCCCCGGGCACCTGGCCCAGGAGCACCGGGCAAGGAGGCTTCCAGTCCCCGTCCAGGTCGTTCGCCTTCAGGTCCCGGACCACCCGGGTGCCGGCCGGGTCGAGGTTGGCCTTCACCCAGGCGTCGTTCAGCACCGACCGGGCGGTCACGGGTTGGCGGGGATTCCCGGTCAGGCGGGCCCGGATGCGCAGGTCGATCTCCTCCGGGGTAAAGCGTCCAGCCAGCCAATCGACCACGGTCAACCCGTCGGGGTTGCCGTCCCGGGTTGGATGGGACCTCAGGAGAAGGGGATTGATGCCGGCCCGGAGGGAGAGGTCGGCGGGGAACAGGTCCTGCCAGGCGGCCAGGAAGCAGGCCGGAACGAAGGGCCGGCCCGCGGGGGCGGTGCCGTCCTTCAGGGTCCGCAGCAGGGTGGCGGAGAAATCCAGCGGGCCGGCCATGCAGGCGGCGCCGTCCACCTGAAGGGCACCGTAGGTGCGCTGCGGATCGATAGCGAGGGCCCTGAGGGCGGCTGCGGCCATGAAGCCGCCCTCCCCGTAGCCCGCCAGGTAGGTGGTCCCGTCCCACACGTAGCCGGTGGCGTCGAACACCTGCCGCGCCTCCACCCACTCCACCGCCCGGACCATGTCCAGGAGGCAGCGGGAGCCGGTGGCGGCGTGGTAGAAGGCATGGTTTGGACCGGACCCGTCCTCGCCCATGCCGTCCCCATCCGGCATGGCCACGGCGAAGCCGAACAACTGGGCCCCCAGGGCCCCCACCAGGGCCTCGGCGCCCCGGTTGCGGGAGGGGACCTGGTCCCGGCGGGTCTGGACATCCGGCTGGTAGAAGACCAGGGGCGCCCGCCCCGCCTGCCAGGAACGGACCGGGTTGGTGGGGAAGAAGACCCGCCCCGAGCAGGTCCGGGACCGGCCGCGGGCGTCCTCGGTGGCGTAGGTGACGGTGCGGGAGAGGACTTCCATCCCCCGGTTCTGCCGGATCATGGCTTCCAGCCAAGGCTGGATCCCGGTCTTCCGGAAGGCTTCGGCCCGGTCCCGGCCCACCGCCTGGACCACCATCGCCTGGCAGCTGCTCGCCAGCCGCTCGATGGGATCGAACTCCAGGGGCCCCACCCCCGCCAAGGTGCCCCGGGGGGCCGCCCCCAGGGAGGACGCCAGCAGGGCCGAGGCCAGGAGGATGGCCGGTGCGGCCCGGACCCTTGGATGGACATGCGGCAAGCCGGCCTCCCCGCCGGGACCCCCGACGGGTGGCCCAGCCCCATCAATGATAAATAATTCAGCCGTTCGGGCAACCCTAGGGCGGGCTAGCGGGCCAGCCCCCGGAACCGGGCCCCCACCACCAGCTGCAGCCCGCGGATGTGGTTCAGGACCCGCTCCAGTTTCTGCCGGGCGATGTCCTGGAACTGGAGCTGCTGGAGCAGGCCGAAGATACGGTCCTGCAGGTCGGTGCCCACCTTCTCGATCTCCGCCAGGACCGGCTCCTCGCCCCGCAGCCGGCCCAGGGCCGCCTCCTGCTTGAGCCGGGCCAGGCCCTGGAAGCCCAGGTCGCTGCCGGCGAGCATGGATTCCACGCACTCGATGACCTTGCCCATCTCCTTCTCGGTGTGGGTGATGGCCTCCTCCATCTGGGGGATGATGCGGGTGCGGTCGGCCTGCGCCTTGGGCGGCGCCAGCTCGATCAGGGCCTGGAGCTCCTGGTCCAGGGCCAGGCCCTTGTCCTCGGTGCGGGTGGACTGGAGCTGGGCCCGGGCGCCGTGGAGGGAGGTGATCAAGTCCGATTCCAGCAGGGTGATGATCCGCTCCCCCTGGCGTATGAAGCCCCGTACCCAGGCGCCCTCGGGTCCGGCCAGCAGCGGGCTGGCGGGGACCAGCTGGTCCGGGCCGGCGGCCACCACCGCGTCCACCACGTCCACCAGGATGCCCACCAGGCTGGCGCCGCCCAGGTCGAGCAGCACGATGTTCCGGGACAGGTTCGCCTCCTGGGGAGGCAGGTTCATGCGGATCCGCAGGCTGATCACCGGGATCACCTGTCCGCGGTGGTTCAGCAGCCCCTCCACGCTCCGGGGCATGTGCGGGATCCGGTTGAGGTCCCGGAACGGGGTGATCTCGGCCACCTGGGCCAGGGGCACGGCGTACACTTGCCCGTCCAGCAGGAAGCTCAGGTACTGCCGCTGGACCCCGGCGTCCTCGACCTGGTCCGGGGCGAGGCTCTGCAGGGCCTTCCCCCCCCGGAGGCTCACAGGGTCTCCTCCACGGCCAGCTGCAGCAGCTCGGCCGGGTCCAGGATCAGCACCACGCCGCCGTCGCCCAGGATGCTGGCGCCGGAGATGCCGGGCAGGCTGGCCAGGTACGGCGCCAGGGGCTTGATCACCATCTCCTGCCGGCGCAGGAAGGCGTCCACGATGATGCCCATCCGGCGGCCGCCGGCGGACACCACCACCACCGGGAACTCGTCGCCCCCGGCTTCGGCCGGGTCGGCGGAATCCCTGAAGTGCAGCAGGTCGCGCAGGCGGACGATGCCAAGCACCTCCCCGCGCAGGTTGATCGCCTTGCGCCGGGTCAGGTGGGCCACGGTTTCCCGGGGCACCAGCAGCGTCTCCTCCACGGCGGTGCCGGGCAGGGCGAACACCTGCCCTCCGGCGCGCATCAGGAGCGCGTCGATGATGGCCAGGGTGAGCGGGAGCTTGATGGTGAAGATGCTGCCCTGGCCCACCGCGCTGCTCACCGAGACGCTGCCGTTGAGCTTGCGCACGTTGGACTTGACCACGTCCATCCCGACGCCCCGTCCGGAGATGTCGGTGACCGTCTGGGCGGTGGAGAACCCGGGCAGGAACACCAGGTTGATGGCCTCTTCGTCGCTGAGGGTCTCGGCCCGCTCCTGGGTGAGGATGCCCTTCTCTACCGCCTTGGCGCGGATCACCCGGGGATCGATGCCCTTGCCGTCGTCCTCGATCTCCACCAGCACCGAGTCGCCTTCGTGGCGGGCCCGCAGCACCACGATGCCGGTCTCGGGCTTGCCGGACCGGGTCCGCACCTCCGGCAGTTCGATGCCGTGGTCGGCGCTGTTGCGGATGAGGTGGATCAGCGGGTCGCTCAGCTCCTCGATGAGGCTCTTGTCGATCTCCGTCTCCTCGCCCACCATCTGCAGCTCGATCCGCTTGCCGCTGTTCTTGGCCAGGTCCCGGAGCATGCGCGGGAACTTGGTGAAGATGGTCTTCACCGGCACCATGCGGATGCCCAGCACCGAAGACTGGATCTCCTTGCTCACCTGGTCCAGGTAGATGCTGGCCTTGCGCAGTTCCTTCACCAGTTCGTCGGCGCTGGAGGCGAGCGTCTCGGTCTCCAGCCGCTCCACGACGTGGCTGATCATGGTCTTGCTGATGATCAGCTCGGCGACCGTGTTCATGAAGGTGTCCAGCTTGGCCTGGCTCACCCGGATGGTGTCCGAGGACTTGTCCACCCCCTTGTCGGCGGTGCGCTCCGGAGCCTTCTCGGCGCCGCCCTTGGGGACGGCCGGGGCCACGGGGGCCGCGGGGACGGGGCCGGCCGGAACGGGAGCCGGAACCGGGACCGCCGCGACGGGAGCCGGTGCCGGCACGCTGCCCAAGGCCAGGGGGAAATAGTGGATGGCCACGTTCTTGACCCCGTCGAAGAGGCTCTTGACCGCCTCCGCCGATTCGGCCGGGCGCACCATGAGGACCAGGTCGAACGGCACTTCGTCCGGCTTGAACCGGTCCAGGTCCACGTCCTGCAAGAGCACGGAGGAATGGACCAGGTGCCCCACCAGGTCGACCATGGGGAGCATGGCGAGGGGGTTGAACGGGGTTCCCAGGATGGCCGGGAGCAGTTCGATCCGCAAGGCCAGGACAGTCTCGCCGCGCTTGAGGGCGGCCTCGGCCGCATGGGCCGAGGCCGGGTCCAGGCCGGCCAGGGCCGGGAGCAGGACCAGGCGGAGGTCCTGGGAGACCGAGGCCGGCACGGTGACCCGGGGGGCCGCCTTGGCGCTGCCCTTCAGCGCCTCCAGGCGGGCGATGAGGCCCGAGGTGTCGGGATCCGCGGGCACGCCCTGCTTGCGCAGGCCGATCCCCACGTCGTTGACCAGGACCTTCAGGGTGTCCTCGGTCTCGAACAGCAGTTCCATGACCAGGGGGCTCACCGGCATCCGCCCCTTGCGCAGGTCGTCCAGGACATTCTCCCCCACGTGCGCCAGCGCCTGCACCTTGGCCAGGCCCAGGAACCCCGACGCGCCCTTGATGGTGTGGACGCTGCGGAAGATGGCGTTGAGGATCTCCAGGTCCCCCGGGGACTCTTCCAGGGTGAGGAAGTTCTGTTCGATCAGCTCGAAATGCTCCCCGGCCTCTACCAGGAAATCTTCATAAAAGCTGGGGTCATCCAGGGAGAAGTCACTCATGGCTCAGCCTTTTCGCTTGCCCTGGAAGACCTGGAGCTGCTGGCCTTCCACTTCGGTGAGGAGACACTGCACATTCAGCAGGAAGATGACCCCATCGTCCACCCGTGCCACCTTTTCGATGAAGGCGTTGGCCCCCACCGCCGAGACCCGGGGCGGGTCCTCCAGGCGCCGCTGGTCGACGCTCTTCACTTCGTCCACGGCGTCCACGATCAGTCCGGTGCTGACCCCGCCGATGGGGGTGATGACGATCCGGGACGCGCTAGACACGGCCTGCCGGGGCAGCCCGAAGCGCTCCCGCAGGTCGATCACCGGCATCACCTCGCCGCGCAGGTTCAGCACCCCCTCGATGAACGAGGGGGCCCGGGGGATCGGGGTGATGTTGCCGACCATGATGATCTCCCGCACCTCGTGCAGGCGCAGGGAATAGGCCTCGCTGCCCAGGTGGAACACCACCAAGGGCAGCTCGAAGGCGGCCTGGGTGTCCTCGGTCCGCTCGGGGATGAGGCTGGAGCTCATGGCCGCGATCTTGGCCTGGTCCTCCCCGGTGATGATGTCCAGGATCTTGAGCAGGCTCACCATGCGGTCCGAGCGCAGCACCACCCCCTCCAGGTCCGCGGCCTCCCGTTCGCTCAGGGTCTGGGGCGGAGCCAGGATGTCCTCCTCCCGGATCCGGATGATCTCCTGGATCCCGTCCACCACGATCCCCAGCTTGGCCGTGCCGAAGCTGAGCAGGATCACCATGTCCCCGGGCACCGTCTGCTCGGCCGGCTCGGCGTGCAGCATCTGGATCAGGTCCAGCAGGGGCAGCACCTGGTCCCGCAGGCAGATCACCCCCAGCACGTAGGGTGGCGCGTCGGGCACCTTGGTGACCGCGGGGATCTCGATGATCTCCTCCACCATCTTGAGGTTGATCCCGAACGACTCCTTGCCCAGGGTGAAGGTGACGTAGGGCAGGTCCTCCTCCACCTGCTCCACCTCCTGCTGCACCGCCCCGGCCCCGAACATCCGGGCTTCTCCGCCCCGTTCGGCCAGCTGGGAACGCTGGCTGAACTCCGAGGAGTCCAGGATCCGCTCCAGGTTGATGAGGGTGATGAGGCGGTTGGCGGCCGTGACCATCCCGGCCAGGTAGTCGCTGCGCACCCCGGCCACCAGCGGGGGCGTTTCACGGAGGGTGAAGTCGTCCAGTTTCACGACTTCAGCCACGGAATCGACCATCAGCCCGGTGGGCTGGCCCGCCAGGTCGAGGATGATGATCCGGGTCTTGGGGGTGGACGCCTTGGGCTGGAGGTGGAAGCGCAGCCGGCTGTCCAGCACGGGGATGATGCTGCCGCGCAGGTTGATGATGCCCAGGACGAAGCTGGGCGCCCCCGGGACCGGCGTGATGTCGGTCCGTGGGGTGATCTCCTGGACCCGGTCGATGTCCAGGCCGAATTCCACCTCGTCCAGGGTGAAGGTCACCAGCTGGCCCGAAGGCACCACTTCCAGCGCCTGTTTCGCTTGCAGTTCCGCCGTGGCCATGGATCAGTCCTTGCTCTGGCTGCGCTTGTATTCCTCCACCACCGAGTCCGCGTGGACCCGCTTCTCGTCCGGGACGGTGCCGGTGGAGGCGATGGTCCGGCTGATGGACGGGCGCTCGGTGTCGCTCTTGAGCCCGGTGCCCAGGAGCTCCACGATGTAGTCGTGGATCTGCCTCAGGTGGTGGACGATCCGCTCCAGCTTCTGCCGGGTGATGTCCTGGAACTGCATGAGGTCCATGGCCTCGTAGACTTTGTTCTGGATGTCCTTCCCCGCGGACATCACCTGGTTGATGGCCGCCTGCACCGAGGGGTCCTGGGCGCCGGGGTGCTGCATCACGCCGGTGATCAGGGCCTGCTGGGTGCCCACCAGGCTGCTGATCAGGTCCAGCTGGTCCATGACCTTGTTGGTCTCCCGCTCGGTGACCGCGGTGACCGCGTCCAGCTCGGAGATGACGTGGCCCTGGGGATCGTCTGGAGGGACCTGGCCGGTTCCCCTGTCCGGACCGGGCGCGGGCGGCTTAGGCGCGGCCGGCACAGGCTCGCCCTTCGCCGCTTTGGGCTTGGCGCCTTTGACCGTCAGGGCGTCGATTTCGGTTTGATCCATGGGGCCCTCCCCGGCCAGGCGTGTGACTATGAATTATTTGGCCCTAACCGAGCAGCGATTCGATCTTTTCCTTCAGGGTGTCCGGCGTGAAGGGCTTGACCACGTAGTTGTTCACCCCCGCCTGCAGGGCCTGGACGATGTCCTCCTTGGCGGCGTTGGTGGTGACCATCAGGATGGGGATGGATGCGTTCTGGGCCCGCACCGCCTGCACGAATTCCAGACCGTCCATCTCCGGCATGTTCCAGTCGGTGATGATCATCTCCACCCCGCCCTGGCGCAGCTTCTCCAGTCCGGCCTTGCCGTGCTCGCCCTCCACCACGTCGGTGTAGCCGATCCGGGAAAGGGTGTTGATGATGATGCGGCGCATCGTCGAAGAGTCGTCCACGATCAGGATCTTCAAGAGGAACTCCTTTCAGGGAGAAACGTCGGGTTACTCGGCCGCGGGGGCGGAGGCTTCGATGAACTTCCTGAGGGCTTCCTGGTCGTCCGGATAGACGTTCAGGAACTTGACGCCCAGCTCGAATTCACCTTCCTCCAGGGTCTCGAGCCGCACCACCTGGCCCACCGCCACCAGGGGCCGGAGATCCTGTTCGTGGGCGGGGCCGAACTTGCCCTGGTGCTTGCCCCATCCGGGCACCTTGATCTCCAGCTTGAGCAGCGTGCCCAGGGGGATGGCCTTGGGCGAGCTGAGCAGCAGGCCTCCGGCCGAGATGTCGGCATAGACGCTGGTGGCGGGCTCCGGCGCCGTGGAGAAGGAAAGCTCCTGGAAGCCCACGGTGGCTCCCATGGGGATCCGTCGATAGGTTCGGCGTTCGGAGGGCATGGCTCAGGATCCTATAGCTGAAACACGGAAACGGGGATTGAACTATTGAAAGTTCTTTAGTTCAAGCTTATTGCACCACATTGAGGGTCGGGCAGGAAGCTCCCGGGCTGATTTTATTGACCTTTTCCCCGGGGCTACTGCCAGGACACCTCGAAGGGGCGGACCTCATGCTCGATGCCCTTGAGGGAAACCGGGTCGATGGCCCGGAGGCCGGCCTGGCCTATGAGTTCGGCCGTCCGGGGCCCGAGCACGATCATCCCCGGCTTGGCCACGCCGCTCTCCAGGCGGGAGGCCAGGTTCACCGTCGAACCCATGACGGTATAATCCATGCGCTTCTCACAGCCGATATCGCCGGCGAAGGCCTCTCCGCTGTTCACCCCGATCCGCATGCGCAGCTCCGGATAGCCGGCCGGCCGGTCGTCGTTGAGCAGCTTGAGCCGCTGCTGCATGGCGATGGCGGCGTCCACCGCGTGCCGGGCGTGGTCGGGGTCGGGAGAAGGGGCGCCGAAGAAGGCCATGATGGCGTCCCCGATGTACTTGTCCAGGGTCCCCCCGTGCAGGAAGATCTGCTCGGTCATCGCCTCGAACGACCGGTTGAGGATGGAGGCCACCTGCATGGGCTCCATGCCCTCGGACATGCGGGTGAACCCGGAGATGTCGGCGAACAGGACCGAGATCTCGCAGCGGCGGGCCTGGAGCAGGGGCGCGTCCTGGTTCTGGGCCGCCCGCAGGATCTCGCTCACCACCTGGGGGCTGTGGTAGCGCTCCAGCCGCTGCCGGAACCGGGCCTCCCGCTCCCGCTGGATGCCCACGGCGGCGAAGTTGGCCATGGCCGAGAGCAGGTGCCCGTCCTCCTGCTTGAAGCCGCCCTTGCTCAGGCTGGATTCCAGGTAGATCACCCCCAGGGGCTGGTCCTCCACGATCAGGGGCGCGCACAGGGCCGAGGAGATGCCGTGGATCTTGATGCTCTCGCCGGCGGCGAACCGGGGGTCCACCCGGGCGTCGGTGGTGAGGATGGTCACCTGGTCGGTCATGGCGGTGCGGGCGATGGTCCGGCTGATGGGGGTCTGGTTCGAGCCGGGTTTTTCCTCCCAGGTGCATTCCGGCACCAGCTCCCCGGCCGGGTTGTTGAGCAGGATGAACCCCCGCTGGCACCGGATCTGCCCGGTCACCAGGGACATGACCGATTCCAGCAGCTCGGGCAGGCCGGCGGTGCCCAGCAGCTTGGCCGCCATGCTCGCCAGGCGCTGGAACAGGGACTCCCGCTCCGCGGGTGGCTTTTCCGCCTGGTGCTTGGCCAGGAGGGCCTCGATGCTGGCGTGGGGGACCAGGATGCTGCCGGAAGGATCGAAGGCCCGGTCCTCCAGGGCGATCCTCGACTCGGTAGGCCATTTGCCGGTGCTGCGGCCGAGCGGAGGGAGGGTGGCCGGGTCCTTGGTGTCGTCCAGCCATCGGATCGGCACCTCCCCCAGCAGCACGGTGTCGCCCGGCTTCATGACCGCCGGCTCCACCACCAGCTCATCGTTGAGGGTGGTGCCGTTCAGGGATTTCTTGTCCTCCACGTACACCTGACCGTCGCGCAGGAAGAACCGGGCGTGCACGCGGCTGACCGCGTTGGAATTGATCCGGATGTCCGCGGCGTCGCCCCGGCCGACGGTGGTCCCGGCCTCCGTGAGGTCCACCGAGTGCCTCGCTCCGTCCACGAGCAGGATGATCTTCATGGCCATTTCCAGAGAAGAGCGATTTTACCACGGGGCTTCCTGGCCGGAGGGAATGGCACGGATATCCTTGATATGAGGAGTCCGGATGACGAAGGTCGGTTTCATGTCCCTGGGGTGCCCCAAGAACCTGGTGGACAGCGAAGTGATGCTGGGGCACCTGCGCCTGAAGGGCTACACCCTCACCTCCCGCCTGGAGGAGGCCGAAGTGCTGGTGGTGAACACCTGCGGCTTCATTGAAAGCGCCAAGAAGGAGAGCATCGAGGCCATCCTCCAGGCCGCCGCCTGCAAACAGACCGGGGCCTGTCGCAAGCTGGTGGTGGCGGGGTGCCTGGTGGAGCGCTACCGGGACCAGCTGCTGGCCGACCTGCCCGAGATCGACGCCTGCCTGGGCACCCGGGACATCGAACACATCGCCGAGGTGGTGGGGGCCGCGGACCGCCTGTTCGAGCCCGAGCGGGACCCGGCCTACCTCTACGACGAGCGCAGCCCGCGCCTGATCACCACGCCCAGGGCGTCCGCCTACCTCAAGATCAGCGAAGGCTGCGACCACGCCTGCGCCTTCTGCGCCATCCCGGCCATCCGGGGCCCCCAGCGCAGCCGCACCATCGCCTCGGTGGTCGCCGAGGCCCGCCGCCTGGTGGAGCAGGGCGTCCTGGAGATCAACCTGGTGGGCCAGGACACCACCGACTTCGGCCGGGACCTGGACGATCCGGACGCCCTGGAGAAGCTGGTGCGCGAGCTGGGCCGGGTGGACGGCCTGCGCTGGTTCCGGATCCACTACGCCTATCCCAACCGGCTCACCGACGGGCTGCTCCGGACTCTTGGGGAAACCTCCAATTGCGCCAAGTACTTGGACATGCCCCTCCAGCACGCCGACCCCGGAGTGCTGCGGACCATGGCCAGGGGCGGGGGCCGGGCCGGGTTCCTGAAGCTGCTGGCCAAGGTCCGGCGGCTGGTGCCCGGGATCTTCATCCGCTCCAACTTCATCGTCGGCTTCCCCGCCGAGGACGAGGCGGCCTTCGAACAGCTGCGCGGCTTCGTGGAGGAGGCCCGGTTCGAGCACGTGGGCGTGTTCACCTACTCCGCTGAGGAGGGCACCGCCGCCTACGCCCTGGGCGACCCGGTCCCGGCCCGGACCAAGAACGCCCGCAAGCGCCGGATCATGGAACTGCAGCAGAGGATCTGCCGGGAACGGAACCGGGCCCTGGAGGGCCGGGTGCTGGACGTGCTGGTGGAGGGGGTGCACGAGGAGACCGACCTGGTCTACAAGGGCCGCCACTGGGGGCAGGCCCCCGAAGTGGACGGGCAGGTGCTGATCGTGGGCGGGGAAGTGGCGCCGGACACCATCCAGCCGGTGCGGATCACCAAGGGGCACGCGTACGATCTGGTGGGAGAGGTCGTCGGAGCGGGAAAAACCGGGTAGATTGGTCGTCCTGGAGGTCGACCATGACCGAAGCCGTCCCCGCCAACCTGAAATGGCAAGGCAACACTGCCAGCCCCGACTACACCCGCAGCGCCGAACTGACCAAGCCGGGAGGCAGCGCCGGCATCCCGGTGAGCGCCCTGCCCAAGTTCAACGGCGCAGCCGAGCGCTGGAACCCCGAGGACCTGCTGGCCGGAACCCTGGCCCACTGCCACATGCTCACCTTCCTGGCCCTGGCGGCCAAGGCCCAGGTGGCCGTCCTCGCCTACGAGGACCGGCCCGAGGCGGTGGTGGTGACCGAGGACAGGGTCTCCCGGGTGGGGGAGATCCTGCTCCAGCCCACCATCAAGGTGGCCCCCGGCACCGACCGGGCCAAGGTGGTGGAACTGTTCCAGAAGGCGCACAAGTACTGTGTCATCGCCAATTCCCTGACCGCCAAGGTTGCCATGGAGCCCGGTGTGGTCGTAGGTTGAGTTCGGCAACGGATCGACCAGGAGGCGGATGATGAAGGAAAAGGCTCCACGCTGGGCCTGGGTGGTGGCGACCGGGCTGGGCTCCGGGTGGCTGCGTCCGGCTCCGGGCACCTGGGGCAGCCTGGCGGCCCTGGCGGCCTGGTGCCTGCTGTCCCGGCTCCTGGCCACGCCCTTCATGGCCTGGGTGCAGCAGAACCGGGGCGTCCCCTACCTGGGCTACCGCATCTACGGAGTGGAACTCCTGTTCCTGCTGGCGCCCCTGGCCCTGACCTGGGTGGGGGTGCGCAGCACGGACCTGGTGGTGCGGGAGGCCGGGGAGAAGGATCCGCCCTACGCCGTCATCGACGAATGGGCGGGCATGTGGATCACGCTGTGGCCCGTGCGCTGGGAGATCGCCCAGAACCTGCACCGGCTCTGGGCCCCGGGCGGATGGCGGTGGCTCCCGGTCCTGCTGGTGCCGTTCCTGGTGTTCCGCGCCCTGGACATCTGGAAGCCCTGGCCCATCCGCCAGGTGGAGGCCCTGCCCGGCGGCACCGGGGTCATGGCGGACGACGTGGTGGCGGGACTGTACGGCATCCCCATCGTGATGCTGGCGGTGCCGCTGGTGATGCACAACCTGTGACCGGCTACCAGGCCTGGTCCTGGATGCCCGACCAGGGGAAGACCCGCACGCCTTGCTGGGTCCGGTCCGCACTTCCGCCGTAGACCAGCCGTTTCTCCACTTCCGCTTCCGGTCCGAGCCTTTCGGCAAGCTCCGTGAGATTCTTGAAGAAGCTCGAATCCACAGTCTGTCCGGACTTCACCTCCAGGAGTTTCCAGCCTGTCTCCCCCTGGACCAGGAGATCCACCTCAGGGCCGCGATTCTCTCTGTAGTGGAACAGCCGTGGGGCATGCCCTCGGTTCAGCCGGGCCTTGAGCACCTCGCCGACCGCCCAGGACTCGAAGATGGAACCCCGCAACGGGTGCCAGGCCAACTGCTCGGGCTTGGCGATGCCCAGGAGATGGCAGGCCAGTCCTGAGTCCACCAGGTGGAACTTCGGATTCTTGACGGCCCGTTTGCGGGCGTTGGGATGCCAGGCTGGGATGGTCACGGCGAGGTAGCTGGCCTCCAGCACCGAGATCCAGGCCTTGACCGTGTTGACCGCCACTCCCACATCCGCGCTCAGGGTCGAAAGATTCAATTCCTGCGCCGTCCTGCCCGCCGCGAGCCGAAGGAAGCTGGAGAAAGTCCTCATATCGCCCACCTGGAGCAGGTTGCGCACGTCCCTCTCCAGGTAGGTGGCCACGTAGTCTTCGAACCAGATTTCCACGGGGATGGCCTGGTCGAAGATCCTGGGAAACCCGCCGCTCCATACGGCGGACCACAACTCCTCGGGAGCATCGGGGAAGCGCCGGAGTTCCTGGTGGGTGCACGGAAGCAGGTGCAGGATCCCGGTGCGGCCGGCCAAGGACTGGGACACCATCTGGTTCAGCGTCAGATTCTCGCTGCCGGTGAGGATGAACCGTCCCGGCCGTTGGTCCCGGTCCACTTCCTCCTGGAGGTAGGAGAGAAGCGAGGGAGCCCGCTGCACCTCGTCCAGGATGGCGCCCGCGGAAACGCCGGCAAGGAACCCGCGGGGATCCTGGAGGGCATGCTCCCGGCAATCCGGGGATTCCATGGTCAGATAGGGTTTTTCCGGAAACAAGGACCTGCAAAGGGTCGATTTGCCCGATTGGCGCGGACCGGTCACCGTGGCCACCGGATAAAGGGTGGCTCTTTGATGAAGGGCAGTGGCCAGAGACCGTTCGATCATGGCTGAAGTTTAGGAGATATTCCAAATTGTGCAATTGAATTGAAAATTTTGGTAAATATTTTAATTATTTACTTTACAGACAAAGGATCGACCCCACGGGAACTCCAGAGGAATCATCGCCTACGGGGCGGTCTCCTCCAGCAGCTGCTTCCAGACCACCGGCTCGCTCAAGTGCCCCGACTCGTCCAGGAACCGGCTTTCGATCCGGTAGCTGTAGCCCTGCTCGGTGAGGAACAACTGCCGGTTCCGGGCGAACTCCTGCTCGGTGGTGTCCCGGGAGATCAGCGAATAGAAGTAGCTGACGTTCCGCTCGCCCTTGGGCCGCAGGATCCGGCCCAGCCGCTGGGCCTCCTCCTGGCGGGAGCCGAAGGTGCCGCTCACCTGGATGGCCACGCTGGCGTCCGGGAGGTCGATGGCGAAGTTGGCCACCTTGCTGACGATCAGCACCCGCAGTTCGCCCTCCTTGAACTGGCGGTACAGCTCCTCCCGCTCCCGTTCCGGGGTCTGCCCGGTGAGGACCGGCCCGCCCAGGCGCTCGCCGATGATCCGCAGCTGGTCCAGGTACTGGCCGATGACCAGCACGCTCTCGGTGGGATGCCCCGCCAGCAGTTCGTCCATGACGGCCAGCTTGAGGGTGTTCTCGCTGGCGATCCGGAACCGCTGGCGCTGTTCGGCCACCGCGTACTCCATGCGCTCGTCCGCGGGCAGCGGAACCCGGATCTCCAGGCAGTGGGCGGTGGCGATGAACCCGCTCTTCTCCAGGGTCTTCCAGGGCACGTCGACCCGCTTGGGGCCGATGAGGGAGAACACGTCCTCCTCCTTCCCGTCCTCCCGCACCAGGGTCGCGGTGAGGCCGAGCCGGCGCTTGGCCTGGAGCTCCGCCACCGCCCGGAACACGGGCGCCGGCAGCATGTGCACCTCGTCGTAGATCAACAGCCCCCAGTTGGCCGCCTCGAACAGCTTGAAATGTTCAAAAGGAGCCCCTTTGCTCTTCCGGTAGGTGAGGATCTGGTAGGTGGCGATGGTGACCGGGCGGATCTCCTTGCTGTCGCCGGTGTACTGCCCGATCTCCCCGTCCGCCAGGGTGGTCTTGTCCAGCAGCTCCTGCTTCCACTGCTTGACCGCGGTGACGTTGGTGGTGAGCACCAGGGTGCGGGTCTGCAGCCTCGCCATGCAGCCGATGGCGATGATAGTCTTGCCGGCGCCGCATGGCAGCACCAGCACCCCGGCGCCCCCCTCGGGGCCGCCCCCGGCGTGGAAGACATCCACGGCGTCCTTCTGGTAGGGGCGCAGCCCGAACCGCCGGCCCGCGTCCAGGGTCCGGGCGCGCAGCTCGAAGTCCAGGGGGTCGCCGGGCTTGAATCCGGCCATGTCCTGCACCGGGTGGCCCAGGCGGATGAGCTGAAGCTTGACCTCCCCCCGCATGCCGTGCTCCAGGTAGATCCCCCGCTGGTCGGGATAGGGCTCCGCCAGGAGCTCCTGCAGGCTGCGCTGGTTCTCCAGCTCGTAGAACAGGCCCCGGTCATCCATCTCCAGGGCCAGGCGACCGCCCCGGTCCACCAGCCTCAGCCTGCCGTAGCGGGTCCCGTGGTCCTGGATCTCCTGGAGCAGGTTCTGGGGAACCGGGTACTTGGACCACCGCTCCAGGGTGGCGGCCATCTCCTCGCAGGTCACCCCGGACGCGGAGGCGTTCCAGAGGGACAGGGGGCTGATCCGGTAGGTATGGATGTGTTCGGGCGATTTCACCAGCTCCGCGAACCGGGCCAGCTCGTCCCGGACCTCCTCGAAGGCGGGGTGGGCCACCTCCAGCAGCAGGGTACGGTCGCTCTGCACAATCAATGGATTGTCCGGTCGGAGCGCAATCAAGGAGGGAACCCCAAACCTTTGAGACTAGAAGGAGAAAGCTCCGAGGTCAACGTCAAGACGCCGGAGGAGGGAGGGGCGGAATTTTCATTCATCTCGTTGCGAAATTCATGAGAAACTGATCGGTCGTCTGAACCGGCAGATGCCCGCGAGGAACCATGTCCCTTTCGCACTATCAGCTGTTGGCCAACTGCACCGACGAACAACTCCGGCAGATCTGCGCGCGGCGCCGCCTTCCGCTGCCCCAGCAGTGGCAGGAAGGCCCGGACGGGCGGGTGCGCCTGCTGAAGACCATGGTGTTCCACCTTGAGGACAACAGGTACCTCACTAACACCTTGCTGGACCTGGGCTCCAGGCAGCTCCAGGCCTTGAAGCGCCTGGCCGAGACCGGGGAGCAGCCAGCCACCGAAGTCCAGGAAGAGCTGGCCGGCCTGGGGCTGATCCTGCCGGACGGCGACCAGGTCTGGCAGGTCCCGGCCCGGGTGACCGACGCCCTGGCCGACTTCGACGACGCGGCCTTCTCGTTCCAGGCGGACCCCTCCGTCCAGCTGCCGGCGTCCCAGCCGTACGGTTTCTCCCTGGCCCTGACCTCGGTGCTCCTGCGCTGCATGGGCGGGATCCGGGTGCTGAAGGGAGGGCTCCCCGCCAAGAAGGAGCTGGGCCAGCTCCTGCAGAAGAACGCCCTCATCAGCGACGAGCGGGACGCCACGCTGGTCTTCACCCTGCTCCACCGCCTGGGTCTGCTGTGGAACCGGGAAGGCCGGGTGGAAACCCTGCTGCCCGCGGTCCTGGCCCACCCGCCCCGGTGGGTGGCGGAACGGGCCTTCGCCATCCTGCTGGAGCACGACCTGCGGCTCTGGAACATGCCGCCCCCCGAGGACCGCCGGTTCTTCATGCAGCACCTGCTGGAGCGCAAGGGGCAGGTGCTGGCGGTGGAGCCGTTCCTGGCCTTCCTGCAGACCCTCCATCCCCTGGACGCCCCCCGCACCCGCTCGGTGCTCCTGCCCTTCGTGGGCCGCATGGGCCTGGTGAGCCTCGACCCCGAAGGCCTGCACTTGGCCCTCACCGCCCACGGCGAGGCCCTGACCCAGGAATACCTGCTCCGGGACCACCGGGGCACGGAGCCCCACTGGACCTTCCTCATGGAGGACCAGCCCCTGGTGATCCAGCCCACCCTCGAGCTGCTCACCCCCATGGTCCAGAATCCCCACCGTCTGCTGCGGCTGGCCCAGGTGGCGGAAGTGGAGACCCTGGACACCATGGTGGGCCTGCGCCTGGGCGCCGACACCCTCATCCGCGCCCTGGATCTGGGCCTGACCGTCGAGGACATGAAGATCCTCCTGGCCGGAGGCGATCCCACCGCCATGCCCCAGCCCTTGTCCCAGCTGCTGGACGACCTGGCCCGGCGCCTGGGCGAGGTGGAGGTCCAGCAGGGCTGCCGGCTGGTGAAGGCGCGCACCGCGGCCCTGGCCGAGGAGCTCCAGCTCCGCCCGGAGCTGGCCACCCTGCACCTCAAGCCCATCTCCGACACGGTCATGGAAGCCAACGGGCCCGGCAACGCCTTCGCCCTGCTCAAGCAGGCCGGCTTCCTGCCCAAGCCCGGGCGCTTCCTGCCAGTGAGCATCGACGGCGACGAGGCCCTGTACCTCTGGTCCCTGGCCTGCCTGTGCTTCGTGGACGAGCAGGGCATGAACCACCACCTGGACCCGGTGCGGCAGATCATCCACGCCGCGCTCCAGCGCATCCAGAGCGAGGACCCCAGCCTGTACCAGGAAATCCGGCGGCGGGTGCCCATGCTCCACCTGGGGGGCGGCGCCCAGGCGGCCGAGGAGACCCAGCGGATCCTGGAATACGCCGCCAGCTACAACCTCATCGTGGAATTGACCTACCTGCCCCTGGCCGCCCACCGCGCCCAGCTGCGCAAGGTCACTCCCCAGGGGATCGAAGGCGAGCACCTGCGGGGATTCTGCCACCTGCACCAGGAGGAGATGACCTTCCGGTTGAGCAGGATCATGGGAGTGCGGCTCCTCAACGAGCGGGGCTGGACGCCGCCCCTGCAGTCTGAAGCGGGCTGATCATTCCGCGATCTCCTGGAGCCGCTTGTCGATCCTCGCTCCCACCTGTTCCAGGATCTCCTTGATCTCGGCCTTGGCCTCCTTCTGGTCCTTCTCGCTCTTACGCTCCAGCTGGAGGATCGATTTCTGGATCTGGTTCAGAAGCCCTTTCAGTTCGTCCAGCTCATCCATGACCAGGTTCAGCCGCGCATCCGGAGGCCGGCTGTTGCTGAACACCGACATCCCGGCCAGCAGGGCCGCCAGGGCCGAGAGCATAAGGATAAGGATCGCCAACCCGTTGGACATCACCGCCACCTCACGGAACCATCTTAAGGCCTCCATGGGTGAAACAAGGACCTCGGTCCCGAAGGCCCGGTTCGATTCGGTTCCTTTTCCGTAGCGCCGGAGGCGCGGAGATCAAGGAACCGGACCGGGTTACGGAGGTGCCGGGGGGACCCGGAGGATCCCTAGTGCGCCTTGACCCTCTGGGTGTCGTTGGGGTTGGGCTCGGCGGGACGCTCCACCGGAATCACCAGTTCCTTGGGCTTGACCTTGGGCGAGGCCTTGCCCATGAGCAGGACCTGGGGCGGACGGGTCCGGGCGGCCGCCGGAACGTGTCCCGGACCCGGCTGGGCCGCGGGCCCCGGACCCGGCTGGGCCTGCTGGACGGCCGCGGCCAGGCGGTGGATCTCCTCCGCCTCGTGGGCCACCGTGGCGGCCAGCTCGTCGGCCTTGTGCTTCTCGACCAGGGCCAGGGTGCCCAGGCCGCCCAGGGCCAGGGTCACCGGCAGGGCGGCGGCGGCCAGGAGCCAGGAATGCTGCTTCCGGGCGGTGCGGTTCCGGCGCAGGGCTTCCCGGCGCAGGTCGTCCGCCAGGCGGACCAGCTCGGGGGTGGGTTCGGTTTCGAAATAGTTGGTCCCCCGGGCTGGGAGGCCCAGGAGTCCGCGCAGTTCCTCACGAAGGGCGGTATCCTCCGCGGGTTCTTCGCTGCGGGCGGGGTCATGCCAGGACATGGAGACCTCCAGAATTGAGTTGGTTTCTCAGGTGGGCCTTGGCCCGGTGGATGCGGGTCTTGACGGTGGCTTCAGGGATATCGAGGATCTCGGAGATCTGGCGGATGGACAGGTCCTCCACCACGAACAGCCAGAGGGTCTCGCGGAACGTCGGCGAGAGGGATTTCATCCGTTCCCGCACCTCCTGGCTCAGGAGGTCCTCGTCGGCATCCGGGCCCTTCCCGGGTTCCACCACCGCCTCCAGACTGATGGACTGGTTCTTCAGAGGGCGGCGCTCGGTGAGGGAGAGGGTGCGCACGGTTCCGTACAGGTACGCGGTGGGGTGGTCCACCGGTGAGTCCCGCTGCATGAGGATCACGAACGCTTCCTGGGCGATGTCCTCCGGGTAGGTGGCGCCGTACCGCCTGGCGTAGCTTACCAATCGGGGATACAGGGAAGCGAAAATGTTATGAAATTCATGCGAATCCCCGAAGGGAACGGTTTGCGTTTTCAATGGCTCCATGGATGGCTCCAGCATCGGAGTGCCGGCAGGGTTCCCAATGTTCCCCGCCGTCCGAAAGATTTTTTTGAAACTGGATAGTCTATGACCATGATGGGTCCTCTTCAGCCGTGGCGCGACACCCTCCAGGAACTGGGGGTGATCGGCCTGGTGCCGTCGCCGGTTCCCCGAGAGACCGTACCGGAAAGGCGGCCTTACCCCATTTTTACCCAATTAGTGCCTGAAGTGGACCAGGAAAAAAACCGCATGACAAACCAAGTCCCGGACCCGGCCGATCCAGTGGCCTTCCCCCCACCGGACCGGGTCGCCGGCGCGGACTCCCTGGCCTGCCTGGAACAGACGGTCCACGGGTGTCTGGCCTGCCCCCTGGGTGGCGGCCGGATCCGCTTCGTCTTCGGGGAAGGGGCGCCTGACTCCGCCATCCTGTTCATCGGCGAAGGCCCAGGCCGTGATGAAGATCTCAAGGGACGCCCCTTCGTGGGCAGGGCCGGGGAACTGCTGGACCGGATGCTCGCGGCCATCGGCCTGGACCGGAACCGGGTCTACATCACCAACGTGGTCAAGTGCCGGCCCCCGGACAACCGCACCCCCACCCCGCTGGAGGCCCAGCGCTGCCTGCCCTACCTGCGGCGGCAGATCGAACTGATCCGGCCCAGGGTCATCGTCACCCTGGGGGCGACGCCCCTGCGGGAGCTCCTGGGGGTGCAGACCGGGATCACCCGGATCCGGGGACAGTGGCAGCGGCTGGACATGCTGGGCGGGATCCCGGTGATGCCCACCTTCCACCCGGCCTACGTGCTCAGGCAGTACACCCAGGAAGTGCGGCGGGCCGTGTGGAACGATCTGCTGGCCGCCCGGAAGTGGCTGGACGGGGCATCCTGATGCCAAACTAGGCCGTATCCGAGGGGCTTCCATGCGCCTGATCAACGTCCTGTTCATCGCCATCATCGCCTTCGCCATGGTCTCGGTGGGATACGTCTATGTCCAGAACTCCAGGCTCATGGCCACCGAGGTCCTGCTCTGGGATCCGCTGCGGGTGAAGGTCTCCACCCTCCTGATCGGGGTATTCCTGCTGGGCTTCGTCCTGAACCTCCTGTACACCGGGATCATGGAGCTTCGGCGCCTGATCCGGGGATTCAGCGCCTCCGCGGCGACCCGCGCCGGGAAGCGGCTGTCCAGCCTGCTCCAGGATGCCCGGGAACTGCTGGCCCACGGCCTGCCCGGGCAGGCCCGGGAGGTGCTGGAAAGCCTGCTCCGGGAGCACCGCGACCATGAGGCGGCCGGCCTCCTGCTGGGCGAGGCCCTGCTCAAGCTGGGCGAGCACGACCAGGCGGTGCGGACCCTGGAGGCCTGCTGCCTGGCCCACCCCGGGAACATCGAGTTCAGCTACCTGCTGGCCGAAGCCTATGTGGCGGCCCGCAACCCCGACGGGGCCGCCGCGGTCCTGAAAGGGCTGGCCGGGGACCACCCCAAGCACGCCCTGCGCGCGCTGCGCAAGCTGAGGAGCCTGCACGCGGACGCGGGGCGCTGGGAGGACGCCCTGGACGTGCACCGGCGCCTCGCCACCCGGTTCCAGGCCGCCATGAACCAGGCCGAGCGGGCCCAGGGCACCGCTTTCCTCTACCAGGCGGGGATGGCCAAGGTGGAGGCGGACCAGTTCAAGGAGGCGGCCCAGGTGTTCCAGCAGGTGATCAAGGACGACCCGGCGTTCGTCCCGGCCTACCTGAGTCTGGGCCGGTGCATGATCCTCCAGGACCAGGAGCCCCAGGGCATCGAGATCTGGCTGGAGGGGTTCCGGACCACGGGGGAAGGGGCCCTGCTGCAGGAGATCGAGGACTACTTCATCCAGAGCGGCAAGCCCGAGGAGGGCCTCGCCGTCCTGCGCCGGGTGGCCGCCACCAGCGAGTACCTCACCACCGCCAAGTTCTTCCTGGGCAAGATGCTCTACCGGCTGGAGATCCTGGACGAGGCCCTGGTCCTGTTCCAGGAGGTGCGGGCCCAGGTGGTCTACTCCCCCATCCTGTACTTCTTCATGGCCAAGATCCACGCCCGGCGGGGCCGCATGGAGCAGGCCCTGAACGAGTACCGGCAGCTGCTGCGCAACCTGGGCGTGCTCAAGATGCGGTTCGAATGCAGCGTCTGCGGGCACCGGTCGGCGGACTACGCGGACCGGTGCGAGTCCTGCGGCAGCTGGAACAGCAGCCACTTCCTCTTCAAGGAAAACGAGATGCCGGAGCTGCACCTCCGGTCCGGGCCCGGACCCTGGGTCGGAGCGCAATGAGACCGTTCATAGACAGGCTCCTGGTTCCGTTCCCCAGGCGGTTGCGTTAAACTCCAAAAGCTAAGAACGATGGCCTCAACCCGCCGAGGGAACGGGCTCCAGCTTCCGGAGATCCCTGGCCGTGGACGTCCACGGCCTAACCTGAGAGGGGACAACGCCTGAGCGCTGGCCACGGCAAGGAGTGAAACATGGAGATACTGCTCATCGAGAATGTCCAGAACCTTGGTGCGCGCGGCGATGTGGTGAACGTGAAGGACGGGTACGCCCGGAACTTCCTCCTGCCCCGCAAGAAGGCCCTGCCCGTCACGGCCGGGAATAAGCGACTCATCGAACTGGAGAAGGAGCGCAACCTCAAGCTGCGCGCCAAGGAACTGGCGGAGGCCCAGTCCCTGGCGGCCAGGCTGGAGGGCGTCTCCCTCAGCTTCGCCAAGAAGGTCGGGGAGAGCGGAACCCTGTTCGGGTCCGTGACCAACCTCGACGTGGCCGAACTGCTCAAGGCCAAGGGCTTCGAGTTGGAGAAGCAATCCATTACCGTTCCACACGTGAAGACCGTGGGCGCCTACGAGGTGGATGTCCGCCTGTATTCCGGCGTCCATGCCAAACTGCAGATCGAAGTGACGGCGCTCGCCGCTGAGTAGTCGACCGCAACCGTTCCGTCCACCGGGACCCGCTCAAGGGGATCGGGTTCCTTCCAGTTCCTTTCCAAGTCCAAATGAGGGATAGCATGAGCAAGACCGCCACCAAACCTGAAACCATCGGCATTCCCGAACTCTCAGCCTCCCTGGCCGAGGCCCACGACCTCACCAAGGCCCGCGCCAAGGCGATGCTGGACGGCCTGCGGGACGAGGTCGTCCAGTCGCTGCTGGACGGCAAGCGGGTGAACGTGTTCGGGCTGGGCACCTTCGAGGTGCGCGCGACCAAGGAGAAGATGGGCCGCAACCCCAAGACCGGCGAGAAGATCCAGATCCCCGCCGGGCGCAAGGTGGTGTTCAAGGCCGCCAAGGGCCTCAAGGACCAGATGTAGTCGAACGGCTCCCGGGAACGGCCGTCCCAAGCGGGGCGGCCGTTCCCCATTGTACGTGCATTCTATCCGGGCGTCCGTGTCCCGACCGGGCTGTGTCCGCCGACGGCCCCCTGCGCTGTCATACGTCCCCGATAGTTTCCCGCCGACCCACACCGGGTCCCCCGGAAGGGCGCCGGCCCACCCGTACCTCGTTCTCTGAAGCCGTGCTCGCAAGCTGCGCGCGACTTCAGAAACGAGGTTTGCCGTCCTCGATCCGTCAGGAGCTAGGGTTGCGCATCCTTGAAAAGTCAGTTCGTCAGCCGCCGCTGATCAGGTGGATCACCTGCACCACGGCTCCGTCGGGGATGGGCGTGGCCTCGTAGGCGGGCCGTTCGATCCGTACTCCGTCGATGGATACGATGAGCATCGGGAATTTGTAGTTCTTGGCCTTGAGCATCCCCCGGACCGTGAGTCCGGGGGTCCACTCGAGGGGGTCTCCGTTGACCTGGATCATCGGTAGATCATATCAGCCGCCGTGCGCCTTGACGGTCTCCATCAGCTCCGGGAGGTTGTCCAGGCCCAGTTCCTTCAGGCGGGCCTGGGTCGGCACGCCGTCGGGGGTCCAGCCGCGGCGGAGATACACCGCGTCCATCAGCTTGCCGTAGCGGTCCATGCGGTACTTCCGGGTGATGGCGATCTTCTCGTCCAGGCTCTTGCCGGCCGGGTCCACGCCGATCTCCTCCCGCATCTGCTTGTCGTAGCGCTCGGCCCGGGACTCGTACTCCTCCCGGGTTACCGGGCCCACCGAGCGGTAGGGCGGCATATCGTACTGGCGCAGGCCCTTGCCCATACGGATGTTGAAGATCCGCTGGAAGTTGTACACCCGGGCCGACTGCAGAAGCATGGTCTCCACGTCGATCTTCATCCCGGTGGTGGCGCCGAACAGGTCCAGGTAGTTCTGCACGTGCTCGGGGATCTTGGCCGGCTCGGCGGTGCTGGCGTTGTCGGCCGGGGCGATGTCGTTCCAGGGCAGCTTGCAGAAGCCCTGGAGCCCGAACCAGGTGCGCCACAGGGGAAAGTAGTACAGGGCCTCGGCCTTGTCCTCGAAGGTGGGCAGCTGCTTGTTCACCATGTCCATGAAGATCAGCCAGGCCTCGTCGTGCTGGGGGCCCTTGTTGGTGAGGGCATAGCCGCCCTGCTGGGCCAGGGACTCCTTGGAGAGGTACTGGCTGTACTCCAGGCCCTTGCACTCCATGCCGATGTCCTGGATCAGCTGGGGGTCGCCCCATCCGTTGGCGATGAAGAGCTCCTTCATCTTCTTGACGCCCTGGCCGGCGATCTTGCCGAACCCTTCGCCCCGGGCCATCTGGTGCATCATCTCCAGGTCGGCTTCGGCGTTGCCCCAGGTGAGCTCCAGCCCGCCGGTGCGCTCCTGGTCCAGGATGCCCCGCTGGTAGCACTCCATCACGAAGGCGGCGAGGGTGCCGTAGGTGATGGTGCAGATGCCGTAGGTGTCGCAGTAGAAGTTGAGCTCCAGCAGGTAGTCCGGGTCGAACACCCCGCCGTTGGAGCCGAGCCCGGCGGCGTTCTCGTACTCGGGACCGTCCACGGTGACCGTGTGGCCCTTGTAGGGGCCGGTCTTCAGCACCAGGTTGTCGGCGCCCTTGGCGCAGGCCATGGAGCACCCGTACCAGCAGCCGTCCACGGTCATCTGGCTGCAGCGGCCCTCCCACACGTAGGAGGCGATCTTGTGGGTGTCGGGATGGGAGCCGAACTGGAAGTTGTGGGTGGGCAGGAGATCGTAGGCGTCCATGATCTCCACGATGTGCGCGGTGCCGTTGCGGCGCATCTTGCACTGGACATTGTCCAGGGTGCGGATCTCCTTGTGCAGCTTGATCCCGGTCTTGGCCAGGGTCTCGAAGTCCGCGGGGTTGTTCAGGTCGGCCTTGACCACCGGCCCGCGGCAGACCAGGGCGCGGATCTTCTTGTCCCGGAACACGGTGCCGATGCCGCCCCGCCCGGCCTGCTTCAGACGCACGCAGCCCCGGCGCTTGTCCCACCAGGTGAAGTTGAGCATGCCGATGAGGCTGTGCTCGGCGGCGGCGCCGCTGCACACCACCGAGATGTTCACCCGGTCGGCCTCGTCCTCGGCGTACATCCGGGTGAGGATCTCGCCCAGCACGTGGCTGTCGGCGGGCTCCAGGGGCGCCGTCTCGATCCGGATGGTGCCCTTCTGGCCGTCGATGAACAGGATCACGTCCTGGTCGGCCTTGCCCTGCAGTTCCAGGCCGTCGAAGCCCGAGAACTTGAGCAGGGGGCCGAAATAGCCGCCCACGTTGGAGTCGATGGGGATGTCGGTCTGGGGCGAGAGGGAGACCACCAGCGACTTGCCGCTGCCGGGGTACTGGGTGATGCCCGCCACCGGGCCGGGGCAGATGTTGATCTCGTTCTCCGGGTCGTTCCACCGGGTCTTGGGGGTGACCGCGTTCCAGAGCTGCCAGAGGCCGAAGCCGCGGCCGCCCACCAGCAGGTCCTTGATCTGCTGCGAGACCGGCTTCTCGGCGATCTCCAGGGTGCCCACGTTCACGTACAAGGTACGGTCGGTGTAACCCTTCTGCGGCAGGCTGGGCCGGAAGGAGATCTCCTTCAGGACCCGGTGGGCCGCCCGGATCCGGTCGAGATCTTCATGGTATTCGGTGCGTTCGGTGAGGTTGGGTTGGAAGTAGGTGATGGTGGCGGGGGCTTCCTGAAAACTCATTACCAAGTCCTTCGTTCAGATGATCCGGGGTTCAGGCACGGGGACGTCGACGATCTCCAGGGCCGAGTGCGGGCAGGCCTTGACGCAGAGGCCGCAGGCGGTGCACTTGTAGGGCTCCAGCCACTTGGGGTTGCGCTCGAACGCCCCCTTCTCGCAGAACCCGATGCACACGTAGCAGCCCACGCAGAGCTTCTTGTCGATCATCACCACGCCCTGCTTGTTCCGCTGCAGGGCCTCCGCGGGGCAGACGGCGACGCAGTCCCCGCACTGGTCGCAGATGATCGCCGAACTCTCGCCGTCGGCCAGGGCCTGGATGTGCAGGGCCGCACCGGCGCGATCCTCCAGCTTGAACATCCTGGTGGCGCAGACCTCCTCGCACTCGTGGTCGCAGTGGCGGCCTCCGTCGCACTTGGGAAGATTGATTTTCAGCTGTCTCATGGCGAGCCTCTCCCCTCCGGGCCTTCGATACAAACGCGTTGTAAAACTGAATTTACCCCTTCATAAAAGTAGCTTGGCCCGGGACAAGGGGCAAGAAAGCCCGGTAAGGCATGTGACCGCGCTCACCGTATCCGGCCGGATATCCCGCCCCCGCCCGCGGGAGTGCAAACCTTGAATAATTGCACATTCATGTTCCGGGGCTTGGCGCCGACCCAACACGGGTCCCGGGACCAGGCGCCGACCCACCGGTACCGGGATCGGATCAAACCGTCCTCGCTGTGCTGCGGGCGGTTTGATCCGACCACGTAAGGGTGGGTCGGCGCCCGTCCGGGGGACCCGCGTTGGGTCGGCGCGTCACGCGGGGCCAGGACGACCAAGTCAGGGCTGGAAGGTGCGCATCACTTCGGCGGCGGAACGGAAGTCGTTGGTCATCGCGCGGTCCTCGTCCAGCATCTGGACCTTGGCGCGGATGGCCTTGTAGAGCTTCTCGGTGGCCGGGGACAGGGCGTAGTCGGGCTGCTTCTGGTGGCGCAGGTCGACGGCCTGGGTCGCGTGGATCATCTCGATGCCCAGCAGGGTGAAGCTGTTCTCGATCTGCTTGTGCAGGCGCTCGACCACCATCGGGGCGTTGGTGGCCACGTCCTCGACCTGGCCGGCCACCGGCAGGAAGTCGCAGGAGACGGGGGTGGACAGGACCTTGTTCTCCATGGCCAGGGTGACGGGCGGCTTCTCCATGGCGCCGAAGGCATGGTACGACTTGGGGGTGCCCAGGTAGCGCTCGAGGCCGCCGGTGAAGTCCGGCGTGCCCAGCTTGGTGGTGCGCAGGGCGGAGGTGATGGAGTTGAGCTGCACGGTGAACAGGAATCGGGCGGCCTCATAGGCCCGGTTCACCTCGCCGATGGTGAATACGCTGTCGCGGTAGCTGAGGGCGAAGGCGATGGTGTTGACCTTCTGCAGCTGGGCCATGTCGGTCAGGGCCAGGCGGCCCATGCCCACCGAGCAGGCGTTGGAGCTGAGGATGGCCAGGGCGTCCTTGCCGAACAGCTTCACCGGCTTCATGCCGATGGCCTTGAGGGCCTCGGCGGTGGGGATCTTCTGGCCCTTGTAGTAGGCCTCGCCCTCGCCGATCATGGCCTGGCCCACGTGGCTGCAGATGGTGATGTCGGCCTCGCCCATGGATCCGTCGCTGGGCATGCAGGGGGTGACGCCCTTGTTCAGGAAGTTGACGTAGACTTCGAGCACCGGGATCTGGACCGCGGCCCCGCCCACCAGCATCATGTTCAGCCGGGCGGCCATGGTGGCCCGGGCGGTGCGGATGTCCATGTCCGGGCCGACGCTGCCGGAATGGGCGCGGATCAGGCCGGTCTGGAACTTGCTGGAGGCGTCGATGACCTCCTGGGTGAGTTCGCCCTTGGCGTCCACGAACTTCCGGTCCTTGTTCAGGCCGACGCCTACGGTCAGGCCGTAGATCATCTGGCCCTCACCGGCGGCCTTGCACAGGGCCCGGAAGGCGTCCTCGGCCCGCTTCATGGCCACGGGGGTGACGACGAGCTGCTCTCCGCCGGCGATGGCGGCGATCTGCTCGGGGGTGGCCGAATGGCCGTCGAGGGTCACGGTGGCGTTCAGGAAGGTGGTCGGGATGACGGTCGCTGCCGCGACCAGGTATTGGAAGAACTTTTTCATGTTGGGCCTCCTAGGCAAATGTCCCCAGGCTGTGGAAGGGTGATGGTTCAAGAACCGGACCCTGCGGGTCGGGGAGATGGGGCGGTCAGGGAGTGCGCGGGCTGCTCCTGGGGCAAGAACAGGATGGCCACCAGGGCCACGAGGCAGGCGGCCATGACGTACCAGGCCGGCGCATAGCCGCCGCCGGGACGGCCGGTGAGCCAGGTCAGGATGGCCCCGGCGAAGCCGCCGAAGATCATGACCGCGATGTTGTAGGCCAGGGACATGCCACTGGAGCGCACCTGGGTCGGGAAGATGCCCGCCAGGGTGGCCGGGGCCACCCCCACGAACATGGCGACCATGAAGCAGAAGGCGGTCTGCACCAGGATCAGGGATCCGGTGGTGTGCGACCAACTGAGCCACAGCAGCAGAGGGTAGATGCCGGCCAGCATGAGCAGGGTGGCGAAGGTCAGCACCCGGCGCCGGCCGATCCGGTCCGACAGGGACCCCGCGAACAGGCAGGAGACCACCATGAGGCAGTTGCCCACCAGGGACGCCATGACCCCGGTGCCCACGGCCATCAGGAGGATGGTGAGGATCAGGGCGGGCTTGCGCCCGGCATAGTCGCCGTAGGCCCCGATCAAGACCGCGCCGAGGGGGCGGGCGATGAAGCCGATGCCGAAGGCCAGCCAGGCTTGCAGGGCCTGGGAACTGCCGGTGGGGAACAGGGCCTGGCCGATGAACACCGCGAAGAAGGCGTAGACGGAGAAGTCATACCATTCCAGGGAGTTGCCGATGGCGGTCGCGACGATGGCCCGGCGTCCAGCCGTGGCCCGGGTCGAATTCCAAGAGGGATTTTCCATGAAGCTTCCTGCAGGGAACAGCCAGGGGAACCGGAGCGGCGGGTCCGGTCGACCCTGGTCAACGTACGCAACGGTCCACCGGCCACCGCCGGGAATCCGCGCCTGGGCAGGCCCGGATGGCCATGGGCTGATGGTTTGTCGGCCGGCACACCGGACCAGGATCCTTGCGGAGGGAGTTCCGGTCGGGGAGGGGGACCGCGGGGGTTCCCGGGTCCGGCAATCGTAAATGAATGCTTACAAGAATCGCGGAAAAGAGGATAACATGTTAACTACTTTTTTGGGTAAACATTAAGTTTGTCGAATTTTTATGGTTGACTGGTAGCCCTCCAGAGGCAGTGGCAGGAGCGGGCAGAACCCGGGTCTTTTGGGCTACCTGATGATGCCACGGGTGTTGAGCCTTGGGGGGACGGGTGGTTACAGTGAGGCACACACTTCTTTTTACGGGGAAGATAACTTGGGGTTAACGAGTTGAGCTTGAACCTGCGCCAGATCGAGGTATTCCGGGCCACCATGCTGACCGGGTCCATCAGCAGTGCCGCCAAGATGCTGCACGTGTCCTCGCCGGCGGTCTCCCGCCTGATCTCCAACACCGAGCAGCGCCTGGGCCTGACTTTCTTCAAGCGCATCAAGGGCCGGCTCTACCCCACCCCGGAAGCGCGGCGGCTGTTCCAGGAGGTGGACGCGGTCTACCAGGGCGTGGAACGGGTGAACGAAGTGGCCGAGGACCTGGTGGGCAACCGGGTCGGACACCTGCGTATCGGCTGCAACCCCAGCCTCGGCCAGCTGATGCTTCCCCACGCGGTGAAGCGCTTCTACGAGCGGGTGCCGGACGTGCGGATCATCCTGCACACCCTGCTGCCCAGCGTGCTGCTCCAGTCGGTCCTGACCCAGCAGGTGGAGCTGGGGGTGGCGTTCATCCAGGAGACCCACCCGAACCTGCACGTGCGCCCCCTGTGCGAGAACCGCCTGGTGGCGGCCCTGCCCCGGGACCATGCCCTGGCCGCCAAGGCCAGCCTGGAGCTCAAGGACTTCCTGACCTTCCCGTTCATCGGCTACGGGGCCGACAGCCCCATCGGGCGGATCCTGCGCAAGCACTTCATGGACGAAGGCTACACCGTGCGTCCCAAGGTGGAGGTGCAGCAGGTACACGTGGCCTGCGCGTTCGTGCAGGCCGGGCTGGGCATCTCCATCATCGACGAGCTGTCCGCCCAGAGCCCGGTCTGGCCGAACCTGGTCACCCGGCCCCTGGAGCCGTCCATCGCGGCGCCCATCAGCATCATCCACGGGGTGTTCTCGCCCCCGTCCAGGCTGGCCCAGGAGTTCATGGCCACCCTGGAGGAGATGTACGCCGGCTAAAGCTCCTTCAGCGCCGCGACGATCCGCTCGGGCAGGGCCGGCAGGGTGGTGATGCGGGTGCCCAGGGCGTGGTTGACGGCGTTGATGATCGCGGGCGCCACCGGGGCCGTGGCGATCTCGCCGATGCTCTTGGCGCCGAAGGGGCCCATGGCCTCGCCCGCCTCGATCAGGGCCACCCGGATGGGGGGCATCTCGGGGGCGTTGGCGACCGTGTACCGGCTCAGGCGTCCGTTGAGGACCTGGCCGGAAGCGTCGATGGCCAGTTCCTCGCTCAGGGCCATGCCCATGCCCATCTGGATCGAGCCCTGGATCTGTCCCTGGACGAAGCCGAGGTTGATGGCCTGGCCGATGTCGTGCACGGCCACATAGTCCAGGACCCGCACCCGGCCGGTGATCCGGTCCACCTCCACTTCGGCGAAATGGGCGCTGTAGCTGGTGGGGTTGCCGGGGGATTCGTAGGTGAGGCTGACTTCCAGGCCGGTGTGCTTGCGGGTCTGGGCGTAGACGGCGCATTCCGCGAAGGTGACGCCCCGCCCGGGAGCGTGGCGGGGGAACACCCGCCCGCCTGCCAGGGGTCGACCACCGCCGGCAGTTCCTCGTACTCCGCCTGGATGAGCCGGACCGCAGCCTCGGCGATCTCCCGGGTCGGGGCGACCACCGCGGCGATCCGGTCGCCGCAGAAGCGCACATGGTCGGTGAACAGGGTCTCGTCCTTGAGCACCTGCATGCCCTCGATCCACTTGTGGGAGTTGTAGAGGCGCGTGGGGGTGTTCCAGGGGGTGAAGATGCCCACCACCCCGGGCAGGCTTTCGGCCCGGGACAGGTCCAGGGCCTTCACCCGGGCGTGGGGGACGCTGCTCAGGAGCAGCTTGGCGTGGAGCAGGCCGGGGAAATGGAGGTCGTTCAGGTAGCGCAGCGCGCCCGTCGCTTTCTCCCGGGCGTCGTTGATGGCGGGCGAGGTGCCAACGATGGCCAGATCCTGGGCGGGGGATTCCATTGCTACTGCTCTCCGGGGAACAACTGCGCGAACAGGTCCAGGGCCAGACCTTGGATGTCGTTCAGCTTGTGCTGGAAGATGGCGATTTCCTGGATGGACGCCTTCACCTCGGCCCGCAGGGTCCCGGCCAGGTCCCCGGCCAGGGCCGGGTCCGGGCGCCGGCCCTTGAGCAGCGCCTCGGCCGTCCTGGCGTGGAAGGCCACCGGCGCCGCCGAGCCCAGCACGACCCTGGCGTCCTGGATCCGGCCCTGGGCCGGGTCGACCTCCAGGACCAGGGTCAGGCTCACGTTGGCGATCACCACCCGGGTCCGGGCCCCCATGCCGATCTTGCCGAAGGCGCTGCGCTGGTCCGGCCCCGGGCGCGGGATCCGCACCCCGATGATGGCCTCCCCGGTGCGGAGGGTGGTCCGGCCGATCCCGGTGACCACCTCGTCCACCCGGCGCACCGTGGTCATGCCGCTGCCGTCCAGGACCAGCGCCGCTGCGTCCAGGGCGATCAGGGCGGGAACGGCGTCCCCGCCCGGGGAGGCGTTGGCGATGTTGCCGGGCAGCCGGGCCATGTTGCGGATCTGGGCGGAGCCGACCTGGGACGCCATCTGCACCAGGCAGGCATTGACCGCCACCCCGTCCATGATCACGGTGCAGGCGCCGCACTCGCCCTCCCCGCAGCTTTCCTTGGTGCCGGTCAGGTCCAGGTGGTCCCGGAGCACGTCGATCAGGCGCGCGTCCGGCTCGATGTCCGCCTCGCGGGCCTTTCCGTTGACTGTGAATTGAAGCAACATCGGACCTTCTCCCCGGTTCTCGATGCAAGGAGGGTTTTCAGGCGGAGGGAGGGCCCTCGGCATTTAAGAGATGAAAAAACCATAACTCTAGATCACAAAAAAGGCAAGATCAAGCATCCAATGTTAATGGCTGTTGTGATTCAAGTCCCACCGTTCCCGGGCAACCCGCCCGGTTCAGCCCCGGCGGATCAGGTGCACGGCGGTGGCCTTGAAGCTGGCCACCACCGTCCGCCCGGGTTCCAGGGCCAGTTCCTCCAGGGACTGGGAGGTGACCAGGGCCGTCAGGAAGAACCCGCAGTCCAGCTCCACCTTGAAATAGGGCCCCTTGGGCACCACCCGGGTCACGGCGGCGGGGTAGTTGTTGCGGGCGCTGTGCAGGGGGTTTCCGTCGGCGGCCAGGACGACGTTCTCGGGGCGCACCCCCACCAGCACCTCCTCGCCGGACTGGGCCGCCCCCAGGCACACCACCTCCCGGCCGGCCACGTCGACCCGCAGCAGGCCCTGGCGGCTCGAGGCGACCCGGCCCTGGAGCAGGGTCTCCATGCCCACGAACCCGGCCACGAACTCGTCCACCGGGCGGTTGACCACGTCGATCCCCGCGCCGCACTGGACGATCCGCCCCTGGTGCATGACCGCGAGGACGTCGGCCAGGCGCAGGGCCTCGGCCTGGTCATGGGTGGCCAGCACCGCGGTGGTGCCGGTCTGGCCCAGGGCGGCGCCCAGGTCCTCCAGGAGTGCCTCCCGGGTGGGCGGGTCCAGGGCGGAAAAGGGCTCGTCCAGGAACAGGATCTCCGGTTCCAGGACGAAGGCCCGGGCCAGGCTGGCCCGCTGGGACTCGCCCCCGGACAGCTTGCGGGCCTGGCGCTCCAGCAGGGGCTCGATGCCGAACCGGCGGGCCGCGGCCAGGGCCCGGCGCCGCCGCTCGGCGCGGGGGACGCCCCGCAGCCGGAGCCCGGATTCCAGGTTGCGCTCCACCGTGGTGTCGAACAGGAGAGGCTCCTGGAACACCATGGTCACCCGCTGGCGGAAGGCCTCCCGGTCCGGGCGGGCAGCCAGTTCCGCGCCCCGGAAGCGCAGGCTGCCGGAAGCCGCCTCCTGCAGGCAGGCCAGGGTCTTGAGCAGGGTGGTCTTGCCGGATCCGTTGGGACCGATGAGGGCGGTCACGGAGCCGGGATCCAGGCGGAATCCAGGGATCTCGAGCACCTTCGCCCCGCCCCGGAACACGGTCAGGTCCCGGGCCTCCAGGAGCGGCTCCCGGGCGGTCACCGGGGCCGGTCCCGCTGCTGGATGTGGGTGAGCGCGGCGTTGACCGCGAAGGTCAGCACCAGCAGGATCAGGCTCAGGGCGATGGCGGTGTCGAAGTTGCCCTTGCCGGTCTCCATGACCGTGGCGGTGGTGAGCACCCGGGTGTAGCCCCGGATGTTGCCGCCCACCATGATGGAGGCGCCCACCTCGGAGATCACCCCCCCGAACCCGGCCATGACCGCGGCCATGAGCGGCAGGCGTGCCTCCCGCGCCAGCAGGGCCAGCATCTGCCAGCGGCTGGCCCCCAGGGACAGGATCTGCAGCCTCAGGTCCGCGGGGAGCTGCTGGATGGCGGCCAGGCTGATGCCGGCGACGATGGGCGTGGCGATGATGGTCTGGGCGATGATCATGGCGGACGGGGTGTACAGCAGGTCAAGGGAGCCGAACAGCCCGTTGCGCCAGAGCAGGATGGTCACGAACAGGCCCACCACCACCGGAGGCAGGCCCATGCCGGTGTTGACGACGGCGATGACCAGGCGCCGCCCCGGGAACCGGGTCAGGGCCACCGCCATCCCCCCGGCGCCGCCCAGCACCAGGCTGATGAGGGTGGCCAGGACCGAGACTTTGAGGGAGAAGAGGGTGATGCCCAGGACCTCCGGATCCAGGGTCCAGAGGAGCTCGAACGCCTTCCTGATTCCCTCCCACACCAGGCCCAAGGGTCATTCCTCTCCCATGAAAGGATATTCCAGCTGGCGGGGCGGGGCGAAGCACTCCTTGATGGTCCGCGGGGAGGTCCAGCGGATCAGGTTCAGGAAGCTGCCGGCCTTGTCGTTGGTGCCCGAGGCCCGGGCGCCGCCGAAGGGCTGGTGCCCCACCATGGCGCCGGTGCACTTGTCGTTGATGTAGAAGTTCCCGGCGGTGTTGGCCAGGGCGTCGGTGAGCCGGTTCACCACGTAGCGGTTGCGGGCGAAGATGGACCCGGTGAGGGCGTAGGGGGAGGTCTCGTCCAGGAGCCTCAGGGTCTCCTCCACCTTGCTGTCCTCGTAGACGTAGATGGTGAGCACCGGCCCGAAGATCTCCTCCTGCATGGTGACGAACTTGGGGTTGGTGGTGAGGATCACGGTGGGCTCCACGAACCAGCCCCTGGAATCGTCCCCGCGGCCCCCGGCGAGGATCTCCGCCTCCTCGGAGGTCCGGGCCAGCTCGATGTAGCGCATGATGTTGTCGTAGCTGGCCTGGTCGATGACGGCGCCCATGAAGTTGCGGAAGTCCCGGGGATCGCCCGCCTTGATCCGCCCCACCAGGTCCAGGACCAGGTCCTTGAGCTGCTCCCAGTGGGAGGCGGGGGCGTAGACCCGGGAGCAGGCGGAGCATTTCTGCCCCTGGTACTCGAAGGAGGACCGGACGATGGCCACCGCGGCCTCCACCAGGTCGGCGGAGTGGTGGACGAAGATGTAGTCCTTGCCCCCGGTCTCGCCCACCAGCCGGGGATAGATCCGGTACTTGCGCAAGTTCCCGGCCACGGTCTTCCACATGTCGTTGAACACCGCGGTGGAGCCGGTGAAGTGCAGCCCGGCGAAGGCCGGGTGGTCCAGGACCAGCTTGCCGATGAGCGCGCCCCGGGAGGGCACGAAGTTGATCACCCCGTTGGGCAGCCCGGCCTCCTTGTACAGCTGCATCAGGTAGTAGTTGGAAAGGACGGCGCTGGAGGCGGGCTTCCAGACCACGGTGTTGCCCATGATGGCCGGGGCGGTGGGCAGGTTGGCGCCGATGGCGGTGAAGTTGAAGGGCGAGATCGCCAGCACGAACCCCTCCAGGGCCCGGTAGTGCACCCGGTTCCAGGTGGCCTCGTTGGACAGGGGCTGGCTGCGGTAGATCTGCTCCATGAACTTGGCGTTGTAGCGGTAGAAGTCCGCCGTCTCGCAGGTGGCGTCGATCTCCGCCTGGTTGGCGGTCTTGGACTGGCCCAGCATGGTGGCCGCGTTGAGGATGTAGCGGTACTTGGTGGAGATGAGGCTGGCCATCCGTTTGAAGATGGCCGCGCGCTCCTCCCAGGGGGTGTTCTCCCAGCCGGCCTTGGCGTCCAGGGCGGCCTGGATGGCCATGCGGATCTCCCCTTCGCCGGCCTCGTGGAAGTGGGCCAGGACGTGGCCGTGCTCATGGGGGCACACCACCGGCTTCAGGCTGTCGGTGCGCACCTCCTGGCCGCCGATGATGAGGGGGATGTCCACCACCTGGCGGTACTGCCGCTCCAGTTCCGCCTTGAGCCGGGCCCGTTCGGGGGTGCCCGGGGCGTAGGACACCGCCGGTTCGTTGTAGGACTCGGGAAGCTGGAAGATCGCGTTGGTCATGGCTACGCTCCTGGCCTCTCCAGCTTACTCCGGCTTGCCGGCATCAGGAAAAAAGAGCGGCGAGCCGAACTTGTCGACCCCGAAAGTGCGGATGACTTCCTGGGTTTCCGGGGCGAGCATGAACTCGGCGAAGGCCGCCGCGCCGGCGGCGTTCACCTTGGGGAACTTGGCCGGGTCCACCTCGATGACGTGGTAGATGTTGAGCAGGGTGGCGTCCCCCTGGCAGAGGATGGCCATCCCCAGGACCTTGTTCATGGCCAGGTAGGTGCCCCGGTCGGACAGGGTGTAGCCCTTCTTCTCCGCCGCCACGTTCAGGGTCGGGCCCATGCCCAGCCCGGTCTGGGCGAACCATTTCTGGCCCAGGGGATCCAGTCCGGCGGCTTTCCAGAGCTTCTGCTCCTCGGCGTGGGTGCCGGAGTTGTCGGCCCGGGAGTACCAGGGTTGGCCCTGGTCCGCGATCCGGCGCAAGGCCTCGGGGGCGGTCTTGGCGGCGCGGACGCCGGCCGGGTCCGCCGGGGGGCCGACGATGACGAAGTCGTTGTGCATCACCAGCCGGCGCCGGAGCCCGTGGCCCTCGGCCATGAATTTCTTCTCGGCGTCCGGGGAGTGGGACAGCAGCACGTCCGCCTCCCCCTTGGCGCCCATGGCCAGGGCCTGGCCGGAACCGACGGCGATGGTCTTGACCATGATCCCGGTCTTGCGTTCGAACAGGGGCAGGAGGGTGTCCAGCAGGCCCGAGTCCTGGGTGCTGGTGGTGGTGGCCAGGATGATGCTCCTGGGCGCGGCGGCGGCCTGGGCCGGCTGGAGACCGGCCAGGAGGAGCGCCAGGGACAGGCCCGCCAGGGCCAACCGGGAAAAGAAGGATCGATTCATCAGAGACTCCGAGAAACCCCGTCCTTTAGGGCGGGGAGGTAGAGGAGGCGGTGGGGGCCTTGCACCCCCACCGCAAAGGGGTGTGGCATTCGTGGTTGTTTCTTTTTTAAACCCCTTTTATTACGCCTATGAAACGCGCCTATCGCTATCGCTTCTACCTCTCCAGGGACCAGGCCCACCTCCTGAACCGGACCTTCGGCTGCGTCCGGGTGGTCTGGAACCAGACCCTCCAGAGTCGGGAAGAGCTCTACCGGAGCGAGCGGCGCAGCCTGGGCTATGGGCAGGCCAGCACCCACCTGACCGCCCTCAAAAGCCGGCCGGGCTTTCAGTTCCTGAACGAGGTGAGCAGCGTCCCCTTGCAGCAGTGCCTGCGCCACCAGCAGGACGCCTACGCGGCCTTTTTCGCCAAGCGGGCCCGGCCTCCCCGGCGCAAGCACCGCCACGGCCGCCAAGCCGCCAAGTTCACCCGCAGCGGCTTCAAATGGGAGCAAGGCCGCCTGACCCTTGCAAAGATGAAAGCCCCCCTGGACCTCCGCTGGAGCCGTCCGCTGCCGCCGGGAGCCGTGCCCTCCACCGTCACCGTGTCCCGGGATGCCGCTGGGCGCTGGCATGTGAGCCTCCTGGTGGAGGACCCGACGGTGAAGGTCCTGCCCCAGGCGCCGTCGGAAGTGGGGGTGGACCTGGGGCTGAAGGATTTCGCGGTGCTCTCTACCGGGGAACGCATCCCCCACCCGAAGCATTACCAGCGCCGTCTGGCGACCCTGGCCAGGCTTCAGCGCCGGTTGAGCCGGAAGCGCAAAGGCTTGGCCAACCGGGGCAAGGCCAGCGCCAAGGTGGCCAAAGCCCATGCCCGCGTCGCGGACGCCCGGCGGAACTTCCTGCACCAGCTCAGCACGGACCTGATCCGGCGGTTCCAGCTGATCGTGGTGGAGGATCTGGGGGTCTCCGGCCTGGTCCGGAGCCGGCGCCTGGCCCAGGGCATCGCCACCTCGGGCTGGTCGGAATTCCTGGGCCAATTGGGCTACAAGGCCGAGTGGTACGGGCGCACGGTCGTACAAGTGGACCGGTTCTATCCTTCGAGCAAGACCTGCAGCGCCTGCGGGCACAAGCTGCACCATCTGGACCTGGGCACCCGAACCTGTCCTTAGACTTCGGTGAACGCATGCGTTCACCGAAGGGTCTGCCCCGGCTAGGGCACCCGGCATGATCGGGACCACAACGCCGCCCAGAACCTTTTGGCCGCCGGACGGGCGGTGCATGTCTGTGGAGCCGGTGTAAGACCTGAACATGGCGTGATCCGTGTCGGGCGGTCGGCGGTGAAGCAGAGAAGCTTGGCCGTGAGGCCAGGAATCCCCCTCTTTCAAGAGGGGGAGGACGTCAAAGGTGCCTCCCCCTTCGATGGTTGCGCAGGAATACAGCGACGGCAAGAGCATCCGCCGGGTTCCAACCGGGGGGGCGATCCTACCGGTCGGGCTTCAGCAGCCCCAGGTAGTCGTGGAACGGCCTGCGCACGGCGGTCCAGGCCTGCTCCTGCAGTTCCCGGTAGCGCCGCACCGCCTCCAGGCCCAGGTTGGTGACCTTGGCCCCCCCGCCCCCGACCCCGCCCAGGTGGGCCTCCACCAGGGGGGCTCGGAAGCACTGGTTCATCTCGTCCACCAGCAGCCATGCCCGCCGGTAGCTCATCCCCAGCTTCCGTCCGGCGGCGGAAATGGAGCCGGTCTCCTGGATGGCGTCCAGCAGGTCGGCCTTGCCGGGGCCCATGGCGTAGCAGTCCCCTAGGGGGACGCCGATCCGGACGATCTTCTTCACCGAAGGATCCATGGCCGCTCACTCGGGTGTGCCGAGCCAGGATAACGCAGGGGCCGCCGGCCGTCTCGGGCGGGGTTGGGCGTCCGGGAGGGGGTGAAGCCCTCCCGCACCTATAATAAGCTGCTTGGGATGCCCACCATGACCACCTATCACGAAGCCCTCCGACTCGTCCTGGAACGCGCCCGGCCCCTGCCGGCCCGGGCGGTGCCCCTGGCGGACGCCCTGGGCCTGGTGACGGCCGAGCCCATCCTGGCCCGGGAACCGGTGCCGCCGTTCACCAATTCGGCCATGGACGGCTTCGCCCTCCGGGCCGCGGACTGCGCCGCCGCCTCCCGGGAGCGCCCGGTCCGGCTGCCGGTGCGGGGGGAGATTCCCGCCGGATGGTCCGGGAGCTTCACCCTGGAGCCCCGGACCGCCTGCCGGATCATGACCGGCGCCATGGTGCCGGAGGGGGCCGACGCCATCCTGCCGGTGGAGGAGGCCGCGGCGGAGCCGGGCTGGGTCGTGGTGGGCGGCCCGGTCCGCCCGGGCGCGCACATCCGCCTGGCGGGCGAGGATGTGGGGGCGGGGGGGCAGGTGGTGCCCCGGGGCCGGGTCCTGCGCCCGGCCGAACTGGGCGCGCTGGCGGCCATCGGCTGGGCCGAGGTGCCGGTGCACCCCCGCTCCCGGGTGGCCGTCATCACCACCGGCAACGAGCTGGTGGACGCCGACGAGCGGCCCGGGCCCGGCCAGATCCGGGACGCCAACATCCATTCCCTGTGCGCCCAGGTGCGGGCCGCCGGCGCGGTCCCCCTGCCCTTCCCCCGGGTGCCGGACCGCCGCGAACCGGTGGGGGACGCCCTGACCCTGGCGCTGGCCGAGGCGGACGTGGTGCTCACCAACGGGGGCATCTCGGTGGGCGACTTCGACTACATCAAGGAGGTCCTGGACGAGTTCGGCGCCGAGCAGGTGTTCTGGCGCGTGGCCCAGAAGCCGGGAGGGCCCGTGGGGCTGTGGATGCTCCAGGGCAAGCTGGTGTTCGGGATCCCCGGCAACCCGGTGGCGGCCATGATCGTGTTCGAGGAGTACGTGCGCCCGGCCCTGCGCAGCCTGATGGGGCATCCCCTGCTGCACCGCCCCGAACGGGTGGGAATCCTGGCGGAGCCCTGGCGCAAGGCCGCTCCGGACGGCCGCCTGAATCTCCTGCGGGTGTCCACCCGGGTCCGGGACGGACGCCTGGAGGCGTCCCTCACCGGCCCCCAGGGCTCGGGCCTGCTCATGTCCATGATGCAGACCGACGCCCTGGCGCTGGTGCCCGGCGACACCCAGGAGATCCCCGCCGGCGGCGAGGTTCTGCTGCACCTGCTGGACCAGCCGGAGGACCACTGATGGCCGCCGGAGAGGGCCCTCGCTGGACCCGGGGGATCCAGGTGGCCCTGCGCTCCGTCCACATCGCCGCCATGGGGCTGGTGCTGGGCGGGATCTGGCTGGGCGGCGGGTACGACCGGCTGCGCACGGCCATCCTGGCCGCGGTGGCCAGCGGGCTGCTGCTGGCCCTGGTCGACCTGTTCAAGGGCCCCGGGTTCCTGCTCCAGGGCAGCGGCGCCGCGCTGCTGCTCAAGCTGGCGCTGCTGGGCCTGGGCAACTGGTACTCCGGCGCCCGGCTGGAGTGGTACCTGGCGGCCACCCTGGTGGCCTCGGTGGGCTCGCACATGCCGGGATCCTGGAGGCACTTCTCGTTCCTGGAGGGCCGGGCCCTGGAGTAGAGTGGACCTTCACCCGCACCCCCCCTTCCCGTTCCGGAGCGAGGATGATCCTCGGTTTCAGCCAGCGGCTCGATGCGTTCTCCACCTGGTTCGACCAGATGGGCTGGGCGAAGCTCCAGCGGCTCGGGCTGGTGGTGGTCACCTGCTTCGTGATCCTCTGGGCCATGCGCCTGGTGGGCAGGGCGGTGAACCGCTCCATCGGGGCGGCGCTCAAGGAGGGCAACCCGGACGCCATGCGCCGGGCCAAGACCCTGGGGTCGGTGCTGGAGAACATCGCCCGGGTGGCGGTGATCTCCTTCTTCATCATCGAGACCCTGCAGGAGTTCAACGTCAGCGTGGGACCGCTCATCGCCGGGGTGGGCATCCTGGGCGCGGCCCTGGGCTTCGGCTCCCAGAGCATCATCAAGGACGTGATCGGCGGGTTCTTCCTGCTGGTGGAGAACCAGTTCGGCGTCGGCGACATCATCTCCATCGGCGACAAGCACCTGGGGACCGTCGAGCGCATGACCCTGCGCATCACCGTGCTGCGGGACCTGGAAGGCCAGGCCCACTACATCCCCAACGGCACCATCTCCGAGGTGATCGTGCTGAGCAAGGAATTCTCCCACGCCAAGGTGGAAGTGGAGGTGAGCCGGGACGACGACGTGGTCCGCGCCATGGACGTGCTGCGGGAGCTGGGCGAGGAACTGAAGGCGGCCCTGCCCACGGTGCTGGAGCCCACCCGGGTCCTGGGCATCACCAGCCTGAACCCCCACAGCTGCATCATCCTCACCCTCACCAAGGTCGCCCCGGGCGAACAGTGGGCGGTGGCCCGGGAACTGCGCAAGCGGATCGTGCTGCGCTTCCAGGCGGAAGGGTTCACCGGCCCGATGCTGCAGCGGGTGGTCTGGAACCGGCCCTGGGATGGGCCGCACGGCGCCGGCCACGATTAGACTAATTCCCCGTGTCCTTGGCGATCAGGTCGTTGATCCGCCGGGCAAAAGCGCCAGGATCCTCGATCCGTGATCCTTCGGCCAGCACCGCCTGGTCGTGAAGGAGGTGGGCGTAGGTCTCGATCCGGGGATCGGCGGGGTCGGCCTGGTGCAGTTTCCGCAGTCCCTGCACCGCCGGGTGGTCCGGGTTCAGCTCCAGGATCCGCCGGGCCGGGCCGTCCAGATCGCCCCGCCCCATCTTCTGCAGCAGGCGCTCCAGGTTGGGCCCCAGGTCCCCCTCGTCCGCCACCAGGCAGGCCGCGCTCTCCTTGAGGCGCCGGGATAGGCGCACGTCCTTGAGGCCCGAAAAGGAGGCCTTCAGGGCCTGGAGCAGGGGCTGGAACACCCCGGCGGCCTCCTCCACCTTCTTCACCTCCTCGGCGGGCAGCTCCGGCGCGGAGCGGTCGGCGGCCTTCAGGGGCTTGCCCTGGTAGTCCCCCAGCTGGGGCAGCACGAACTCGTCGATGGGCTCGGTGAGCAGCAGCACGTCCCAGCCCTTGTGCCGGAACACCTCCAGGGCCGGCGAGTGCTCCAGGGCCGAGCGCTGCTCCCCGGCCAGGTAGTAGATGTCGGACTGGTCCGAGGGCATGGCCTCCCGGTACTGGGCCAGGGTGACGAACTTCCCGGGTTCGGTCTTCAGGCTGGGGAACAGCAGCAGGTCGGCGATCTGGACGCGGTGGTCGAAGTCCCGGGCCAGGCCCTCCTTGAGGACCCCGCCCAGCTCGTCGAACACCGAGGTGTAAGTGTCGTAGGCGTTGGCCTTGAGGTCCTCCAAGGCGCTGAGCACGTTCTTCACCAGGCTCTTCTGGATCTTCTCCAGCAGGGGGCTGTGCTGGATCACTTCCCGGGACACGTTCAGGGGCAGGTCCGAGCAGTCCACCACCCCCTTCACGAACCGGAGGTACGGGGGCAGCAGCTGCTCGCAGTGGTCCATGATCAGCACCCGGTTGACGTACAGCCTGGGCCCCACCTTGGCCTCGGCGAACTGCAGGTCGACGCTCTTGTGCCTGGGGATGTAGAGCAGGGCCTTGAAGTCCAGCGCCCCTTCGGCGGCATAATGGATGACTCGGACCGGATCCTCGAAGTCGTTGGCGATCTGGCGGTAGAAGGCGTTGTGCTCGTCCTCGGTGACGTCGCTCCGGCTGCGCAGCCACAGGGCCTTGCGGGAATTGAGGGTCTCCTCCGCCAGCTTCCCGGCCTCCCCCTCTCCGGTCTGTTCCACGTCCATGACGACGGGGTGCTCGATGAAATCCGAGAACTGCTTGACCACGTTCCGCAGCCGCCAGGCTTCGAGAAATTCCTTCTCGTCCTCCTTCAGGTGCAAGGTCACGTCGGTGCCTCGGCCCGGCTTTTCCGCCGGCTCCACCGTGAACTCTCCCAGCCCGTCGGAGGCCCAGCGCACCGCCTCGGGCTGGCCTGCGGCCCGGGAGACCACGGTCACCCGGTCGGCCACCATGAAAGCGGAATAGAAGCCCACCCCGAACTGCCCGATGAGCTCCAGGCGCGCGGCGGCATCCGCCTGCTTGATGCTGTCCAGGAACGCGCGGGTGCCCGACCGGGCGATGGTGCCGAGGTTCTCGATGATCTCCTCCCGGGTCATGCCGATGCCGTTGTCGGACACGGTCAGGGTCCCGGCCGCCGGATCGGCGGCTAGCTTGATCTTCCAGGCCCGGTCGCCCTCCAGCAGATGATCGTTCTGCAGTGAATTGAAGCGGACCTTGTCGATGGCGTCGCTGGCGTTGCTGATCAGTTCCCGGAGGAAGATCTCCTTGTGCGAGTACAGCGAATGGGTGATCAGGTGCAGCACCTGCTGGAGTTCGCTCTTGAACGCACGCTTTTCCACCTTGCCGGTCATGGTCTGTTCCCTCCATTCATCGGCGATCATTCTAGCCTCAACCCGGCAGGTTCCGGCCGATGCCGGTAGGATGAAAGGAGCGATGACCAAGCCCTCCCCCCCTCCCTCACGGCCCGCCATGATCCAGGCGCTTGAAGGCGTGATCGGCGCCTACGAAGGCGTGCTGCCCGCAAGGATCTCCTCGGCGCTGCCCGCTCCGCCCGCGGAGCCCGCCCACGCGCTGGGCCCGCGGGTGGCCGACGCGGTGGCGTTCGCCATCCGCAAGCACGGCGCCCAGGTGCGCAAAGGCACGTCCACCTCCTACCTCACCCACCTGCTGGCGGTGGCGTCGCTGGTGGGGGAGGCGGGCGGCAGCGAGGACGAGGTCATCGCCGGGCTCCTGCACGACGCGGTGGAGGACGGCGGCGGCGCGCCGGTGCTGGAGGAGATCCGGGCCCTGTTCGGGCCCGAGGTGGCCGCCATCGTCAAGTTCTGCACCGACGACGACTCCGTCGGCGGCAAGGCGCCCTGGCTGGAGCGCAAGCGCGCCTACATGGCCCGCCTGGTGGCGGCGCCGGTCCCGGCGCTGCGGGTCATCTGCGCCGACAAGCTGCACAACGTCCAGGCCATCGCCAAGGACCTGCGCAACCACGGCGGCGCCGTGTTCGAGCGGTTCCGCGGCAACCGGGAAGGGACCCTCTGGTACTACCGCAGCATCGCCAGGCTGTTCGGCGCCCTGATCCAGGACGAACCGGGCCTGGACCCGGGGCTGCGGGCCATGATCCGCGAACTGCGGGAGTCCGTGGCCAGGCTGGAAGCCTGATCGGGAATTTCCGAGTGGGGAAACCCAATACTGCGCCTTGCAACAAGCCGGTCCGCGCAGGTTCTGGTCCGGAGGCGGGGTTGCGGATATCCAGGCAAGCGTGCGAGGGCCCCTGATGTTAGGATGGTAGATTCCCTCCAATGGGAAATCAGTGAGGTTTGAACCATGCAATACGATCTGGAAGGCAGGACCCCCTTCGGACGGTCGCGGGCCGAGGAGCGGGTCGCGTTCGTCCGCAACGTCTATCTTTGGCTCATGGGCGGCTTCGGGGTCGCCTCGGTCGGTGCCCTCAGCGCGCCCTACATCTTCAACGCCCTGGTCCCGGTCCTCGGCCAGGCCTTCGTCTGGGTCCTGTTCTTCGCCCAGATGGGATCGCTGATCTGGGCCGGCGCGGTGAGCCGGCGCAAGCCCCTGAACCGGTACGCCTACGCCCTGTTCACCTACATCTGCGGAGTCTTCGCCGGGGTGGTGATGGCCATCGTGTCCGCGACTTCCGGGCCGGGCATCGTCCTCTCCGCCTTCGGCATGACCGCCGCCGACTTCCTCCTGCTCACCGGGGTGGCGGTGTTCTCCAAAGCCGACTTCAGCTTCCTGCGCGGCTTCGTGATCGTGGGGATCGGCGTGATGTTCTTCGGCAGCCTCATCGCCGCCATCTTCCACCTGGAGACGTTCGGGCTGCTCATCGCCGCGGTGGCGGTCATCGCCTGCTCGGCCAAGATCCTCTACGACACCTCCGCCATGCTGCGGACGGAGGACTACAGCGATCCCGCCGGCTTCGCCCTGTCGCTCTTCGTCAGCCTCTACAACATCTTCCTTTCCCTCCTCCGCCTCCTGGGCGGCCGCCGCAACTGAACCCTCCCACCCCCTAAAAGGATGCCCATGCTCCGCAGCTTGATCCTGGCCACGGCCACCATCGTCCTGGCCGCGCAGACCCCGGCCCCCGAGGCCCCGAAAGCTGAAACGCCCGCCGCGGCCCCCGCCGCCGAGAACCCCAAGCCGGCCGAGACCCCCAAGCCGACCGAGGCCGCCGCCCCCCCCGCCGAAGCCGCCCCGGCCGAAGCCGCGCCCGCCGAGGCCACCCCCGCGGAGGCCGCCCCGGCCCTCGAGGCCGCCCCCGCCGCGAAGGGCGCCAAGGCCGCGAAGCCGGCGGACCCGGTGCTGGCCTGGATCGGCAAGGAAGTGATCCGGCAGTCGGACTTCGAGCTGTTCCTGGCCACCGCCCTCTCCGACCAGCAGCGCATGCAGGTCCAGTTCATCGAGGGCGCCCGGGAGCAGTACCTGTCCCGGTTCCTGGAGTACAAGGCGCTGGCCGCCAAGGCCCGGAAGCTGGGCCTCCAGAACCAGCCCGGCCACGCCAAGAAGCTGGCCCTGATGGACATGCAGCTGCTCATCCAGGCCCTGATGGAGCGGGACGGCCCCGGCCTGCAGGCCAAGGCCGCGGTCAAGGACGAGGACGTGAAGAAGTACTTCGACGCCCACCCCGACAAGTTCAAGTCGCCCGAGACCTTCACCGTCCGGCACATCCTCATCGGCACCCGGGCCAACGGCGACCAGAAGGCGCTCACGGACGAGGAGGCCAAGGCCAAGGCGGACAAGGTCCTGGCCGAAATCAAGGGCGGCAAGAGCTTCGCCGACGCCGCCAAGGAATATTCCGATGACCCGGGCAGCAAGGACAAGGGCGGCCTGTACGAGGACACCCCCTTCGGCAAGTTCGTGCCCGAGTTCGATGAAGCCGTGCGCAAGCAGGCCGTCGGACAGGTGGGCGCCCCGGTCAAGACCATGTTCGGCTACCACCTGATCGAGTTGGAGAAGATCACCCCGGCCAAGGCCCAGACCTTCGAGGAGGCCAAGGACTCGGCCAAGGAGCAGGCTTCCTCCGAGCGCCAGGAGGAGGTGATGAGCACCTACCTGGCCCAGGTGCGCAAGGACGTGGCCTTCCGGGAGGTTTCCGCCCCGGCCAACCCGGCTGCCAAGCCTGCCGCCAAGCCTGCCGCCAAGCCCGCCGCCAAGGTCAAGAAGGCGGCCCAATGAGGCTGAGCGGTCTCGCTCCGGCCGCCCTCCCCTGTCTGGTCCTGTACGCCGCGGCGGGGGAGGTCCGGGAGGAGATCCTGGTGGTGGTCAACGGGCACGTCATCACCCGCCGGGAATACCTGCAGGCGGTGGAACAGGGGGCCGCCGCCCTCTACCGGATGTTCTCCGGCCAGGAACTGGATGCCAAGCTCCGCACCACCAGGGAAAAGACGCTCCAGGGGATGATCGACAGCTACGTCATCGAGGACAAGGCGGCCGACCTGGGCCTGACCATCAACGACGACCAGCTCCGGGCCTGGCTGACGTCCATGGAGAAGGAAAACAACATCCCCTCGGACGCAGACCTGGAGCGGGCCCTGCGCAGCAGCCTGGGCATCGGGCTCAAGGAATACATGATGCGGGCCCGGGAGGACCTGCTCAAGCAGGAGGTCCTGCGCAAGGAGGTGTTCTCCAGGATCGCGGTGGAGGACCAGGAACTCCTGGCCTACTACAACGACCACAAGGACGAGTTCCGGGAAGCCACCCGGTTCCGGATCCGGGAACTGGTCCTGCCCCGGGGGGGGACCCCGGAGGAGCAGCAGGATGCGGAATCCAAGCTGGCCGCCATCCAGGCCAGCCTCAAGCAGGGGACCCCGTTCGAGACCCTGGTGGAGCAGTATTCCACCGCACCCAGCCGCAGCACCGGCGGGGACCTGGGCTGGCTGGGCAAGGGGGTGCTGCGCCCGGAGGTGGAGGCGGCCGCCCTGGCCCTGAAGAAGGGCCAGGTTTCGCCGCCGGTCAAGACCGCCACGGACATCTGCCTCGTCCAGCTGACCGACGAGGAGATGGACAAGTACAAGCCCTTCACGGAAGTGCGCGCCGCCATCCTGGCCAAGCTGCAGGAACCCAAGGCCGAGAGCGCGATCGAATCCTACATTCAGAGCTTGCGCATCCGGGCCAATATCCGTTACATGGTTCCCAGGGAAACCATTCTGAAAGGTTGACCGTGCGACTGGACCTGTTCCTGAAGAAGACCCACCTGGTCAAGCGCCGGGAACTGGCGCGGGAGCTCTGCGAAGAGGGCATGGTCCGGGTGAACGGGACGCCGCGCAAGCCCAGCCACGAGGTGCGCCTGGGCGACGAACTGCTGTTTCCCCTCTACAACCGGATCATCCGGGCGCGGGTGCTGAACCTCCCGGATGGCGCCGTCCCCAAGGGCGATCAGTGGTCATTCATCGAGGTGCTGGAAGAAAAGCGGGCAGCCCTGGAGGAACCCTATCCATCGGATCCCCTGGCACCCCGGCCCAAGCCTCCCACCAATCATTAATTCATTCCCGGGAGCCCCATGGCTGAACAGCCCGAACTCCGTTCCCTCAAGGAAGGGGACGTCTTCACCGGCTACCTCCTCGCCCAGGAGGCGGCCTTCAAGACCAGCGCCAAGGGCACCGAGTACCTGGAGCTGAAGCTGGCGGACGCCTCCGGCGACCTCAAGGCCTTCCTCTGGGACCTGCGGGCCATCGAGGGGGACATGGACCTGGTGACCCCGGACGCCTTCCTCAAGGTCAAGGGACAGGTCTCCAGCTACAACGGACGGACCCAGCTGCGCCTGGACAAGGTGCGCTACGCCCAGGACCAGGAAGTGGGGGACTTCTCCCGGTTCTTCCCCACCAGCCTGCGCCCGGCGGCCGAGATGCTGGCGGAGCTGGACGCCCTGGTGGCCGGGATCCGGGACCCCTGGATCCGCCGTCTCCTGGAGGGGGTGTTCATCGAGGACGCCCAGCTGCGGGAGGCCTTCGCCAAGGCCCCCGCCGCCAAGAGCATGCACCACGTCTACCTGGGCGGGCTGCTGGAGCACACCCTGTCGGTGGCCGCCATGGCCGGGAAGGCCTGCGAGCACTACCGGGAGCTGAACCGCGACCTGGTGCTGGCCGGGGTCCTGCTGCACGACCTGGGCAAGACGGCCGAACTCACCTACCAGCGCAGCTTCGGTTACTCGGACGCGGGCAACCTCATCGGGCACATCATCCTGGAGGCCGAGTGGATCAACCGGGCCGCAGCCCGGATCCCGGAGTTCCCGGAGACCCTGCGCCTGCTGGTCCTGCACATGGTCCTCAGCCACCACGGCAAGCTGGAGTTCGGCTCGCCGGTGGTGCCCAAGACCCCCGAGGCCCTGCTGGTGCACTACCTGGACGACCTGGACGGCAAGCTGGAAGCCATGTTCCGGGGCATCCGGGAGGACACCGGCAACGGCAACTGGACGCCGTTCTCCAGGTCCCTGGACCGGATCTGCTACAAGCCCCGCTGGCCGTCGGCATAACTCGACACCGGGCCGGAATTGCCGGACAATCTGGGCAGGGATAGCCCAGGTTGAGCAGGATCGGCCCAGACCGGCATCCGGCGGGCACGCCGGGTCGGAAACTTTTTCCCATCGGCCTGGAGCACCCGGAAGGCTAAGGCGATGCGACTCTCCAGGAAAGCCAAGCGGTACGACGACTCGGTCCTTCCGGGGGACTTCGGGGAGTTCGAACCGTTCCGGGAGGGGGATCCGGAGTCCAACGGCCTGCTCAGCGGCGCCATCCGCCGGACCGGGGAGGGGGTGGAGCTGGGGCCCCTGTCCCTGGAGTGGCTGCAGCCCCGGAGGCAGTCCTTCGCCAAGCTCAAGTCCAAGGCCGAACTGCTGAGGCGGCAGGTCACCTACCTGGCCGAGCACCTGGAGATCGTGGACCACGACCGGCGGGCCATGTACATCCAGCTGCGCAGCCTGCCCCCGTACAAGGACGACCAGCAGATCCAGTTCAACGAGATCAGCATCGGGCGGGACCGGGTGGACGTGAAGCGGATCGCCTTCTTCCGACGGGACGAGGTGAAGCGGCAGGTGCCCCTCAACCTCAGTGAGGACGACCTGGAGCGGCTGCTGTGCGACCTGCGGCAGGTGCTGAGCCCCGTGTAACTGGCACCGTCAGCTTCGAGCAGGTTCAAGCGCCCGTTCCAGGCACAAGCAGCCGCAGCAGGCAAAGCCTGCAACGGCTGCTAGTCCTTCTTGGCGAAGGCCTGGATCCTCTGGTACAGCGCGTCCACGCTCAACCCCTGCTCGTCCATCAGCCGGGCCGGGTCCCCGTGGGGGACCAGGTGGTCCGGGATCGCGCAGCGCAGGAGGGGACGGCGGATGTCCTCGTCCACCATCAGTTCGGCCACCGCCGAGGAGAACCCGCCCGGGGCGCACCCCTCCTCCAGGGCCACGGTCTTGACAGTGCGCCGGGCCCAGTGGGCGATCAGGTCCTGGTCCAGGGGCTTGATGTAGCGGGCGTTGATCACGGCGCAGGAGATCCCGTCCGCCTCCAGGCGCTCGGCCGCCTTCAGGGCCGGGGCGACCAGGGTGCCGATGGCCACCAGCGCCAGCTGGGTGCCTTCCCGGAGCAGCTCCCCCTTGCCGATGGGGAGGGCGGTCACCGGCTCCTGGAGCGGCGCCCCGGTGGCGTTGCCCCTTGGGTAGCGCAGGGCGGCGGGGCGGTTGCTGTAGATAGCGGTGAACAGCATCTGGCGCAGCTCGTTCTCGTCCTTGGGGGCCATCAGGATGAGGTTGGGCATGCAGCGCAGGTAGGCCATGTCATACAGCCCGTGGTGGGTGGGGCCGTCGGCCCCCACCAGCCCGCTCCGGTCCATGGCGAAGGTCACGGGCAGATTCTGCAGGCAGACGTCGTGCAGCACCTGGTCGAAGCCCCGCTGCAGGAAGGTGGAGTAGATGGCCGCCACCGGGCGCATGCCCTGGGCCGCCAGCCCGGCGGCGAAGGTCACCGCGTGCTGCTCGGCGATGCCCACGTCGAAGCACCGCTGGGGGAAGGCCTTCTGGAAGATGTTCAGGCCGGTGCCGTCGAGCATGGCGGCGGTGATGGCGACGATCTTGGGGTCGCGCCGGGCCAGTTCGGTGAGGGTGTTGCCGAACACCGCCGTGTAGGTGGGAGGCGGGGGCGCCGCGGCCGGGTCCGCCGGCACTTTGCGGATCTCCCCGGTCTCCGGGTCGAAGGCGGTCACCCCGTGCCACTTGAGGGGGTCCTTCACGGCCGGGGCGTAGCCGTAGCCCTTCTTGGTCTGCACGTGCAGCAGCACCGGGCCCCGCTCCATCTTCTTCCGGGCTTCCCCCAGGGCCTTGAGGGTGGCGGGCAGGTCGTGGCCGTTCACTGGCCCCAGGTAGCTGAAGCCCAGGTCCTCGAACAGCAGCCCGGGCACGGCGATGCGCTTGAAGGACTCCTCGCTCCACTTGGCCGCCCGGGCCAGGCGCATACTCACGCTCTGCACCGGGATCGACTTGATGGCGTTCTCGATCCGGTCCCGCCAGCGCTTGTAGTACTGCCCGGAGATCATCTGGTTCAGGTAGCCCTGGAGCGAGCCCACGTTGGGGTTGATGCTCATGTCGTTGTCGTTGAGGATCACCAGGAAGTTGCGGGTCTTCAGGAACCCGGCCTGGTTGAGCCCCTCGAAGGCCTCCCCGGCGGTCATCGAGCCGTCCCCGATCACCGCCACGCAGGCGAAGTCCTGCTTCTGGAAGTCCCGGGCGGCGGCCATGCCCAGGGCCGCGGAGATGGAGGTGCTGGCGTGCCCGGCCCCGAAGTGGTCGTACGGACTTTCGTCCCGCCGCTGGAAGCCCGAGAGCCCGCCGTGCTTGCGCAGGGTGGGGAAGCGGTCCTTGCGCCCGGTGAGGATCTTGTAGGGGTAGGCCTGGTGCCCCACGTCCCAGATGATCCGGTCCGCCAGGAAGTCGAACTGGTGGGCCAGGGCCACGGTGAGCTCCACCGTCCCAAGGTTGGAGCTGAAGTGCCCGCCGGTCTCGCTGATGGAGTCGATGAGGAACTGGCGGATCTCGGCGGCGAGCTGCTCCAGCTGGGCCGGGGTGAAGTGCTGGACCTGCTGGGGCGAGGCGATGGAATCCAGCAGCGGGTAGGGGCTCACGCGCTCCGCTCCGCCAAGAAGGTGGCCAAGGCGTTCAGGGAGTGCGGATTCGGAAGCGACTGAAGCTGACATAAGGCTCGCTCGGTGGCCGCCTGGAGTTCTTTCCGGGCTCCTTCGAGCCCAAGCAGCAGGGGGTAGGTGATTTTACCCTTGCCCTGGTCCTTGCCAACTCTCTTGCCCATGGCGGCCTCGGTGGAGGTGGCGTCGAGGATGTCGTCCTGGATCTGGAAGGCCAGGCCCAGCGCCTCGCCCCCGGCGCGCAGGGCCCGGGCCTGCTCCGGGGAGGCGCCGCCGGCGATGCCGCCCAGCTCCAGGGAGGCCCGCAGCAGGGCGCCGGTCTTCAGACGGTGGATGACCCGCAGCTGAACCATGTCCACCGGCTCGCCCGCCCGGGTCCGGCGCTCCCCCTCCAGGTCCAGGGATTGCCCGCCGACCATGCCCCGCCAGCCCGCCGCCTCGCCCAGGACCCGGAGCGCCTCCACCCGCCGGGCGGGCGCAAGGGACGGATCGGCGGCCAGGGAGGTGAACGCCTCGGTGAGCAGCCCGTCGCCCGCCAGGATCGCCTGGCCTTCGCCGTACACCACGTGGCAGGTGGGCTTGCCCCGGCGCAGGTCGTCGTCGTCCATGGCCGGGAGGTCATCGTGGATGAGGGAATAGGTGTGGATGTACTCCAGTGCCACCGCGCAGGGCAGCGCCGCCTCGGGCGCGGCGCCCACGGATTCCGCCGCCAGCATGCACAGCACCGGGCGGATGCGCTTGCCCCCGGCCTTGAGGCTGTAGGTCATGGCATCGCGCAGGAGCCCGGCCTCGCCCCCCCCACCGGTGAAAATGAAGGGCTGCAGGTAGCGGGATTCCAAAAGGGGCAGGAGGCGGTCCAGGTCGGCCCGGACCCGGGTCTGGGCGAACTCGGTCAAGACGGGTCCCCTTCCAGGGGCTCGGTGCGGTACTCCCCGCCCAGCCCCTGCTTGAGCACCTCCACCCGGCGCTGGGCCTCCGTCAGCTGCTTTTGCAGGTCCTGGCTCAGGGCCACGCCCTCCTCGAATTCCCGGAGCGCCTCCTCAAGGGTCAAGTGCCCGCTTTCCAGCTTCTGCACCAGGGCCTCCAGCCGGTCCAGGCCGTCGTCGAAGGAAGCGGGTTGGGTCGTCATAAAATCAAGGTTAAGACGCTTCGGGGTACGATACCACCTCAGGATACGTTACCTTTCAGGTAAGGATGGATGGATCATGGCACGAGTGCTCGTGGTGGACGACAGCCGGGAAACCTGCGACCTGCTTGAACTGCTGCTGGGCGAGGGCCAGGGCGGCGCGCCCCTGGAGGTGGTGAAGGCCACCCGGCCGGAGGAGGCGGTGGCCCACCTGCAGGCGGGCGGAGTCGACCTCATGCTGTCCGACATCAACCTGGAGGCCGGCATGGACGGCCTTGACCTGCTCCGGGTGGCCAAGCCGCTGGGGGTGGAGACCATCCTGCTGACCGGGTTCGGCACCCTGGAGAAGGCGCTGGAGGCGGTCCGGGAGGGCGCCTTCGATTTCCTGTCCAAGCCCTGGGACAACGAGGAGCTCAAGTCCCTGGTCAAGCGCGCCCTGGTCATGAAGGAGAGCAAAGAGGGGCGCAAGCCGGCGGATGCCTTGCCCAGCCTGCGCCAGAGCCTGATGATCGGCTCCAGCCCGGCCATGATGGAGGTCTACCGGACCATCGCCTCCCTGCAGAACAGCCGGACCACGGTGCTGATCGTGGGCGAGAGCGGCACCGGCAAGGAACTGGTGGCCCGGAACATCCACATGAGCAGCGACCGCAAGGACCGGCCGTTCGTGGCCATCAACTGCGGGGCGCTCAGCGAAGGGCTGCTGGAGTCGGAGCTGTTCGGGCACGTCAAGGGCGCCTTCACCGGCGCGGTGTCGGACAAGAAGGGCTTCTTCGAGGAGGCCACCGGAGGGACCATCTTCCTGGACGAGATCGGCGAGACCTCCCCCAACTTCCAGGTCCGGCTGCTGCGGGTGCTCCAGGAGCAAGAAATCCGGCGGGTGGGCAGCAACAAGACGGTCAAGGTGGACGTGCGGGTGATCGCCGCCTCCAACCGGGACCTGGCCCAGATGGTCAAGGCCGGCAAGTTCCGGGAGGACCTCTACTACCGCCTGTGCGTGGTGGAGATCCGGGTTCCCCCGGTGCGGGACCGGTGGTCCCGGGACGCCCGCACCGGGCAGATCGTCTCCGACATCCCGGCGCTCATGGACCATTTCCTGGCCGAATGCTCGCGCAAGGACCACCAGTCCTACCGTCTCCGGGCCGACGCGCGCAAGCTGCTGGAGGGCTACAGCTGGCCCGGCAACGTGCGGGAGATGGCCAACATCATCGAGCACCTGACCCAGCTCAGCCGGGGCCGGGAGATCACCCCCGACGACTTCCCCGAGAAGGTCCGCGAGGAGTTCCGCACCCGGGGCGCCGGCCTTTCCCACGCGCCCACGCCCCTGCTGGAGCTGATCGAAGGCTGGGACCACCTGCCCACCCTGGAGCAGCTGGAGCGCCGCTACATCCAGGTGCTGCTCAAGCACGAGCACCGCAAGAGCCGGGTGGCGGAACTGCTCGGCAAGGACCGGACCACCCTCTACCGCAAGCTGAAGGAGCTGGGCCTGGCGGACGGTCCCGAGGAGCCCAACCCATGATGCAGTTTGCAACGAGTTGCAAGATTCAACGGTGGATTTCTCATTTGATTTAGTTAACCTTTTTATTTTTAAATATTTAATGTTTGGCCTGGATTGTGCTTGATACCAGTGCGATGCCGGCCGTGCCGGCAACCACTGGAGAAATTGCACATGAGCAAACTTGCAGCCCTGCTGATCGCGGCCGCCCTCATCAGCCCAGCCTTCGCCCAGGCGCCCGCCGCCCCGGCGACCCCGGCTCCCGCCGCCTCCCCCGCCGCTCCCGGCGCCAACACCGCCAAGCCGGTGAAGAAGGTGAAGAAGGCCAAGAAGGTCAAGAAGGAAGCCGCCCCCGCCGCCGCCCCGGCCCTGGTCGCCCAGGCCCCCGCTGCCGCCCCGGCCGCCGCTCCGGCCCCTGAGAAGCCCGCCAAGCCCGCCAAGAAGGCCAAGAAGAAGGCCGCCAAGAAGGAAGCCGCTCCCGCCGCCACCCCGGCCCTGGTCGCCCAGGCCCCCGCCGCCGCTCCGGCCCCTGAGAAGCCCGCCAAGCCCGCGAAGGCCAAGAAGGTGAAGAAGGAAAAGAAGGCCGCCGCTCCGGCCGCCTAAGCGCAAGCGTCAGCAAAAGAAAAGGGCCCGTGACCGGGCCCTTTTCTTTTGTCGAGGCAGCGTCCGGAGTCGACCGCTGAGTTAGACACCCGGGCATGCTTAGCCCACCTTGTGCTTGTGCACTATTGCTAACAACTCACGATCCATCCTGGTTTGCCAGCCGACCCCAGTCGCACGAAAGTAATCCACCACTTCGCGAGAAAGCCGGAGGCTGACTCGTCTAGCAGATCTCGTGCAGCCAGTGGCGGGTGTCGGGGGCCAGGCCGTGCTGGAGGTCCAGGAGGGCCTTGCGTAGGGCCAGGGAGACCGGACCGGCCTCGCCGTTGTTGATTTTCCACTCCCCGTGGGCGGACTTGACCGTGCCGATGGGGGTGATGACCGCGGCGGTGCCGCAGGCGAACGCCTCGATCATGCGGCCTTCCTGCAGGGCGGCCTGCCACTCGTCCACCGAGATCCGGCGCTCCTCGGCGCCATAGCCCATGGTCTTGGCCATGTCCAGCAGGGTGAGGCGGGTGATGCCGGGGAGCAGGGTGCCGGTGAGCATGGGGGTGACCACCACCGTGCGGCCGTTCTCCTGGTAGACGAAGAAGATGTTCATCCCCCCCATCTCCTCGATGTAGCGGCGGTGCACCGCGTCCAGCCACACCACCTGGTCGCAGCCTTCGGCCTTGGCCTCCTTCTGGGCCACCAGGCTGGCGGCGTAGTTGCCGGCGCACTTGGCGGCGCCGGTGCCGCCGGGCGCGGCCCGCACGTAGTTCTCGGAGATCCACACGGTGACCGGCTTGACGCCCTGGGAGAAATAGGCCCCGGAGGGGGAGGCGATCAGGAGGAACAGGTATTCCTTGGAAGGCTTGACCCCCAGGGCCGCCTCGGTGGCGATCATGAAGGGGCGCAGGTAGAGGCTCTCGCCGATGGTGCTGGGGACCCAGTCACGTTCCTGGCGGACCAGGATGTCTGCAGCCTCCACGAACAGCTCCACCGGGATCTCGGGCATGGCCAGCCGGCGGGCCGAGGCGTTGAAGCGGTTGGCGTTGGCCTCGGGCCGGAAGCTCTTGACGTGGCCGTCGGGCTGGCGGTACGCCTTGAACCCTTCGAAGATGGCCTGGCCGTAGTGCAGCACCGATGACGCAGGATCCAGCAGGATGGGGCCGTACGGCTTGAGCACGCCCCGGCCCCAGCCGGTCTCCTCGTTGTAGGGGATGACCACCATGTACTCCGTGAAGACCTTGCCGAAGCCCGGATTCTGCATCCGCTTGGCCCGCTCCTCGGGCGGGATCGGCTCCTTGACCAGCTGGATATCGAAGGTGGCGGTGGGCGCTGAGAGGGGACTCACAGGGGCTCCTTTCTAGATGGAGGTGGAGGAACGGGCATGGATCAGCCCACCCAGGCGCGCGATGGCTTCGCGGGTGACGCTTGGCGCGTGGGTGGAGAAATTGAGGCGCAGGCAGTTGGTGCCCCGGCCGTCGGGGAAGAACAGCGGACCCGGGGCGAAGCCGAGTCCATGGGCGATGGCCGTACGTTGCAGGTCCAGGGCGGAAATGTCCTCGGGCAGGACCACCCACAGGTGCATCCCGCCCTTGGGCTCGGTGACTTCCGAATCTCGGGGGAAGCTGGCGTGGATGGCTTCCAGCATGGCGTCCCGGCGCTCCCGCAGGGCCTTGCGCAGCCGCGACAGGTGGCGCTTGAAGCCGCCCGAGGCCAGGAACCGGCCCACCACCGCCTGGGACAAGGTAGGCACCGAGATGATGTGCACCTCCTGCACCGGGGCGAGCCGGTCCAGCACCCGGGTGGGCGCGATGAGGTAGCCCAGCCGGAGCCCGGCGGCCAGGGACTTGGAGAAGCTGCCCAGCTGGATCACGTGCTCGGCGTTGGCCAGGCTGCGGCAGGAGGGGATGCGGGAGCCGATGAAGCGCAGGTCGCCGTAGGTGTCGTCCTCCACCACCGGCACCCCGTAGGTGCGGGTCAGGGCCAGGATCCGTTCCCGGCGGGTGCGCCCGAAGGTCAGCCCGGTGGGGTTGTGGAAGGTGGGGACCGTGAACAGCAGCTTGGCGTCCCCCTTCTGCAGGAGGGAAGCAAGGCGCTCGGTGTTCATGCCGTTGTGGTCCACCGGCACCGGCACCGCCTCCCGGCCCAGGGTCTGGATGAGGGCCAGGGCGCCTACGTAGCAGGGGCTTTCCACCAGCACCCGGTCGCCGGGGATGGTGAGGGATTCCAGTACCAGGGCCAGGCCGGCCTGGGCGCCGGGGGTGGCGCGGATCCCCCAGCCCGCCGGGATGGGTTCGTTCTCCAGGGCCAGCCAGCGGGAGATGGCGTCCAGGTAGGAGGGATGCCCGGCCGGGTCGCCGTAGCCCCAGGCATCCGCTCCGAGCTCCTTCATGGTCTGGGTGTGCAGGCGCCGCAGGGCTTCGATTGGGAGCAGGTCGGCCGGCGGGAAGTTGGCCGAGAAGCTCTCCAGCAGGCGGTCCTGGGCCCGGCCCAGGGTCTCGCCCAGCCAGGGCCCCAGTTCGTCCTCCCGGGCCTTCAGGGACGAGCCCTGGAAGGGGAAGGTCTCCGGACCCCTCAGGGCCGGCGCCTCCGGGAGATGGTCGGCCACGAAGCTGCCCCGGCCGGTGACCGTCTGCACCCAGCCGGTGCGCTTGAGCCCCGCCAGGGCCTTGAGCACCGTGAGCCGGTGCACCTGGAAGCGCTGGGCCAGCTCGGGCACCGCCGGCAAGCGCATGCCCGGGTGCCACTCGCTCTTCTGGATGAGCATGCGCAGGGACCGCTGCACCTGGAGGTAGAGCGGGCTGGCGGCGTCGGGGTTGAGGGGTTGATTGGGGACCATGTCCCCCAAAGTTTGGGCCTTTTATAGGGGAATGTCACCCGTCCTGGGCCGAAAGGGTAGGCCAATACAGACCACTTATCGGGTCTCGGGAGGATTGCCTGGGATCCAGACCGGCACAGACCGCCCGGACGACGGCCGGAGCAGACGGCCGCGGCCCGTGCCCGGGCGTCCCGGTCCTGGCCCCTGTGAGCCAAGTTGCAGAATTTCACTCACTTGACGCGGAGAAGTTCCACTTCGAACAGGAGCGTGGAGTCCGGAGGCACCGAGGGGTCCTTGCCTTGTTTCCCGTACCCCAGGGCGGGGGGCACGATGAGCAGCCGTTTGCCCCTGGCCCTCATGGTCTTCACCCCTTCCTCCCAGCCCGGGATGACCTCGCCCTGGCCCAGGGTGAACAGGAACGGCTTGCGGCGGTTCTGGGCCGAGTCGAACAGCGCCCCGCGCCGGCTGTCGTTGTAGAGCCAGCCGCGGAAGAGCACCGCGCAGGTCTGCCCGGCCTCGGGCGTGGGCCCCTGTCCCTTGCGCATGTCCACGAAATGCAGCCCGCTGGGCGTGGTGACGAAGGACGGGAGGGGCGGCTTGGCGCACAGGACCGAAGCCAGGATCGCCGCGGCGGCAGCCGGGGGGCGGAAATGCATGTCTGCTCCTAGGATTGTGACGATGAATCAGGTGAAGGCGGGGCGGCTCAAAGTCCGTCGGTCAGGTCCCGGGGACGGATCCCGGTGGCGCGTCCCGTGCCCAGGGCGGAAACCCCGAAGGCCTGGGGCAGGAGCACGGCCTGGGCGACCCGGCGCACCTGCGCCAGGTCCACCTGGTCGATCTCCTGGATCTGTTCGTCCAGGGTGCGCAGGCAGTCCATGTGGATGGCCTGGTGGGCCAGGGCGAACATGCGGTTGCTGGAGGACTCCTGGTTGAGCACCAGGCTGGTGCGGAGCTGGAGCTTGGCCCGGTCCAGCTCGTCGCCGGTGATGCCGTCCCGCCGCACCTTGGCGCATTCCGCAACGGTCCGCCGGACCAGTTCCTGGGCCCGGTCGGGGGCGCAGCTGGCGGAGATCTGCAGGGCGCCGGTGTCCCGGTACTGGCTCAGGTAGCTGGACACCTGGTAGCAGAGGGCGTGCTTCTCCCGGAGTTCCATGAACAGCCGCGAGGCCATGCCCCCGCCCAGCACGTATCCCAGCAGGTTCAAAGCCATCCGGTCGGGGTGCTGGTGCGGATAGGCCGGGAAGCCCATGACCAGGCTGGTCTGCTGGAGTTCCCTGCGGGGCGTGTTGAGCAGGAACGGACTGGGCTGGTTGGGCCGGGCCGGGACGGGGACGAGTCCTTCGGGCACCCTGGCCAGGATGGGCTGAAGCAGGTCCAGGAAGGCGTCGGGCAGGACGTCCCCGGCGGCGGCGATGAGCAGGTTGGGCGCCCGGTAGGTCTTGCGGAAGAAGGCGCGGGCGTGGTCGGACTGGTAGCCGGCCACCTGCTGCCGGGTGCCCAGGATGGGATGGGCCAGGGTGCCGCCGGGCCAGAAGTTGGCGTAGAACAGTTCGCAGGCCCAGTCATCGGGCTGGTCTTCGCTCTGGTTGATCTCCTCCAGGATCACCTGCCGTTCCCGGGCCAGTTCCTCCTCGTCGAAGCGGGGCGTGGTCACCAGCTCCCCCAGCAGGTCCACCAGGGCCGGAAGCTGGTCCCCCAGGACCTTCCCGTAGAAGCAGGCGGTCTCCTTGCCGGTGAAGGCGTCCACATTCCCGCCCAGGCGGTCGGTGGCTTCGGCCATGGCCTGGGGCCCCGGGTAGCGCTCGGTGCCCTTGAACACGGTGTGCTCGATGAAGTGGGCCAGGCCCTCCTCCTCCGGCTCCTCGCAGCAGGACCCGCGCTTCACCCAGAAGCCCACCGAGCAGCTCCGCACGTGGGACAGGGGCTCCACCAGGATCTCGGTCCCCTCGGGGGTGATGGTGCGGAACGGCCGTCTGGACATTCCCCAGTGTAGCCCGCGGCCCGACCGCTTCCCAAGCCTCCGCAGACCCGGGTGGATTGCAGAATGCAAGGCCAGGCTCCTAGTTGTCGAGGCTAAACAGGTTGTTCACCCTTGAGGCGGGAGGCCTGCCTCCCAGGGACGAATGCGGTCGATGGTTATTGTAGTAGTGAAGCCAAACCGCCAGGGCTTTGCTC
>JBELAL010000003.1:0-216451 GCA_049508835.1 Holophaga sp. | reverse complement strand
CGGTACCCAACCCGCGAATATCAGACTGATCAACCGTCGGAATGCCGTCCGTTCTGCTCCCCGCACACTGCCGAAAAAAAAATTAGGTCCGTGCCCCCTTGACGGGCCAAAACATATCAGGAGCCTGTCCATGTATTATTCGGTCCCGCGTCGACGTCCAGACCCGTGCATATCGAGCGCAAGGCCGGCAGGGCGATGCGGGACATCGTCCAAGGGACTTGCACACGAGAGGCGCGGGTCTGAAGTATGACTTTGGGCATAACTTCCTCGCCCGCGCCTGGGAAATCCGGGCCGGGAAAGGAGCCCACGGCGGAAATGGGGGAGGCGCATCCTTGGGAGGGATGCGGATCGTCCAGGTAAAAAGGAGGCCGGCCGATGCGGCAAGCGGGCCGTCACGGCCGGTCCGGGGCGGCAATTATTGACCCTTCTGTCGGTTGTATCCAGACGCTAATCTGTGCCCGCAGGTCGAGCGACCCCAGAGGTCCGGCCACCGCGTCACGGACGCGGCGCTCCGGTCTCTGCGGCCTCAGATCCTGTGAGTGCCTGAAGGGCAGGAGGTGTCCGTTGACTCCAGAGGAAATCATGCGCCGCTACGAATCCGGCGACCGGGGGCAGGACCTGCTGCGCCAGCTCAGCGACCTGGCGTGGCGGGAATTCCACGACCCCTGGGAACTCGCGCCCGAGCCGGCGGTGCTGGAGGTGCCGGCCACCGGGCCGGAGCGGTCCCCGGCAGGGGCCGAGTCGGATCCCTTGCGCCCCTTCACGGTGGACACCGTCATCCGCTACCTGCGGAGCACCGGCAGGCCGTTCTGGGAGAGCGGCAGCGACAGCTTCACCTGCACCTACGACTACGACGAGGCCAGCGACCGCTGCTGCCAGGCGTTCTTCTCGGTGGAGGGACGCGACCAGGGGACGTTCTGCGTCCGCTGGACCAGCGACCGCCGGGTCCAGGCCGACCACTTCACCCGCGCGTTCCGGCTCTGCAACGAATGGAACGCCGACTGGCGCTGGCCCCGGGCCTTCGTGGACATCCCCCGGCGGGACCCGTCCCGGGAGGGGCGCAGCGTTCCGCCGGCCTCCGGGGTGCTGACCCTGGACTACCAGCTCTACCTGTCCCAGCGCATCCACCAGGGCCTGTTCGACAGCTTCCTCTCCACCGTCCAGGAGACCAGCTGGGCCTTCTGGAAGCTGGCCCACCAGGAATTCAACCTCTGACGGTGGAGGCCGCCCCCTCCGGCCGCAGGATCTCGCTGAGCCGCAGCAGGGCCACCCCGCCCAGGATGAGCAGGCCGCCGCAGATCTGGGCCGGGCCCAGGCGCTCGCCGATGAAGAGGTAGGCGTACAGCGTGGTGAACGCCGGTTCCAGGCTCACCACCAGGTTGGCCACGCTGGAGGGCAGGTGGGCCAGGGTGACCAGGTACAGCCCGAACCCGGCCACCGTGGGCCCGAGCCCGAGGAAGACCAGCACGCTCCATCCGGGCACGGACCGGCCCAGCCACAGGAAGTCGGCGACCCGGGAGGCCGCGCCGGGCAGCGGGGCCCCGGGCGGAAGGTTGACCAGGAACAGGAACCCGGACGCGAACGTGAAGATGTACAGCAGGGTGGTCCAGGGATCGACCCCCCGCTCGTGAGCCACCCGGCCCATCAGGCTGTAGCCGGCGTAGAGCAGCCCGGTCAGGATCCCGGCCAGGATGCCCACGAGATTGGCCCGCCAGGCCTCCGCGTGGGCGGCCCCGGACACCAGGACGCACCCGCCCAGGCACAGGGCCGTGGCCAGGAGCTTGGCCAGGCTCAGGGGCTCCTTCAGGAGCCAGCGCGCCAGGAACACCGTGAAGGCCGCCGAGCAGTAGGCCAGGACCGTGGCCACCGCCGCGCCGTTGAGGGTGACCGACAGGGCCCAGGCGATGTTGAACAGGGCCGTCACCAGCCCGTACACCGCCAGGTAGGGCAGCAGGGACCGGGGAACCCGGAACAGGTCCCGGCGGAACCACGCGAACACCAGCACCAGGGTGGCCACCGCGAACACGTCCCGCCAGAACGCCAGCACCAGCGCCGGCACGTGGTAGGCCTGGCTCAGGTAGCGGATGAACACCGAGGTGGAGGCCAGGATGGCCGCGGCCCCCAGCCCCACGAAATACCCCTTCGCGGGGTGCGCTGCGGCCGCTCCGGATGTTGGCATGCTTCGATCATAGCTCATGCGCCGCCCCGGGACGCGCGCGGGCCGTGGGCTTCCCGCAGGACCTCGGCCAGGCGGCGGATGCCTTCGGTGATCTCCGCCTCGTCCAGGGCGGCGATGGAGAGGCGCAGGCAGCTGCCTGGCCTGGGCCCCGGGAAGCAGGGGCCGCCCGGAGTGACCCGCACGCCCCGGGCCGCGCACCGGGCCGCCCAGTCTAGTTCCGGCCCCGGCGGGGCGGCCAGCTTCAGCCAGACCAGGTAGCCGCCGTTGGGCTCGGCCCACTCGGCCCAGGCCGGGTCCAGGTGCTGCCGGAGGGCGCGCAGGACCGCCTGCATGCGCCGGCGGTACACCCGGTGCGCCCGGCCCAGGTGCAGGTCGTAGTGGCCGGCTTCGCAGAAGTCGTGCATGGCCGCCTGGAGGATCATGCTCGGGGCCAGCTCCCCGGCCTGGCGCAGGGCCGCAAGGCGCTCCACGCAGGGCCGCGCGGCCGCCACCCAGCCGACCCGGACCCCGGGGAACAGCACCTTGGAGAAAGTGCCGGCGTAGATCACCTGGCCTCCGGTGTCCATGGCCTTGATGGGCGCGATCAGCTTGCCGAAGTACTTCATCTCCTCCTCGAACCCGTCCTCGAGGATCGGCAGCCGGTGCCGGCGGCACAGGGCCAGCAGGGCCTCCCGGTGGGCCTGGGTGCTGCTGCGCCCGGTGGGGTTCTGGAACGTGGGCATGGTGTACAGCAGCGCCGGCGGGGTGCGACGGAGCATGGCCGCCAGCGCGTCCAGGTCCAGGCCCTCCTCCCCCAGGGCGACCCCGGCCGGGCGCAGGCCGTAGAAGCGCAGCATGGGCAGCACCTGGTCGTAGGTGGGCGACTCCACCGCCACCGCCCGGCCCGGCTCGGCCACCATGCGGAACACCAGGTCCAGGGCCTGCTGGGAGCCGTTGGTCACCAGGATCTCCTCCGGCCCGGCGTGGATGCCGTGGGTGTCCAGGCGCCGGGACAGGTACTCCCGCAGGGGCCGGTAGCCTTCGCAGTCGCCGTATTCCAGCAGGGCCGTCCCCTGCCGGCGCAGCACCTTGTTCACGCAGGCGCGGAAGGCGTCCGCCGGGAGCAGGCGCGGATCCAGGCACAGGGGCCGGAAGTCCAGGACCCCGGAGGTCCGGTCCAGCACCGGCGGGGTGCGGCGTTCCCGCAGCAGCTGCTCGCAGGCCGTGGAAGCCACCCCCTCCCAGTCGAACCCGCCGCGCCCGGCCCGGGCGGCGGCCGGCGGCGGGGCCAGGCGCGCCCGGACCCGGGGCAGGGCCCCGGGGCGGAGGTCGATCCAGCCCTGGGCCCAGAGCTCCTGGTAGGCCACGGCCACGGTGGAGCGGTGGACCCCCAGCTGCGCGGCCAGGCGGCGGGTGGACGGCAGCCGCTCCCCGGCCCGCAGCGCCCGGCGCTCCAGGTGGGCGCGTATCTGGTCCAGGATCTGCAAGGATTTGGGGCGGTCCCCGGACTCGGCGAGGGTCAGCAGCATGGAGTTGCCTTCGATGGAGGATTGCATCTCAAAGGTACTTCAGACTGGACGGCTGCAAACGGCCAGTTTGCACGAAAACCTGGCTGACCAGTTGGACGGGGGATTGGCAACGGCAAAGCTGGGCTTTGATGAATATGCCAAGAGGGGTGGTGCTGAGAACCCTACCCATCCCCTTTATCCCACCTTTGCAACAGTTGAAGCCGCCCCGCGGCTCCAACTGTTGCAAACGTCCCCGGCCATAGCTTTTTGCCGGGGTGGGTCGGCGCCCTCGTGTACGGCTCCAGAGCAAGACCCCGGCAGCATGCAATGCTTGATTTTGCCGGGGATGAGGGGGATTAGGGGGATGAGAATATCCGGCGATCCCGGCTTGCCTGCACTAGGATGGAAGTCGGCCGGATTCAGCATCCCGCGCTTGACCATTCCAAGGATTCCCGATGGACGCCGCCTTCCAACGCATCATCCAGACCCTGGGGGCGGACGCCCAGCTGGCGGTGGTGGGGGGCACGGTGCGTGACCGGCTGCTGGGGCGGCCGGGGGGCGACTGGGACCTGGCTACGGCGCTGCTGCCGGAGGCGGTCATGGACCGGGCCCGGGCGGCCGGGGTGCGGGCGATCCCCACGGGGCTGCAGCACGGCACCGTCACCCTGGTGGAAGGGGGGCAGACCTTCGAGGTCACCACCTTCCGGGGCGACGGCGCCTACCTGGACGGGCGGCGTCCGGAATCGGTCACCCTGGGGGTGCCCCTGGAGCAGGACCTGGCCCGCCGGGATTTCACCATCAACGCCATGGCCGTGCCGGCCGCGGCCCTGGAGCGGGAGGACTGGCCGGGGGCGCTGGTGGACCCCCACGGCGGGCGGCGCGACCTGGAGGACGGCCTGATCCGGGCGGTGGGCGATCCCCTGGCCCGGTTCGGCGAGGACGGGCTGCGCTGCCTCCGGGCCTGCCGCTTCCAGGCCCAGCTGGGCTTCCGCATCGAGCGGGCCACCCTGGCGGCCGTCCCCCGGCGCCTGGAGGTGGCCGGGAAGGTGGCGGTGGAGCGGGTCCTGGTGGAGCTGACCAAGCTCCTGTGCGGACCCGAGCCGGGCCTGGGGCTCCAGACCATGGCCGCCACCGGGCTGCTGGACCTGTGGCTGGCAGAGCTGCGGCCCATGATCGGCTGCGGCCAGAACCGCCACCACCGCTACCCGGTCTGGGAGCACGTGCTGGAGGTGGTCCGCCGGGCCCCGCCGGAGCCCGACCTGCGCTGGGCCGCCCTGCTGCACGACGCCGGCAAGCCCGCCGCCCGCACCGTGGACGTCAAGGGCGAGGTCCACTTCAACGGCCACGAGGCCCTCTCCGAAGCGCTCGCCGGCGCCATCCTGGCCCGCCTGCGGGCCGGCCACGCCCTGACCCGCCAGGTCACCGCCCTGGTGCGCCACCACGGCACCCATCCGGGCCCCGCCTGGGGCGACGCCGCCTGCCGCCGCTTCCTGAAGCGCCTCGCGGAGGACGGCCTGCCCCTGGAGCGCTGGGCCCGGTTCCGGCTCGCCGACCAGTCCGGCATGGGCTTCGGGGAGGAGCCCTTCCGGGCCGCGCACCAGGCCATGGTGGCGCGCCTGGAGGAACTGGCGGCGGCGGCACCCCTCACCGTCCAGGCCCTGGCCCTGGACGGGCGCGCCCTCATGGCCCTGGCCGGGCGCCCCGGGGGGCCCTGGCTGGGGCAGCTGCAGCAGGCCCTGATGGAGGCGGTGCTGGAGGAGCCGGGGCGCAACCGGCCGGGGTCACTTGAAGTCCTCGCCAGGGAGTGGCTCGGACGGCACCCGGCCGGGTGAATCCGGGCCCTGCCCGGAAGGGAACTCCAGGAGAGTCACCACGGCGATCTGCGACCCGGCTGGGCCGCGAAATGCCGCCGGGAGCTGACACTTTCAAGGTTCCCGGAGCCCAGCCCGCCTTCATCCCCTCCTTCGACATCCGGGAGACGCCCGACGCCTACGTGTTCGAGGCGGACATGCCGGGCATCCAGCTGGAGGACCTGGAGATCAACCTCACCGGCAACCGCTTGACCGTCCATGGCAAGCGGGAGAGCACCGCGCAACGTGAGGAAGGCAACTTCTTCACCATGGAGCGGTCTTTCGGCGTCTTCACCCGGTTCTTCAACCTCCCGGACGGGGCCGACCCGTCCCGGATCAAGGCCGACCTGGAGAACGGGGTGCTCACCATTGCCATCCCCAAGACCCCGGAAGTGCAGCCCAGGAAGATCTCCGTCTCCCATGGGAAACACAAGCATTCCGAAGTGTCCCAGGGGAGCCAGGATGCCCCCGAAGCGGCGGAGGCCCGGGCCTGAGGGAGTGGGATGGCCATGGCGCTTTTGAATTAATTATTTATGATATCCTGGCAGAGCCACCCGCATCCCAGGAGGCTGGCCGCCATGGACAGAAGGCTCCGGAAACCGCGACCCCGGCGCAAGGCCCGGCAGCGCGTCCGGGCTTCCCGCGCTGCCGGCCGCCGGACGCCGGCCGTCCCCAAAGGTCCGGACGACGGGGTCCAGGTCACCCTGCGGGTGTTCGGAGCCGACCTGGATCCCGATGAAGTCACCCGCCTCCTGGGCGCGGCGCCCACGGAGGCGGCCCGGACCGGGACGGTGCTGATCGGCCCGGACGGCCAGCCCCGTAACGTGCGCAAGGGCTACTGGCGACTGGACGCGGCCCCAGGCCCCGGGACGGTGGAGGACCAGGTCGAAGCCCTGCTCGGGGCCTTGACCCAGGATCCGGCGGCCTGGAGGGAACTGGCGTCCCGGTACGAGCCTGACCTGCTCTGCGGCCTGTTCCTTGAAGGTTTCAACCAGGTCAGCTCCCTGCCGCCGGCCCTGGTCCGCGCCCTGGCGGACCGGGGCCTGGCGATCCGGTTCGATATCTACGCGCTTTAGCTCCTGTGGGGGGACCGTCCTCTTTTGCGGTGTCTAATCCAGCAGCACCACCGCCTGGGCCGCCAGGCCTTCGCCCCTGCCGGTGAAGCCCAGCTTCTCGGTGGTGGTGGCCTTCACGTTCAGGTCGGCGGTGGGGATCCCCAGCAGCGGCGCGATGCGGGCGCGCATGGCATCCCGGTGCGGGCCGATCTTCGGGCGCTCGCCGATGAGGCAGACGTCGGCGTTCACCACCCGGAACCCCGCGGCCCGGACCTTGGCCACCACCGCCTCCAGCAGCCGGGCCGAGTCGGCGCCCCGGTAGGCGGGGTCGGTGTCGGGGAAATGCTGGCCGATGTCCCCCAGCCCGGCCGCGCCCAGGAGGGCGTCCATGAGGGCGTGCAGCATCACGTCGGCGTCGCTGTGCCCCTCCAGACCCACCGGGTGGGGCACCGGGCAGCCCATGAGCACCAGGGGCCTGCCGTCCGGGGCCGGCCGGAAGCGGTGCACGTCGAAGCCCTGGCCAACCCTCATGGCCGCGCGGCTTCGCTGGGCCGCGGCAGCTCCCCGGCGGCGTCCGGAGCGGTCCGGGGCGGCCCGGGCAGGCGCAGGGTGACGGTGGTGCCCCGGCCCTCCTCGCTGGCCACTTCGACGCTGCCCCCGTGCTCCGCCATGATCCGGTTGACGGTGGCCATGCCCAGCCCCGTGCCCCGGGCCTTGCCGTGGCTGAAGAACGGCTCGAAGATCCGCTTCTGGATCTTGCGCGGGATGCCCTTGCCGTTGTCGGTCACCTGGATGGTGGCCCCGCCGTCCTCGCAGGGGGCCCAGGCCAGGGAGACCTTCCCGCCCTCCTGGCCGGCCAGGGCGTCCAGGGCGTTGGACAGCAGGTTCTCGATCACCCGGCTGAACCGGTGCCGGTCCAGGCTGGCCTGGCACGGCGGCCCCTGGCAGGCCAGCTCCACCTCGGACTCCTGGGCCCGGGGCTGGAGCGGCTCCACCTGGGCCTCCAGGAACCGGGCCAGGTCCACGGTCTCCCGCCTGGGCTCGCGGACCTTGGAATAGTCCAAGATGTCCATGCTCAGCTGGCCCAGGCGCTCGGCGGCGCCGCGGATCTGGGCCAGGTGGTGCCGGGTGTTGGCGTCGGTGGCGGTGAGCCCCAGCAGCTGGGCGTGGCCGGCGATCACGAACAGGCCGTTCTTGAAGTCGTGGACGATGGCGCTGGCCACCTTGCCCACCGTGGCCAGCACCTGGTTGCGCAGGTTCTCCTCGGCCAGCCGGGTGCGCTCGATGGCGATGGCGCCCAGGGAGACCATGGCCTCCAGCAGGGAACGGTCCACGGCCCCGGGGAGCGGGTCCCGGCCGTCCAGGTACAGCACGCCGATGCGCGCTCCCTGCACGTGCAGGGGCAGGCAGAGGACGGTGCCGGGGCCGGCCGGCGCCGGGGTCTGGGCCGGGCCGGGGCTCCAGACCGCCTCGCCCTGTTCGAACACCTGCCTCACCGCGGCCATGGGCAGCCGGGGGTCGGCTTCGGCCAGGGCCGGGCCGCCGGGGCCGAGGCCGCGCTGGGCCTTGAGCGCCAGTTCGCCCTGCTCGGCCAGCATGATGCACCCCCGCTCGGTCCCGGACACGGCCAGGAGGCGCTCGAGGACATGCTCCACCAGCTCGTCCAGCTCCGCCTCGTCGGTGAGCAGGGCCGCGGTCTGGAGGAAGGCGCGCAGGCTGGCCTCGGACGAGGAGGCCACCGGATCCGCCGGCGGGGTTCGGGTGGAAGCTCTCTCGGGCACGGAACCTCCGCTGGAGGACCGCGGCGCGGCACGGCCTGCCCGGATTATACCTGCCTGTGGACAGGGATCGGTAGCCGTGAGGAAATGAGGCCATGGATTACCATCGGAACCCCGACCTGGATCCCGCCGAACGGGATGAGCCGTTCGAGTACTCCCTGCGGCCCCAGAACCTGGCGGAGTACATCGGCCAGGAGAAGGTCAAGGCCCGCCTGGAGATCGCCCTGTGCGCGGCCCAGCGGCGCCGGGAAGTGCTGGACCACGTGCTCCTGTTCGGCCCGCCGGGCCTGGGCAAGACCACCCTGGCCCACGTGCTGGCAAACGAGATGGCGGCGGCCTGCAAGGTGATCCAGGCGCCCAGCCTGGAGAAGAAGGGGGACCTGGCCGCCATCCTGACCAACCTGGACGAAGGGGAGTTCCTGTTCATCGACGAGATCCACCGGATGCCCCCGGCCATCGAGGAGATGCTCTACTCGGCCATGGAGGACCGCAAGCTGGACATCCTCATCGGGCAGGGGCCGTCGGCCCAGACGCTGAAGGTGGAGCTGCGGCCGTTCACCCTGGTGGGCGCCACCACCCGGGCCGGGCTGATCTCCAAGCCCCTGCACGACCGGTTCGGCATGGTCCACCGCCTGGAGTACTACACCCGGGAGGAGCTGACCATCATCGCCAACCGTTCGGCCAAAGTCCTGGGCGTGGAGATGGCGTCCGAAGGGGCGGAGGCCATCGCCCGGCGCAGCCGGGGCACCCCCCGGATCGTGAACCGCCTGCTGCGCCGCTGCCGGGACTACGCGGAGGTCAAGGGCCAGGGGGTCATCACCCCCGCCATCGCCGACGCCTGCCTGTCCCTGCACGAGGTGGACGACCTGGGCCTGGAGGGGCTGGACCGGGCCTACCTGGAGGCCCTGTGCGTCAAGTTCCGGGGCGGGCCCGTGGGGGTCCGGACCCTGGCGGCGGCCCTGGGGGAGAGCGACGGCGGGGCCCTGGAGGACCTGGTGGAGCCGTACCTGATGCAGATCGGCTTCCTGGACCGCACCCAGCAGGGCCGCAAGGCCACCCTGGCCGCCTACGCCTACCTGGGACTGGACACCGCACCCGGAGGCCTGTTCGGTTGATGCGCCGGACGGGCGAGGGGAGTAGAATGGCTGGGAAATAACTGTTTTCGGCCGGGAGTTCCCATCGGTCTTTTCCGCGCTCCCCGGTCTCCCTTCAGGTAAGAGCCCATGAACCCGTGCCCGAACCCGACCCAGCCCGACCCGGATCAGCGGCGGGCGGGGTCTGCCCGCCGCCGGCTGTCGAGGCGTTACCAGAGCGCCGTGCGCACCGCGGAGCTGATGAAGGAGGTGGCCGAACGCAAGGAGGCCGAACGCAAGCTGTACGAGCTGACCCAGCGGCTGACCTACCATGTGGACAATTCCCCCCTGGCGGTGATCGAGTGGGGGCCGGACCTGCGCCTGACCCGGTGGTCCGGCGAGGCGGAGCGGATGTTCGGGTGGACCGCCGCGGAGGTCCTGGGCAAGCGCATGGAGGACTTCAACTGGATCTACCAGGACGACCAGGCCAAAGTGGCGGCGGTGCGCCTGGGCCTCTCCACCGGCACGACCCCCAGGCGCTTCTCCGTCAACCGCAACTACCGCAAGGACGGCTCGGTGGTGCACTGCGAGTGGTACAACTCGTCCCTGCTGGACGAGTCCGGCAGGCTGCGCTCCATCCTGTCGCTGGTGCTGGATGTCACCGAGCGCAAGCGCATGGAGGCGGCCCTGCAGACCGAAGCCCGGCGCAAGGACAATTTCCTGGCCCTCCTGGGGCACGAACTGCGCAATCCGCTGGCGCCCATCGCCAACGCCGTGCACATGATCCGCAAGGCCGGCGACCGCCCGGGCCTGGTGGAGTCGGCCTGCGCCATCGTCGAGCGCCAGGTGGCCCACCTGACCCGCCTGGTGGACGACCTGCTGGACATCTCCCGCATCGCCCGCGGCAAGATCCTGCTCCGCAAGGAGACGTTCGACCTGGTGGAGACCATCCGCAAGGTGCTGGAGGACTACCGGCCGCTGATGGAGCAGCACGGGCTGGCCCTGGACGCGGTCCTGCCCGAGGCCCCCGTCCCGGTGCAGGCCGACCGGGCGCGGATCGTCCAGGCGGTGAGCAACCTGCTGAACAATGCCGACAAGTTCACCGACCCCGGAGGCCGGATCCGGGTCGAGGTGGCCCGGGAGCCGGACGGCCAGGGCTGCATCCGGGTGGAAGATTCCGGCGCGGGCATCCCCGAGGACATGCTGCGCTGGATCTTCGAGCCGTTCATGCAGCGCAGGGAAACCATCGGCCGCTCCAAGCACGGCCTGGGCCTGGGCCTGGCGCTGGCCAAGGGGATGGCCGAGCTGCACGGCGGGTCCATCTCCGCGCACAGTGACGGCCCCGGCCGGGGCTCCACCTTCTTCCTGCGCCTGCCGGCGCTGGAGTCCGCCCCCGGGCCGGTCCCGCCGTCCCCGCCGCCGGCGAGCGCGCCCGTGCGCCCCCACCGGATCCTGGTGGTCGAGGACCTGGCCGACGCCGCCACCACCTTGCAGCTCCTGCTGCGGATGCTGGGACACCAGGCGGAGACCGCCCCCGACGCCCGCGCCGCCCTGGGCAAGGCGGAAGCGTTCGACCCGGACGTGGTCCTGTGCGACATCGGCCTGCCAGGGGACATGGACGGCTACGCCCTGGCCCGGGCCCTGCGCGCCCATCCCCGCCTGGGCCACGCCTACATGGTCGCGGTGACCGGCTTCGGCACCCCCACGGACAAGGAAATGGCCCGCCAGGCCGGGTTCGACGCGCACCTGACCAAGCCGGTGGATCCGGAAGCCCTGGCGCCGCTGCTCGCCGGCATCCCCTGGGTCAGGTAGCCCGGACCACCCGCACGTTCCGGTCCAGCAGGCGGAACAGGAACCGGCCCTTGTCCTTGAGGGCTTCCAGCTCGGGCCCGAGGTCGCCGGTCCCGGCCACCGTCAGGCACAGGTCCTCCCCCTCCGGGAGCAGGCGCACTGCGTGGACGCTCTTGCGCCGGGTCCGGTCCAGGGCGTCGGCCGCCCTCAGGATGGCGGACAGCTTCTCCACCACGTGCTGGGTCCAGGGCTTGAGCACGGCGAACATCTCGTGGTCCGCGGCCGAGGGCGGCTTGCCCCGGTGGAACCGCACGATCTGGGCCAGGGTCTCCACCTCCTCCGGCCAGAAGCCGGCCAGATTGGCGTGCTGGACCAGGTAGGCGCCGTGCTTGTGATGCCCCTTCTCCGCCAGGGAGAGGCCCACGTCGTGCAGCCGCGCGGCGTAGCCCAGCAGCTCCCGTTCCGGATCCCCCAGCTCGAAGTGGGGCATGAGGTCGTGGAACAGCTGGTCGGCCAGGGCCTGCACGTGGCGGCTGTGCCCCGGGTCCGGGTCCAGCCTGGCGCACAGGGCCTCCACCGAAGCCTTGCGCCGGTCCGCCAGGACCGGGAGGGCCATGCCGCCGTGGGCCAGGGCCTGCCACACCATCCCCTCCCTCAGGCCCACCGGCAGGCAGCGCACCTGCTGGGTGCCCAGCCATTCCAGGAGGCCCGAGGCCCAGCTGGCGCCCACGTGGATCACGTCGGCCCGCCTGGGGTCCACCCCGAGGTCGGCCACCCGCTGCTGGGGGCTGGCCTTCCACAGCCTGCGCTTGAACCGGAGCAGCTGCTCCAGGTCGAAACTGGCCTGCCCGCTGGCGCCCTTGGCCAGGTCCAGCAGGGTGCCGGAGGTGCCCAGGGCGATGCGGGCGGCGGGCAGGTCCGCGGGCAGGGCCTTGCCGGCCTTCTTGAGGATCTTGCGGATGAACTTGCGCAGGCGGACCAGCTCCTGGGCCTGGGGGAGGTTGGAGGTGGGCACGGCGTCCGCCAGCCGCTGCAGCCCCCAGGGCAGCGACAGGGTCGCCACCGCACGGCCCGCCACCAGTCAGGTGAGCTCGGTGCTGCCCCCGCCGATGTCCATCATCACCGCGGGCTCCTCCGGGAACGGGATGGCCCGGCTCACGGCCAGGTAGATCAGCCGGGCCTCATCTTCTCCCGAGATCACCTTGATGCGGATGCCCAGCTGCTCCGCCTCGGCGATGAACCGGGGGGCGTTGGCCGCCTCGCGCAGCGCCGCGGTGCCGCAGGCCATGACGGTGTCGCAGCGCAGGCCGCGGATCACCTCGGCCATGAGCTTCAGGACGTCCAGCCCGGCCTGGAAGGCCTCGGGGCCGATCTCCCCCGTGCGCAGCACGCCCCTGGCCAGGCGCACCATGTGCTTCTCCCGGGCCAGCACCCGCTGGTTGCCCAGGGCGTCCGTCTCCACCACCACCAGGTGGATGGAGTTGGAACCCACGTCGATGGCGGCGATGCGCATGGATCGGGACTACCGGGGAATGGTCCCCGTCCGGTCCCACCTGGTGCGGTTGAAGAAGTGCCGCGCCCCGTCGGCGAAGTTGGCCAGCACGTCCCCCGGGCCCTCAGGCACCCGGGCGTTGGTGTCGTCGTTGCCTCCCTCCTGGTAGCTCCACCAGACGATGAAGGGCCGGCCCCGCAGGTGGTCGATGGGCAGGAAGCCCCAGTAGCGGCTGTCGGCGGAATTGTCCCGGTTGTCGCCCATGGCGAAGAGCCGCCCCGGGGGCACGGTGATGGGGCCCAGGTTGTCCCGGAAACCGCCTTCCAGCATTTCGTGGCCCTGCATGTCCATGGCCAGGGCGTCGGGGTCCGCGAAGGGCCAGGCCAGGGTACCGCCGGCCAGGCGCGGCTCCCGGGGGCCGGGGTCCCGGTCCAGGGGCCAGGGCCCGGGCATGGGGCCGTCCTCGCGGTTCAGGATGTGGTGCTCCCAGGGGCCGGTGCACAGTCTGCCGTTGAGGTAGAGCCGCTTGTCCCGCATCTCGACGGTGTCCCCGGGCAGGGCCACGCAGCGCTTCACGTAGTCGGTGGAGCGGTCCAGGGGATAGCGGAAGACGATGATGTCGCCCCGCCGGGGGGCGCGCATGGGGAACAGCTTCTCTTCCCAGGACCACTGCGGCACGGCGAAGATGAACTTGTTCACCAGCAGGTGGTCCCCGATCATCAGGGTGTTGCGCATGGACGCCGACGGGATGGTGAACTGCTGGCCGACGAAGGTCTTGAAGAACATGATGATCAGGATGGCGAAGCAGACCACCTCCAGGTTGTCCCGGAGGAACCCCTTGGCCGTTCCCGGGGGGAGGATCTGCTCGCTGGTTTCGTCGCTCATGAGGCGCTCCCGGAAGGCTTGTGCGTGGCCGTGGGCAGGTCGGTGAACCCGCGGGTGACCAGGATGTTGGTGGTGACCCAGCGCCCCTGGATCCAGGTGAGGGTCTCGGCTTCGCCGATGTCCGGGAGGTAGAAGGTGCGGGTGCGGGGCCCGCCCTCCAGGGGCGTCGATTCCACCCAGACGCCCACGTTCCGGTCCGGTTCGGGCAGGCTGACCCCGGGCAGGTCGGCGCAGGCCCGGCCCACTACCCAGTGGTAGGCGCCCCGGCTCTCCCAGCGGGCGACCCGGTCCGGGAACCCCTCGGGCAGGAGCGGGATCCCCCCGGGCAGGAGCGAGGCCGCCCCGGTGGGCTCGATCTGCAGAAACACCCCGCCGTCATGCTGGAGGACGTGGGTGTCCCACTGTCCGGTCAGGGTGGTGAAGGTCTTGGTCACGGCCAGCCCCGCGGCGGTCGGCCGGGATTCCTTGACCCGCACCTGCTGCCGATGCTGGGCCCGCGGCCCCGGCTCCAGGGTGGGGTCCTCGTAGCCCAGGGTCAGCCCCTCCTCCCAGGCCGCATAGATCCGGGCCCGGGCCGGGCGCAGCGCCTGGTCGCAGCCGGGGGAGGAGCCCAGGAGGAGCAGCACGGCCGCCGCCGGCGCCAGCTTCATCTGAGGCCCTTGTTGAACTTGGCCATGAGGTCCGAGAGGCTGGTGGCCAGCGGGGCTTCGTTGCCCCGGTCGGGCTTGCGCTCGGCGGCGGCCTCGGGCCTGCGCTCGGGCCGGCGCTCGGAGGGTCCGGGCTTGGGCCGGTCGGGACGGGACCTGGGCGGCCGGGGGAACCCGGGCCCGGCCTCCCCGCCGGAAGCCGGCTGCCTGGGCCGACCCTCGGCGCCGGGCCTGGCTTCGGGCCGGGGCCGGGCCTCGGCGTCGGGCCTGGCTTCGGGCCGGGGGCGGTCCGGCCGGGGCCGGCGCTCGGGGCGCGGCCCGGAGGGGCGCGGGGCGGGGGCGCCGGGCAGCAGGGCCTTGATGGACAGGCCGATGCGCTTGGACTTGAGGTCCACCGCCAGCACCTTCACCCGCACCGACTGGCCGACGCTGAGGGCGTCGGCGGGGTTCTTCACGTAGCTGTGGGAGATCTCCGACAGGTGCACCAGTCCGTCCTGGTGCACCCCGACGTCCACGAAGGCGCCGAAGTCGGTGACGTTGGTGACGACGCCCTGGAGCTCCATGCCCACCTCCAGGTCCGCGGGCTTGTGCACGCCCTCCCGGAACGTCACCGCCTCGAACCGCTGGCGCGGGTCGCGGCCGGGCTTCTTCAGCTCGGCGATGATGTCCCGGACCGTCTCCAGCCCGAACTGCTCGTTGATGAACAGGGCCGGGTCCAGGGCATCCAGCACGGCGTCGTTGCCGATCAGCTCCGGCACCGTCTTGCCGGCCATCTGGCAGATGCGCTGGACCACCGGATAGCTCTCCGGGTGCACGGCGCTGGCGTCCAGGGGGTTCTCGCCGTCGTGGATGCGCAGGAACCCGGCGGCCTGCTGGAAGGCCTTCTCCCCGAACCGGGCCACCTCCATGAGCTGCTCCCGGTGGCGGAAGGCGCCGTTGGCGAAGCGGTGCTGGACGATGTGCTTGGCCAGGCCCTCGCCGATCCCGGCCACGTAGGACAGCAGCCGGTAGCTGGCCGAGTTGACGTCGACCCCCACCCGGTTCACGCAGGACTCCACCACCTCGTCCAGGCTCTTCTTGAGGGCGGTCTGGTTCACGTCGTGCTGGTACTGGCCGACGCCGATGGACTTGGGCTCGACCTTCACCAGCTCCGCCAGGGGGTCCTGGAACCGCCGGGCGATGGAGATGGCGCCCCGCACGGTCACGTCCTGTTCGGGGAACTCCTCCCGGGCCACGTCCGAGGCGGAGTAGACCGAGGCCCCGGCCTCGCTCACGGGCACGCACAGCACGTCCTCCCGCGCGGTCTCCTTGAGCCAGGCGCGGATGAAGGCCTCGGCCTCCCGGCCTCCGGTGCCGTTGCCCACCGCCACCGCCTCGATGGGGTACTTCCCGGCCAGCTGCTCCAGGATGGCCCGGCTGCCCTCCAGGTCCCGCTTGGGCTCCAGGGGATAGATGGTGGCCGACTCCATGAACTGCCCCAGGCGGTTGATGATGGCCAGCTTGCAGCCGGTGCGGATGCCGGGGTCCACGCCCATGGTGCAGCGCTGCCCCGCCGGGGGCGCCAGCAGCAGGTGGTCCAGGTTGGTCTGGAACACCTTGATGGCCTCGACGTCGGCCTTCTTCTTGGCCTCGATGCGCACGTCGGTCTCGATCCCCGGCGCCAGCAGCCGGTCGAAGGCGTCGGCGCAGACATCGTGGAGCATGGCCCGGTAGGCCGACTTTGGATTGGCGGGCACCCGGGACACCAGCTCGGTGACCAGCCGCTCCCGGTCCACCGCCAGCTTCACCGCCAGGATCTCCTCCTTCTCGCCCCGGCGCACGGCCAGGATGCGGTGCCCGGGCATCTTCCGGAGCGGTTCCTGGAACTGCCAGTACGGCTTGAAGCGCAGGGCCTCGGGGGCTTCCTTGCGCTCCTCCCGCAGGGCCACATGCAGGACCCCGGTGTCGTGGAAGACCTGCCGCAGCCAGGCCCGGACCTCCGCGTCCTCCGCCAGGCGCTCGGCCAGGATGTGCCCGGCTCCCTCCAGGCACGCCGAGGGGGCTTCCAGTCCCTCCTGGCCCTCCTGGACGAACGGGGCGGCCAGCATGAGCGGGTCCGCTCCTGACTCGTCGGCCAGGAGCGCGTCCAGCAGGGGCTCCAGGCCCCGCTCCCGGGCGTCGGTGGCCTTGGTGCGCTTCTTGGGCTTGTACGGAAGGTAGAGATCCTCAAGGTCGGTCTTGGTCCAGGCGGCCTCGACCTTCGCCTTCAGTTCCGGCGTGAGCTTGCCCTGCTTCTGGATCGACTTCAGCACCGACTCGCGCCGGTCCAGCAGTTCCCGGTAATAGGCGAGGCGGTCCTCGACCGCCCGGATGGCGACCTCGTCCAGGGACCCGGTGGCCTCTTTCCGATAGCGGGCGATGAAGGGGACCGTGTTGCCCTCGGCCAGGAGCGCCGCCACCGAGGTGACGCCGGCCCTGGGCAGGGCGAGTTCCTGACAGATGCGATCGACCAACAACTCCACGGCACTTTCCTTTCCACACCCGCTGGGGTGAAGAACGATCATACCTCATGTGCAGGCCCCAGGCGTGTCGGCCAACTAGGGGGCCGACACGCCTAGCGCTTCCGGGCGCGGGGGTGGGCGGCCTCGTAGGTCCGGGCCAGCTGTTCCAGGTCCAGGTGGGTGTAGCGCTGGGTGGTGCTGAGGCTGGCGTGTCCCAGCAGTTCTTGGATGTCCCGGAGGTCCATCCCGCGGCTCAGCAGGTGGGTGGCGAAGCTGTGGCGCAGGCCGTGGGGGCTCACCCTGGCCTTGAGCGCGACGGCTTCCAGGGCCGCCGCGAGGAAGCCCCGTACGCTGGTTGGGGTCAGCCGCCCACCACGCTGGTTGATGAACAATGCCGGGGTTGCCGGGAGAGTCTTCTGGGCCAGGAAGGTGCCTCTGTAAGCCAGATAAGCTTCCAGGATCGAAGCGGCGGTCTCGTGGAAGGGCACCAGCCGCTCCTTCCTCCCCTTACCAAGGACCCGGAGGGTGCGCACTTCCATGACCACATCCTGGAGATCAAGGCCGGTCAATTCGGAAACACGTAACCCACCTGCATATAATATTTCCAACAAACAGCGCAGACGGGCGGAGGGGAAGTCGCCGGGCTGGATCTGGTCCAGGAGGTTCAAGCTCTCCCCCTCGTTCAGGTACTTGGACAGGCGTCGGGGTTGCTTGGGGTTTCGCAGGCCCGATGCCGGGTTTTTGTCGATCCGTCTGGTCTCGTAAAGCCACCGGTAGAAGGCCCTGACCGTTGACAGCACGCGAGCTTGGCTGGCCGGGTCCAGTCCCCTACCCCCCAGATCCAAGGCGAATTCCCTCAATGTCCTTGGCTTCACCTCCCACCATTTCCATGCGTTGCCGGCGGCGTGGGTCAGCAGCTTCTCCAGGTCCCCGTCCTGGGCTCGGAGGGTGTGGGGGGACACGCCCCGGGCCTGCTGCTCCAGCCGGAAGGCCGCCACGGCCTCGGCCAACAAGGGGGTTGTGCAGGAATTATCCAAGCCTATCCTTTGCGTTACCTGCTACGATGCCACCAACCGCCGATCCTGGAGCCATTTCTTTGGTCGAGACCATCGCAGATCTTTTCTATTCCAGCATCAACCACGACCTTCCGATAGCCCTCGCGGGACGGGTGGACGGAGTCTACCGGCCCATCTCCCACCGGGAGCTCCAGGCCCAGGTGGAACGCCTGGCCCTGGCCCTGGCGGCCCGGGGCCTGGGACGGGGCGACCGCCTGGCCATCCTGTCCGAGAACCGCCCGGAATGGGCCATCGCCGACTACGCCTGCGCCCTGTCGGGGATCGTCTCGGTGCCCGTCTACCCCACCCTGAACCCGCCCCAGACCGGCTACATCCTCAGGCACGCCGGGGCCCGGTGGGCGGTGTGCTCCACCTCCGAGCAGCTGGACAAGGTCCTGGAACTGTGGCCGGACCTGCCGGACCTGGAGACGGTGGTGCTCCTGGCCGGGCCGGCGCCGGCCCCCCCGGGCCGGACGGTGCTCGCCTGGGAGGCCCTGATGGAGGAGGGGGCCCGCCTGGAGTCCCGGCGCCCGGAAGTCCGGGCCCGGGCCCGGACCGTCGCGCCCCAGGACCTGCTGACCGTCATCTACACCTCCGGCACCACCGGGGACCCCAAGGGCGCCATGCTCACCCACGCCAACGTGGTCTCCAACGTGCAGGCGGGGCTGGGGATCCTCCAGCCCAGGCCGGGCGAGCGGATGGTGAGCATCCTGCCCCTCTCGCACATCTTCGAGCGCACCTGCGGCAACTACATCATGCTCTACGCCGGGGTCTCCATCTACTACGCCGAGAGCTTCCAGACCATCCCCCGGGACCTGCTGGAGGTCCGTCCCCACGTGCTGCTGGCGGTGCCCCGCATCTACGAGAAGAGCTACGCCCGGATCCTGGAGACGGTGCGCTCCGGGGGCTACCTGCGCCAGCTGGTGTTCAACTGGGCGGTGGTGACTGGGCGCCGGGCGGTGCCGTACCTGTACGAGGGCCGCCGCCCCCGGCTGGACCTGCGCCTGGCCATGAAGCTCTTCGACCGGCTGGTGTTCCGCAAGGTCCGGGAGCGGTTCGGGGGCCGGATCCGGCTGGCGGCCTGCGGCGGCGCCCCGGTCCACCCCGCCATCCTGGAATTCTTCTGGGCGGCCGGGATCCCCATCTACGAAGGCTACGGGCTCACCGAGACCAGCCCCATCGTCGCCCTGTGCGCCCAGGGCGAGATGCGCCCCGGCTACGTGGGGCGCCCCATCATGGACATGTGGAACGGCAAGCCCTTCCTCACCCTGGCCGACGACGGGGAGATCCTGTGCCGGGGCCCCAACGTGATGATGGGGTACTGGGAGAACGAACAGGCCACCCGTGAGGTGATCGACGAGCAGGGCTACTTCCACACTGGCGACGTGGGCGAGCTGGACGTGCGCGGGCGGCTGAAGATCACCGACCGCAAGAAGGAGATCCTGGTCACCTCCGGGGGCAAGAACGTCGCGCCCCAGCCCCTGGAGAACGCCCTGCGGGGCGACAAGTACATCGAGCAGGCGGTGGTCATCGGCGACCGCCGCCACTTCATCAGCGCCCTCCTGGTGCCCAACTTCCCGGAGCTGCGCCGCTGGGCCCAGCACAAGCACCTGCCCTTCACCACCGACACCGAGCTGGTGGCCCTGCCCGAGGCCAAGGCCAAGCTCATGCACCGGGTGCAGCGGGTCAACGCCAAGTTCTCCAACTACGAGGCCATCAAGAAGATCATCCTGCTGGACCGGGAGATGACCCCCGACAGCGGGCTGCTCACCCCGTCCCTGAAAGTCCGCCGCCGGGCCGTGGACCAGGCCTTCGCGGCGAGGATCAACGAACTGTACGACGGGCCGGTGACCGGGGATTGAGCCGGCCGGGTGCAAAACCCGTTGACAACCCCTAAAAGACATTTATAAGTCATGGCGGGGACCCTCCCCGGGAGGCCGTTCCATGATTTCGGTCATCACCGCGACGTTCAACCATGCCCGGTTCCTCCCGGGGGCGGTGGCGTCGCTGCGGGCGCAGACCTGCCGGGACTGGGAGCACATCGTCATCGACGACGGCAGCACGGACGAGACGCCGGAGGTCGTCGCCGGGCTCCGCCCGGAGCCCGGGGACCCGGACGCGGAGCGGTGGCGGGCGTTCCGGATCGGCCACCAGGGCCTGGACGCGGCCAGGAACTTCGGGCTCGCCATCGCCAGGGGGGACCTGGTGACCTTCCTGGACTCGGACGACGAGTACCTCCCCGACCACCTCGCCCTCATGCAGGAGACCCTCCGCGGCCGCGATTTCGCCCTGGGGCGCTACCTCCTGGTCAACTGCTCCCCCGACCCGGTCCCTCTGGTCGCCGACTTCTACCATCCGGGACAGGCCATCGAGGCGGAGCAGGTCGAATCCGGCTCCGGCCTGCTGTTCGGCAAGCGGATGGTCTTCCTGCAGGTGGGCGGATTCCGCCGCACCCGGCTGAGCGACACGGACCTGTTCGTGCGGATGAAGGCAGCCGGCTACTCCTGGAGCCGGGCGCCCCGGCCCACCTACCGCTGGTTCTTCGGCCGTGTCCCCGGGAACATGTCGGCCCTGGAACTGGCCCTGGAACGCGCGCAGGTGGAACAGACCCCCTGATCAGCCCAGCCCCTCCAGCGCCTTCCGCCGCAGTTCCTCCTGGTCCGACTCCGAGTCCCGGAACTGGTCCGCCACCTCCCGGAAGCGCCCTTCAATCGCCAGGAACGCGTCCAGCACGTCCGGGTCGAAGTGGGTGCCCCGGCCCTGCGCCATGATGCGCACCGCCGCGCGGTGGGGCAGCGCGGGCTTGTAGACCCGGCGGCTGATGAGGGCGTCGTACACGTCCGCCACCGCCATGAGCCGGGCGGCGATGGGGATCGCGTCGCCCTTCAGGCCGGCGGGATACCCCGTCCCGTCCCACTTCTCCTGGTGCCCTTCGGCGATCTCCTTGGCGATGGCCAGGAACTCCATCCGGCATCCAAGCTGTCTTTCCGCCGCCTCGATGGCTTTGCGCCCGAGGGTGGTGTGGCGCTTCATGATCTCGAACTCCTCCTGGGTCAGGCGCCCGGGCTTGAGCAGGATCCGGTCGGGGATCCCGACCTTCCCGATGTCGTGCAGCGGGGCGGACTTGAAGATCAGGTCGAGGTTCCCGCCGGCGAGGAACCCCCTGAACCTCGGATGGTCGTGCAGGTGCAGGGCCAGCAGACGGACGTAGTGCTGGGTGCGGCGGATGTGCCCGCCGGTCTCGCTGTCCCGGGTCTCGGCCAGGGAGGCCATGGCCTGGATGGTGACGTCCTGGATGGCGCCCACCTCGCGGGTGCGCCGGGCCACCTCCGCCTCCAGCCAGCTGTTCTGGTCCTGGAGGAAGTCGCGGACGCCCTTGAGCTTGAGGTGGTTGGCCACCCTCGAGCGCAGGATTGGGGGGCTCACCGGCTTGGTGATGTAGTCCACCGCGCCCAGGTCCAGGCCGCGCTGCTCGTCCTCGGGCTCGCCCCGGGCGGTGAGGAAGATCACCGGGATGTCGCGGGTCCTGGGCTGGGCCTTGAGGCGCTCCATCACCTGGTAGCCGTCGATCCCGGGCATGGTGATGTCCAGCAGGATGAGGTCGGGCCGCGGGTCCTCGAGGGCCGCCCGCAGCCCCTCCTCGCCGGAGGCCGCCAGCCGGACCTTGTACTGGCGGCTCAGCAGGGAGGCCATCAGGGAAAGGTTGAGCCGGCTGTCGTCCACCACCAGGAGGGTCGCCCGGTCCGCGGCGTCCTCGGGGGACGTGGGGACGGCGCCGGGCGGGAGCCGCTCCCCGGCCGCGGGCAGCCATGGGCCCAGGCGCCGGAGCAGCTCGGCCACCCGGGCCTCCAGGCCGTCCACCAGCGTAGCCAGGGCCTCGGGGGTCTCCCGGCGGCGGATGGCCGCCTCCAGGTCGGCGGACCACGCCTCCACCGGGCCGGCCCCGAGGGTGCCCGCGAGCCCCTTGAGGGTGTGCGCCAGGCGTTCGGCGGTGCCGGGGTCGCCGGCCGCCAGGGCCGCCCGGATCCGGGCCGGCGCGTCGCCCTGGTCGGAAGCGAACTGGGCCAGCACATCCAGGTACAGGTCCTGCCGGCCCGCCATCCGCCCCAGCCCGGCGGCCGGATCCAGGCCCGGGAGGTCCGCCGGCGCAGCCCGAGGGGCGTCGGCTCCGGGCAGCGCAGCCTCCGGAGCCGGGCCGATCCAGCGCGCCAGCTCGGCGAACAGGGCGTCCGGATGGAGCGGCTTGGCGATGTGGCCGTTCATCCCCGCGGCCAGGCAATGGTCGCGGTCGCTCTCCAGCACCCCGGCGGTGAGGGCGAGGATGGGCAGGCCGCCCAGCTCGGGCAGATTGCGGATCTCGACGGTGGCCTGGAGACCGTCCATCACCGGCATGTGCACGTCCATCAGCACCAGGTCGTAGCCGCGTTCCTGGACCATGCGCAGGGCGGCGGCGCCGTTCTCCGCCTCGTCCACCCGGTACCCGGCCCCCTTGAGCAGGTCGGCGGCGATCTCCCGGTTGATCGCGTTGTCCTCCACCAGGAGGATGCGGCCGTGCCCGGGCCCCCGGGGCGGCTCCGGGGCCCCCGCCCGGACCGGGCCCCGTCCGCGGGCCAGGCGCACCTTGAACCAGAACGTGCTGCCCTGGCCGGGGGCCGACTCCACCCCCACCTCGCCGCCCATGAGCCCCGCCAGCTGCCTGCAGATGGCCAGGCCCAGCCCGGTCCCTCCGTGGCTGCGGGTGATGGAGGCGCCGGCCTGCTGGAAGGCCTGGAACAGACGGCCCCGCTCGGCCTCGGTCAGGCCGATGCCGGTGTCCCGGACCGCGAACCGCAGCAAGACATCATCGGGGCCTTCCTCCAGGCAGTCCACGCTGATGCGGATCCATCCGCGCTCGGTGAACTTGACCGCGTTGTTGGCGTAGTTGATGAGGATCTGGCCCAGGCGCAGGGGGTCCCCGGCCAGTTCCGGCGGCACCCTCGGGTCCACCTGGAAGTCCAGCTCCAGCCCCTTGGCGGCGGCCTTCTGCGCCACCAGGTCCCGGACCGTCCCCAGCACCGAGGCCAGCCGGAAGTCCACATGCTCCGCCTCGACCTTGCCCGCCTCCAGCTTGGAATAGTCCAGGACGTCGTTGAGGATCGCCAGGAGATGCTCCGAAGCCGAGAGGATCCGGTCGAGGGTCTCCCGCTGGCGGGGCGTCGGATCGGCCTTCAGAGCCAGGTGGGACATGCCGATGATGGCGTTCATGGGCGTCCGGATCTCGTGGCTCATCTTGGCCAGGAAGTCCGCCTTGGCCTGGGCGGCCCGCTCCGCCAGGCGCTTCCCTTCCATCAGCACCGCCGCCATGTCCTCCTGGTGGATCCGCTCCTCTTCCACCTGCCGGCGCCGCTCCAGCCATGCCACCGAGCCCAGGAATCCGGCGAAGAACACCATGCCCCCCAGCAGCGCCCGGTCCAGGCCGCTGGACATGGGGTTCGGGCCGGGGAGCCCGACCAGCTTCCAGACTCCCGCCGGGTCCTGCCAGTCGATGGCCAGCGCCACCGCGCGGTCGAGCCCGGCCTCCGGGCCCAGCAGTTCGGGCCCGCGGACGGCGAAGGCCGCCTTGGAACGCGGGGCCTGGCGCGCCAGCGCCGCCTGGGCCGGACCTCCGGCCACCCGCAGCAGCCAGCCCGGGACGTTGGCGGCGAACACCACCCCTTCGGGCGAAACCAGCGCCAGGCTGCCGGATTCCTCCTGCAGCAGCCCGTCCACCGCCTGGAACCCGATCCGGGCCGCCACCACCCCCACCGCCGGCGTCCCCGGGCCTCCGGTCCCGGCCACCGGCGAGGCCACGAAGATGCCCCGCTCCCCGGACCGGCCGCCCAGGGCCCCGTACAGGCTGCTCCGGCCGGCCAGGGCGGCCGCGAACCACGGGCGCTCGGCCAGGCCGGGGCCGGGCTCGGAGGGGGCCGTGCCGCCCACCACCTCCCCGCGCCGGTTCAGGACGACCACCCCGGCCGCGCCGATGTCCCGGGCGAACCGCCGCAGCAGCGTGGTGGCCCCGGGGTCGAAGGGACGCAGTCTGCCCTGGGCCAGACGGCGGACCGTGTCCTGGGTGCCGCCCAGGGTGATGGTCGCGCCCAGGGCCATGGATTGGGCCGGCAGGGTGTCCAGGCGGTACGCAAGACGCTCGCACTGGTGGCGGAATTCGGCCCAGTGGCGGCGGTCGGTCTGCCACTGGGTGCCCGCGGTCACGGCCACGGTCAGCACGGCCGCGAACACCAGGGACTTGACGTAATTGTTCATTACAAGGCCGAAAAGCGGACGAGCCAAGAAATAAAATATTAATAGAAAATATCCGGTTCCTTGGCAGCCGCAATCCCGGCCGAACAAAAATGGGGGCCGAACAATTTGACTTGTCTAACATGTGGGAAAGCCACCCCATCTTTCGATGCTCCCTCCCACCCCTGGCCCCCTGCGAGCCCTCCATGCCCGCGGCTTCCTCCCCATCCCAGCCGGAATGGCTTGATTTCCACCCCACCAGCATGGGGCGGTACGTGCTCGGCCCGATCCTGGGCATGGGGGGGGCGGGCGAGGTGCGGGAAGCCTGGGACGTGGTGCTGTGCCGGACCGTGGCCCTGAAGGTGCTGCGCAGGATGGAGCCGGTGGGGCTGATCCGGTTCATGCACGAGGCCCAGATCCAGAGCCGCATCGTCCACCCCAACATCTGCCGGATCTACGATGTGGACAACTCCGGCGGGATCCCCAAGATCGCCATGCAGCTGGTGCGGGGGCCGACCCTGTCCCAGGTGGCCTTTGAACTCACCATCAAGGAGATCGTGGTGATCCTGGCCCAGGTGGCCGAGGCCATCCACGCCGCCCACCGCCTGAACCTGATCCACCGGGACCTGAAGCCTTCCAACATCCTCCTGGAGCGCGGCCCCGAGGAGCGGTGGGTGCCGTTCGTCTGCGATTTCGGGCTGGCCATGGCCCTGGACGAGCCTTCCCTGACCCTGGGGCCGGGCCTGCTGGGGACCCCGGCCTTCATGGCGCCCGAGCAGAGCCGCGGGGAACGCCGCCTGGTGGGGCCGGCCACGGACATCTACGCCCTGGGCGCCACCCTCCACTTCGCCCTGTTCGGCGACGCCCCTGCCCCGGACGGGGCGGCCACCGCCCGGCGCCAGCGCCTCCCGCCGTCCTCCCGCGGTCCGGGCGGCCCCCTGCACCGGGACCTGGAGACCATCCTGCTCAAGTGCCTGGAGCGGGATCCCTCCCTCCGCTACGCCTCGGCCCTGGCCCTGGCCGAGGACCTGTGGCTGTTCGCGGACGGCGCGCCCATCCATGCCCGCCCGGTGGGGGCCCTGGAGGCGAGATGGCGGCAGCTGCGCCAGTACCGCATGCTGGTGCTCGCGGCCACCCTGGCGGCGGGCGTGGTCCTCACCGGCCGGCTGGTGGAGAAGGGCCGGCTGACCCGGGACCAGCGGGCCCGGGCCCGGGCGGAGCAGTTTTTCGCCCTGGAGGCCGCGGACATGGAGAAGGAGCTGCGGCTGGAGCGGATGATGCCCATCCACGACCTGCGCCCGGCCTATGCCCGGGTCCGGGCGCGGATGGAGGACATCCGGAACCGGATGCGCGTCCTGGGTCCCGCGGCCCAGGCGCCGGGGCATTATGCCCTGGGCCACGCCTTGCTGCTGCTGCGGGACTACGCCGAGGCCGGGGACGAGCTGGAGCAGGCCTGGAACGCCGGGTTCCAGGGCCCGGACGTGGCCTGGACCCTGGCCCGGAGCCTGGTGGGGCGGGACTACGCGGCCGCCGACCCGGCCATCTTCGCCACCGGGCTTCCGCCGCCGGTCCCGGAGCAGCTGGCCCGGCGGGTCCAGGACCTCCTGGACCGGAGCCGGAGCGCGGAAGGGGGCTCCCTCGACTACGCCGACGCCCTGGCGGCCTTGGTCCGCAGGGACTACCGCCGGGCCGCCGCCTGCGCCCATGCCGCCTGCGCGGCCCGTCCCTGGCTGTCCGAAGCCGCCGCGGTGGAATCCCTCGCCCTGTCCGAGCAGGGCCGGCAGCGGTACGACGCCGGCGAGCTCCGGCAGGCCGAGGCGAGCTACCGGGAGGCCATGTCCGCCGCCGAGCGGTTCCAGGCCATCGGCCACAGCGATCCGTTCACCTACCACGCCTATTTCACCGGCGCCGCGCGCCTGGCCTTCCTGCTGGCCAGCCAGGGGCGCCTGGGCCTTCCCTTCCTGGATGGCCTCCTGGCCCGCTGCGACAAGACCCTCGCCCTGGACCCCCTGGACCCGGGGCTCCAGGATGACCGGGTGCTGCTGGGCCTGGTCAAGGCGTACCGGCTGCGGGACCTGGGCCGGGACCCCGGCCCGGAGCTGGATGCGGTCCAGGCCTTCCTGGACACCTGGGCCCGGGCTCCGCTCACGGTGGAGCTGCGGGCGGACCGGATGCTGCTGCACTGGCGCCTGGCGGAGCGCAGCTTCAGGCTGGGCCAGGATCCGGGGCCGGACCTGCGCCGTGCCCTGGAGGACCTGGGGCACACGGCCTGGTTCCGCCACCGGGACTTCCTGGGTGAAGTACTCAATTTCAAGGCCCGGGTGGAGATGCTCCGGGGCGAGGACCCCCGCCCGACCCTGGACGAGGCGGTGGCTCGGATGCAGCCGCTGCTGGAGCGGAGCGCCTCCTGGACCCTGTGCGAGACGGCGGCGGAGACCTGGCTGGTCCGGGCCGAGTGGGAAGCCGGCCACGAGGGGGATGCCCGGGCCAGCCTCCAGCGCAGCCGGGCCCTGGTGGACCTCGCCCTGCAGCTCAACGGGAGCTCCGGATCGGCCCATGCCCTCAAGGGCCTGACCCTGGCCCTGGAGATGCGGCTGCGCGCCGAGGTGGGGCGGCTGCAGCTGCCGGAGGCCCGGAGCCAGCTCCGCCTGGCCCGGACCCTGGCCCCCCCCGGCCGGCTCCAGTTCCTCCTGCGCCACGCCCTGGCAACCACCCCGGGGTCGAGGGTGGAGGATTGCGGGAGCGAAAATTATTAAATATTTTATTGCCATCTAAATAAAAAGAAAATATTTTGGAGGGCTTGCCCCCGTCCCTCCCCATGTTGTCCGACGCACCCCGCCTGCAACCCTCTTGGCTGGACCCCCAGCGGCCAAGGGAGGGGCGCTACGTGCTGGGGCCGCTGCTGGGCCAGGGCGGCATGGGCGAGGTGCGGGAAGCCTGGGATGTGGTCCTGTGCCGGACCGTGGCCCTGAAGCTGCTCCGCAAGCTGGACCCCAGCAGCCTGATCCGGTTCCTGCACGAAGCCCGGCTGCAGAGCCGGCTGGCCCACCCCAACGTCTGCCAGATCTTCGACGTGGAAAGTTCCGAGGCCGCGCCCAGGATCGCCATGCAACTGGTGCGCGGGCCGACCCTGGCCGACGCCGCCCCGGACCTGGCGGTGGCCGACATCGTCCGGATCGTCGCCCAGGTGGCCGGGGCGGTCCACGCCGCCCACCGCCGCAAGCTCATCCACCGGGATCTTAAGCCTTCCAACATCCTCCTGGAACCCGATCCCGAAGGGGGCTGGACGCCCTACGTCTGCGACTTCGGCCTGGCCCTGGACCTGGACGGGCCGGCCATGGCCGCCTCCCCCTGGGTGCAGGGCACCCCCGCCTACATGGCGCCCGAACAGCTCCAGGAGGACCCCGCCCGGATCGGCCCGGCCACGGACGTGTTCGCCCTGGGCGGCACCCTCCACTTCGCCCTGCGGGGCGAACTGCCCGGAGGCCCCCGGCTCGCCCCCGACCCCAACGGAGGCCGGCCCCCGAAGGAGGTGCCCCGGGACCTGGACCTCATCATCCGCAAGTGCCTGGAACCGGACCCGGAGCGCCGCTACCCCACGGCGAAGGCGCTGGGCGAGGACCTCGGGCGCTTCCTCCGGGGGGAGCCCATCGCCGCCCGGGGCGGGAAGGCCCAGGACGACCGCTGGCGGCGCTGGTCCCGGGTATGGAAGCCGGCCCTGGGGGTCCTCCTGGCCGGGACCTGCCTGGCCGCCGCGCTGGCCCAGGGCCAGAAGCGGCTGGCCGCCTCCTTCCGCAGCCGCTCGACCTGGGAACACCACTTCACGCGGGAAGCCGCCGAGATGGAGCGGGACCTCCTGCTGGAGCGGGCGCTGCCCGCCCATGACCTGCGCCCCGCCTACGCCCGGCTGCGGGTGCGCCTGGAGGGCATCGTCAGCCGCCTCGCCACCCTGGGCCCCGAGGCCCAAGGGCCGGGGCACTATGCCCTGGGCCAGGGCCAGTTCCTCCTGGGCGACTTCGGGAGCGCCCAGCGGGAGCTGGAGCTGGCCCGGGGCTGGGGGTTCCGGGAGCCCGAGGCGGCCGGCCTCCTGGCCCTCACCCTGGTGGCCGCCCAGGCCCGGACCGAGCCCGAGGCGCTGTTCGCCGGAGAGCCGGAGGACCCGGTCCCGCCCCAGGGCGCCACCCCGGTGGAAGCCCTCCTGGACCCCGCCGGGGAGCCCGCCCCCGATTCCTTCACCGAAGCCCAGGCGGCGTTCTCCCGCCAGGACTATGCCCGGGCGGCGGAACTGGCGCGCATGGACCTGGTGACCCGCCCCTGGCAGGCCCAGGCCGGGGTCCTGGCCTCCACCAGCCTGGCCATCCTGGGCCGGCAGGCCTGCCTGGCGGGGGACGACCTGCTGGCGGAGACCCGCTACTTCGAGGCCATGGTCGTGGCCCAGCGGTGCCTGGAACAAGCCCGCAGCGACGAGTCCCTCCACCACGCCTGCCTGGCCGCGGGCCGGGGCCTGGCGGCGCTGCGCCTGGACCGGGGCGCGCCGGCGGCCGACTTCCTGGCCCAGCTGCGCCAGGCGGTCGCCCAGGCCCTGGACCTGAACCCTGACAACCCCGAACTCCAGGACGACTGGCTGGGGCTGCGCATCCTGGAAGCCCGGCGCCTGGCCGCCAAGGGCCGCGAACCCGGAACTGGAGGCCGCCCGGCGCTTCTTCGCCGCCCGGACCCGCCCTCCCCTCAGCGCGGCCCTGCGGGCGGACCACATGCTGATCCACTGGCTCCGGGCGGACTGGGCCTTCCATCACGGAGGCGACCCGGAACCGGCCCTGGACCTGGCCCTGGCCGATGCCGGGCACACCACCTTCCTGGGCCGGGACTACCTGGGGGACGTGCTGAACCTCAAGGCCCAGGTGGAGGCCGCCCAGGGCCGGGATCCCCGCCACGTCCTGGACCGGGCCATGGCCTGCATGGCGCCGGCCCTGGACCAGGGCTGCGCCGCGCCCCGCTCCCTGTGCGCCACCGCCGCCCGCACCTGGACCCTCCTGGGCGACTGGGAAGCCGCCCACGGCCTGGATCCCCGCCCCAGCCTGGCGCGGGCCCGGGCGCTGGCCGAGCGGGCCCGGGGGGCGCAGACGGAGCGGGTGGCGGCGGTGCGGCGGCGGGCCGGGCGGAGACGGAAGCATCCGGGCAGGCTTGCCGGCTGAGGTCATTCTCCGGACGAGGCCTTGCCCGGCGCCGGAGCGAGGAGAAGGTCCTCAGTTCCCTTGAGGAGCCGCTGATGAAGCTGGAGAAGTGGCGCCAGCGGGCAGCCGCGACCGGTACCCGGATCCTGACGGAGCGCGAGATCGTCCCCGAGCCGGAGACGGGGCACATCCTGGTAAATTCGTCCCATGATGTCAGCCATGGACCCCGCGCCCCCCGACCGGCCTGCCTCCCCGCCTGAAATGTCCGCCGGAGGGCCCGGACCGGACCAGACCCCTTCCCCCGCCCCGCTCCTGCGCCAGACCCGGGAACTGCTCGACATGATCAAGTTCGAGCACACGGTGTTCGCCCTGCCCTTCGCCTTCCTGGGCGCCCTGGCGCCGACCCGGGGGCTGCCGCCCCTGGACAAGGTGGGCTGGATCCTGGCGGCCATGGTGGGGGCCCGGACCGCGGCCATGACCTTCAACCGGCTGGCGGACCATGACCTGGACGCGGCCAACCCCAGGACCCGGGACCGGGCCCTGCCGGCGGGCCGGGTGAGCCGGGGCGGGGCGATGATCCTGCTGGGGCTGGCCATCGTGCTGTTCGGCTTCGCCGCCGGGATGCTGGGGTCCCTGCCCTGGAGACTGGCGCCCCTGGCCCTCCTGGTCATCCTGGGCTACTCCTTCTGCAAGCGCTTCACCACCCTGAGCCACGCGGTGCTGGGGCTGTCCCTGGCCGGCGCCCCGCTGGGGGCCTGGATCGCCGTGACCGGGAGGGTGGACCCGCCGGCCTGGCTCCTGGCCCTGGGGGTGCTCGCCTGGACCGCGGGGTTCGACATCCTGTACGCCCTCCAGGACCTGGACTTCGACCGGGAGCGCCGGCTGCACTCGGTCCCGGCCCGGCTGGGGGTGCCCACGGCCCTGTGGACCTCCCGCACCGTGCACCTGCTGGCCCTGGCCGCCTGGGCCGGGTTCAACCTGCGGGTGGAGGCCCACCTGTTCCCGTGGCTGGGCTGGGCCGCGGTGGCGGCGATCCTGGTCCGGGAGCAGTGGGTGGTCCGGGACGGGCGGCTGGACCGGATCGACCACGCCTTCTTCACCTTGAACAGCCTGGTGGGGCTGATCTTCTTCAGCGGGCACCTGGCCGAATGGGTGGTGGCCAGACTGATCCCTTAAGTGACCGATTCCCTTGTATTTTACCTAGGTTGAAAAGTTCCTCGACAGGGGGCTGCATCCAACGTAGGGTAGGAATTCTATGGCGAGAAAGCCGCTAACGCGCAGAGGCTTGCGTCTGAGCCGTCCGGACTCCGAGCGGTTTTTTACCGTCATGCTGGTTTTTTCCCACCGCACGATCCGCTGGTCCATCGCCCGCCGGACCATGCTCTGGGGCTTCGGGCTGGTGGCGGCCATCTGGGCGGTGGCCATGATCGGGTCCGCCTACGGCCTGTGGGCCACCAAGAAGATCATGAGCTTCACCCAGCTCCAGAAGGAAACCTACGCCCAGCAGCGCCAGGTGCGGGAAAGCCTGGACCAGGCCCAGGCCCTGGACGGGGAAGTCCAGAAGCTGCGCAAGCAGCTGGAGGACCTGCTCAAGGTGCTGAACATGAAGAACACCGGGCCGGCCATCCTGCCCCTGCCCGCGGCCGACCCCAAGCCCGCCGACACCTCCAAGGACCTGAGCCGGCTCCAGCAGGACCTGGAGCACACCGCCGCCCAGACCCGGCTGGTGAAGGCGCGGCTGGATCCCATCGTCGACCGCTGGAACCACACCCCTTCCATCCCGCCCACCGCCGGCTACCTCAGCTCCCCCTTCGGGATCCGGCTGATCCCCTTCACCCGCCGGAACGAATCGGACGATGGGCTGCTGGGCTTCCATTCCGGCATCGACATCACCAACGCCGAAGGCACCCCCGTCCAGGCCACCGCCGACGGGGAGGTGGAGGAGGCCGGGTGGATGGAGCGCTACGGCAACGGCGTGGTGCTCAGCCACGGCCCCGGGGTGGAGACCTTGTACGCCCATATGTCCAAGGTCCTGGTGAAAGAGGGACAGCAGGTTGCCCGTGGCGATATCCTTGGGGAGATGGGCCGGACCGGCAACGCCACCGGCGTCCATCTGCACTACGAAGTGCGCCTGAAGGGCCGGCCGGTGAACCCGATGCCCTACATGCGGCTTCAGCGTGAGTGGCTATCCTCGTTACGTTGAAACAGGAGTCTCCCATGTTCAGCAGCAAGAAGCGCCCCGAACAGGCCCAGGCCATTCATACGCTGCTCGGCAAAGGCACCCTGTGGAAGGGGGAGATTCACGCAGGCCAGAACAGCCTGCGCATCGAGGGCGTCGTGGACGGGGCCATCCACAGCGAGGGCGAAGTGACCGTCGCCCCCACCGGCGAGGTGAAGGGCACCATCGCCGCCAAGCACCTGATCGTCACCGGGCGCATCCTGGGCACCTTCAAGATCCAGGAGTGCCTGGAGATCCACGGCACCGGCTTCGTCGAGGGCGACGTGGAGGTGGGCTCCCTGGTGGTGGACGAAGGGGGCACCCTGCAGGGCACCTGCACCCGCCGGGGCCTGGAGCGCCACGAGAAGGCCGAGGAGAAGGAAGCCCCGTTCGTGCCCTTCCCGTCGCCTCCGGCCGTCCCCGCGGCCGCAGCCTTCGCCGCCAACAGCATGGCCCGGGCCGAGGAGCCCGCCGCCGACCGCCACGTGTTCAACATGGCCAACGGCGTGCCCTCGCTGCCGCCGGCCGGGGAGCACGCGTACTCCAAGACCAAGCTCTAGCTCTGTTGGGGCGGCCGTGGTCCGACCCGGCCGGGTCCGCCGACGGCCCCCTATGCCGGCGTACGCCCCTGACCGGTTCGCGCCGACCCATACGTACCGGCGTTGCTTGTTTTCTCCTCGCAAGCTGCGGGAAAACAAGCAACGCCGGTTAGCCGACCAGGGACACCGCCCGATGCATGGTTACGTTTTGCCGCCTGGCGTCCCTATGGGCGAAGCCGGACCCACGGGAAGGGGTTTCTCAAGAAGACGCACCCACGGGTTCAGGGGGCTTGCGGACGGCAAACCGGATTTACTTGTTCGCGCACAGCTTGCATCGCCACCGTGGCCGTCGGCGGACAAGGCCCGGCTGGGACACGAACGTCCCAGAGTGGCTATCGCTTCGCCCCGCTGAGGTTCGCGCCGTCCAGGTTGGTTTCGGTGAGGTCGGCCTCGCGCAGGTCCGCGCCGCCCAGGTGGGCGCCGCTGAGCTTGGCCCGGGTGAGGTTGGCCCGCACCAGGTTGGCCCCGCTCAGGTTGGTCCACACCAGGTTGGCCCCGCTCAGGTTGGCGCCGGATAGGTTGGCGCCGTCCATGGAGGCGTCGATCAGGTTGGTGTCGCGCAGGTCGGCGTTGGTGAGGTTGGTGCCGCTCAGGTTCGCGCTGCTGAGGTTGGCGCTGTCCAGGTAGGCGTCGCGCAGCACCGTCTCGCGCAGGTCCGCGCCGCACAGGTTGGCCCCGTCCAGGTTGGCGCCCTTGAGGTTGGTGCCGTGCAGGGCGGTCTCGCGCAGGTCGACGCCACGCAGGTCGGACCAGATCAGGCTGGCGTTGGACAGGTTCGCGTTGTGCAGGTTGGCCTCGTTGAGGTTGGCCTGGTACAGGTCGGCCCCGGCCAGGTTGGCCCCGCTCAGGTTGGCGTTGCTCAGGTTGGTCCGGTACTCGCCCCAGGACTCGGTGGGCAGCGAGGCCAGCTTGGCGCCCTCCAGGTTGGCCTTCTCGAAGTTCACCCCGAACAGGTTGGCGCCGCAGAAGTCCGCCATGGCCAGGTCCGCTTCGCTCAGGTCGGCGCCGCTCAGGTTGGCGCCCATCGCGTGGCTGCCGCGCAGGGTGGCCCGGTGCAGGTTCACCCCGGTGAGCTTGGCGCCGTCCAGGATGGCGTTGGTGAGGTCCGCGCCCTGCAGGTCGAAGCCGCTCAGGTCGACCCCGCTGAAGTTGGCGGCGGTGAGGATGGCCCGGTCCAGGTCGGCGCCGCGCAGGTTCGCGCCGCTCAGGTTGGCGCCGCTCAGGTTCGCGCTGAGGATCACGCCCTGGAGGTCGGCGGTGCTGAGGTTGGCCTGGCTCAGGTCGGCGCCGCACAGGTTGGCGGTGCGCAGGTCGGTCCCCTGCAGGTTGGCCCCGCCCAGGTTGGCGCCGCCCAGCTGGGTGTCCTCCAGGTTGGCGCCCACCAGCACCGCGCCGGTCAGGTTGGCCCCTTCCAGGTTGGCCGAGCTCAGGTCGCACTCGCTCAGGTCGGCCCGGCTCAGGTCCCGCTCGGTCAGGTTCACCCGCATGAGCTTGGCGCCCACCAGCACGGTCTCGCTGAGGATCGCGCCCTCCAGCATGGCGCCGCTCAGGCTGGCCCCGGTGAGGTTGGCGCCGGTGAGGTTGGCGCCCACGAAGCTGATCTCGCGCAGGTCCGCGCCGGTCAGGTCGGCCAGGTGCAGGTCGGCGCCGATGAGCACGGCCCCGGCCAGCAGCGCCGAGCTGAGGTTGGCGCGGCCCAGCTGGGCCGCGCTGAGGTTGGCGCCGCTCAGGTCGGCCGAGCTCATGTCGGCCTCGTTGAGGATGGAGCCCTCCAGGCTGGCGTGGCGCAGCACCACGCCGCACAGGTTCGCGCCGCTCAGGTTGCTCTGGCTGAGGTTGAGCCCGCGCAGGTTGGTCCCGCTCAGGTTGGCGCCGCTCATGTTGGCGCCGGTGAGGTCGGGGATGTCGTTCTTGTCGTACTGCAGGATGTCCAGGTAGCGCAGGTTGGCGCCGCTGAGGTTGGCGCCGCCCAGGTTGGCGCCCCGCAGGTTGGCCCGGCTCAGGTTGGCGTGCTCGAGGTTGGCCTCGCCCAGGTTGGCCCAGTGCAGGTCGGCGTCGGTCAGGTCGGCGTCGCCTAGGTTGGCGCGCACCAGCGCGGCCCCGCCCAGCACGGCGAAGGAGAGATTGGCGCCCTGCAGGTTGGCGCCGTTGAGGGAGGCGCCCAGCAGGCTGCAGCGGCTGAGGTTGGCGCCCTGCAGGTTGGCCCCGGCCAGGATGGTCTGGCGCAGGTCGGCCCCGCTCAGGTTGGCCTCCCCCAGGTCCTTGCCGCTCAGGTCCACGCCGCTGAAGTTGATGCCCGACAGCACCGCCCCGGTGAGCCGGGTGCCGCGCAGGATGGGCATGGTGGCCTGGTCGTACTGCTGGATGTCGAACCCGCTCAGGTTCGCGCCGCTCAGGTTGGCGCCGCTGAGGTTGGCCCCCTTGAGCTTGGCCCGGCTCAGGTTGGCCCCTTCCAGGTCCGCCTCGTCCAGGTTCGCCAGCCGCAGGTCCGCCCCGGTCAGGTCGGCCCCCCTCAGCACGGCCTGGTTGAGCACCGTCCCGGCGAGGTTCGCTTCGGCCAGGTTGGCTCCGGACAGGTCGAACCCCCTCAAGTCAAGGCCACTGAGGTCGGTACGCTGGAAGCTCTTTCCTGATTTAAGGATGAAGACCACTTCCTTACGTGTCAGCTCGCTCATTGAACTTCCTTTGCAGCTTTTTGGCTTTGGGCTTCCATGGGGGGCACTGGGAGAGTTTGTTCAGATACAGGTGGGAATCTGTCTGGCCGGGAACACTCAGTGTGCCTTACTTCGCACCCGCATGGGGGCGAACCGGAGCACGGACCAGTCCGGGGCTTCGCGCGTCAACTGGAAGGGCGCGCGAGCGCAGGGCCGGGTGTGGTTGGGCGATGGAGAAACGAGGCTTGAGAATGACCAAAGCGCTTACTTCGATCAAAGTTTATTGCAGTCAAGTCTACTCTCCAGTATTGAATGCCATCAACCGGGTTTTCCCAATCCTTTCGAACGGCTTTTCCCGCCTGCCGGCGCCGGCGGAACCGTGGTCTGCCCCCGGATGGGCGGCGGCACCGGGACTGGACCGGCGCAATCCGGGCCCCGGCTTCCGTTCGCCTGATCCATTCATACCACTACCCTGAAAATATCGATCATTATTATCTCGCCCGGCAGGATCCGCCAGCGCCCCGGTTCCCTCGCGGTCGGCTCCCGGGGAGGTCCGGGCGGCCCGAGGCCACGGGCCAGGCGCCGGCCCATGGCTGGACTCCATAAGGAACCGCGGCCATGGATTCAACCGGCTGGAGGACGGCAGACCGGATCGAGTGGGTGCGTACGCAGCTTGCGAGCACGCACCCACTCGATCCGGTACGGGCGGGGAGGCGCCTCCCCGGGGGACCTGGAACGCAAGCGGAGTGGGCACGGACGCCCCCCCGCGCCATCCCCCCCTGCCGCGGCCAATCCGCAGTGGACAATCCAACAACGAGTCGATAGACTGATCAACCATCGCGGTCCCGTAGCTCAGCTGGATAGAGCATCAGACTACGAATCTGAGGGTCGGGCGTTCGAGTCGCTCCGGGACCACCAATGAACACAGCACTTACGGCCACCTTCGACGGTGGCCAATCTTTTGTTTCCTGCATCCTGCCCACATTGGAATTTTCCCCAACCTAGTTGGATTGTCCTATCCTGAGCGAAATCATCAGACAGGATTCCGGGGGCGCATCATGATCGCCGAAGACGTGATTACGACGGTCTGGAGGCTAGAAGCAGGTGGACTCGCGAGGGTTGCGGTCTATCGAGGCCTTCCCTTCGGAGATCTTGCTTCCGGAGCGGTTATAGATGTCCCTGGCCATGGGCGTGCAACGTGCACCGAAAGGGTTTTCGAAGGACCCCTTTCCCCTGGCGACAAAACTGTGACGCTCATTGAAATCAAGCTCACCCTTTTCTGATCCAGGAAGACTGATGCAGGAAGAAATTTAGAGCGTGGCCAGTTCCTTCAGCGTCAGCTCGTGCCCCCGCATGTCCGTGAGGTCCGACAGGCGCAGCTTGCCGCTCTGGAGGAGCCGGAAGCGGGCCGGGCCGAGCACCTGGCGCTGGAACTCCGGCGACTTGGAAGACAGCCAGTCCTGGTAGGTCATGCTGGAGGGGACCTGGCCGTCCATGCTCGCCCGGGCCCCGGCCGGAATTCCGTCCAGCTTCTTCATCATCTCCGGGTTGCTGCCGTTCTCCCGGGCAAGTTGCTCCCAGGATTTGACCTGGGCCAGCAAGAGGCAGCGACAGCCCCAGTGAAGCGGCGCGGCCGGGTGGGATTCATCCAGACCCCACGTCTGCCCGTCCAGGGCCCCGCAGGCAGCGCAGGTCCGGGGATCCAAGGTGGCGACCCAGCATTCCGCGCGGATCACATCGGAGTTCGCCCGGTAGACTTCCTGCCGGAGGGCGTTGTTCGCGCTAATCACAGAGGTTCGGACCAGGGCCTGTGCGTTGCGCATGGAGGTGCCCATCATCTCTCGGACGTTCCGGGCCAGCTGGTCCCCAGTCGAGCCGTCCACCATCCCCAGGCGCATCAAGTTGGTGAACCGGCGCAGCGTGTCCGCCTCTTGCGCCTGCCACCATTCGGCGGAGGGGGCGCCCTGGATGAGGAGTTTGGTGGTCAGCTTGCGCAGAAGGGTGTCCGTCAAGTCCACGGTGAAAAGATCGGAGCTGGTGACGCGGTTGAGGGTCTTCAGGAGGCGCCCCACTTCGATCTTGGTGAACTGGGGCAGTTCTTCATCGAAGGTCCCTTCGGCGCTGGCATACCGCTCATTCACCAGGGCCTTGGCCTCGCTCAGGATTGCATCCAGCTTGCGCTTGGTGTCGATCCCCTCATCCAGGGCCAGGAGGCCGGCCAGGTCCTGGGCCAGGGCCTTCAGGTGCTCCACCACGCGCCGGCCCAGGCCCGCCTCATAGCGGATGCTGAAAACCATGTCCGTGACGGCCTCATCGTGCAGCTGGTCCGCGATGCCCACGCCTCCCCCCTACTTGCAGGCGAGGCTTGCGCCCCAGGGAATGTCGTCGCCGTTCCCGGTCCAGGTCCCGAGCCCGTCATAGTTCAGGTTGAACAGGGTGGTGACGAAGGCCTCCGTGTCGATGCCCTCGCTGATGAGGGGAGGGACGATGGTCATCTGGCCGTAGAACACCGGGACCGGGATCCCCTGGGCGATGGTGTTCTGGGCGTTGCTGAACAGGTAGGAATTGGTGGCCGCTGGCGCCGAGGGCGCGCCGTTCAGCAGCTGGGCGACGCCGCCCAGTTCGAGGGCGACACCGATGCTCATCATCGTTGGGGACCAGGGGCCGGGAACAAAGACGGAGAAGGCAATCAGCGCGGCGCCTTCCAGCATCTGCACCCCCACATCCTTCGACCCACGAGGCACCGGCACGATCCGGATCTCGCCCCGGCCGCTTGGTTGGGAAAACTCCTCCAGCGTGATCGGCTCGTTCCGGACCAGGATCTTGACCCGGGTCGCGCGCAGGGCGTCCCGGAAGCCTGGCACGGTGCAGCACAGCGCCTCGATGGCTTCCCGGGGGCTGCGCACGTCCAGACGCCTGGTCATGGAACCGAACTTGCCGCCCAGGTGGCCACGGAGTTTGACGGGGGTGAAGGTCGGTTGGTTCATCTGGAGCACTCCTCAGGAGACCGCTGGAAAACTACCCGGCTGGGGTCCATGTGAGCCCACTCATTTCCCTGGCCCAGGATGAACCAAGGGATGAGCATCACCGCACATTCCGCCCAGTCACGAAGGGAGGGCCTTGCCGGCGCGTCCGGGTGGCTGTGCAGGAGGGCAATGACTTCCCCTTCATCTTCTACCTGGTCCCAGTCCTCAGGGGCGAGCTCGAAACAGTCCAGCGGGGTTGAATGGACGTTCCGGCACGCCCGGAAAGCCAATGCTCCCCCCGGCAATTGCACCACCAGGCCGCAGGCTTCCTTCGGATGCTCCTTGGCAGCGTGCTCCCTGAATGCGGCCTGGATGAAGGGCGGCAGAGTGGTGAGCATCGGACCTGTCTTCCCCCGGTGTGGGGCAGAATGCAGGACAAACGAGCCGTGGTATTGAAATGGCATAGGTTAACCTTCTTGATTTCCTGATAAAGGATCAGAGGGCGACGCGAAGAGGGCCAGCAACTCGGCGTCCACCGCGGCCTCCTGGCTGCCCGGGCGCGCCGGACTCCGTCTGACCAGGTCCACCAGGTAAGCCGGGTCGCTGAGGACCTGGTCAATGCATTTTTCGACCTCACCCGGGTGCATCTCCTTGCGCTCAAGCCTGCGCAGGCGGCGCGCCAAGGGCCTCATGCGGCTGCCCTTTTCCGGCCATCAAACACACGGACGACGATCAGCTGCTCTTTGGGGTGAGCCTTCTTGAATTCCGCGATTTCGGCAGCCTCTTCAGGGGTGTCCTTGAGGTGCTGGCAGACATAGGTTTTCCAGGGACCCACTGGTTTCTTGGAGTCCCGGAACCGTTCGATCCGCTCCAGGCGGTGACTCAGGACCCGTAGGCTCATCGTTCCTCCCCTAATTCCCGTTCATCCTCAAGGGCCTGCAGCCGGGCCTCGAGGTCGGCGCTGTTGATGACGCCGACCATCACGGAAGCGCAGTAGATCAACACCCGGGCCTTGGTCGGTTCCATCTGGTCCGCCTCCACCTGGCGGAAGATCCTCGCCAGGGCGGCTCGCACGTTGTCGGCGGTTTTCAAGCGGCGAACGGCAGGCACCCCCACCCCCTACAGCGAAACGCTTGACAGGAAAGGCCCCAGGCCCGTTCTCTGGGGCACCGGGGCCTGGGGTTGAGGGCATTCCATGGCGGGCAGCCTACGCGGGCGGCAGGGCGGCGGTGATCGCGTCAGCGAGGGGCTTCGCCAGGATCACCAGGTCCTGGGGACTCGGGTGCACCTGGGGATCCGCGAGGATGCCCTTGCAGACCTCGATGAACACGTACTGGGGGATCGTGAGGGTGGGAGGCATGGTAGCTCCATGAGGTGGGGGGTGAAGGGTGAACCGGGGCGAAGGCGTGTCAGCCGACCAGGTCGCTCCAGTCCTGACCCGGCTTGGGATCCATGTGGGGCGGCTCGAGGCGCAACTTCTCGGCCTTGGCCTTGTCGGCGGCGGTTTGGGCCCGTTCCCGGGCTTTCTCCTCGTCTCTGAACTCACCCGCGCGCAACATGCCCATGTGGGTGTGGTGGTATTCAATGGGCTGAGAGCTGTTGTTGGCGAGGACCTGGTTGCGCACGTTGGCTTCGAATTCAACCAGTTCGTTGAACATCCACTCGGGGACTTCTTGGGGCTTCCCGTCGATCTTGCTGTAGATGATGGCCATGGCTTAGTCTCCGGTCACGAGGCCCGGGCGGAAGACGCCCAGGGCGACGCCGAAATCCAGGTCCCCCTGAAGGAGGGAAGTGTAGGCATCCTCGCCCTTGGCGGCGATGAAGGCGGCCTTGGCGGGCTTGGGCCAGGCCTTCACGATGGCGTCCTGCGGGACCAGCTTCCACCGCTGGTCAGTGCCCAGGGAGGTGAAGGTGGTATTCAGCACGAGCTCCGCGACGCCGATGACGGCCTTGACCTCATCCAGGCCCTGTGCGGCCGATTCCAGGAGTTCCACCTGGGGACCGGCCACGGCGCGCTGGTAGACCTCCGTGAACTGTTCGGCGATGCCTTCAGGCAGTTTCACGCTGATGCTGTTCAGGAAAACCTCCGGCCAGGTCTCATCCCCCAGCTGGGCCAGGCGTGAGGCGGCGTCAACCAGGTCAGAGTCTCCCAGGTCCTCGACCTGGCGGCGGACCTCCGCAACCTTGGCATACCACCGGACGGCGGCGGCGGGGTCCGCCGGCTCCCGGTTCATGGCGGCGTCCACGATCTGCCGGGCTTCGTAGATGGCCCGGGCCAGGGGAACGGCGGCGTTCTGGAGCCGCGCCTGCACGGCGAGGATGGCCAGGCGGGCGATGCTGGCCGCGCGCGCCAGCTGCACCTCCTGGCGCAGGTTGTTGTCGAGGTTTTTCAGGGCCTGGGCGGCGGCGCCGGACTCCTCGCGGATGATACTGATCGCGTCGTTGTGGAAGCGGAGCACCATGTCATCCGAGGACTTGCTCACCGCCGGGATGTTCAACTGCTGGTAGTTCGCGTTGATGACGTTCTGCGGCGGCGACTGGAGCGCGGCGGGCACAAAAGCGGCGCGCGGCCGGCGCGGAGGAGTGGGAGGAAGGATTCCGAGGATGTCGGCATACCGCTTGTCCATGGGGTGACTCCTAGATTCTCCAGGTTCGGCTCCTTCCTGTGACAAAGCCTCTAAACGGTGTCACAACCTTAGGCGGCGTCCTTCTTGGCCTTCGCGGGGGCCACAGGGGCGGCCGGAGCAACGCCGGGGACCTGGGCGACAAGGGCCGACGGAGCCAGTGCTGACGCGGTGTTCACCAAAGTCTCACTTTGGGACTTTGGTCCACCCCTGGCCTTCTTGGGCCCGTCCACGATTCGCCGGATTTGCCGGGTGGTCACTCCGTACCGAATCGCCAGGGTCAAGTAGTTCGCACCTTCAGCCCACTCCGCGCGGATCTCTGCATTCCGCGCAACCCGGTTTAGATTCCCAAGCTTGGGCAGATAGAAGGTCGACCCGCCGTAGGCTTTCAGGAGCTTTTCCAGCTGCCCGGGCAACATCGCCTTGGCCAGGGACTGGATGAAGTCCTCAGAGCTGCTCACCGCGCATGATTGCCTTTCCCGTGGACCTCGCTCCACGCGGCAGGTGATCCAGGGTTTCCCTGGCCAGCGGCAAGGCCCCGCCGGAGGCTCATTGAGGGTTGGATGCAGGAAGCACCGCCGGCCACTGGACGATGTCCAGGAATGGCGCGGCTTTCAGCGCGCTGGTTTCCTGATAGATACTCAGAGAGGCTCATGATGCGGCCTCGATCATCTTCCTGCGCATCTCCAGGAGGCCGTGCTGGTCGGCCCGTTCCTGCTCTTTTTCGCGGTTCAGGGCGTCCACGTCCAGCACGGAGAGGATGGCCTCCCGGAGCCGATCCTGGAGCCACTTGGGCGGCACGGCCTCCAGCTCGAAGACATCATGGCCGTGCTGGGATACGAATTTCCCATAATTGCTGGACCCCTCCTTGGCCTGCATCGCCGGTACCAAGGCCAGGGCTTGCACCTGGTCCCGATTCAGGGCGACCTTGACGGGGTGAATGTCGGTGATACCGAAGTCATCGCGCATGCTCCGCGCGAAGCTCTGGGCGATCTCCTCCCCATCCGGGTCGTGGTCGGAAAGGATGAGGAGCACCAGCCTGCCTTTCCCGCTGGCTTGATACCTTCGGGAAAGGTCATACCGGGGCTGCAGCGAGGAGTACCCACGCCCGATGGTGAATGGGATACAAAATTCCGCTGCCACGGGTCGGATGATGGAAGCGATGGTGTTTTTCTCGCCGATGATCTCAATGTGATGAGGTTGGGACTGTTGAAAATCCCTAAAATATCCGGCCAAGAACTCCTCGAGCTGCTCGCTGATGAAGGGCGTCACGTTCGGGTGGACTCTCCAGCTCGTGACAGGCCGGGTTGGGTCCGCGATGGCATTCCACGGGATGCTGCCCTCAAGGCGGGCCCGGGTCAGGAGTTCACAGAGGCTTTTGTAGGACCGAGGGTTGTTCGCGTAGAGCCCGGGCTTCTTGGCGTGGAGCAAGGGCGGGTGGTTCAGAAGGCCATAATGGATTTGGCGGTCTGATAGGGGCCAGAATTCGTGCTGGTCCTCGATCACCTGGAGGATGGCGGCCAAGAATGGCGCCTTGGCCTCTGAGATTCGTTTCCGGGCCAGGGTCCCCACGATCTCCATGGGATCAACCCTGATTTCCTCCCGGCGCCCCCGTTCCAGGAGGACCGCGTCAATGGCGGCCTCGTCGTCATCGGTCGCATCCACCAGGCGCTCGCGGAGAACCTCATCAACCCCTTTCACCCGCTGGCGGTTGAACTCCCGGAGAAGCCGCATGAATTCCGGGTCGCCATGGAAGACGCCTTCCCTAATTTCGCAGTCCACAACCCTGAGGCCGGCCAGCTTGCAGGCGGCGAACCTGCGGTGCCCGGAGATGATGAAGCTGTCCTGTGTGAGCACCAGGGGTTCCAAGAGGCCATGCTCCCGGATGGAGGCGGCCAGTTCCCGGATGGAAGGATCGCCAGGCTTGATGGGGTGGTAGAGGGTGTTGTTCTCCACGGAAGGGTGGATTTTGGAAAGTAGGACATGGCTGACTTTTGGATTTTCGCTCATGCGCAGTCCTCGAGGATCAGAACCGTGAACGGCCGTTCCCCCTTGGCCAGGGGCACATGCCGTGGCGCGCCGAGTTCAAGCCAGGCCGGGCTGTCGTCCATCAGGAGCCGTAGTTCCACCAGGTCATCTACCAAACCCTTCGTGCCGCCGAAGACGTTGGCCTCGTCCTGGGCCCTGGTGCGCGCGTGCCGCTCGATGGTCAGCCGGCGCCGCCCGGAGGCCCGGGGGATCTGCAGGAAGCCCTCCGCGCCCCGGACCAACCACCACCAGGTGCCCTTGTCCCGGTGTCGGGCCATGGGATGCTGCCTGTCCCGGGTGTTCTGGCTCGGGGTGGCAGCTGGGAGGAGGAGGGTCCACTTCATGCGGACCGCCGGCGGGATGCCTGAGCCACGGCTGGGCCGGTGGTGGGAAGCGTACGTATCTCTTCTTTAGGTTCTTCCCCTGGTACAGGCATCAGTACATCAGTTAGGGATGTTCGGCGCTTGTTCGAGCATCCTTCGAACATGTGTTCGGTGCTTGTTCGAGGAGGTTGGGCAGTGCCGAATTTCTCGGCCCGGGCCCGGGCGCTGGCCTCACCGCCGTTCTTTCGGGTGCGCCTGAATTCCTCCGCCTCCTGTCGCCAGCTGGCCCCGATCGTCCAGGCCCGCAGGTATGCGTCAGGGACACCTGAGGGGCATTCAACCCCTGTGCAGCCACAGCAGAGGCCCTGGAAGGCGGCAGCACGGTCCGAGTCGGACCACAAGGTGGAAGATAGTTCGTGGAGTTGGTCGAGGTTCGCCTTGACCCAAAAGGTGCGCCCAGGCTGCTTTTGGGATGAGGTCATTACCGCCCCCTGGATGAGAGATGAAGGCGTGATGAGGGCCTGTAACCACGGCTGTTCGTCCAATTCAATGTTGACGCTGGTTTCCGCCCATCGATTTCCTGTCTCGCTGTCTGAGGGTAGGAATCCGGACCATAGAATTCCGAGTAGAGGCGGACCGTGCTTTCAGGGTCAGCAGCTGGCCCGGAATGCTCCGGATTGGCCTCAAGGCAGGCCCAGAGCGCCGGGTGCCCCAGGAGGCAGGGCAAGCCCCCGCCCAGGGCCTGGACGAGGCCCTGGGCGGCGGCAGGGGGCATCCTACGGCCTTTTTCATTCATCAAGGGAAATCCCCAGGCCCAGAGCCTCACTGCCTTCCTCTGCGGTGAAGGCGGCCTCGAAACGGAGTATCCTCGCCAGACGCTGTAATGCCGGGAGGTCGGCAAGGAGTTCCTCGAGGGAAAGAGCGAGGTCGTTGATCTTCACGAGACTGTCAAGGGCACGCACTTGCCAGGGCTCCTTGGATTCGGACAGATCCTTTGGGAGGATGATGGCGTTCTCGGTTTTTTCGAGGGTCTTGGGCATGGCGCACTCCGAAAAGGCGGCGAAGGCCGCCGGGTTAGGTGAGGAACACTCCAGGAGGCAGGCTAGGGCCCTGCCACCCGTGGGACGGGACGGAAGGAAAGCCATGGGGTCCTCAGGCGGCCGGTGGGTTGACGTTGATCCCCGGCCGGGACTTGATCCAGGCGTCGACGGCGCTGCGCTCGAACATCCACCGGGAACCGATGCGCCGGGCCGGGAGGCCATCCTTGCGCATGAGGGTGTAAATGTGCGGGCGGGATTTCCCGAGATACCTCATGACCTCCGGGAAGGAGAGGAGGCCGCTGAGGATGGGGATAAGTGAGGGGGTGGGGGAGTCTTTCATGTGATTCTCCCGTTGATTCAGTTGATGGTTCCCCCCGGATATCCCACAATTGGGACGCCTGGAGGTTAGGTGACTGCCGGGTGTTCCCCTTGGATCCTCTTGGCCGTTGGCGCGGCTGAGAAAAAAGGATTCAAGGGGTTCTTGATTCAAAGATCTTTAACATTGCCTTTGTTCCCCTGGTCATCGTTTCCATAACCAGTTGGTAATCTTCATTTTGGGTAACACCAGGGTCTCGGGCTTCAAGATTTTGCAAAGCGGCGACACCATCCTGCCATTTCTGGAAGGCCTCCTTCGCCCTTGCCATTGGAGTACCTTCCTCCGGCGCAGCCTCGAGGAGCGAGACCATGGATTCATAGGCTCTTCGTAGCCGATGGACAATTAATACAAGTTCGTGTTTGCCTAAGCCCTGGATTAGGAGTTCTTGGACTAATTTGGTCCGGTTGGATTTAGTGTTGCCTTCTTGAGAAAGATTCCGTGCTGCCTCATCGATCTCATCAATGAGCCATTCAGGGAGCCGGAAGGCTACTAGGGTGGTTTTCTCTTTCACAGGAATCCTCGATCAAAGGGTATTAACCTGTGAAAGGATTGTCAATCGAATTTTGTAAACATTTTCTGTTATACAGACGTCTATGCCCTGGACCTTTGTTTCATGCCCTTGGCTTCCTTCGCTAGATCGATTGACCCGTCCAGGAGTCCGGCGATGCGGCCGCCGATGGCCTCCACAGCCTCCCTGAGGGGGTCCTGGTTCACCCGGGCGTAGCCGGCGGTCACAGTGCCGGCAGCATGCCCCAGGAGGGCACCAATCCACAGCTCGGGGTATCCCATGCGGGCCGCCACACTGGCGAAGGTCCGGCGCAGGTCGTGGAAATGCGCTTGTTTCTCCGGATCCTCATCCACCAGCGCCGCCTCCTTCCGGATCAGTTCCCAAGGGTCCTGGACGTTCACGAGCGCCTGGCCATGGACGTGCCCGATGATTACGTAGGGATGATTCACGCCTCGGGGCAACGTACGTAGCAGCTGGCGGGCGGCAGCACAGAGCCGCACCACCCGCACCTTGCCGGTCTTCCCGCCCGTCTTGTGCATCTCTGCGGGAATCACGATGGTGCCTTCCTCAAGGTTCACCCAATCCCACCGGAGCCCCAGCACTTCGCCCCGCCTCATGCCTGTCAAGAGACTTAGGCGGATGGCGGCCAGGGCGTAGGGTGACATTGCATCCTCTCCCTCCTTGGGCTTCTCCGCCTTCCGCAGGGCCTTCCCCAGGGCTTTGATCTCCGAGTCTGACAAATTGCGCTCTCGCTTGTGCTCCTTGGCCCGATCCTGGGCCGGCACAGGGTTAGAGCCGGCCGGACGCAGGCCCCACAGCTCGGCTCGCTTGAACATCTTCCCCAGGACGGAACGGACCCGGTTCGCCTGGATGGGCGTAGCGTCATGAATCTTGGAAAGGACTGAGGCAACCTCAGCCGTTCCGACATCGGCGGCGATCAGCTTGCCCAGGGCAGGCCGGATGTGCTTCTCGATGAGTCGGACATGCTCCTTGGCGGTCGAGGCCCTGTTCCCGTTCTCCGAGGTTCCGGCCTTGATCACCTTGACCTTGCCCTTGATGGTTGCAACTTCGGCGCGAATGTGATCCTTGATGAAGCGGTCGCAGAGCTGGCCGACGGTCCAGCGCAGCTTCTTCTTCTCAACCTCTGCCTTCTTGGCCGCGACGATGGCCTTGGGGTCCTCCCCCCGCTTGACCTGGTCCTTCAGGGCGTAGGCCTTCGTTCGGGCGTCCTCGATGCTGAGGTTCGGCCAACGCCCCAGCGGATGCCAGCCGCGGACCCCATCCCGACAGGTCTTCACCACCAGGAGCTTCCCACCGGCCAGAGTGACTTCCACGCCGAATCCAGGGCAAGCGTTGTCCCAGATGCAGTACTTGGCCGGGGCACTTCCAGCCTTCGCTCCAGGCCGGACTCCTGCCTTCAGCTTGGCCACAAAACTATCCGAGAGCTTCACTCCACTGAGCTTCATTTGACCCTCCGGATGGATTCTCTGATTCAATTGTCGTCCTGCATCCAGCCTGCGTCAATGGTTAACACTGGATTTCATGAAAAAATTTTCATTTACACAACTTCCTTATTTTTAAGCATTTTGAATCAAAGGTTGCCACCCAAGAATTCTACATTTCCAGACTACGAATCTGAGGGTCGGGCGTTCGAGTCGCTCCGGGACCACCAATCGATGTTCGCCCCACGGCCTCCCCCTGGAGGCCGTTCAACATCCGGAACCCCGCCGGCGGGAAGAAGCTTCTATGGCCTGTTGCAACGATTCCAGATCCGGATCCCGGGGGGAAGGCTCCTGCGGCTGCGGGCCGCAGCCGTTCCCGTGGCTCGGCGCCCTGTGCGACCCGGCCATCCGGCGGATGTTCTTCCGGCGCTACCGGCGGGACCTGGCCCTGGGGGCCGGGGCCGGGTGCCTGGCCGCCCTGCCCGCCCTGGGCCTGGGCGACCGCCTGGGCGCGCTGGGGCCGGCGCTGGCGGGTCCCTGGCTGCGGCTCCATCCGGCCGCCGTCCTGGCCGCCGCCATCCCGGGCGGGATCGCCCTGGCCCTGGCCCTGGCCTGGAAGGGCGCCCGGGGCTGGGTTGCCGGGTCGGGGTGGGTCCTGGCCTGGGCTTTCCTGGCGGGAGCCGCCAACGGCTGCCTGGACCTGGGGGAAGGCTCCCTGGACGGCTTCATCCGGGACGGCGGCCTCAGCTCCGCCCTGGCCTTCGGCATCCTGGGCCTGCCGGCGGTCTGGCTGGCCTGGGGCCTCCTGGCCGCCATCTTCCGTCAGCCCAAGTACGCCTCCACCACCCGCGCGTCCCGCTCCAGCTCGGCCGGCGTGCCCTCCACCGCCACCGAGCCCCGTTCCAGCACGTAGGCGTAGTCGGCCACCCCCAGGGCGGTGCGGGCGAACTGCTCCACCAGCAGCAGGGTGGCGCCTTCGGCCTTGAGCCGGAGGATGGCCCGGTAGATCTCCTGGATCATCACCGGGGCCAGGCCCATGGAGGGCTCGTCCAGGAGCAGCATCTTGGGACGGGCCATGAGGGCGCGGGCGATGGCCAGCATCTGCTGCTCGCCCCCGGACAGGGTCCCGGCCGCCTGGCGCCGGCGCTCCTCCAGGCGCGGGAACAGGGCGTAGACCATCCGCAGCCCGGCGGCGGCCTCCCGCCGGAAGCCGACGAACCGGGGCAGGCGGGTGTAGGCCCCCAGCAGCAGGTTGTCCTCGGTGCTGAGCGGGGCGAACACCCGGCGCCCTTCCGGGGCGTGGGCCAGGCCCAGGGCGGCGATGCGCGACGCGGGCAGGCCCTGGACCGGGACCCCGTCCAGCAGGATGGCGCCCTGGTCGGGGCGCAGCAGCCCCGAGATGAGGCGCATGGTGGTGGTCTTGCCGGCGCCGTTGGCGCCCAGCAGCGCCACCGCCGAGCCCCGGGCCACCTCCAGGGAGACCCCGCGCACCACCCGCACGGGGCCGTAGCCGCCGCACAGCCCCTCGACCCGGAGCATGGCCGTCCCGGCGGTCACGGCAGCGCCTCCTGGGCCGCGGGCGGCGCCCCCAGGTACGCCTCCAGCACCCGGGGCTCGCGCTTGACCGCCTCCGGCGGGCCTTCGGCCAGGGTGCGGCCGCCGTCCAGGACCGTCACCTGGTCGCACAGTCCGCTCACCACGTCCATGTGGTGCTCGATGAGCAGGACGGTGATCCCGCGCCGGTGCACCGTGCGGATGACCTCCATGAGCCGGAGCACGTCCGGGTGGGCCAGGCCGGCGGCGGGCTCGTCCAGGATCAGCAGGGCCGGGCGCCGGGCCAGGGCCCGGGCCAGTTCCAGGAAGCGCTGGTCGCCGTAGGACAGGTCCGCGGCCCGGGCCCTGGCCCGCTCGCCCAGTCCCACCAGGCCCAGCAGGGCCAGGGCGTCGGCCCGGGCCCGGCGTTCCTCCCGGCGCCCCAGGCCGGCGATCACCAGGGGCAGGGGCACCCGGTACTCGCCGCCCAGGGCCACCAGGACGTTGTCCAGGGCGGACAGCTCGGTGAACAGCTGCAGGTTCTGGAAGGTGCGGGCCACGCCGGCCCGGGCCATGGCCACCGGGCCCTTCCTGCGCACCGGGGCGCCCCGCAGGCGGATCCGTCCCGAGCTGGGCGGGTACAGCCCCGACACCACGTTCACCAGGGTGCTCTTGCCCGAGCCGTTGGGCCCGATGAGGCCGTGGATGCTGCTGTCCCGCACGGCGAAGCTTACCCCGTCCACCGCCTTCACGCCGCCGAAGTGGCGGCACAGGGCGGTCAGCTCCAGCGCCGCCCCGTCCTCCGGGGTCCGGACCGGCAGGGCGTCGTCCAGGGACGCCGGGGGCGGCAGGGCGGGCGGCGGCACCCGGAAGGCCCGGCCCAGGGACCGGGCCACGAACCCCATCAGCCCCTCGGGCAGGCCCACCACCACCGCGAACAGCATCAGCGCGAAGATCGCCTTGCGCCAGTCCTCGGTGCCGCGCACCGCCAGCCCTCCCCCCGCCAGGAGGGCGGTGGCGGCGATGGGCGCCAGGGCCTGGAAGGGGCCCAGCCGGCGCGCCGCCAGCCCGCGGATCCCGGCGGCCAGGGCCGCGGCCAGCCCCAGCCCGGCCAGGGTCAGGAACACCCTGCGGCTGGACAGGAGGTTGGGCAGCAGCACCACGATGCAGGCGCCCAGGAAGGCGCCCCAGAGGTTCTTGCGCCCGCCCAGCACCACCCCCAGCAGCAGGATCACAGTCAGGTCGTAGCTGAAGATCTGCGGCTGCAGGTAGCGGAAATTGAACGCGTACAGGCCTCCCGCCAGCCCGCCCAGGCCGGAGCCCAGGGCGAAGGCCGCCACCTTGTGCCGGTAGGCGCCCACCCCCATGGCGTCGGTGGCCACCGGGCTGTCCCGCAGGGCCTCGAAGGCGCGCCCCCAGTGGGAGTTCAGCAGGTTGCGCATGGTCGCCCACACGAGCGCCAGCACGGCCAGGCAGAACCAGTAGAACGCCCGGGAATCCAGGGGCCGCCCCAGCAGCCCGGGCCGGTCCAGGGCCAGGCCCTGGGCGCCCCCGGTGAGGGATTCCCACTCGTTCAGCACCGTGACGGTGAGGGCGGCGAAGCTCAGGGTGGCCAGGGCGAACTGGGGCCCCTCCAGGCGCAGGGCGGGCAGGGCCAGCAGCGCGCCCAGGGCCAGCCCCGCGGTGGCCGCGGCCAGCAGGCACAGGCCCAGGTCCCAGCCCAGGCGGGCCGCCAGCAGCCCCGCGGCGTAGGCGCCGATGCCCAGGAACGCCGCATGGCCCAGGTTGACCTGGCCCAGGTAGCCCACGGTGACGTCCAGGCCGATGAGCAGCACCCCGTAGATGGCCACCAGGGTGGCGAGGCCCAGGGCGTAGGGATTGCGCACCGCCAGGGGCAGCACCGCCATGAGGGCCAGCACCAGGACCTCCACGCCGCGCAGGAGCAGGAAGCGCCTCATGGGTTTACACCTTGCGGATGGCGGCCCGGCCGAACACGCCCTGGGGGCGCGCGGCCAGGGCCAGGATCAGCAGCGCCAGGCCCGGGGCCTCCCGCCAGCCGCTGCCCAGGTAGAAGCTGGCCAGGCTCTCCAGGGCGCCCAGGGCCATGCCCACCACCACCACGCCGAAGCCCGAGTCCAGCCCGGCCACCACCGCCACCGAGAAGGCCTTGAGCACCAGGGCCGCGCCCATGCCCGGCCCCACCGTGGTGATGGGCGCCACCAGGATGCCCGCCAGGGCGGCCACCACCCCCGACAGGGCGTACGACAGGCGCACCGTCCGCACCGCGGAGACCCCCACCAGCTCGGCCGCGTCGGCGTCCGCGGACACGGCCGTGAAGGCCTTGCCCAGCATCGTCCCGCGCTTGCCCAGCTCGATCAGGCCCATCACCGCCAGGGTGCCCACGGCCACGGACAGTTCCGCGGGGGTCACGTCGATCCCCAGGAAGTGCAGGGAACCGGTCGGGAGCGGGGTGGGAAAGGGCCGGTCGTCCCGCCCCCACACGTTCTCGCAGGCCGAGTAGACGAACAGGCCCACGATGATGGTGAGCATGATCCAGCCCTCGTTCTTCCGGGCCAGGGCCAGGCGCACCGCGACCCGCTCCACCGCCAGCCCGGCCAGGGCGCCGAAGGCCAGGGCGCAGGGGACCATCAGCCCGTACGGCAGGCCCAGCCCGGTGAAGGTGAGGGCCACCAGGGCGCACAGGGACACCAGTTCCCCCTGGCCGAAGTTGAGGCTCCGGCTGGTGGCGTAGGTGAGCTGGAAACCGTAGGCGATGAGCGCATAGACCAGCCCCATGAGCGCGCCGCTCACGGTCATCTGGGCGATGAAACTCAGTTCCACGTCAGGGCTTCATTGGCCCATGCCCGCCTTGGCCAACCGCTCCCGGTCGGCTGGGTTGGCGAACACCACCTTGCCGTCCTCGACCATGCCCATCACCGTCTGCTCCCGGCGGAACGCCTCGTGGGTGCTCTCGTCGGCGGGGTTCCAGCGGGAATAGGGGTGGCGCCACACGGCGATGACCCCGGACACCGGGGCCTTGAGGTCCTCCAGGGCCGCCTTGATCTTGTGGGTGTCGGTGCTCTGGGCCTGCTTCACCGCCGCCGCGAAAATCAGCACCGCGTCGTAGCCCTGGGCGGCCGAGACCGGGCTGGGGATGCGGGCGACCTTGTAGGCCTTGTGGTAGTTCTCCACGAAGGCCGCGGCCCTGGGGGTGACGTTCTCCTCGATGAAGGTCTGGGGCATGAGGGTGCCGTCGCCGTTCTTGCCGGCGTTGTCGATGAAGTTGGACATGGACAGGGGCCAGCCGCCGATGAGCGGGTCCTTGATGCCCAGCTTGGCCATGCCGTTGGCCACCGCCGCCAGCTCAGGGCCGATGCCCCAGATGAGGATGGCCTGGGCCCCGGCCGCCTTGCAACGGAGCAGCTGGGCGGTCATGTCCTTGTCGCCGATGTTGAACTTCTCGGTGGCGACCACCTGGAGCTTGCCGCCCTGGTCATGGATCCGGCGCAGCAGGTCGTCCCGGCCCGAGACGCCGTAGTTGGTGGAGTCGTGCAGCAGGGCCACCTTGGTGAATCCGCGCCGCACCGCCTCGGACACCACCATGGCCGACTGGATGCCGTCGTCGGCCGCGAACCGGAAGATGGACAGGTCCTTGACCTCGGGCTTGCACCACTGGGACATGGATTCGGTGCCGGCGGCCGGGGTGATGATCTTGGTGATGCCCTTCTCCTGCAGGTAGCGGTCCCCGGCCACCACCACCCCGGTGTTCACCGAGCCGATGACCCCCGCCAGGTCGGGCATGGAGGCCAGTTCCTGGGCGATGAGGGCGCCCCGCTCGTTCTTGGCCTCGTCGTCCCGCTCCACCACCTCGATGGGCAGCTTGCGGTTACCCACCTGGATGCCGCCGGCGGCGTTGAGCTCGGCGATGGCCAGCTTGGCGCCGTCCCGCATGGACACGCCCATGGGCGCCGAGCCGCCCGTGAAAGGTCCCGTGATGGCGATCTTGACCGAATCGGCGGCTGCGAGGGGCAGCGCCAGAAGTCCCGCGAGCAGTATGGGGAGGAAGGGCTTGGCCATGGGGCGCTCCTGGTTGAAAAGACCTGGCCCGATGAGGGCGCCCTAAGCCTAATGCAAACCCGCCCGAATAACGATGGCTAAATCATCATGATTTTAAAAAAAAGTCATACTGGCATTAAAAATGCCGTTTTCCCCCAAATCGTCAGGGCCGCCCCGACCTTCAGCGCTGGACCATCCGGGCCAGGTAGGTGCGGAACGACCGTCCCCACTGGGTCAGGGAGGCGAACACGACGCCCACCAGGCCCGCACTGGCGGCGCCGGTGGGGCATCCCGGGCGTCCGCAGAAGGGGCACACCGCCCCCATGGCGTACAGCCCCGAGAAGCCCAGGAACCACCCCAGGAAGCGCGCGGTGATTCCCCATGGGCGGGCGGACCGGGGCGGGGGAACCGGGGCCGGGGGTTCCGGATGGGGGTGGCAGCAGGACTCGGACATGGACAATCCAGGCAGGGGACCGGACCGGGCTTCGGCCGCAATTCCGGCATCTCCAAATATAACATCCGGCGGGCGGTCCGCCCCCCGGGACTACTCGGCGAACGCCACCACCCGGCCACCGGTGATCCGCACCAGCTGCTCCAGGGTGATCCCCACCCCGGTGGCATCGTTGCCGGCGGCCGGATAGACCGTCCCCAGCGGCCCCAGGTCCCGGTCCAGCAGGATCTCCACCCCCTCCAGCCCGAACGGGCACACCCCGCCCGGGCGGAACCCGGTGACCCGCTCGGTCTCCTCCGGGTCGGTCATGGACACCTTGGAGCCGATGGCCCGCTTGAGCACCCCCGAGGGAATGCGCTTGTCCCCCGGGCAGACCACCAGCGCGTAGGTGCCGGCCTGGGTCTTGAACAGCAGCGACTTGGCGATCCGGGCCGGCTCCACCCCCAGGCGCCGGGCGGCCAGTTCCACCGTGGGCGTGCTGCCCGGCTCGAACTCATGGGCGCTGAGCCCATGGGCATCCAGGATCTTCCGCACTTTCTCCGGTACCATGGGGTTCCTTTCTTCGGGCCGTCCCGGCGAGGGTTCCGGCAGGTTCCTTACTGACATAAGATTATGAACTATCAGCTAGGAGCCCCGATGGCCAGAGGACCCGAGACCTGGACCGGCGAAAAAGCCGAACTGGACCGCTGCCAGGAGGCGCCCCTGGCGGACCTGGTGCGGCACATCGTGGACACCTACCACCGGGACGGGCGGGTGGAACTGGCCCGGATGGAGACCCAGGCCGAGGAGGCGGCCCTGCTGGAAGGCCACGCCTGCCCCCAGCTGTTCCAGGTGCGGGACGAGGTGGAGCAGTTCTGCGCCGAGCTGCGCGCCCACTTCCGGCACGAGGAGCGCACGGTCTTCCCGGCCCTGCTGGAGCTGGCCGACGGCGTCCCCGTTCCCGCCGCGGTCCGGGACCCCCTGCGGCTGCTCCAGGATGAGCACGAATCCGCGAGCGGGCTCCTGCAGCGCATCCACCAGCTCACCGAAGGCTTCCAGGCCCCCCCGGGGGCCCAGGCGGCCCAGCGCAACCTGTTCGAGAACTTCCAAAGGCTGGCGGACAGTCTGCGGCGGCACATCTACCTGGAGAACCAGGTGCTGTTCAAGCGGGTGCTGCACAACCGGGCGGACTAGGGAATCACCACTTCCCCAGGTCCGCCAGCCACGCGGACACGGCCTTGGCCAGCTTGGCCTTGTAGTCCGCCAGCAGCAGGCTCTCGGCCTGGAATTCGTTCACGCCGACACCCTTGGCCACGATGGTCACGGACTCGTACTGCTGGCCGGAGCTGTCCACCAGGGTCAGGTTCAGGGCCCCCTGGGCGATGATGAAGTCCGGGGAGCGCTGGTAGTCCCACCAGGTCCGCTTGCCCACGTTCACGGCGTTGTTCCCGGCCCGCATCCGCAGGCTGATGGAGAACATGGGGCTGCGGTCGGACCAGCCCATGCCTTCCTTCAGCACCGTGGTCCGCACCACGTCCTTCACGTCCTCGTCCAGGTCGAGGCCGGGGGTGGGGGCCAGGCCGAAGGTGATGGCCGCCCGGACCGCTACCATCTTGCGTTCCACGTCCAGGCGGGTCTTGAGGACCTCCGCCCGCAGGGCCGGGTCGCCCCCGCCGCCGCTGAGCAGGCCCGCCATGTCGTCCAGCTGGAGCAGCTCGCCGTGGGCCTTCTTCAGGGCCTGGGCCTCGATCAGCTTGGACCGGACGCCCTGCTCCGCGCGGGGCGCGGCCAGGTCGGCCTTCAGGGTGTCCAGCCGGGTCTGCAGCTCCCGCTGGGCGATGTCCAGGTCCAGGTAGGCCAGGGCGTAGCTGCTGCCCCCGGGCCGGTCCAGGAAGGTCTCCTCCACCACCAGGCCCGGGAGGTCGGTGGCCTGGGCCTTGACCTCGGTGCCCACCTGGGCGGTCTGGGTCCGGGTGCCGATGGCGGCCGCGCCGGTGGCGCGGCTCTCCTGGTAGGTGGTGGTGATCTGGGTGTCGGCCTTGATGTTGGCCCGCAAGCGCGAGATCACGTCGGCCCTGCCGTTGTCCGAGGCCTGGCGCAGCGCCTGGGCGTCGTTGCCGGCCAGGGGCGCCACCCCGAGGCCGTAGACCCGGCCGGACTGGGCGGGCAGCACGCTGATCCAGGCGGGCTTCACGGCCGCGGCCTGGATGGGCGCGACCAGGGCGGGGACGAGGAGGAGCCTGAGCATCTGCGTTTCTCCTAGAGTCCGAACAGCCGGCGCACCTGGTCCTTGCGGATCTCCACATCGTCCGCCCAGACGATCACCGCGGACTCGATGTCGGTGGCCTGGAGCGTGATCTTGTAGTAGACGTCCTTGACCTTGTTGGTGATCTTGACGATGGAGGAGATGTTGCCGCCCAGGATGTACTTGGCGCCGATCTGCTTGCCGGCGGCCTTCTGGGTGGCGGTGTCGGCCAGGGTGCCCTGCAGCTTGTACTGGACCATCAATTCCTGCTGCTGGTCCAGGGCCGAGAAGCGCACCTTGTTGGACTTGATGAGGGAGGTGCGGATCTTGTCGGTGATGGACCTGGTGTCGATGTGCTCGGAGGTGTCGTTGCGCAGCCGGGTGACCGCCACCAGGGGCGGCTGGTCCGGGTCCGCGGGATCGGGCTGCAGCCGGTTGCTGGACACCAGGCTGGCCACCATCTTGTCGGCGATCATCTGCAGGTCGGTGGACCCGAAGTCGGCGTTCACGGTCTCGGTGGCCTGGGCATTGCCGTAGGTGGTGACCGGCCCCGAGCAGCCAAGGCCCAGGCTCGCCGCGGCGAGACCGAGAAGAGGCAGGAATCCTTTTTGCATATTCCATTCCTTCCGGGAAGGTGGTTAAGAGGACTACTGTGACACGGGAGCGGCAGGCGGGTCGATGAGCGCCGCGGCCGGGGCGGCCGGAACCATGGACGGCACCCCCGCACCTTCCGGCGCGAAGGTCCGGGTCACGATCCGCCGGTATCCGGGGAAGGCCCTTACCATGAGGAAAGTATGGCTTCCCGGGGCGATGTCCAGGGGCACCACCTCGACCCAGCCCGGCCCGGTCAGGGTCAGGGTGCTGGGGCCGGGAGCGAGGTTGCATTTGGCAACCTGGACCTCGGCCGGCAGGCTGAGCCAGGAGCGCAGGTCCGCGTTGGTCACGGCGGCGCTGGCCGCCATGGCCACCAGCCCGCCGAAGAAGCCGTAGTTCTTCTCCGCCTTCTTCTGCATCTCGCCCCGGGCGATGGCGCCCAGCAGGCCCCGGGTGAGGATCCCCGGCATCCGCTCCTGGAGCGACTTCACGGCGAGGGCGCGGGTGTCGACGATGGTGGAGGTCACGGCGATCCTGGCCGGCGGGGGCGGGGCGATGGTGAGGGGGCCCTGGCTGGGCCCCAGGTTGCGGTAGATGGGGAAGGCGAGGCTATAGAGCCGGTTGATGGCGAAAAGGTTGATCTTCACTTCCTCCAGGCGCGGCACCAGGCCGACCTCGTAGCACACCACCACTTCCCCGGTGGCGCGGGGATCGGCGGCGGTTGCCCCCTCCGCCACCCGCAGGTCGGCCTTGGCCTGGTCCAGGGCCGTGCCGCCCTGGGCCCTGGCGATCTCCAGGTAGGCGTCCCGCACCGCCGGCGCCTCCGGAGCCAGTTCGAAGGCCCTGCGGATCTCCACCATGGCGTCGTTCAGCCCCTCCTCGCCCTGGGCCAGGAAGATCTGGCTGGCCAGGTAGTAGGTGAAGGCGTTCTCGAAGGAATTGCGCACCTTGCGCGCGAAGTCGAACATGGGCCCGTAGGCGGCCTGCACCGCGGGGTTGTCCACCCGGGCGTTCTCGGCCCCCGGCTGGCGCGCCTGGGCCTTCTGGACCTCCTTCTGGTGGCGGTCCCGCTCCAGCTTCTGGTATTCCTCTGCCTTGCGCACTTCCACCCGGGCGCCTTCCAGGTCGCCGACCGCCAGGTAGTTCATGGCGTTGAGGGTGTGGGACATGACTTTGTCATATCCGTAGCCCTCGAACCGCAGGAGCGAATCATTGAGCAGGGTCGCCCCGGCGGTCTGCGCCGCCTGCCCCGCCGACACCACGGCGGTGCCCTCGTAGTCGTGCGCCACCTGGTCGGCGGTGTTGAAGAAATCCATGCTCTTCTTGGACTCTCCGCCCAGGTGGTAGAAGCCGCCCAGTTCGTACAGGGACAGCAGCCGGTCGGCACCGCTCCCGGAGGCGGACCTTAAGAATGTTTTATCAACTACCGCCAGGTTGTGGGTCCTCATGCCGTCCAACGCGGTCATGAAATCCTTGGGGTGGTCCGCCCGCACCGGGAGCACCAGCAGCGCGGCCGTCACGCCAATCCGGGCGCAGCGGGATCCAAGCAAGGATCGTCCTGGTAACATGACAGACACTCCGTATTCTTGGACAGCCTACCGGATGCACAGGTCGAAGGACAGAGGGACCGGTGGACTGGAGGCCGACCTCCGGTGGCGCCAACCTGGAAGTGTGAAACTTCCGACTGGCTTGAGCGTTTAATAGTAACTCCTTCTCCCCCTTCCCTGTGACTTCCCTTCCCTTCCTCGCCCGACTCGCCCCCCTGATCGCGGCCCTGTTCCTGACCGCCGCCCAGGGGCCCGGTCCGTCCCGGCTGTTCCCGGTGGACCTCTACCAGCGCCTGGGCGACCCCTGGCTCGGCGCCCGCGGCGAGGAGCCGCTGTTCACCGCCGCCTTCCAGGCCCGCAAGGCCGAGGCCTTCCGCCGCACCTGGCTGGGCCCCTGGGACCCGGCCTTCGTCGCCGCCCACCTCACCCCCGAGGTGGCCGGGCTGGAGGACTTGGTGCTGGACAACATCCGCCGGGACATCGCGGACCAGACCGGGTTCGGGCCCAACCTCCGCCCCTACGGGCCGGACTGGCTGGCGCGGATCCAGGCCCAGCTGCCCCCGCCCCGGAAGGGGCCGTTCCGGTTCCGCCCGGAGGGCCGGGCCGTGATCCTGGACAACGCCCTGCTGCGCCTGCTCCCGACCATGGACCTGTACATGCAGCACCCGGACATCCCCGGGCAGGGCTACCCCTTCGACAACCTCCAGAATTCCGTCCTCTGGGCCGGGACTCCGGTGTACCTCCTGGGCGCGACCCGGGACGGCAGCTGGTGCAAGGTGCTGGCGCCGGACTGCGCCGGCTGGGTCCGCAGCCAGCTGCTGGCCCGGGCCGGGCCGGGCTTCGTCCGCCGCTGGAGCCGGGCGGCCCTGGACCGCGGGCTGGCGGCGGCCGTCGTCACCGAGACCCCGGTGGAGGACCGGCGCGGCCGGTTCCGGTTCCACGCCTTCGTGGGCAGCGTCCTGCCCCGGAACGGCGGCCGGAGCGGCCCCATGGGGGTCCTGATCCCCGCCCGGGACCCCGCCACCCTCCGGGCCCGGTGCGAGCCGGGCCGCCTGCTGCCGGGCGCGGCGGTGCCCCAGCCGTGGCCGTACACCCCGCGCCACGCGGCGGTGCTGTGGAAGACCCTGCTGGGGCGCCCCTACGGCTGGGGCAACACTCTGTACCACAACGACTGCTCGGCCGAGCTCAAGCACTTCTTCGTGCCGTTCGGGCTGTGGCTGCCCCGGCATTCCTCCGACCAGAAGGGTGCGGGCCGGTGCGAGGACCTCAGCGGGCTGGGCCTGGAGGAACGCCTGGCGGGGCTGGAGCGGATCGGGCACCCGTACCGCTCCCTGGTCTGGATCCAGGGCCACGTGATGCTCTACCTGGGCCCGGTCCGCTACACCGCCCCGGACGGCGCCGCCGCGGCCGGGTTCATGACCTACCAGAACCTCTGGGGCCTGAGGCCCAGGAACCTGCCCGACTACCGCGCCCTCGTCGGCGGCTCGGTGCTGTTCCCGGTCCTGGACACCTACCCCCAGGCGCCGGACCTGCGGTCCCTCGCCGACCGGGACCGGTTCGTGGTCACCAACCTGGATGAAGATCCCCAGGGCCCATGTCCAGGAGAATGAGGAAATCGACAACATCCGGAAGTCCTGGTTAGAATCTACAAAACCGGGAGGTCACCGTGAAGATCGCCGTTCCCAAGGAGATCCGGCCGGACGAGAACCGCGTGGCGCTGGATCCGGACTCCTGCCGGAAGCTGGTCCGGATGGGCGCCCAGGTGACGGTGGAGGAAGGCGCCGGGGCCCGGTCCTACTTCCCCGACCAGGCCTACCGGGACGCGGGGGCCGCCCTGGTCCCGGACCCGGCCCGGCTGCTCGACGAGGCCGACTTCGTGGCCAAGGTGAACGCCCCCGGCTCCCGCCCCGGAGGCGGCCACGAGGCCGAGCTGATGAAGCCGGAGACGCTCCTGCTGGCCTCCCTGTTCCCCACCCGGAACCTGGACGCCGTGCGCCGGCTGGCCGAGCGCAGGATCACCGCCTTCTCCACCGACTGCATCCCGCGCACCACCCGCGCCCAGGCCATGGACACCCTGTCCAGCCAGGCCAACATCGTCGGCTACAAGGGCGTGCTCCTGGGCGCGGCGGAGCTGCCCCGGTACTTCCCCATGCTCATGACCGCCGCCGGCACCATCCTCCAGGCCAAGGTGTTCGTCATCGGCGCCGGGGTGGCGGGACTCCAGGCCATCGTCACCGCCAAGCGCCTGGGCGCCGCGGTGAGCGCCACCGACGTGCGCCCGGAGGTGAAGGAGCAGATCGAGTCGGTGGGCGGCAAGTACATCGGCATCGAGCTGGCGAAGAGCGCCCAGGCCGGAGGCGGCTACGCCGCCGAGCTCTCGGACGAGGACAAGGCCCGCCAGGCTCGGATGCTGGCCGACCACTGCGCCCAGGTGGACATGGTGGTCACCACCGCGCTCATCGGCGGAGTGACCGCACCCAGGCTCCTGGACGAGGCCATCGTGCGCTCCATGAAGCCCGGGTCGGTGATCGTGGACCTGGGCGCCGACGGCGGCGGCAACTGCACCCTGTCGAAGCTGGGGGGCATGGTGGAGGTGGGCGGAGTGAAGCTGCTGGCCCCCCTGAACCTCCCGGCCACCGTCCCGTACCACGCCAGCATGATGTTCGCCCGCAACCTGCTCAACTTCATCACCGCCTTCTGGGACAAGGACGGGACCCGTTTCCGCCTGGACTGGGAGGACGACATCCAGAAGGCCTGCTGCGTGACCCGGGGCGGGGAGGTGGTCCACGGCCCCACCCTGCGCGCGCTCCAGGCCTGAGCCAGCCGCACCTGACACCCGCACCGCATATGGGAGGAGCACCCACGTGAACGCCTGCACCGGCTTGACGCTCGCCATCATCCAGGGGACCGGAGACCACGGGGCCGGAGGCCACGGCCAGGTGGACTTCATGGGGGCCCTGTTCGTGTTCCTGCTGGCCACCTTCGTGGGCGTCATGGCCATCCAGCGAGTGTCCCGCCTGCTGCACACCCCGCTCATGAGCCTGACCAACGCCATCTCGGCCATCGCGGTGGTGGGCTCGATCATCGTCTCGGCCCAGAAGGACACCCCGGTCTACATCACCATCCTGGGGCTGGTGGCGATCTTCTGCTCGGTCACCAACATCGTCAGCGGCTTCCTGATCACCGACCGCATGCTGAAGATGTTCAAGCGGCGCGAGGGGGCGGCCAAATGAGCGCCGACACCCTGGTCCAGCTCCTGTACCTGGTCGCCACCGGCCTGTTCATTTTGTCCCTGCGCTGGATGAGCGATCCGGAGACCGCCCGCCGGGGCGTGTTCGCCGGCGTGGCCGCCATGGCCATGGCGGTGGCCGGCACCCTGGCCGGGGTCGCCGCCGGGGGCGGCACCCACTACTGGTGGATCCTGGCCGCCTTCATCGTGGGCTCCGCGGTGGGCTATCCCCTGGCCCAGGTGCCCCTCACCGCCGTGCCCCAGCGGACCGCCCTGTCCCACGCCTTCGGCGGCCTGGCGGCGGGGCTCGTGGGCACCGCCAAGTACTTCCACTACTATGGCGACCGCAACGAGGCGGCCCTGGTCCCCTATGTGGTCATCGCCCTGGCGGCGGAGATCCTGCTGGGCTTCCTGACCTTCACCGGCTCCCTCATGGCCGCCGGCAAGCTGCAGGAAGTGCACTGGATCCCCCAGCGCCCGGTGACCTACCCCGGGCAGAACGTGCTCAACCTGGGGTTGCTGGCCCTGGCCGCGGCCCTGGGGGTGGCCCTGGTGCTGGATCCCCTGGCGGCCTGGGGCCCCGCGGCGTTCCTGGTCATCATCGGCCTCTCCCTGGCGTTCGGGGTGCTGCTCATCCTGCCCATCGGCGGCGCGGACATGCCCACGGTCATCTCCATCCTGAACGCCTACGCCGGGCTTTCCGCCGTGGCCATGGGCTTCGTGCTGAACAACAAGCTCCTGATCACCGCCGGCGCCTTGGACGGCAGTTCCGGCCTGATCCTCTCCATCATCATGTGCAAGGCCATGAACCGGTCCTTCGTCAACGTGCTGTTCGGCGCCTTCGGCCAGGCCCACCCTGCCGCCGCCGGAGGGGAAGCCAAGGTCTACAAGACCGACACCCCCGAGAGCGCCGCCCAGGTGCTGGCCCAGGCGGAGCTGGTGGTGATCGTGCCCGGGTACGGCATGGCCGTGGCCCAGGCCCAGCACCGGGTGCGGGAGCTGTACGACCAGCTGAAGAAGCGGGGCGTCACGGTCAAGTTCGCCATCCATCCGGTGGCCGGGCGCATGCCCGGACACATGAACGTGCTCCTGGCCGAAGCGGAGATCCCCTACGACGACCTGGTGGAGATGGACGTGATCAACCCCGACCTGCCCCACGCCGACGTGGCCCTGATCATCGGCGCCAACGACGTGGTCAACCCCGCCGCCCGCACCGACAAGAACAGCCCCATCTACGGCATGCCCATCATCGACGCGGACAAGGCCAGGACCGTGTACGCCATCAAGCGCTCCAAGAACCCCGGGTTCGCGGGGATCGAGAACGAGCTGTACTACCTGGACAAGACCTTCATGCTGTTCGGGGACGCCAAGGCCGTGGTGGGGGACCTGGCGCGGCAGCTGGCGGGGGAGAGCGGGATGCATTGAGCCCTGACGCCCCGGAACCGCGGGACGGCTCCGGGGCGGCTGAGCCTATCAGCGGAACCATCCCGGCCCACTCCGACCATCCGGATCGACCATCTCGGCCCAGTGGGCCGGTTCCGTCAACACGCTCGGCCTACACTAGTTGCCCTGGCCCGCCCACGCGCTGTCCGGCCAGGAAACGTCCGTTCGCCAGGGCGGCGATGGGATGGACCCCAGGGGCCCGGTGCAGGGGATCCGGTTCCATTTTCGGTCGATAGAATTGATTAATTAAATATTTATTAATTAATTGTATAAGTCAATTCACTTTTCGATTTATGTTTTACTATTTATTGAAATAAAATAATTAATAAAAATTGGAAAAAAACGTTCTATACCAACCCAGATTTAATTCATAATTTTGGGGCCTGGTCTTCCCATGCTTCGTGTGCCTTCCCTCCCAGCCCCCCAAGCCCTCCGCGCCCTGCGCGGCCCGGGACGGCTCGCCTGGGGGATCTGCCTGCTCCTGCTCCCGGTGCTGGCCCTCCAGGTGGGGTGCCCGGGCGGCGGCGGGGGAGGGGGCGCCGCCGCCCCCGGGGCGCCGCCTCCCCAGGTAACGGCGCCCACCGCCCTAGGCTATTCCCGGTCCGCTTTCGACGCGGTCATGGGCACCCCCATCGAGACCAACTTCCCCACCCAGGGAGGCGGCCCCGGGGTGGTGTACTCGGTCGACCCGCCCCTCCCGGACGGGCTGACGTTCGCGCAGGACACGGGCGCCATCGCCGGCATTCCCAAAGTCCCGGTCATGCCTCCCAGGACCTACCAGGTCACCGCCAAGAACTCGGCGGGCAGCGTATCCGTGGACCTGAAAATCGGGGTCAAGGATCCCGCGGTGGCGCCGCCCACCGCCCTGGACTACCCCCAGCCGGCGCCCGACTATCCCATCGGGGCCGCCATCGTCCAAAACGTCCCCATCGTGGCCGGGGCCGCCCCCACCGACTTCACGGTGAAGCCGCCCCTGCCCTCGGGCCTCAAGCTGGACCCCGTCACCGGGATCGTCACCGGCATTCCCGACACCCCGACGCCCAGGCAGGTCTACGAAGTCACCGCCAGCAACAACGGCGGCTACGTGAGAATGAGGCTCCACCTGGGGGTGAGCGACCCGGCCGCGCCGCCGGCTTTCAGCTATCCCGGCGGAGCCCTCACTCTCCAGCAGCTGGCCAGCCTCACGCCCCCCCTGGCCCCGGTCCTGCTCGGGCCGGCCAGGACCGGAGTGACCTACAGCGACAACCATGCCCTGCCGGCCGGGCTCAGCGTGGACCCGCACACCGGCGCCATTTCGGGCGTCGCCTCCGGCGCCCCGGGGGTGACCACCGCCACCATCACGGCCTCCATCGGCGCCAGCAGCGTCACGGCCTCCCTCACCGTCACCATCACGGCGAACCCCGTGCCGCCGCCGGCTTTCGGCTACCCCGGAGGCCTCACCGTCCAGCAGCTGGTCCCCATGGCCACCCCCGTGGCGCCGGTGCTGGCCGGGCCGGCCGGAACCGGGGTGACCTTCAGCGACAATCACACTCTGCCGGCCGGGCTCACGGTGGACCCGCACACCGGCGCCATCCTGGGCACGCCCACCGGCGCGCCGGGAGGGACCACCGCCACCATCACCGCCACCAACGGCACCGTCACCGTCACGGCCACTCTGACCGTCACCGTGACCCCCCCTGCGCCGGCGCCGGCCTTCACCTACACTCCCCTGACGTTCCAGGTCGGAACCGCGGCGGGCCCCTTGGCCCCGACGCCCGACACCCCCGGCCTGACCTACACCCACGGCCCGCTGCCGCCGGGACTGGCGGTCATGGCCAACGGACGCCTCCAGGGCACCCCCACCTCCTCCGGCACCTTCCCCTGCCAGGTCACCGCCACCGACGCCCACGGCCAGAACACGGTGGCGAACCTGACCCTGACCGTGAACCCCCTGCCGCCGCCGGCGTTCAACTACCCCGGCGGAGCCCTCACCCTCGGTCAGCTGGCCCCGGTGACGCCGCCCCTGGCCCCGGTGCTGACCGGGCCGGCCGGAACCGGGGTGACCTACAACGACCACGGCACCCTGCCGCCCGGGCTCACCGTGGACACGCACACCGGCGCCATCGCGGGCGCTCCCAACGGCGCCCCGGGCGTGACCACCGCCACCATCACCGCCACCAACGTCAGCGGCAACGTCACGGCCAACCTGACCGTCACCGTGACCGCGGCCCCCGCCCCGACCGGGCTCACCTATACCAACGTCGCCACGAGCCTGGCCCCGGGCCTCCTGGTCGACCTGGCTCCGACGGTCACCGGCGGCCCGGTGAACTCCTATGCCCTGTCCCAGGTGCCGTTGCCGAACCCGGCTCTGCCGGCCGGGGGCCCCATCCCGACCTTGACGCCGGGCCTGACCTTGAATACCACCACCGGCCTCCTTTCAGGCATACCCGCCATGCCGACCACGGCCGCCGCCACCGGCCAGTCCATCGGGATCACCGCCACCGGCCCGGGCGGCAGCGTCAACCACATGATGTGGCTGGAGGTGGACCGCTCCCTGCTCTACCGGGAGATGGAACGGATCTACACGCCGGGGGTGCCCATCCCCGAGCTCCGCCCGATCAACACCGCCCTTGCGGTCGCACCGGTCACCTATGCGGTCCATCCCACCACCCTGCCGCCGGGCCTCTCGTTCAACACCGGCTCCGGGGCCTTCTACGGCACCCCGACCGGCCCCAGTCCTCGGCACGTCTACCGGGTCACCGCCACCAACGCGGGAGGCAGCATCGCGGGCGACGTGGCCATCACGGCCCAGGCTTCAAGGCGCGATGCCCTGGCCGTGCCCTTCGTCACGGACATGAACACCACCACCCTCACCTCCCGCTTCGTGGATTTCCCGACCGCCCTGCGCACCCGGCAGTATGAAACTCTCTACCTGCCCAAGGCTCCGATGTTCCACTCCTACGACCCGCTGGACCTGGCGCAGGTCCGGTGGACCGGGCCCTATACCCAGGTCCAGACCAACCTCTGCTTCAAGCTGTCCGCCACGTTCTTCCCCGCGCTGCCCCAGTCGGTCCGGACCCGGATCGCCGCCCTGGGCCTGACCCGGGACCGGGTGGCCATCTTCTGTGTGAGCCAGAACCTGACCTGGGACACTTCCATTCCCGGAGTGACGATCATCTTCAGGCCCCAGGGCTGGACCGATCCGGATGCTCCGTACCGGGGCCATTACAACACCCATTCCCCGGTCCAGGTGGGGTTGTTCGAGACCGATCCCGGCATCCACTTCACCGGCAGGCCTGCCAACGATTTCTTCGCCTATCCGAACATCACCGCCCATGTAGACGGCGATATCTTCCAGGCTCCGCTGGTCATTTCCTCGGACAACGGCCCGTCCATCGAAGGCCTCATGACCGCGGCCGCGCCTCCCATGCCGGTCAGCACCAGCTTCTTTACCGTGACCGAGACCTCCGCCTACGGCTCGAGCCGGGCCGCCGTCACCCTCCACCTGATCCTCGACGACAACGACCAGGCCATCGTGGAAGGCCTGGCGCTCCATGCCAACAACCTGGGCGCTCTGATCACCGCGTTCGACGCCTCGCCCCTGGCCGGGAGCCCCATGGTCCGCAAGTTCAAGGCCCTGTTCCGGCCGGTCATCGACCACATCGCCGTCACGGCCCCCGGGGGCATCCACACCGTGACCCTCACCGGCTCAGGTTTCCAGGGCGCCTCGGCGGTCCAGGTGGGCGTGCAGCCCGCGGTGGTCACCCACAACACCGACGACAGCATCACCGCCACGGTCCCCCATGCGCCTGCGACCGGCGACGCGGTGACCGTCACCACGCCCTACGGCGCCAACGACCCGGCCCTGGTCCCCTGACCGTCCGGCGTGCCCTCAGCGCTCCACCATCCCCATGGACTTCGGGGTGTAGCGCTCCCCCGCCACCATCCCGCCCAGCTGGTCCAGCTCGGCCAGGTCCGCGGGGGTGAGGCGCAGCGTGAGGGCGTCCAGGTTCTCGTCCAGGCGGGAGCGCCTGCGGGTTCCGGGGATGGGCACGATGTCCCGGCCCTGGGCCAGGATCCAGGCCAGGGCCACCTGGGCGGGGGTGGCCTGGTGGCGGGCGGCCACCGCCTTCACGATGTCCAGGATCCGGGCGTTGGCCTTGGCGTTCTCGTCCAGGAAGCGGGGCACGTTCCGGCGGAAGTCGCCGGCGGGGAGCTCGGCGGCGTCCTTGAAGGCGCCGGCCAGGAACCCGCGCCCCAGGGGGCTGAAGGGCACGAAGCCGATGCCCAGCTGGCGCAGGGTGGGCAGGATCCTCTCCTCCACGCCCCGCTCGAACAGGGAGTACTCGCTCTGCAGGGCGGCGATGGGGTGGACGGCCTGGGCCCGGCGCAGGGTCTCCGGCCCCACCTCCGACAGGCCCAGGTAGCGCACCTTGCCCGCGGTCACCAGGTCCTTCATGCCCCCCACCGACTCCTCGATGGGGACCTTGGGATCCTTGCGGTGCAGGTAGTACAGGTCGATCACCTCGATGTCCAGGCGCTTGAGGGAGGCCTCGGCCACCCGCCGGGCGTTCCGGGGCGAGCCGTCCACCCCGCCGTGGAGCCCGAACTTGGTGGCCACCACCACTTGGTCCCGGCGCCCCTTGATGGCCTTGCCCACCACCACCTCGTTGGTGAACGGCCCGTACACCTCGGCCGTGTCCACCATCGTCACCCCCCGGTCCAGGGCGTGCTGGATGGTGGCGATGCCTTCGGCCTCGTCGATGTCCTCGGGGCGGACGTAGCCGTGGGTGATGGACATGCAGCCCAGCCCCATGGCCGCCACTTCCAGACCGCCGGTCCCCAGTCGTCTCGTTTCCATGGTGCGCTCCCAGGCTGTTCTCGAACAAATTATAACGGCTGGGCGTCCGGAATCCGGGTCATCCATCGGAATGATCGACGGCCATTCAGATTGATGGGACGGCGGGCACGGCGGCCCAGCCTTCCCTTTGGAAAAACAGGCCAGGAACGGTGGCACGGGGTTTGCTCGCCGGCGGAAGCCGGGGCGCGGCGTCCCGGCGCCAACCCACGTTCCCAGCTTCAACCCCAGGCAGGAGATCCCATCCATGGAAACCAAAGTCCTCAGCGCCCGCACCCGGATCGAGAGAAGGGCCGAACCGCCCGTGTACCGGCAGCAGGTGACCAAGGCCGTCAACCCCGCCACCTTCGAAGTGATCGGCAACGTGCCCATCACCATGGACGGGCAGATCCCGGACATCCTGGCCCGGTCGCGCCGGGCCGCCGGGGTGTGGGGCTCCACCTCCTTCCACGACCGGGCCCGGGTGCTGACCCTGCTGCGTGACCAGATCGTCCAGCGCGCGCCGGAACTGGCCGAGACCGTGTCGGCCGGCATGGGCAAGCCGCTGGTGGAGGCCCTGTGCTTCGACGTGGCCATGGTGGTGGAGCACCTGGAGGACTACATCGCCCACGCCGGCGAGTACCTGGCGGACCAGCCGGTGGCCCTGCCCCCGGGGATGGGCGAGCGCAAGCGGGCCCTGGTGCGCCAGGTGCCCCGGGGGGTGGTGGCGGTGATCTCCCCCTGGAACTTCCCGTTCGAGCTGGCCATGACCCCGGCCATCGCCGCCCTGGCCGCGGGCAACGCGGTGGTGCTCAAGCCCACCTCGGCGGCGCCCATGGTGGGCGATGCCATCGAGCGGCTGTTCAACGACGCCTTCAAGGACTGGCCGGGCCTGGCCCAGGTGGTACACGGCCCGGGCAAGCTGGGCACGGCCCTGGCCACCGCCGAAGGGGTGGACTTCGTGGTGTTCACCGGCTCCACCAAGGTGGGCCGCAAGCTCCAGGAGGACCTGGCGCCCCTGCTGCGCCCCGCCCTGCTGGAACTGGGCGGCTGCGACCCCATGATCGTGTGCGAGGACGCCAACGTGGAGCGCGCGGCCCGGGCGGCGGTGTACGGCCGGTTTTGCAACAACGGCCAGGTGTGCGCCGCGGTGAAGCGGGTCTACGTGCACGCGGCGGTGGCCAAGCCGTTCATCGAGCGGGTGGTGGCCCACGCCAAGGCCCTGAAGCTGGGCCCGTACAGCGACGCCGCCTCGGACGTGGGCCCCCTGGCCAACGACCGCGCCATCGGCACCCTGCGCACCCTGCTGCACGACGCCCTGGACAAGGGCGCCAGGCTGGAGGCCGGGGGCTTCCCGGCCATCCAGGCGGGCTTCTACTGGCAGCCCACGGTGCTCTCCAACGTGGACCACTCCATGCGGATCATGAAGGAGGAGGCCTTCGGCCCCATCCTGCCCATCCAGATCGTCATGGACGACGAGGAGGCCATCGAGCTGGCCAACGACAACGAGTACGGCCTGGACGCCTACGTGTTCTCCCGGGACCTGGCGCGGGCCAACCGGATCGCCGACCGGCTCCAGGCCGGATCGGTGGACATCAACGAAGTGATCGTCAACTACGTGATCCGCGACCTGCCCTTCGGCGGGGTCAAGCAGTCCGGCATCAACCGCTACCACGGTCCCATCGGGCTGCGGCTGTTCACCCATCCCAAGAGCATGGTCATCGACGACGGCGTCAACGAGACCGAGCCGGGGTGGTTCCCGTACGACCCGGCCAAGCTCCAGGCAGCCCGGGAGCAGTTCATCCGCAAGTGAGCCGGCAGGCGGTCCTCTTGGGGCGGCCGGGGCCCGGTCCGGCCGTGCCTGCCGGCGGCCCAGGTGGCGTCGTGTGTCCCCATGAATCTCGCGCCGACCCACCGCGGGTCCCCCGGAATGGCGCCGACCCACTCGTACCAGATTTACTTGTTCGTGCTCGCAAGCTGCGCGCGAACAAGTAAATCTGGTTTGCCGTCCTCAAGCCGGAGGAACCCATGGTTGCGTTCTATTGAAGGGCTCCTTCCCTTCGATCCGGCTTCAAAGCCTGGGCCGCCTTGAAGCCGGACGCCACCATCGAATGGAGGACCTCCATGGTCGGCTGACCCGTTTTGCTTGTTGTGCCCGCAGCTTGCGAGGACACAACAAGCAAGACGGGTACTTGGGACACAGACGCCCCAGAACTAACGACTTGCCGTTCCCGGGCAGGAACTCCAGACTGGAGGACTGGCTTGGGAGCGGCATGGCGCAGAAGGGAGTGCTGGTGATCGCGGTGGAGTCGGAGAGCCTGGCCGAGGAGGCCGGGCTGCGGGCCGGCGACACTCTGCTGGAGATCAACGGCGAGCCGGTGCTGGACCAGTTGAGCTACCAGTTCCTCATCACCCAGCGGGACCAGACCGAACTGGCGTTCCGCCGTCCGGACGGCAGCCGCGGGAGCGCCTCGGTGGCCAACGGCGGCGACGGCATCGGGGTGGACCTGGCCCAGGACCAGGTGAAGGTGTGCCGGCAGAACTGCGTGTTCTGCTTCGTGCTGCAGATGCCCAAGGGCTTCCGCAAGTCCCTCTACCTCAAGGACGAGGACATCCGCCTGTCGTTCCTGTACGGCCACTTCAGCACCCTGTCCTCCAGCGACGACGCGGAGCTGGACCGGATCGTGCGGGAGCGGCTGTCGCCCATCCACGTGAGCGTGCACGCCACCGACCCCGAGGTGCGGGTGAAGGTGGTGGGCAACCCCAGGGAAGGCCACATCCTGCGCAAGATCGACCGCCTGCTCCAGGGCGGAGTGGACGTGCACACCCAGGTGGTGCTGGTGCCCGGGCTCAACGACGGCTGGGTGTGGGAGCAGACCGTGCGGGAGCTGTGGGAACGCCGGGCGTTCCAGACCCAGGGACCCTGGGCGGGAAGGGGCGGCGTGCTGTCCCTGTCCTGCGTGCCGGTGGGGCTCACCGCGCACCGGGACGGCCTCCCCGTCATCCCGGACGTGGACCCCGCCTTCGCCCGGGACTGGGTCCGGCGGTGGATACCGCAGGTGCGCCGGTACACCCGGGAGAACGCCGGCGAACCCTGGCTGCTGCTGGCGGACGAGTGGTTCACCCGGGCCGGGCTGGAGGTGCCCGGGCGCTCCTTCTATTCCCAGTCCTGGGCCCAGCTGGAGAACGGCGTGGGGCTGGTGCGCAAGTTCCTGGAGCACAGCCGCGGCTTCCTGCGCCGGCCCAAGGCCCAGGGCTTCAAGGGCCGGCGGGTGCTGCTGCTCACCGGCGCCAGCTTCGCCCCGGTGCTGGACCGGACCCTGGCCCGGCTGAACCGGGCCGCCGGCGCCCGGCTGCGGGCGGTGGCCGCCGCCAACCACGCCTTCGGCGAGACGGTCACCGTGGCCGGGCTGCTGTGCGGCCAGGACCTGGCCTACGCCGCCCACGCCGACCGCCAGGCCCACGGCGGCGATCCCCGCTGGGTGGACGCGGTGGTGGTGCCCAGCGCCAGCCTGCGCGTCCACACCGGGCCCACCGACCAGTACGTGCTCCCGGACCACGCCGAGGCCACCCCCGAGACCCAGTTCCTGGACGACATGACCCTGTCCGGACTGGAGCGGGAACTGGGGGTGCCGGTGGTGCCCAGCGGGGCGAACCTGGCCCAGCTCCTGGACCACCTCCAGGCCCGGGAGCGCTACCACACCGCCGGCATGAACCTGCCCCAGGGCGCCTACAACCCGTAACTCAGTCGTCCTCGTCCTCCGGCGCTTCCTCCTTCACCAGCAGGAACCAGGCCCGGCCCCGGCTGTGCAGCCGTCCGGCCGCCGCGCCCGCCTCGGGCCCGGAGCCCAGGAAGTAGTCCAGCCGCCCGGGCCCCTTGATGGCGCCCCCGGTGTCCTGGACCAGGACCAACCGCTGGACCTTGCGCGGACCGATGCTCCCGTCCGGCCCGGGCAGGTCCAGCTCGATGAGGGCCAGCGCCACCGGCGGGAACAGGTCAGGGTCGGCAGCCACCGAGCACTGGGCGGTGATGGGGATCTGCAGGGAACCCCCCGGCGGGCCGTTGCGGGTGTCCCGGAAGAAGGCCATGCGGCTGCACCGGGCCAGGTACGGCCCCAGGTGCTCGGGATGGTCCTGGAAGTAGGCGGCGATGGAGGCCAGCCCCAGGCGGTCCGGGCTGAGCCGGCCGTCGGCGGCCAGCAGCCGGCCGATGCTCACGTAGGGATGGTCGGTGACCCCGTCGTTGCCCACGGTCATGGTCTCGCCGCCGGGCAGGCGCAGCCGGGCCGAGCCCTGCACCTCCACCAGGAAGGCCTGGAACCGGTCCTTCAGCCAGGCCAGCTCCAGCCCCTTCAGGGGGCCCTGGCCGCCCTGGAGCCCGTCCAGGCCCACCAGCTCCAGGCGGGTCGGGTGGGGCCGGGGCCAGGCCTGGAAATCCGGCGGCCGGCGGTAGAGGGGGTAGCGGAAGGCGTCCGTGGGGGTGCGGCTGGCGTCGTAGACCGGCTCGAAGTAGCCGGTGAACACCATGCCTCCCGCCCGGTCGTCGCCCGCCGCCGGGTGGAACTCGAACTGGTCCCGGACCGCCGCCAAGAACCCCCGGCGGTCCAACCCGGCGGTCTGCAGGTCCCGGAACCGCTCCAGGGTCCGGCGCACCCGGTCCAGGCTGAAGGGGCCGTCTCCGCGCGGGCGGTACAGCCGCGCCGCCTCCGGGCGGGCCAGGAAGGCCAGGCTGTGGCCCACGGCGCCGGGCAGCTCGTCGGGGAGCAGGTCCACCTGGGCCAGGGCCGGCGCCCGGGCCGGGCGCTCCGCCAGGGCCAGGACCTGGCCGGCCCGGAGTCCCTGGGGCAGGGACAGGGCCAAGCTGGCGGCGAGCACCCACGACCGGATCACGGAATGACCTCCTGGATGCCCCCAGTCTACGGCTGTCGCGCCGCCCCGCGCAGGGCCTCGGCCAATTCCGCCGCCAGCGCCGCCAGGGCACGGTCGTGGGCGTCCACCAGGGCCTCGACGTCCGGTCCGCGGACCGGCTCGGTGAGGGTGGAGAGGCGGTCCACGGCCACCTTGCCGTCGGGCGAGGTGAGGCTCCAGCGCGCCTCCAGGCGCAAGTCTCCGCCCAGGCTGCCGTCGAACCGGAAGACCTCCAGGGTCACCCGCCAGGGCGCCGCACCGGGAGGGTCGGCGTCCCAGGCCCGGACCCGGGCGCTGCCCAGGGCCGCGCCCAGGTCCTGGACCAGCACCCTGAGGCTGTCCTTGGCCAGGGGCGCCGCCCAGCGGTGGGTCTGGCACAGGACCACGGTGCCGCCCCCCTGGGCCAGGACCAGGTGGGGCCGGTCCAGCAGGTCCGGGAACCGGGCCGGCCCCACCCGCACGGCCAGGTCCAGCGGCGGTCCCGGGGCCGCCGGCGGCAGGGGCTGCAGGCGGTGGTAGGTCACCGGCTGCGCCGGGCGGCCGCAGGCGACGAAGACCAGGCCGCAAACGACCGGGAGCAGGATCCGGGTCCAGGGCGTGCGTCTCATGGTTTCTCCTTGCCCTTGCCGAACACCAGGGCGTTGGGACGGCTCTCCAGGTAGTCGGCCAGGACCCGCAGGGAGCGCGCGGCCTGCTCGGCCTCCTGGAGCATGCCGCGCAGGTCCTGCTGGACCGGGGCGTCGGGACGGGCAAGCTGCTCGGCCTGGGCCAGGGTCCGCTGCAGCTGCTCCATGGTCCGGCTCCGGAACTCCAGCCCGATGTCCATCACCTCGCCCACCCGCTCGCCCCGGAACTCCACCGGGGCGCCCCGGGCCAGGCCGTGCACCGACTCGCCGAAGTCCAGCACGTAGTACTGCTTCAGGCGGTAGGTCCGCTCGAGGACCTGGTCGCGGCTCTCGAGCAGGTTGAAGGTCCGGCCTTCCTTGGCTTCGCCGTTGAAGTCCAGGGACACCGGCGTCTCGAAGGCGATCCCGCCCAGGAGCATGGTGGCCACCGTCTCGGTGCGCAGCCGCACCCCGTTGGCGTCCATGCTGAAATCCACTCCACCCTCCAGCCAGAACCGGGTGTTGTCGCGCACCATTCCCGGCAGGCGATGAGGGGGGTGGAATCCATGGAACCAACAAACCAATTAATTAATTATAAGTTGACGCTGACCTGATGGAAGATTTGGAAATTCCAATGGAATCACCCTGCTTCCCCAAGCCATCCTGGGGCGGTTCCGAGCAGGATTGTCAGGAGAACGACCATGTTGACCCGGGAAAGTTGCGCCGAGGCGGACCAGAATGATCCATTGAGGCACCTGAAGCAGGCGTTCGTCCTTCCCGACGGAGTGACCTACCTGGACGGCAACTCCCTGGGCCCCCTGCCCCGGGCCGCCCGGGCCCGGGGGGCCCGGGTGCTGGAGCAGGAATGGGGGGCGGGTCTGGTCCGCAGCTGGAACAGCGCCGGCTGGTTCGACCTGCCCACGCGCCTGGGCGACCTGCTGGCTGGACTGATCGGCGCCGGGCCGGGCGAGACCGTGGTCACCGACACCATCTCCGTCAACCTGTTCAAGGCCCTGGCCGCGGCCCTGGAGATCCAGAAGGAGGACCATCCCGGGCGCCGGGTCATCGTCTCCGAGCGGGACACCTTCCCCACCGACCTGTACATGGTCCAGGGCCTGGCCGAATTCCTGGGCCAGGGCCACGAGCTGCGCCTGGTGGACGACGGCCTGCCCCTGGAACGGGCCCTGGGCGACGACGTGGCCGTGGCGCTGCTGTCCCACGTGAACTACCGCACCGGCGCCCTGCACGACCTGGCTGCGGTCACCGCACTGGCCCACCGCCACGGGGCCCTGGCCATCTGGGACCTGGCCCACTCGGCCGGAGCGGTCCCGGTGGACCTGCGCGGCGGCGACGCCGACTTCGCCGTGGGCTGCACCTACAAGTTCCTGAACGCCGGCCCGGGTGCCCCGGGCTTCATCTGGGTCGCCCCGCGCCACCAGGAGCGCCTGCGCCAGCCTCTGTCCGGGTGGTGGGGGCACGAGCAGCCCTTCGCCATGGAGCCCGGCTACCGCCCGGTCCAGGGCATCCGCCGCTGCCTGTGCGGCACCCAGCCGGTGCTGTCCCTGGCCCTGGTGGAGTGCGGGCTGGACGTGGCGCTGCGGGCGGACATCCAGGTGGTGCGGAGGAAGTCCCTGGCCCTGGGCGACCTGTTCATCAAGCTGGTGGAGCAGCGCTGCGCCCGCCACAACCTCGCCCTGGTCACTCCCAGGGAGCACGCCCGCCGGGGCAGCCAGGTGAGCTTCCGCCACAGGGAGGGCTACGCGGTGATCCAGGCCCTGATCGCCCGGGGCGTGATCGGGGACTACCGGGAGCCGGAGCTGATGCGGTTCGGGATCACGCCGCTGTACCTGGGGTTCGCGGATGTGTGGGATGCCGTGGAGGCACTGCGGGACGTGCTGGACAGCCGGGGATGGGACAGGCCGGAATTCCGGCAGAGGGGGCTGGTGACCTGAGCCGAGGCCAGGATCCCTTGCCGGCGCTGCCAAGACTCTTATCTCTTTCATCCCCTTCATCCCCTTCATCCGGCTAGTGTTTTTCGCCGGGGTGGGTCGGCGCTATTGGGCTCAGCTTCGGGGAATGGCCCCGGCAGCATGCGAGGCTGAGTGTTTGCCGGGGATAAAGGGGATTGAGGGAATAAAAAAATAGATCTTGTTCCTCTCCACAAGGCCCGGCGCCGGCTCAGTTCCTCCCCGTCCCCAGCAGACTCACCGCCACTTTGATGTCCCCGCCGTCCCGTCCATTCCACCCCGGCTTCGCCGCGGTCTCCTTCTTCGCCGCCTCCGACGCCACCCGCACCTGGTCCAGCACGTCCACCACCTTCTGCCACGGCTGATCCCCGTCCACTTTCAGGAACACCCGCCGCATCCCCGCCGGCTGGAGCTGTACGACCGGCGCCAGGGCCCCGGCGAGGCGGTCCAGGGGGATGGGATCCGACTGCAGGCGCAGTCCGCCGCGCGCGTCCAGGGTCACCACCAGGGGCGGGTTGCGGGGGTCCGCCGGGGGCGGGGCGCTGGTCCGCACCACCCGGGGCACCGCCACCGTCAGGGCCCGGGTGAGGCCCGGCACCAGCACGATGAAGACGATCAACAGCACCAGCACGATGTCGATCAGCGGGGTGACGTTGATGTCGGACTTGGCCCTGCCCTTGGGGGTGCCGGTATCCATTCAGCCGCCCCCCTGCTTCTCGACCCGGGTCACCACCGAGGCTTCGTCCGCTCCCGCCGCGCGGCACAGCTGCAGCAGTCCGTCCACGTGCTTGAAGGGCAGGTCCAGGTCGGCCTTGATGAACACCCGCCGGTAGCTGAGCCGGGCCATGGACGCCTTGATGAACGCCTCCAGCCGCCCGCGCCCGGACGGCTCCTCCAGGTCGAACACCACCGGCCGGCCCTGGTCGTCCTTGGTCCCCTTCCCTTCCAACTGGACCAGCCCGGGACCGGTCACCTTGCCGTCCGGGCTCCGGCGGGCCGCCAGGATCAGGGTCAGGTCGTCCCCGGCGTTCTCCCGCCCCGGGGCGGCGCCGTGGGCGGCCACCGGCAGCCGCACGGCGTTGCTCACCGCCGGGGTGATCACGATGAAGATGATCAGCAGCACCAGGACGATGTCCACCAGCGGGGTGACGTTGATGTCGGCCTTCAAGGCCGGCTCTCCCGGCGGATGAACTCGTCCAGCATCTGGGAGGCGGCGTTGCCGATCCGGGTGGTCATCCGGTCCTGCTGGGCGGTGAAGTAGTTGTAGATCCAGACCGCCGGGATGGCCACCATCAGCCCCAGGGCGGTGGTGGCCAGGGCCTCGCCGATGGACCCGGCCAGGGCGTTGATGTCTCCGGCGCCCTGGGTCTTCAGGTCGGAGAACACCCGGATGATGCCGATCACCGTGCCCAGGAGGCCGATGAACGGGGCCAGGGCGCCGATGGTGGCCAGGGACAGCATGCCCTTGCGCAGCAGGTCCCCCACCTCGGCCGTGCCGCGCTGGATGGCCCGCTCCACCGGCTGGATCACGTCATGCTCCCCGTGGGCGGTCTGCAGCTGCTTTTCGTACTGGTAGATGTCCAGCCCATGCTTGAGCACCAGGGCCACGTGGCTGCGGCTGTGGTCCACGGCCGCCTGCCGTGCCGCCTCGAAATCCCCCTGGCGCAGGGCGTCCACGAACAGCTTGAGGAAGGGCCGGGAGGCGGCGTGGCTCTGGGCGTAGACGATCCCCCGCTCCACCGCGATGTAGATCTGCAGGGCCAGCAGGGCCAGCAGCAGGCAGATGATGCCCTTGTTGGGCAGGGAGGCGGAGGCCCAGATGGCCCGGGGGCCGAAGCCCACTTCGGCGCCCTCGGCCAGCGCCAGGCAGAAGGATGCGGGCAGGATCATCGGGCGGCTCCGGACCGGCCTGGGACGGGAGAGAGATTGGGGCGCGGCGAAGGGCCTGGGTGAGTTCTCATATTTGTAGTTTATCCATGGTTGGGGCTGGTGAGAATGAACGGCATGTTGAGCCGGAACCGGGTCTCCTGGGGTGCCCCGTTCACCAGGTAGGGGAAGAATTTCATGGTGAGGGCGTACCGGATGGCCGTGATGCGCAGCGCCAGGGGACCGGAAAGGACCTCGGCTTTGATGGGAATTCCATCCTTCCCGACGGTGATTTCGATCACCACCGTGCCCTGGATCCGGCTCTGGAAGGCCAAGGTCGGGTACGGCGGCTCGGGCGGCCGGAATTTCTCCTTGATCTGGGTGTACTCGATGTCCAGCACCTTGGAGGGCGCGGCCCCGGAGCCGGAACCCGCGCCGGTGGCGTTGCCCGCGCCGGGGCCTCCCGTACCGGTCCCCCCGGGCACGCCCGCCTTGCCGCCGTAGTCCCGGGAATGGTCCTCCGTGGGCAGGGCGCTGGGCACCGACCCGGGGGCCTCTTCGCTGGGGGGAGGCGGCGCCGGGCGGGCCGGGGCCTCCGGAGGCGGAGCCGGCGCCGGGGCCGGGGGCGCCGCCCGGGGCGCCGGGGCGGGGGTTGGAACGGGGGATCCGCCCCGCGGGGCATGGACGGGGGACGCGGCCGGTTCCTGCAGCACCAGGTCCACCGAGGGCGCGGCCGCAGCCGCGGCGGGCTTCCGCCACCGGGGCAGCACCGTCAGCCCCGCGCACGCGCCCAGGATCGCCAGGGTCGCCGGCCAGGTCGCCCAGGGGCTGGCGCCGCGCAGGTCCCGGCCGTCCTGGACCAGGGCCGGGCGGTAGACCCGATCCTCCAGGACTTCCCGGACAGGGTCGGGGCAGGCCGCGCGGGCCGTGGGGTCAGCGTCCAAAGGACTCCCAGGTGAAGCCAGAGGTGACAAGCGGTTAAGATGACAAATCCCAGATTGCCAGTCAAGCGCTGGACCGGAGCCCCGCCACACCCATGCCTTCCCTGTTTTCCCGCTTCACCCAGGACTCGGATCCGGATCCCGTCTCCCCGGCCCGGGCCGGGCATTTCGACACCGCCCACGGCCGGGTGCTGACCCCGGCCTTCATGCCCGTGGGCACCCAGGGCACGGTCAAGGGGCTGACGCCCCGCCAGCTGGAGGAGATCGGCCCGCAGGTCATCCTGGGCAACACCTACCACCTGGGCCTGCGCCCGGGGGACGGCCTGGTGCGGGACCTGGGCGGGCTGCACGCCTTCATGGGCTGGAACGGGCCCATCCTCACCGACTCGGGCGGCTTCCAGGTGTTCTCCCTGGCCGAGCTGCGGCGGATCAAGGAGGAGGGGGTCACCTTCCAGAGCCACATCGACGGCTCCACTCACTTCCTGTCCCCGGAACGGAGCATGGACATCCAGCGCAACCTGGGCTCGGACATCGTCATGGCCCTGGACGAGTGCCCGCCCGGCCGGATGGAGCGCGGCCCCCTGGAGCTGTCCATGGCCCGGACCACCCGCTGGCTGGCCCGCTGCCGGGCCCACCCCCTGGGGGACCACCAGGGCCTGTTCGCCATCAACCAGGGCGGCACCCACCTGGACCTGCGCCGCCGCCACCTGGACGAGATCCTGGACCTGGACGCCCGGACCCCGTTCCAGGGCCTGGCCGTGGGCGGGCTCAGCGTGGGGGAGCCCAAGGAGGCCATGAACGAAGTATTGGCCGCCTTCGTCCGGCTGCTGCCGGCCGACCGGCCCCGCTACCTCATGGGGGTGGGCACCCCCGAGGACCTCCTGTTCGGCATGGAGCAGGGGGTGGACCTGTTCGACTGCGTGCTGCCCACCCGGGAAGCCCGGCACGGCTCCCTGCTCACCTCACGGGGCCGGATCAAGATCAAGAACGCCCGCCACCGGGATTCCCGGGAGCCCCTGGACCCGGACTGCAACTGCTATACTTGCAGGAGCTTCACCCGGGCCTACCTGCACCACCTGTTCCGGGTGGGGGAATTGCTGGCCTTGACCCTAAACAGTATCCACAACCTGAGCTACACTGTTGGGCTCACCCGCGCCGCGCGGCAGGCGATGCTCGGGAAGAATTTCCTGAAATTCGCGCGCCTCACGAGAGAAAATTGGAACCAAGAGGAGTCCTAGATGAACCTTGCCCTACTCATGCAAGCCGGCCAGAGCCCGCTGCCGACCCTGCTGCTCTTTGGCGGCATGGCGGCGCTTTTCTATTTCTTGCTCATTCGCCCCCAGAACAGGGCCCGGAAGCAGATGCAGGAGCGCCTGAGCAAGCTCAAGGCCGGCGACGAGGTTCTCCTCTCCGGCGGCCTCTACGCCACCATCGACCGGGTCGAGGACAAGAACATCTACGTCAAGCTCGGCAACAACCTGGTGAAGGCGCGCCGGAACGCGGTGGTCGCCCTGGCCAACGAACCCGCTCCCGAGCAGAACTGATACAAAATTCATTTCTCATGCCGAGGGCGGGGCTTCACTGCCCCGCTCTCCTTGCGTAGGAGTTCCTTTGTGACCAAGCGGAGCCTATGGCGCCTGGCGATAACCCTCCTGATCTGCGGCGCGTGCGCATACTTCTTCATCCCCCTCGCCAAGGTGCGGCTGGGTCTCGACCTCAAGGGCGGCGTCCACTTCGAGCTGGAGGTGCAAGGCAACGAGGCCCTGGAGGCTGACCTGCGGGACACCCGGGACCGGCTGCAGGACCGGCTGCGGGAGAAGGGCTTCCCCGACGCCGTGATCAAGGTTGAGGGGAACACCCTGCGCGCCGAGGGGATCCCCCAGGACCAGCGCCCGGCGGCCGAGCAGATCCTGAAGGCGTTCTATGGCTATGACCCCACCTTCAGCCAGACCGGCTTCACCCTGGTCCAGAGGCCCTTCTACCAGAAATCGCTCAAGGACGACGCCAACAAGCGCGCCCTCCAGATCATCGAGAACCGCGTCAACCAGTTCGGCGTGGCCGAACCGGAGATCACCGCCACCGGGGCCGAAGGCAACCGGATCGTGGTGGAGCTGCCCGGCATCGGCGACGCCGAGCGGGAACGGATCAAGGGCCTGCTCACCACCCCGGGCCGCCTGGAACAGCGCCTGGTGGCCAAGCAGGACCCCACCCAGGGCCGGGGCTTCCCCACCCGGGAGGCCGGGCTGGCCTACTTCCACGGCCAGCTGCCCAACAACACCGAGCTGCTGCCCGAGCCCTACAGCGAGCGCGACCTGCGCCAGATGGGCAAGCCCGTGCCCAAGCCCGGCGAGCCTGACGTGATCAAGTCCTGGGTGCCGGTGGAGGAGAAGGTCTACGTGGACGGCGCCGACATCGTCCGGGCCGAGCCGGCCATCGACCCCCAGACCGACATGCCCCAGATCAACTACACCCTGAACAAGAAGGGGGCCGACGACTTCGCCACCCTGTCCGGGATCGCCGCGGACGAGAACCGGCTGATCGCCATCGTCCTGGACCGCAAGATCGTCAGCACCCTCTACTGCCGGGAGAAGATCCTGGGCGGGTCGGTGCGCATCACCGGGCGCTTCACCAAGGCCGACACCGAGGACTTCGCCCTCAAGCTCAAGAGCGGCGCCATGCGGGCCAGCATGAAGTTCCTGGAGGAGCGGGCCATGGGGCCCAGCCTGGGGGCGGACTCCATCCACGCCGGGGTGCGGGCCGCGCTGATCGGGTTCCTCACCATCATCGCCTTCATGGTGTTCTACTACCGCTGGTCCGGGGTGAACGCCATCGTCGCCCTGACCGTGAACATCATCGTCATGCTGGGCCTCATGGGCTCGTTCCACGCGGTCATCACCCTGCCCGGCATCGCCGGCTTCGCCCTCACCATCGGCATGGCGGTGGACGCCAACATCCTCATCTTCGAGCGCATCCGGGAGGAACTGGCCAACGGCCGGCCGATACCGATGGCCATCCAGGCCGGGTTCGACCGGGTGTTCTGGACCATCGTCGACAGCCACGTCACCCAGCTGTTCGCCGCCCTCCTGCTGTTCATCTTCGGCACCGGGCCGGTGAAGGGCTTCGCCGTGACCCTCACGGTGGGCGTGTGCGCCTCGCTGTTCACCAGCATCTACATCAGCCGGTTCATCTACGACTGGGTGCTGGAACACCACCCCGGCATCAAGACCCTTTCCGTGTAGAAGGCCGAGCCCATGAAAGTTTTCGAGCACATTCCCCACATCGACTTCATGAAATACAAGGCCCTGGCCCTGGCCATCTCCTGGGGCATCATCCTGGCCTGTTTCCTCTGGATCCACCCCTGGAAGGGGGCCGATGCCCACGTCAAGCTGGGCATGCAGTTCACCGGCGGCATCGACATGATGGTGGCCTTCAAGGGCGACGTGCACCAGGACGACCTGCGGGCGGCCCTCTACAACGGCGGAGTCAAGGACGCCGGGGTGGTGGCCTACACCGACAAGCCCGGCACCAGCTTGTTCTCCATCAAGGTCAAGGCCCGGAAGGGCCAGGACGAGAAGGACTCCAGCGCCCAGATCGACCAGATCATCAACGCCCTCAAGGGCCTGGACCCCACCGCCAAGAGCGACCCCCGGCCTGACCTGAACACCGAGGGCGTGGGCGGCATCGTGGAAAAGTGGATCAAGACCAACCCCCTGGGCCTGCAGGGGGACGAGACCACCCTGCGCCAGTCCTACGAGCCCTGGGTGATGAAGGTCACCAAGGCCCGGGAGCAGTACAGCCCCATGTCCTCGTACGACCAGCTGCCCAAGGACCTCCCCGCCCAGCTCCGGGCGGACATCCAGAAGACCTACCGCCTGGGCACCCTCTCGATCCTCAAGAACGAGAGCTTCTCCCCGTCCATCTCCGGGGAGTGGACCTGGAAGACCCTCAAGGCGGTGTTCTGGGCCATGGGCGCCATCCTGGTGTACGTGGTCTTCCGGTTCACCCTCAGCTTCTCGGTGGGCGGCATCGTCGCCCTCATCCACGACATCCTGATGGCCCTGGGCCTGTTCGTGCTGTTCGGCTTCGAGTTCTCGGTGCCGGTGGTGGCCAGCTTCCTGATCCTCATGGGCTACTCCATGGCCGACACCATCGTGGTGTTCGACCGGATCCGGGAGAACAGCCACAAGCCCGAATACCGCCGGGTGAGCATCGACAAGCTGGTGAACGACTCCATCAACCAGACCCTGAGCCGGACCATCCTCACCAGCATGTCCGTGCTGTTCGTGGCCTTCTGCCTGTTCGTGTGGGGCGGTCACGCCCTGCGCGACATGAGCTTCCCCATCGTCATCGGGGTGATCACCGGGACCTACAGCTCCATCTTCATCGCCTCCCCGGTGGTGGTGTACTGGGACCACTGGTTCGGGGGCAAGGACAAGATCAAGCAGCATGCCCATGCGCGGTGATGGGATCGCTTTCAAAGTGCGATGCCTCGGTAGCTCCACCTAAAAAACAACAACGCTGAGGACGCTCTGGGTACGGTCCCCTCAGCGTTCTCAGCGTTATTGTTCTTTAGATGGGTCCACCGACCCCTAGCCATAGGTCGCGAGGACTCCAGGTCGAACCGATACTAATCCTCCTCGACCCGCTTCACCAGCTTCGCCGCCGGGGTGGACCGGGTCTGGTGGGAAGTCCCCTTCCAGACGTACCGGGTGCCTCTTTTCTGCCCCTGCTTGACTATGACTCCTTCATCTTCCAGTTCCGAGAAGAACCGGCGCAGGGTGGCGGGGGCCCAGTCGCAGGTCTTGAGGCCCAGTTCCTCCTGGGCCTGGAAGCTGGAGAGGGCGCCCTGGAGCTGGAGGGTCTTCACCAGCTGGGCCTTGAGGTCGGACAGTTCCCCCTTGGAACGCCTGGGTTTGTTCTTGAAATCCGCGGTCGGCTCGGGGAGCTCCTGGGGGAGAGGCGGCAGGGGGGGCGGGGGCGGAAGCGGGGGGGGATCCGGGGGGGCCGGTTCGGCCTGTGCGGCCTCCGCCTCGAACAAGAGGCCACCATCCAGCAGAATGTCCGCCTCTTCTCTTTCGAAGAACACCACCACCGAACCCGGGGAAAAGCCCGCGCCGTGCAATGCCGAAATCACCCGGTCCCCGATCCGTTTCTTCTGGTCCGTGGACAGCCGGGGCGATTTAATGTGAACGGACGGCATAGACACTCCTTTAACAAGGGGGTAATTCAATCTAATCTGTCTTATGAGAGAGGGAAACCCTTTTTGGACCTCTCTATGACCTTTCCCCCAGGGAGTTCCCATGTGTCCCATCCCGTCCATCCCGGCAAAGGTGCATTCTGCTGAAGCCCATCGATTTGAGGCTTATCTCCGCAGCAAGAAGCTGAAGCTGACAGGCGAACGGATGGAAATCCTGGCGGCCATTTTCCAGAAGAGCGCACACTTCGACGCCGAGGAATTGCACGGGGAATTGAAGCAGCAGGGACGGGACATCAGCCGGGCCACGGTCTACCGGACCCTGGATCTCCTGGTGCAGTGCGGGCTGGTGCGCAAGAGCAGTCTGGGCTCCAGCCACGCCAACTACGAGGCCGCCCACGAGGACGAGCACCACGACCACCTGATCTGCCTCAACTGCAACAAAGTCATGGAGTTCTATCGCCCGGACCTGGAGCGCCTGCAGGAGGACATCTGCCGGGAGCGGGAATTCAAGCCGCTCCACCACAGCCTGCAGATTTTCGGGCTTTGCCCCAACTGCGTGGGCAAGGCCGATGATGCTCTCATCCAGCACCGGGTGGCCCAGATCCACACCTGACGGGATTCAACACTTGCCGCTTCGGGCCAGGACCGGCGGGGGCCGGTGCTACCATCTTCCATGCAAAAACTCACCCTCGAAGACATCCAGCGCCTTCCCAAGACCGACCTGCATGTCCACCTGGACGGGAGCCTGCGCCTGACCACCATCCTGGAACTGGCCCAGGAACAGGGTGTCCGCCTGCCCGGGGACACAGTGGAGGCCCTGCGCCCGCACGTGGAGATGGGTCCGGACTGCGCCTCCCTGGTGGAGTATCTCAAAGCCTTCGACGTGGCCCTGTCGGTGATGCAGACCTACGACGCCCTGGTGCGCACCGCGTACGAACTGGCGGAGGACGCCGCCCGGGAGAACGTGCACTACATGGAGGTGCGCTACAGCCCCATCCTGCACCAGCAGAAGGACCTGACCCTGTACAGCATCGTCCAGGCGGTGCTGGAGGGGCTGGCGGCGGCGGAAAAGCGCTACCCCATCCGGACCGGCGTCATCCTGTGCGGCATCAGGCACATCGGACCCGACCAATCGAACCGGCTGGCGGACCTGACGGTGGCCTTCAAGAACAAGGGGGTGGTGGGCTTCGACCTGGCCGGGGCGGAGGAGGACTTCCCGGCCAAGAAGCACCGGGACGCGTTCCACCGGGTCCTGGCCAACAACATCAACTGCACCCTGCACGCCGGGGAGGCCTACGGCCCCGAGAGCATCCACCAGGCCATCCACCAGTGCGGCGCCCACCGCATCGGCCACGGGGTGCGCCTGATCGAGGACGGCGACCTGCTGAACTACGTGAACGACCACCGCATCCCCCTGGAGTGCTGCCCCTCCTCCAACGTCCAGACCAAGGCCGTGGCCAAGCTGGAGGACCACCCCATCCGGCTGTTCTACGACCTGGGGCTGCGGGTGACCGTGAACACCGACAACCGCATGGTGACCCGCACCACCGTCAGCGAGGAATACCAGAAGCTGCACGACATGCTGGGATTCAGCCTGGAGGAGATCAAGGAACTCATCATCATGGGGTTCAAGAGCGCCTTCCTGCCCTATGCCATCAAGCGGGCGATGCTGGCCGAGGTGGTGGACGAGCTGAAGTCGTTCACGCCGGGCAGCCTGGACAGCAAAAAAGAGCGGCTGTAGGCTTCCCGCCGGACGCCTGGCCGGCCCTCGGCCCCCGGGAGGGGAAAACGCTATGCAGGACAGGAAGTTAGAATTATAGTTGATTCAAGAGGTCGGAATAGTGTCGATGCTCAACCGGTTTGCCCAATTCCTCGATCGCCAGGGCAAGATCCTGCTCACAACCCATGAAAACCCTGACGGGGACGGCACCGGGGCCATGCTGGGCCTGGCCCACTACCTGAAGCTCGCGGGCAAGGAGGTGCGGATCGTGGTGGCTCCGGACCTGCCGGAATTCTTGAAATTCATGGACCCGCTGGGGTGGGTGGAGTCCTTCGACCTCCAGGGCGCCCACCGGGACCTGGGCGTCTGGCCCGATGCCTGGCTCCTGGTGGACGCCTCGGAACCCCACCGGCTGGGCCCGATGCACCCCCTGTTCCAGGCCACGAAGGCCCGCAAGGTCTGCCTGGACCACCACTTGAAAGAGGCTCCCCGGGGCTTTGATGAGGAATTCACGGACCCAGGCGCCAGCGCCAGTGCGGAGCTGGTGTTCGACCTGGCGGTCCAGCGGTTGTCCCTGCCCCTTCCCCTGCCCATGGCCGAGGCCCTGTATGCCGGGGTGGTGGACGACACCGGGAACTTCCGGTTCTCCAACGCCACGGCCAAGGTGCACCGGCTTGCGGCCGACCTCATCGAGCAGGGAGTGGACCCGGCCCGGATCTACCAGGATCTCTACCACCAGGGGCGGCTGGAAAAAATGAAGATCTTCGGCCGGGCCTTCGAGCGCCTGACCCTCCTGGGGGAGGGGCGCTACGTCCGGCTCACCGTCACCCAGGAGGATTATGCCCAGTGCGGCGCCGACCACGACGACCTGGAAGGGCTGGTGAACCGGCCCCTGGAACTGCGGGGCGTGGAGGTGGCGGCGCTGCTCCACGAGTTGGCCGACGGCCGGATCAAGGCCAGCCTGAGGTCCCGGGAACGGGTGGACGTCAACGCCGTCTGCCGGCGGTTCGGCGGCGGCGGGCACCGGCTCGCCTCCGGCGCCAAGCTGGACGGCCCCATGGCAACGGCGCAGACTGTCGTGGATGCAGCCGTGCTTTCCCAGCTTTCGACCGACTGCCCCCGACCATGAACCATGCCGACTGGCCCCCCACCCCCGGCCTCCCGGAAAGGTAAGTATAATTTTAACTTGCACGACTCCTCGGCTGGATGACCCATGTCCCCCAAAGACAGCAGCAGTGCCCCCCACCTGGACCTAGGCCCCGATTCCCCCCTGGAAGTGGTCACCCGCCTGGAGACCGAGTCGGTCCCGTTCGTGGCCAAGGCCAACGTGCCGTCCATCTTCGGCAAGTTCGTGGTCTACGGGTTCCTGGAGAAGCTCACCGGCAAGGAGCACATCGCCATCGTGGCCGGCGAGATCGACGCCCGCAAGCGGGTGAACGTGCGCATCCACAGCGAGTGCTGGACCGGGGACGTGATGGGGAGCCTGAAGTGCGACTGCCGGGCCCAGCTGGAGGCCGCCCTGCGCTACATCGGCGAGCAGGGCGGGATCGTGCTGTACCTGCGCCAGGAGGGCCGGGGCATCGGCCTGCTGAACAAGCTCAAGGCCTACGCCCTGCAGGAGCAGGGGTTCGACACGGTGGAGGCCAACCACCAGCTGGGCTTCGCCGACGACCTGCGCACCTACGAATGCGCGGTGGAGATGCTGCGCTTCTTCGGCATCCACAAGGTCCGCCTGCTCACCAACAATCCCAGGAAGATCAAGGCCCTGGAGGACTCCGGCATCCACGTCCAGCGGGAGGCCCACCAGATCGCCTCCAATCCCTACAACCTGCGCTACCTGGAAACCAAGGCCGCCAAGTCCGGGCACATGCTGGACTTCACGGAGAAGGCGGCGCTGTAGACCTCGCTCCGAGGCTGTCGGCCAGATGCTGGGCCACCACCAGGAACCTGGAACAGTCATTGTAGGCGCGGGCGATGAGCAGGGCGCCCTCGAGGGTGCTGAGGAGGAGGTCCGCGCGCCCCCGCGGCTCGCCCTGGAACTGGAACTGGCCGGACCGCCTTCCGGCTTCCAGGACCCCGGCCAGCCACGTCACGTTCCCGTCGAAGAAGGCCCGCAGGGCTTCCTGCATCGGTCCGGGCAAGGTGGCGTATTCCGCCGCGAACATCCCGCACAGGCACAGCCGGTCATTGCGCAGGACCTGGTGGTAGAGGTCCACGTAGCGCCGGAGCCGGGCCGGCGGCTCCGGAGTCTCGCGGTCGATGCGCTCCAGTTCCTGGGCGAAGCGCCCGTGATAGCGGACGATGAGCGCCCGGCCCAGGTCCGCCTTGGAGGGGAAGTGGTAATGCAGGCTGGGCTTGGTGACCCCCAGGCGGCCGGCGACGTCCGCGTAGCTGAATCCGTTGAAGCCGCAGGTCTGGGCGAGGGCTTCGGCGGCATCGAGGATTTTGTGGGCGGTATCGGTACGGCGGGAATCCACCATGGCAAGCATCCTGGGACCCCTTGACTTTAACCTACTGATAAGTAGATTTCTAGCCGGGCACATCAAGACCCGGTGGATCAGCTTGCCGAGCGCGACCGGCGCTGGGGGGCAAGGGCTCCCTGGGCATGCCCTGCTTCAGGAGGGAATCATGACCAGTGTGCAGCAGATGACCGAGCACAAGTCCTTCGTACAGCCCGATGAGGTCCGGGAGTTTCCCAACGGCCGCGTCGAGATCCTCAAGGTCGGCGGGGCCGACGTGGGCCGCCTGGTCCTCCAGCCCGGATGGCGCTGGTCCCGGGACGTGAAGCCGATCGCCAAGACCCCCAGCTGCGAGGCGCCTCACTTCCAGTACCACGTCTCGGGGCGGCTCGCCATCCGCATGGATGACGGCACCGAGTTCATCGCCACCCAGGGGGACATCACCTCCCTCCCCAGCGGTCACGACGCCTGGGTGGTGGGGGACGAGCCCGTGGTGGTGGTCGACTGGTTCGGCGCGACCCACTACGCCAAGCGCACCTGAGGTCTCCCATGCTCATCTGCCAATGGCATCTGGAAATCCTTTACGGGAAGCAGGCCGACGCGGTCAAGGCCCTGAACGCCTGGGGCAAGGAGAAGATGACCTCCTCCGAGTTCCGCCGGGCCAAGTCGAACCGCCTGCTCTGCGGCCACGTGGGCCCCTCGGCCTCCCACATCGTCGACGAGTACGAGTTCGAAACCCTCGCCGACTTCGAGACCGCCCTCAAGGGCATGGCTCAACCCCAGTTCAAGCCCCTCTCGGACAACCTGGCCTCCTTCGTCGTGCCCGGCTCCCAGCACTGGGAGATCCTCCGCACCCTCGGGTGACGCCCCTCCAAGCAGGCTTCCGGCTCGTTCGCCCACAGCTTGGCCAGGACGAACGGGCCGGGCCTGTGCGAGGGTGGCGGCGCGAGGCCCAGAACCCGGTCCCTGCGGCCTTCACTCGTCCCGGCGCGGCAGCAGCAGGCTGCGCTGGACGCGCTCCAGGCTGCCGTGCAGCCGCACCTGCTTCCACGCCAGCACCATGGCGTAGCCCAGCCAGACCCAGAGCAGGCGCGGGTCGCAGGGTGTGCGCTTGAGGGGCTCCAGGCCGATGTCCACCAGCAGGCCGTTGAGGAACCAGACCACCACCCCGAAGGCGATCAGCAGGTGTCCCCAGCGGATCCAGTAAGGGCGCAGGCCCTCCTTGGTCTTCCAGCGCAGCAGCAGCCACCGCTCCATGACCGGGCTCTTGGCCTCGGCGAAGTTGAGGGCCACCAGCTGGTCCACCAATGGGGCGTAATGGTGCACCTTGAGCTCGGCCAGCTCCTCCTCGCCGTTCAGCTTGCGCAGGTAGGCCGACCGGATCTTGCCGATGCACTCCTCCCAGGGGGCCTCCTCCCGGTGCAGCGCCAGGTGCAGGCGCACCAGGCCCACCCAGAGCAGGGCCTGGAACAGCAGCACCCCCCACAGGGAGATGCCCTGCCAGCCGTGGGACCGGGCCAGTTCCAGAAAACGGGCGATATCCATGGTCCGAGCCTCCGGGCATCAGCCTCGCTGCAGTTTCTCCATCCAGTGCATCAGCTCCGGATCGATCTCCTGGCCCAGGCGGACCGCCTCGCTCAGGTCCCGCAGCCCGGCCGAGAGCTCGCCCCGCTTGAAATGGACGAAGGCCCGGTCCCGGTAGGGCAGGCTCTCCCCGGGGGACAGCAGCACCAGGTGGGTGGAGGTCCACAGGGCCTCGGCCCAGGCCCGGGCGCGCAGGAAGCGCACGTGCAGGTTGCGCACCAGGCGCACCAGGATGGCCCGGTTGGAGACCGGCACCAGCATGGCGGGATCGAAGGCCGCCCGGCCTCCGGTGGCCAGCTCCACCAGCCGGGCCGCGCCCTCCTCGCCCAGGGACCGGCCGCCGTTGAAGGGATCGAAGTACAGGATGCCCACGTCGGTGCGCAGCCCGGTGATGAAGTGCCCCGGCAGGGCCACGCCCACGGCCTGGAAGCCCAGGCGGCGGGCCACCTCCATCCACAGGATGGAGAGGGTGATGGGCATGCCCCGGCGGCGGGCGATGACCTTGGGGACGGCCGCGTTGGCCGGGTCGTCGTAGGTCTCCTGGTCCCCCCGCAGGCCCACCTCCTGGAACAGGTACTGGTTGAGCGCGTCGATGGCGCCGTGGAAGTTCCAGGGCAGCGGCATGCGCCCGGCCAGCTCGAAGGCCCAGGCGTCCACCACCTCCAGGACCGGCGCCGGGTCGGGATCCTCCAGCATGGGGGCCACGACCAGCACGGCCCCGGCCAGGAGCCGGTCGCACTGGGGGTCCGCCTGGAGGTACTCGTGCAGGGACATCTCACGCCCCCCTGCGCAGCCGGAGCCGGAGCATCAGCGCGGCGGCCGCGAGGCAAGCCCCGACCCACATCCAGATCCGCCAGGATTCCCCTTCAGCCATGATCTTCGCCTTCTCCTCGGCCTTGCGGGCGTTCTCGGTCAGGGACAGCTGCTCCTGGACCTTGTGGGCCTTGGCCACGGCTTCCTGCCCGGACTGGCGGGCGGCGTCCAGGTCCTTCTTGGCCGCCTGCTCCTGGGCGTCCTCCCCTTCTCCGGAGGCCGGCTGCTGGCCCTGGCCCTGCATCCAGGCCGCCCGCACGGAACGGCCGGGGCGGTGGTGGCGGACCATGGCAGTCGGCTGGGGATTGGGGTCCTCTTCGTTGGAGTCCCAGCCGTCCTGGTCCTGGTACAGGTCCTCGGCCAGGCTCTGCAGGTCCTCGCGCAGGTCCTGGATGTCCTCGTGCTGGCGCTGGAGCATGCTGCCGTGGGTCCAAAGCAGGGCCACCTGCGCGGTGAGGAGGACGACGATGCTGACGCTCAGCCACTTGGGATAGGCGGGGGTGGGGTTCGGCTGGCTCATGCGCTGTCTCGGGAAAGGATGAAGAGGGTCCGGTCGTCCCGGTTCTGGGCTTCGTAGTCCGCCACGTCGCGGAAGATGGCCTCGCAGGCGGCCCGGGCCGAACCGGTGGGCCAGAGGCCTTGAACCTGGGTGATGAGGCGGGGCAGCCCGTAGAGTTCCCCGTCCTTGTTCATGGCCTCGGTCAATCCGTCACTGTACATCACCAGCCACTGTCCCGGCAGCAAATGGCCCTCCACCACCTGCCAATTCCCCTGGAGGGCCGGGCGCAGGCCCAGGCCCCTGCCCCGGGATGCGATCTCGGCGACGTCCTCCCGGGCCGGGCCGGTGACGAGCAGGACCGGGGGGTGCCCGGCCCGGGCGGCCTGGAACCGCCCAGAGGGCTCCCATTCCAGCACGGCCAGGGTCAGGAAGTCCTTGGGCCCCAATAAATTTCCCATAACCCGGTCCAGGGAAGGCAGGATCTGGTCGAAGGCCAGGTCCTCCTGCTGGGCCGCGAAGGTGAGCAGCGCCGTGGCCTGGGCCATGTACAGGGCGGCCGGGAGGCCTTTGCCGCTCACGTCCCCCACCGCCGCCAGGTGCCTCCCGGAAGGCCGGCGGCCCACCCAGAGCAGGTCGCCCCCGGTCTCCAGGGCCGGCACCAGGCGCAGCGCCGCCTGGAAGCCGGGGAGCTCCGGAGCCTGGCTGGTGACCAGACTCTGCTGGATCAGCCGGGCGGTGTGCAGTTCCTGTTCGATCCGGCCCTGGTCCAGCAGGCGGCTGTGGGCCAGGGCGGTCTCCAGCAGCAGCCCGGTGGCGATGGCCACCTCCCGCAGCAGCTCCCGGTCCTCCCGGCCGTAGTTGAGCTCGGAGTACTTGCCCCCCAGCACCAGGGCGGCGTAGGGCTCGTCGTTGACCAGGATGAGCGCCAGGACCTGGGCCTCCAGGGCGTCCAGGTGGGCGCGGAGGGCGGGGCCCTGCTCCCGGATCCACTCGGCCTCGTCGCTCTGGAGGCCCAGGACCAGTTCCCGGTCCTCCCGGGCGTGGCGGAGCAGGGCCTTGGGCAGGCGCAGCCGGGGCGGATCGGCCGGGACCGGGCCCCCGGGAGGCTCGGAGTCCCGCACGGGCGCGGGAGGCAGCTGGAATCCGCCCTCCGACCCGGGCAGGAGCAGCAGCAGGTGGGGCTGGTAGGCGGTGCGCAGGGATTCCGCCAGGCCGTCGAGGATGTCCTCCACCGAGAACCGCTTGCGGGTCTCGCGCAGGCCGCCCAGGAGGGTCTCCCGGGCCGTGGTCAGGTCCCGGCGGAACTTCCGGCGCAGGGCCTGGAGCAGGGCCCTCAGCAGCCACCCGATGGGCAGGGCGGCGAGTCCCACCAGCGCCCCGGCCCACCCGGGCGGGACCGCCTGGATCCCCTCGGCGAACAGGAAGGCGATCCCGCCCAGGTAGACCGCCAGGATCAGCCCCAGCACGATGAAGTAGGACACCCAGCGCAGGATGGCCCGGCGCACGTCGAAGAAGCCGTGGCGGAAGATGGCGATGGCGAAGGACAGGGGGAGCAGGGGCAGGGGGGCGTAGTAGATCCAGCTGTCCCGGGCGAACTGCAGGCTGGGGCCGGCGCCCCTCAGCAGGAGGAACCGGTAGGCCAGCAGATCGGCCGCCACCACGGTGGTGAGCAGCAGCACCGGGAGCAGGGCCCTGCGCTTGCGGGGGCGCTGCCTGCGGGCGCCGGCCCAGAACAGGGCCAGCCCCGCCAGCACCGCCAGGGGGACGAAGCCGGAAGCGACCGCCGCCGCCGGGGGCGACTCCAGGACGCGCAGGAGCCACCAGGCCCGGTCGGCCCAGCCCCAGGCCCGCAGCAGCCGGTCCCCCACCGCCAGGAAGGCCCCCGCCAGGCAGGCGCCGTACAGGATGCGCAGGAACCGGCGGTCGGTGCGCAGGGCGTAGGGATGGGGGAAGCGGAGGAAGAAGTGCACCCAGAGGGGCGGCCCCAGGCCCAGGCCCAGCGCGGCGAACCCGCTGGACAGCAGCAGGAGGGACCCGGGCCAGGCGGCGGTGCCCAGGGGGAACCACAGGCCCGCCAGGAGGCCGGCCAGGCCCATGTAGTAGAGGTGGCGCGCGCTCTTCCGGGAAGGCGAGGAGATCGCCACCAGCAGTCCCGTGGCCCAGGCCACCAGCCCGGTGATCAGCACGATCAGGGACGTGGCGTTGAACGGCTGCACCAGCCGCACCGGGAGGCGCAGGATCCGCCCCTCGCGCCGGACCGTGTAGATCAGCACCCGGCCTTTCGGCTGGCGGCTGATGAAGCGCACCGCCTGGTCCAGGTCCTGGGGGGTGACCTTCCGGCCGTGGACCAGGAGCAGTTCGTCCCCTTCCAGGAGCCCCGCGCCCTCCGCCACGCCCCCGGGCAGCAGTTCCTGGAGGACCACCCGGCGGTCCTGGGCGCGCCACACGCACTGGTCCTCGGAGGCCGCATAAGCCCATTGGTTCAAATAGAAGGAACCCAGGGCCAGGAACAGCGCGAGGACGCTGGTGAAGATCAGGCGCCAGCGGATGGCTCGGAGGGAAGGAGACAAGGTAGCCTTAGGTCATGGAAAGAGTTGGCGGGGGCAAGGGGAAGCCATGGTGGATCCTGGTGGGCGGACGGCGGCGCCTGGGCCGCGCGCTCGCGGATGCCCTCGCGCCGGACCAGAACCTGGTCCTGACGAGTTCCATTTCCTGGGAAACGGAGGCCCCCTGGGTCACGGAACTTTCCAAACAAACAGAAGTGAGGTGTCTGCGCTGGTGTGCGGAGAACGCTGACTTGGTTCCCACGATGATGGCAGATCTGGACGCCCTGGGGGCGGAGGGGATCGTTCCGCAGGTGGGCGTCCTGGTCAGCGGCACTTTCCCGGAGAACCCCTTCGGCCAGTGGGCGCCCGGCAACCTGCAGGAGACCTGGCTGGTCAACCTCACCTTCCCGCTCCTGGCCGCCCAGGCCGTGGCGCCGCGGCTGGCGGAGGGTGGCTGCCTCCAGTTCCTGCTGGACATCGCCTTCCAGAGGCCCTTCCTCAAGCGCCTGCCCTACTCGGCAGCCAAGGCCGCCCTGGCCACCCTGGTGCCGGGGCTGGCCCGCCAGCTGGCTCCGCGGGTGCGGGTGGTGGGCCACGCCCTGGGCACCGTGCTGCTCTCCCCCCAGGACGATGCGGCCTGGCTGGCGCGGCGCAGCCTGCTCCAGCGCACCGGCACCCCCGAGGACCTGGCCCGGGCCCTGCGCTTCGCCGCGGACAGTCCGTACCTCACCGGCGCCATCCTGACCCTGGACGGTGGCACCAGGTTGATATGACAGCGGGGAGACCGCCCTTTTTTGCGGTGCACCCTGATCGCACGCATGCGTGCGATCCCCACACCCCCACTCCATGCCCGGGCGAAGCCCGGACATGGAGTGGGGCGTGAGGGTGGGGAAAAGACGATAAATTATTTGTTTTTCCCCGGCCCCGGCCTTATATTCAGGCCCACAGAGCCGACCGCGGGCCCTGGGGCTCCTCCGGGCAGGGGAGCCATGCATCCAGGGAAAACCCTCATCGCCTTGTGCTGCCTGACGTCCGCCCTGGGCTGCGTGGTTCCCCTGGGCTATGGCCGGCCGCGGTTCTGCGACGCACGCCAGGATGGGGCCGCGGGCACCCCCGACCTGGGCGACCGGGCCATGGCCCCCGGAGGCTCCCTGGGGGGCGGGGACGCGGCGTGGCCCGGACCGGACGGAACGGTCGGAAAGCGGTGAGGCGTTACCGGTTCCTGGCGTAGCGTGCCCGGCTCCGCCTTCCCCCTCGCCGGCGCCGCCCAAGGAAAGGTTATCTTGGAAGTGCGAGGTCGAGGTGCGGTTCAAGGTCAACGAGATATTCCATTCCGTCCAGGGCGAGGGCTCCCGGGCCGGGCGTCCGTGCCTGTTCATCCGGCTCACCGGATGCCCCCTCCGCTGCGTCTACTGCGACACCGCCTACGCCTTTTATGAAGGCGAAATGATGGAGCTGGAGGCCATCCTGGACCAGGTCCGGTCACGGCTGGGCGCGCCCATGGCCGGCCCCAACGCCCCCTTCGTGGAGCTCACCGGCGGCGAGCCCCTGGCCCACCCCGACGCCCCCGCCCTGCTGCGCACCCTGCTGGACGCGGGCTACCAGGTGGCGCTGGAGACCGCCGGCAGCCACGACCTGTCCGTGGTGCCCAGGGCGGTGGTGAAGATCGTCGACCGCAAGACCCCCGGCAGCGGCGAGGCGGGACGCTGGCTGGAGTCGAACCTGGAGCACATGGTGTCGGGCCAGGACGAGCTGAAGTTCGTGCTCAACGGGAAGGACGACTATGCCTGGGCCAGGGAATGGTGCGCGGCCCGGGACGTGCTGGGGCGGCTGGAGGTGCTGTTCAGCCCGGTGTGGGGCGCCCTGGACCCGGCCTGGCTGGCGGAGCGGATCGTGGCGGACCACCTGCCGGTGCGGTTCCAGCTGCAGCTGCACAAATTGATTTGGGGAGCGGAGCGGCGAGGAGTGTAGGGGCGTCCAATTGGCAGAAGTCGAGGCTTCGACGCCGGACAGCGGGCTGGTCCATGCCCTGCTGGGGATCGCCGATCTGGATTCCCTCCTTTCTCCTGCGTGGCGACATCCAGGTGCTCGGACTGCCTGCTGCGATGCGTCTTGTGCGTGGGTTCTGAGATCAGCCACAATCTTGCGAAGAAACCCTTGCACACCGAGGAGACCTCCATGGCTGAGCCGGATCTTGCTTCCGAGCTGCAAAGCATCCGCCACCACCTGCACGAAATCCCCGAAACCGCCTTCAGCGAGTTCAAGACCTCCGACTACGTGGCCGTGCAGCTGGCTGCCCTCGGGGTGGAGGTCATCCGCCAGGTGGGCGGCACCGGCGTGGTGGGCACCCTGCGGCGCGGCGCCGGGACGCGGTCCATCGGCCTCCGGGCGGACATGGACGCCCTGCCCATCACGGAGGCCGGAACGCCGGCCTACCGCTCCACGCATGAGGGCCGCATGCACGCCTGCGGCCACGATGGCCATATGGCCATGGTCCTGGGTGCCGCCCGCCTGCTCACCCAGGCCGGCGACTGGAGCGGCACCGTCCAGTTCGTCTTCCAGCCCGCGGAGGAACCCGGCAAGGGCGCCAAGGCCATGCTCGCCGACGGCCTCCTCACCCGTTTCCCGATGGATGAGATCTACGGCGTCCACAGCACGCCGGGGCTGCCCGAAGGCCAGTTCGCGACCCGGGCGGGAGGCATCGGCGCTTCCGAGGACAACTTCGTGATCCGCATCCAGGGCCGGGCTGCCCACGCGGCCCGGCCCCACATGAGCATCGACCCCATCGTCATCGGCTCGGAGATCGTGCTGGCCCTCCAGAGCGTCGTGGCCCGCAGTGTCGATCCCATCGACCAGGCGGTGGTGTCGGTGACGGAATTCATCACGGACGGCGCCCGCAACGTCATCCCGGGTTCGGTCACGATCAAGGGCGACACGCGCAGCTATTCGGCGGAGGTCCAGGCGCTCCTGGAACGGCGCATGGCTGCGCTGATCTCCGGCATCTGCGCTGCCCATGGCGCGGGGCATGCCTTCGAATACACCCACGAGTTCGAACCCACCGTGAACCCTCCCCAGTGCCTGGATGCCGTAGTCCAGGCAGCGGTCGAGACCGCCGGCAGGGAACATGTGGACCGCGACTGCCGTCCGGTCATGGGCTCGGAGGACTTCGGGGTCTTCCTGAAAGTCATTCCAGGGAATTTTCTCCGGTTGGGCTGCGGCGTCGATGCCGTGCCTCTCCACAACCCCCGCTTCGACTTCAACGACCGCCTGCTTGTGCCCGGCGCCCGGTACTTCGCGACCTTGGCCCGGCACAGGCTCCGGGGGTGAAGCTCAGAGTCTGGCCAGCGCCCGGTCCAGGTCGGCGATCAGGTCCTCCGGATCCTCCAGCCCCACCGACACCCGGATCAGCCCGTCGTCGATGCCGGCCTTGTCCCGTTCGGCCTGGGTCATGTGCTCGTGGGTGATGGTGCGCGGGTGCATGCAGATGGTGCGGCTGGTGCCGAAGGTGACGGCGTGGATGATCAGCTCGAAGGCGTTCATCACCTTCCGGGCCGAATCCATCCCCCCGGGGACCACGAACGACAGCATCCCTCCCCCGCCCTTCATCTGGCGCCGGGACAGGTCGTGCTGGGGATGGGACGCGAGGCCCGGGTAGTTGACCTGCCGCACCTTGGGGTGGGCGGCCAGGAACTCGGCCACCGCCTGGGCGTTGCGGCAGTGCCGGTCCATGCGCAGGGAGAGGGTCTCCAGGTACTGCAGGGTCAGCCAGGAATCGAACGGCTGCATGATGGCGCCCACGAACTCGGTGGTGTTCCAGCGGATGTCCTCGGTGAGCGCCTCGGGGCCGACGATGGCGCCCCCCAGGACGGTGGCGTTGCCGGCCAGGAACTTGGTGATGCTCAGCAGGACCAGGTCCGCGCCCAGTTCCAGGGGCTTCTGCAGGGCGGCGGTGGCCGTGGTGTTGTCCACCAGCACCGGCACGCCTCTGGCGTGGGCCGCCTCGACCACGGCCCGGATGTCGGTGACGAACAGGGTGGGGTTGGAGGGGGTCTCGATCCACACCAGCCGGGTCCGTCCGTCGATCTGCCGGTCCCAGGCGCGCGGATCGGCAGGATCCTCCACGAAGCGGAACTCGACCCCGCAGCGCTCGGGGAAGATGGTGGCGGCCTGCTTGTAGCCTTCCCCGAAGATGTTCAGGGTGGTGACCACGTTGTCGCCCGGGCGGGCGATGGTGAAGATCAGGTTGAACAGGGCCTGGGAGCCGGAACCCGCCGTGACCGCCGCCTCGCCGCCCTCCAGCGCGGCCAGGCGCTGCTCCAGCAGCGCCGCGGTGGGGGTCTTGGTGCGGCCGTACACCGGATAGGGGATCTTGTCGAAGTGCTCGTAGGGGTAGGTCATGGAGGGCACGATGGGCGGCACGAAGGCGCGGAAGCGCTCCAGGTCGTCCGAGGGGCGGAACCCGGCGTGCAGGGCCCGGGTGTCGAAGCCCAGGGCATCCCCCGGGCGGACGGGGCGCCGGTAGCCTGGGTCGAACACCCACGGTTCGCGCATGAAGAACAGGCGGTCTTCCGAAGACATGGGACAGGCTCCCTTAAAGTGCCCGGCCCACCCGCGGTCGCGGCGGGGCGACTGATGGTGGACCGGGATGGTCGACTGGATGGCCGCGTCGGTTACGGATTGACGCCGATCTTGTAGGTTTCCTTGCCGTTCTTGACTTCGAAGATGCCCACTGACTTGACCGGGTTGCGGTCCTTGTCGAACTTGATGTGGCCGGACACCACGTCCATGTCGGTGGCGACCAGGGCATCGCGGATCGCGGGGCCTTCGGTCTTGCCGGCGCGCTTGATGGCGTCGACCATGATGTAGACCGAGTCGTAGGCCAGGGTGGCCAGGCCGTCAGGCTCGGCGCCGAACTTGGCCTGGTACTTCTTGCGGAAGTCCTGCACGACCGGACGGTTGGGATCCAGGTCATGGTTGGTGAAGTAGCAGCCTTCCACCGCCGTGCCGCCGACCTCGGTCAGCTTGGGGGAATCCCAGCCGTCACCGCCGAGCAGGGGGCCCTTGAACCCGAGTTCGCGCGCCTGCTTGGCGATCAGGGCGACGTCGTTGTAGTAGTCGGACACGTAGAGCAGTTCCGGCTTGCCGGCCAGGATCTTGGTGAGCTGGGCCTTGAAGTCGGTGGTGCCGGTGGCGTGGCCTTCGAAGCCCACGACCTGGCCGCCCAGGGCGGTGAACTTGGCCTTGAAGAAGTCCGAGAGGCCCTTGGTGTAGTCGTTGCCCACGTCGAACAGGCAGGCCGCCTTATTCAACTTCAGGTTGTCGTGGGCGAAGATGGCGCCCACCGTGCCCTGGAAGGGATCGATGAAGCAGGCCCGGAAGCAGTAGTCGCCCACCTGGGTCACCTTGGGGTTGGTGGCGGTGGTGGCCATGCTGGGGATCTGGGCGGCCTGGCTGATGGGGTCACCGGCCAGGGCGACCTTGGACATCACCGGGCCCACGATGGCGACCACCTTGTCCTGCTGGATGAGCTTGGTGACGACGGTGGCGCCCTCTGCGGGGTCGCCCTTCTCGTCGCCGAAGGCCAGCTTGATCGGCTTGCCCAGGACTCCGCCCTTGGCGTTGAGCTCTTCAATCGCCAGGTCGAAGCCGTTCTTGGTGGAGGTGCCGAAGGTGGCGGCCTCGCCGGTCACCGGCGCGTAACCACCGATGACAATCTCCTTCTTGCTGCCGCAGGCCAGGAAGGCGCCCGCGATCAGCGTACATACGGCTACTGACAGAAAGTTCAATTTCATGGAGCCTCCTGGATGGGAATGGGTTGGGGATGGATTGCTGATGAGCATGACATATTCCAGCCCCGGGTCAAGATTCAACCCCTGAACCACCCGGAAGGAGATTACCGGCGCACCTCCACCTGGGCCAGCTTCTCGAAGTGGCGCACCAGCGCGCCGTGGTCGGCGTCGCCCAGGCCGTCCACCTTGAGGGCCTGCATGATCTCCATCACCGAGGCGGTGAGGGGAAGGGGCACGCCCAGCTGGTGAGCGGTGTCCAGGGCGTTGCCCAGGTCCTTGATGTGGAGGTTGATGCGGAAGCCGGGGTTGAACTTGCGGTCCAGGACCAGGGGCACCTTGGCGTCCAGCACGGTGCTCCCGGCCAGCCCGCCGCGGATCGCCTGGTACACCAGCTCCGGCTCCACCCCGGCCTTGGTGGCCAGCACCAGGGCCTCGGCCATGGCGGCGATGTTCAGGGCGACGATCACCTGGTTGGCCAGCTTGGTGACGTTGCCGGCGCCGACGTCGCCGGTGCGCACCACCGAGGCGGCCATGGCCTTCAGCACCGGCAGGCAGCGGTCGAACACGGCCTGGTTCCCGCCCACCATCACCGACAGGGTGCCGTCGATGGCCTTGGGCTGGCCGCCGCTCACCGGCGCGTCCAGCATGTCCACCCCGCGCTCGGCGAGCCTGCCGGCCAGTTCACGGCTCACCAGGGGGGCGATGGAGCTCATGTCGACCACCACCGAGCCCCGGCGGGCGCCGCGGAGGATCCCCCGCTCGCCCAGCACCACTTCCCGCACCTCGGGCGAATTGGGCAGCATGGTGATGATCAGTTCGCAGCGCTCGGCCACTTCCATGGGGGTGGCGGCGGCCTCCGCCCCGGCGGCCACCAGTTCGGCCACCGCGGGCTGGCTCAGGTCCATGACCACCAGCTGATGGCCCGCCTTGATCAGGTTCAGGCTCATGGGCTTGCCCATGATCCCCAGACCGATGAATCCGATCTTCATGGCTTCCTCCTCGTCGAACTCAGTAACCCATGGCCTTGATCCAGCCCAGCGAGGACCGGGTGTCCGGGGCGGGGACATACTCCAGCCCCACGTGCCCCTGGTAGCCGAGGCGGTCCAGTTCCTGGAACAGGAAGGCGTAGTTGATCTCACCGGTGCCGGGCTGGTGCCGTCCGGGGTTGTCGGCCACCTGGATGTGCCCGATCCGGGGCAGGTGGGCGCGCAGGGTACCGGCCAGCTCCCCCTCCTCCCGCTGGGCGTGGTACACGTCGAACTGGAGGAAGAGGTTGGGCTCGTCCACCGCGTCCATGAGCGCCAGGGCCTGGTCGCTGCGGTTGAGGAAGAAGCCCGGCATGTCGAAGTGGTTGATGGGCTCCACCAGCAGCCGCAGCCCCTTGGCCGCCAGCAGCCGGGCCGCGTGCTTCAGGTTGCCGGCCAGGGTCTCCCGGTGGCGCGCGTCGTCGATCCCTGCGACCCGCTTGCCGGCCAGGCAGTTCAGGCTGCGCACCCCCAGGGCCAGGGCGTACTCCACCGCCCGGGAGACCCCCGCCCGGAATTCCTCGACCCGGCCGGGGTCGGCGGCGAGGCCCCGGTCGCCCCGGGCCCAGTCGCCGCAGGGCAGATTGAACAGGACCTGGCGCAGCCCGTTCCCCTCCAGCCGGGCCTTGAGCTCTTCCGCCGGGTAGTCGTAGGGAAACAGGTATTCCACCCAGGTGAACCCCGCTTCCCGCGCCAGCGCGAACCGCTCCAGGAACGGAGCCTCGGTGAACAGCATGGTGAGATTGGCGGCGAATGCCGGCATGGCGATCCTCCTGGCGAAGTGGTCCCGCGCGCGGGCGTCGGAGTCAGGAAACGGGGCTCCATTCTACACCTCGCCGGGCCATCGGCCCGCTCTGTCGGCCCATGGCCGCAATCCCGCTTGACTGGGGCGGGGCCGCGGGCATCCTGGATGGTGCGATTCCCCGGTCCATGGCCGAACCCGTGGCCCGGTCCCTGGCGGCGGGGGTGGCAAGTGGCTACCGCACGAGGGCAGGACCCTGAAGAAGGCGCTCCTTCCGGCAAGGGGCCGGCGGAGGATTCGCCGGCCCTGCGCCGGGCGCGGGAAGCGATGGTCCGGCACCAGATCGCCGCCCGCGGGGTCCGGGATCCGCGGGTGCTGGAAGCCATGCGCGCGGTGCCCCGGCACCGGTTCGTGCCGCCGGACCTCGCCGACCAGGCCCATGCCGACTGGCCCCTGCCCATCGGCGCCGGGCAGACCATCTCCCAGCCCTACATCGTGGCGGCCATGGCCGAGGCCCTGGAACTGGCCGGGAGCGAGCGCGTGCTCGAGGTGGGCTCCGGGTGCGGCTACATGGCGGCGGTGCTGTCCCGCCTGGCCGGGGAGGTGTACGGCATGGACCTGGAGGAGGGGCTGTGCCGCAGGGCCCAGCGGACCCTGGCCGTGCTGGGCTGCGCCAACGTGGAGATCCGCTGCGGCGACGGCGCCCTGGGCTGGCCCGAGCGGGCGCCGTTCGACGCCGTCATGCTCAGCTGCGCCGCCCCGGCGATCCCTCCGGACCTGTGGGGCCAGCTGGCCCCGGGCGGGCGGATCATCCTGCCCCTGGGGCAGGCCGGCTGGGGCCAGGAGCTGGTCCTGGTCCGCAAGACGACCGAAGGCAGCGAGGTCAGCCGCCTGATGGCGGTGAGCTTCGTGCCGCTGCGCTGACGCGCCCCTCGCCACGCAAGTGGTATGCCGGCCGTACTTATTGTCCGCACACGGGCGACCGGGCACCGTATGCTGGGATGGGCCCCGTCCGGGATCCGGCGCAGGGGAGGAGGTCTCGATGAGCAGGGCCGCCACGATCGTCGACCCGGAACTGTCCGCCGCCGCGCTGGTCGTGCCGGTGCTGGTGTCCGTCAGCTTCTGCCACCTGCTCAACGACATGGTGCAGTCCATGATCGTCGCCGTGTACCCCATGCTGAAGATCTCCATGGGGCTCACCTTCGCCCAGCTGGGGCTGGTGACCCTCACCTACCAGCTCGTCGCCTCCATGCTCCAGCCCCTGGTGGGCCTGACCACGGACCGGCGCCCCCAGCCGTACTCCCTGGTGGCCGGCATGGGCTGCACCCTGATGGGGCTGCTGCTGCTGTCGGTGGCGCCCCGGCTGACGGTGCTGGTGATGGCGGCGGCGATGGTGGGGATGGGCTCGGCGGTGTTCCATCCGGAGGCCTCCCGGGTGGCCCAGCTGGCCTCCGGGGGCCAGCGCGGCCTGGCCCAGTCGGTGTTCCAGGTGGGGGGCAACGCGGGCGCGGCGATAGGCCCCCTGCTGGCGGCGCTGGTGGTGTTCCCCCACGGCCAGTCCAGCATCGCCTGGTTCTCCGGGGCCACCCTGCTGGCCATCCTGGTGATGACCCGGGTGAGCGCCTGGTACCGGGCCCACCTCCAGGCCCGCCACCGCCGGGCCGCGGCGCCGGTGGCCCGGCCGGACCTGCCCCGGGGCCGGATCGCCTTCTCCATGGCCGTGCTGGGCGCCCTGATGTTCTCCAAGTACTTCTACCTGGCCAGCTTCTCCAACTTCTACACGTTCTACCTGATGGACAAGTTCCACGTGGGCATCCGCAGCGCCCAGCTGTACCTGTTCCTTTACCTGGGCGCCGCGGCCGCCGGGACCCTCCTGGGCGGCCCTATCGGCGACCGCATCGGGCGCAAGCGGGTGATCTGGGCCTCGATCCTGGGGGTGCTGCCGTTCTCCCTGGTCCTGCCCTACGCCAGCCTGCCCTGGACCGCGGCCCTCACAGTGATGATCGGCCTGATCCTGTCCTCGGCCTTCTCGGCCATCCTGGTCTACGCCCAGGAACTGGTGCCCGGGCGGGTCGGCCTGATCGCGGGGCTGTTCTTCGGCCTGGCCTTCGGCCTGGGCGGGATCGGCGCGGCCCTGCTGGGCGCGCTGGCGGACCACGAGGGCATCCGCTACGTCTACCACGTGTGTTCCTACCTGCCCCTGCTGGGCATCCTCACCGCGCTCCTGCCGGAACGCAGGCGGAGCCGGGTCGTGCCGGCCAATTAGTACCCGCGCCTGCGGTCCACCGGGTCGAGGACCGGCTTCCCTTCGGCGAACCGGCGCAGGTTGTCCAGGATGTCCGGGACCAGGGCGCGAGGCACGGACGGGCCCGAGTGGTGGGGGGTCACCACCACCTTGGGGTGGTCCCACAGCCTCGATCCGGGCGTCAGGGGCTCCCGGGAGAACACGTCGAGGACCGCCCGGCCCAGCCGGCCCCGGTCCAGGGCGTCCAGCAGGTCCGGCTCCACCACCAGGGCGCCCCGGCCCACGTTCATCAGCGTGAGGCCCCCATGGCCCTGGGCCAGCAGGGTCGCGTCCACCATGCCCCGGGTCTCCGGGGTGAGGGGCGCGCACAGCACCAGGACCCGGGCGCGGCCCAGCCAGCTCCCCAGGTCCGCCCCGGCGTGGAGCGGGAATTCCGGGTCGGGGCGGGCGTCGTGCACGAAGCCGTGGACCTCGAGGCCTAGTTCCCGCAGGGCGCGCCCGATCTGGCGGCCGATCCGCCCGAACCCGTGCACCAGCGCCACCTGGCCGGTGAGATTCTCGGGCACCAGCCCGGGGGCCCAGCGCCGTTCCCGCTGGGCTTCCCGGCAGGCCTCCAGGCGCTGGGCCTCGGCCAGCAGGTGGCCCGCGACGTAGCGGGCCATCCACAGGCCGAATTGCCCGTCGGCCCGGGTGACCGGGATCCCGGGGGGAAGGTCCGGATCCTCCAGCAGGTGGTCCAGGCCCGCTCCGGAATTCTGGATCCAGGCCAGGCGGGGCATGCGCCGGACCAGGCCGGGGGGCAGCTTCCACACGAACAGCCCCTCGGCCTCGCCAAGCCAGGGATCGTCGCCCGCATCCCGGGGATGCCAGCCCCGGATGTCCAGGCGCGGCTCGGCCTCCCGCAGGGCCTCGACCCAGGCCGGATGCTGCTGATGGACCACCGCAAGCTTGCGCATGGTTAAAGGTTATCAGTCCCGGAAGCTTTCATGGGCGTGGTAGCTGCTGCGCACCAGGGGGCCGCTCTCCACCCGGCGGAAGCCCATCTCCATCCCCTTGCGGCGGTACAGCTCGAATTCCCGGGGCTCCACGTAGCGCTCCAGGGGCAGGTGGCGGGGAGTCGGGGGCAGGTACTGGCCGATGGTGGCGATGTCCACCGAGGCCCGGCGCCAGTCGGCCATGAGCTCCAGCACCTGCTCCGGGGTCTCCCCCAAACCGACCATGATCCCGCTCTTGGTGCGCATCCCGGGGGCGCGCCGGTCCCGGAACTCCGCCGCCCCGGCCAGCAGGCGCAGGCTCTGGGCGTAGTCGGCGCCGGGGCGCACCCTCCGGTACAAGTGGGGAACCGTCTCCAGGTTGTGGTTGAGCACTTCCGGCCCGGCCTCCAGCACCGTGGCCAGGGCGGCCGGGTCGCCCCGGAAGTCCGGGATCAGCACCTCCACTCCGCAGCCGGGCGACAGGGTGCGGATCCAGCGGATGGTGGCGGCGAAGTGGCCGGCGCCGCCGTCGGGCAGGTCGTCCCGGTCCACGCTGGTCACCACCGCGAAGCCCAGGCCCAGGCTGGCCACCGCCTCCGCCACCCGCTGGGGCTCGAGCGGATCCAGCTCCCCGGGCCGTCCCTTGCCCACGCTGCAGAAGCCGCAGTGGCGGGTGCACACGTCCCCCATCAGCATGAACGTGGCGGTGCGGTGCACTCCCCAACATTCGTTGAGGTTGGGGCACCTGGCCTCCTCGCACACGGTCACCAGGCGCTTGGCCCGCACCAGGGCCTGGACTTCGCGGACCACCTCGGGGGCCGGAACCTTGACCTTCAGCCAGTCCGGCCGGGGTCCGGGGAGCACAGGGGGACGCGCCATGACCTCCCGATCATAACCCGGCCGGGCCGGGACACGGGTTCCCCTTTGGGAATACAATGGTGCCATGGTCCAGGAACGCCCCGAAGCCCCCAGCCCCCAGCCGGATGCCCCTGGAAAGGCCTTCGAGCCGCCCAAGGGGTTCGAGACCCGGTTCCGGGACCTGGAACTGCACCTGGCCTCCTTCGACGGCCCGCTGGACCTGCTGTTGCACCTGATCCAGGAACAGAAGCTGGACATCCTGAACTTGCCCATGGCGGATGTGACCCGGCAGTACATGGATTACCTCCTGCTGATGGAGGAGCTGAACCTGGAGATCGCGGCGGAGTTCGTGGCCATGGCGGCCCAGCTGCTGCAGATCAAGTCGCGGATGATGCTGCCCCGGCCGCCGGCGGAAGCGGACGAGGAGGACCCGCGGGAGGACCTGGTCCAGAGGCTGCTGGACTACCAGCAGGTGAAGGCCGCGGCGCGGATCCTGGCCACCCGGGAGGCCCACTGGCAAGAGGTGGTGTTCACGCCGGGCCTGGACCTGCAGGGGCACGCCAAGGTCGAGGAGGAGCCCATCCGGGCCACCCTGTTCGATCTCCTGGGCGCGTACCGGGAAGCGCTGAAGCGGTTCCTGCCCCCGCCTCCAGTGGAGGTGCGCGCCGCCCCCAAGACCCTGGACCAGCGCATCCGGGAAGTGATGGCCGCCCTGGCCGCCGGCCGCTGGCAGCCGTTCAGCAGCCTGCTGGGCACGGCGGCGAGCCGCGAGGAGCTGGTCCTCACCTTCCTGGCCCTGCTGGAGATGGTCCGCACCGGCCGGGTGCGTCTGGTGCAGTCCGAGCCCTTCGGCGAAATCCGTGTCCAGGCCGCCTGATGCCGCCCTGGAAAGGGGCTTCCGGCTGGCCTACCCGGCCGGGCTGCTGCTCTGCGTGGCCTGGCCCCTGGCCCTGCAGGTGCTGCTGGGCAGGGCCATCCGCCCCGACCCCGACCCGCCCAGCGGCTTGGTCCAGGAGCTGGGCTACACCTTCTCCGGCCTGACCGTCGCCAGCGCCTGGTTCGTGGCCCGGCGCTGGAGCCGGGTCCGGGACTCGTTCCGGACCGTGGCGGCCCCCCGGCGGGGACGGGTCCTGGCCCGGGAGACCCTGGCGTACTCCCTTCTGTTCGTGTGCAGTTCGCTGTTCGGCCTGGTCTACTACGCCCTGGGCGGCCCCCACCCCGAACGCTACGCTCGCGGCTTCATCGCCTTGACCACGGTCATGTTCTTCGTCTTCGTGCCCCGCCTCCAGGCTTGGCGGAAGGCCGCACGCGAGGAGTAGCCCCGATGCCCGCCGAAGCCCCCGATCCCGTCAACCGCGGCCTGGACACCCAGCCCATCCCCGTCCCCGCCGACCGGCCCCGGAGCGCCCCCGGGCGCCGCCGGGCCCTCCGCTACTGGATGGGCGGCATCGTGGCGGTGCTGATCCTGGCCGGGGCCGCCGCCTCCTACTGGCGCGTCCGCCCGGCCCCGCCGCCCGGGGAACCGGAGCCGGTCACCGCGGCGAAGGACATCCCGCCCACCCTGCGCCCCTACTACGACCGGGCCCTCACCGGCGACGCCAGCGCCATGCGCATGCTCGGCACCATGTACTACAACGGGCTGAACGTGCCCCAGAACACCAAGGAAGGCATCCGCTGGTACCGCAAGGCCGCCGCCGCCGGCAGCGTGGCGGCCCGCAAGGACCTGGAGCAGCTGGGGCTCACGCCGACGGAGCCGTAGTCCGCCAGGCCTGGACCTTCCGGGCCGCGGCCGCGCCCACCTTGGCCTGCAGTTCCTCGGCGGAGGCCTCGCGCACCGCCTGGACGCTGCCGAAGGCCTGGAGAAGCTTGCGCGCGGTCAGGGGCCCGACCCCAGGGATCCGGGTCAGCTCGGTCTGCAGGGTCCGCTTGGCCCGCAGGTTGCGGTGGTAGGTGACGGCGAACCGGTGGGCCTCGTCCCGGACCCGCTGGAGCAGCTGCAGCACCGGGCTGGTGCGGGGAATGCGCAGGGGCTCCTCGCTGCCGGGGCGGAACACCAGCTCCTCCTTCTTGGCCAGGCTGGCCCGCTCCAGCTGGTCCAGGCCCAGGGCGGCCAGGGCCGCCTCGGCGGCGTGGAGCTGGCCCAGGCCGCCGTCGATGAGCACCAGGTCCGGGAACTCCTGGGCCTCGTCCCGCAGCCGCCGGTAGCGCCGGGTCACCACCTCGGCCATGTTGGCGAAATCGTCGTTCTGCTCGTTGGTCAGCTTGAAGCGGCGGTAGCGCTGGCGGTCGGGCAGTCCGTCGCTGAACACCACGCAGGAGGCCACCACCTCCCGCCCCTGGCCGTGGCTGATGTCGAAGCACTCGATCCGCCGCGGCGGGCGGGCCAGGCCCAGGAAACCCTGCAGACCCTCCAGCACCGCCTGGTTGAGCCGGGCCGGCTCGAACTTGCGCTCCAGGGCCAGGCGCGCGTTCTCCTGGGCCATGGTCAGCAGCTCCACCTTCTCCCCCCGCTGGGGCACGTGGACGGCCGGCCGGGTCCCGCGCATGCTGCCCAGCCATTCCCGCAGCAGGTCCAGCTCCGCCGGCTCCTGCTCCACCATGATCCGGGCCGGCACCTCCTCCTCCGCGTAGACCCGCTTGAGCACCTCCGCCAGCAGCGCGCCGTCGAAGACCTCCACCTCGTCGAGGACGTACTCCCGGCGCGCCACCATCCGCCCGCCCCGCATCACCAGCCGGTGCACGCAGGCCCGTCCGTCCAGCACGGCGCTGCCGTACAGGTCCGTGTCCTCCTGGTCCACCGTGGCGGCCTTCTGCCGGTCGAACCAGGCGTCCAGCTGCTGCAGGGCGTCCCGGTACTGGGCGGCCAGTTCGTAGGCGCTGCGCTCCGCCGCCTGCCACATGGCCGCCTCCAGCATGCCCTTCAGTTCGTCCCGGCGGCCTTCCAGGAACAGCTTGGCCGACTTGGCCTGCTCCCGGTACCCGGCCTGGTCCACCGCGCCGATGCAGGGGGCGGTGCACCGGTGCAGCTGGAACTTCATGCAGGCCCGGCCGCGCCTGCCGTCGATGTCCAGGTCGCAGTCGCGGATCTGGAAGAAGCGGTACACCAGCTCCGCGGTGCGGTAGGCGGTGGAGGCGGGGAAGAACGGGCCGTAGTAGAGGGAGCCGTCCTTCTTCACCTTGCGGGTGACGAACACCTGGGGGAAGGGGTTCTTCCAGGTGAGCTTCACGTAGGGGTAGGTCTTGTCGTCCCGCAGCAGGATGTTGTAGGGCGGGCGGTGCTCCTTGATGAAGTTGTTCTCCAGCACCAGCGCTTCCAGCTCGGTCTGGCAGACCACGAACTCCAGGTCCCAGATGCGCGCCACCAGGCGCCGGGTCTTGCCGTCCAGCTGCCGGCCCTGGAAGTAGCTCTTCACCCGGTTGCGCAGCACCTTGGCCTTGCCCACGTAGAGCAGGTTGCCCTCCTGGTCCCGGTACAGGTAGACCCCGGGCTGGACGGGCAGGTCGGCCAGCTTCCGGCGGAGCGCGGGGCTGCGGTCGACGTTGCTGCGGGGCACGGACATCCGTCGAGTGTACGTCATTCCCTGCCCCTGATCCGCCACACCAGCCCGGCGTCGAGGGCCATGCGCTGGGCGGCCCGGGTCAGCCCGGCCTCGACCCCCACGTCCACCGTCAGGTTGTGGTTCAGGTCCCGGGACACCACCACCATGGAGTTCAGGTCCCGGGAACCCAGCTCCGTCCCGGCCAGGGCCAGGACCTCCCCCGAGACGTGCCACCCGGCGCCGCAGGCCAGGGTCACCGCCGCGGCGCCCAGGGCCTGGGCCGCCCGGCCCTGGCCTTCCTGCCGCCCGATCCAGTTGGCACCGGCGTTCAGGTCCACTTCCCAGGGGCCGGAGACGCGGGAGGCGGCCAGCACCACGGTATCGTCGGGCTGGCCGCTGCCGAGCCCCTTCTCGGCGTCGGCCCAGGGCATCTTGTGCCACCAGGACAGGGCCAGGTCCACCCCGGCCTGGTCCTGGGAGACGGGCTGGAGCAGAGCCCCGAAGCTGGGGTCGCCCGAGCCGGTCACCACCCCGTCCTCGTTCCTCAGGCGCTGGAGGCCGCTCCACTGGATGCGCAAGGTCAGCCGCGGCCAGGCGCCCAGGTCCAGTTCGGTGGGGACCCGCCCCGCGGAGGACCCGTCCCGGGCGTAGGCTTGCTGGACCCCGAGGTTCAGCTGGAGCTCGCCCGGCTCCATGGCCCCGGCCGCGACCGTGCCCAGTTCCCGGGCCGCCTGGGGGGCTTCGGGCGCGCCGTCCTGGGCCAGGGCTCCCGCCCCGGGCAGCGCCGCCAGGAGGACCAGGGACCGGGCCAGGTCTGCGGGGCTCATCCCGCGGCTCCCGATCCGTTCCCGGCCCAGTCCCCGTTGATTTTCATAACAAGATTCCCCGTCAGATCATGGCGGTGCGGGGAGCGCCCGGCCCGCCCGCATTGCGGACATCAACCAGACGCCTGAGCGCCCTACCGGCAGTGCGTTTCGAAGGTCGAATCAATATAAATTATTGTTAATCAGTGTCAACGCGCCCCGGCCCGGAACCTGGACGGCGCCCGGCGCAGGAAAGGGAGGCAACACTCCCAAGGAGAGCCCCCCATCCCGTCCCCCGACTCCACCCGCAGAGGCCGTTCGGCCCGGCGCTACGGTCGCCGGTGCGAGCGGGCCACCGCTTGGCTGCTTTGGCTGCGGGGCTGGGACGTGGTGGCCCGGAACGTCAAGTGGGGGCGGTTCGAGCTGGACCTGCTGGTGGCCCGGGAGGACGAACTGCGGGCGGTGGAGGTCAAGGCCCGGGCCCCCGGGGCCTGGTCGGGCGGGGACACGGCCCTGGGCTTCCACCAGCGCCTGCGCCTGCAGACCGCCCTGCGCGGCTACCTGGAGCGGGTGCCCTGGCCCGGGCGGATCAGCTTCCAGCGGGTGAGCTGGAGCGGCTGGCGCTGCCGGTTCCACCTTCCGGAGCGCTGGGACGCCCTGGCGCGCCACCCGGAAGGGACGGAAGACAGGTTGGGGTAACACCGTGAGATCCGAGCAGGTCCAAGCGCCCGTTCCAGGCATAAGCAACCCTAGCGGGGGCTTCTCCCCCGCAAGGGTTGCTAAACTGGTCCGATGCTGGTGCTCGGCCTTGAATCCTCCTGTGACGATTGCTCCGCCGCCGTGGTGCGGGAGACCGGGAAGGGGCCCGAACTCCTGGCCATGACCCGGCGCAGCCAGGACGACCTGCACGGCCCCTACGGCGGGGTGGTGCCGGAGCTGGCCGCCCGGGAGCACCTGCTCCAGCTGCGCGGGGTGATCGCCGGAGCCCTGGCCCAGGCCGGCGTGCCCCTTGAGCGCCTGGACCGGATCGCCGTCACCCAGGGCCCGGGATTGGTGGGCTCGCTGCTTTCCACCTTCTCCGCCAGCAAGGCCATGGCCTGGCGCCAGGGCATCCCCTGGGTGGGGGTGCACCACCTGCTGGGGCACCTGAACGCGGCCCGCTTCAGCGCCCCGGACCTGCCCTTCCCGGCCCTGGCCCTGCTGGTCTCCGGGGGCCACACGCACCTGTACCTGGCCCCGGACTGGACCCGGCTGGAGCTGCTCCAGAAGACCCGGGACGACGCCGCCGGGGAGGCCTTCGACAAGACCGCCCGGATGCTGGGCCTGGGCTACCCGGGCGGCCCGGTGGTGGACACCTGCGCCCGCAAGGCGGCCCGGGCCGGCGCCCCGTTCACCCCGCCCAGGTTCCGGGACGGGCAGGCCAGCTGGAGCTTCTCCGGACTCAAGACCGCCGTGAAGCGGCGCATCCAGGCGGAGCCCGGCCTCGAGAGCGCCGGTCCCGAGGATCCGCGGGTGCAGGCCCTGTGCCGCAGCCTGCAGGAGACGGTGGCGTCCTGGCTGCTCAAGCCCATCCCCGCCTTCCGGGACGCCACCGGCGCCCGCAGCCTGGTGGTCTCCGGCGGGGTGGCGTGCAACTCCGAGCTGCGGGCCCAGGCCCAGGCCATGGCCGAGCGCCTGGGCCTGGCCCTGGCCATCCCGGCGCCGAAATTCTGCACCGACAACGGCGCCATGATCGCCGCCGCCGGCGCCCTGCTGGAACCCGTCCTGGACCCCTGGTCCCGCAACGCCGACCCCAACCTGCCCTTGGCCTTCGAAAGGGGGTAAGCCATGGAAGTGACCCGCGCGGACGTCCTGCGCTGCGCCCAGCTGGCCCACCTGAGCCTGGAGGAGGCCGAGATCGAGCCCCTGCGCCGGCAGATGCGGGAGTTCCTCAGCCATGCCCAGAGCCTGGACCAGCTGGACCTGGAAGGGGTGGAGCCCTGCACCCACGGGCTGGAGCTGCCCCTGCCCCGGCGGGACGACGAACCCCGTCCGGGCCTCACCCAGGCCCAGGCCCTGGCCAACGCCCCCCAGGCGGACCAGGGCTTTTTCCTTGTGCCCAAGGTCATGTGATGGACTGGACCCAGACCTGGCGCCTGGCCACAGTCACGGGCAACCGGGAGGCGGGGTGCGGGTGCCGCCTGCTGGAGCTGGAACTGCGGGACGCCCTGCCGTTCCCGTACCAGCCCGGCCACGTGGCGGTCCTGCGCCACCAGGGCCAGCGCCACCCGTACACCGTGTCCCGGTCGGACCCGGAGGCGCGCACCGTGGTCCTCCTGTTCCGGGTCATCCCCGGCGGGCGCCTGACCCCCTTCCTGGAGAGCCTGCGGGTGGGCGTCCAGGTGGAATTCAGCGGCCTGCACCACGTCCCGGTCCTGGCCGGCATCGCCCCGGAGGCCCGGGCCGTGGTGGGCCTGTCCACCGGGTCGGGCATCGGCCCCCTGTGGGGCTTCGCCGAGCAGGCCCTGGCCCTGGGCTTCGGCCGGCCCATCACCCTGTTCGCCGGCTTCCGGGAGGCCGAGGACATCTGCCTCACCCCGGAACTGGACGCCCTCCAGGCCCGGCATCCGGAGTTCCGCTGGCGCCCCACCCTCACCCGTCCCCCCGCGGGCTGGACCGGACTGCGCGGCCGGGTTGGGGAGAGCGCGCCCCCGCTGATCCCCGATCCCTGCGCCCGCCACTACCACCTGGTGGGCAACGGCGCCATGCTCGCCGAGATGAAGGCGGCCCTGGAGGCCGTCGGTGTGCCTCCGGAGCAAGTGACCACCGAGGTGTTCTTCAACTTCAACGCCAAAGCCGAGGAGGAGACGGTGAGGGCGATCGCGGGACGGTTCCGGGGCTGACGCCGACCCACCCCGGCAACACCTTGGCCGGGGACTTTCTCCTCAAATGGGCCCTATGCAAACGCACCGAGAGCCTTTGCCAGTTCGACGACACCGATGGCATCCGTCCGATCGTCGAGTGGAAATCGCTCAGCGCCTGGATACAGGTAGAACCGCTTGTGCGGATCCAGATCGGCACAGGCGGAATGAAATCCGCGCTCGATCTTCGGCGCGGAGGTACGTTTGACCTCGATGGCCCATAATTCTCCGCCGGGAAGCGAGAGCAAGAGGTCCACCTCGGTTCCGTTGGAGGTCCGGTAGTAGTTTGCTTCGGTTCCGTCCGGCGCTGCGGCGATCAGGGTCTCGATGACAAAGCTCTCCCAGGTTTGGCCAACGACCGGATGACCGAGCAGGGTTTCCTTGTCCCGAATACCCAGCAGTGTATGGGCGATGCCGCTATCCCGCACATACACCTTGGGCGCCTTGACCAGCCGTTTGCCGACATCCCGATGCCAGGCCGCCAAGCGTCGAACGAGCAGGAGGTCGACCAAAAGATCAAGGTACCCGGCCACCGTCTTGCCATCCACCGCCAGACCTCTGGCGAGATTGGCCGCATTCAGGACCTGGGCCTGATTGTGCGCCAGCATGGTCCAGAATCGTCGCAGGGTCTCAGCCGGTATCCGGGGTCCGAATTGCGGAATGTCGCGCTCCAGGTAGGTCCGGACAAAATTTCGCCGCCAGGTCAGACTGGTTTCGTCGGACTCGGCTAGAAAGCTGAGCGGAAAGCCACCCCTCACCCAGAGCGTCTCGAGTGAAGCCGGATCGATCTCCAGGGCATCGAACGGGCCGAGTTCCAGATAGGAGATCCGCCCGGCCAGGCTCTCGCCCGATTGCTTGAGCAGATCCATGGCGGCCGATCCAAGCAAGAGAAAGCGACCATTGGCTTTTCCATGCCTCCGTCCTCGGTCGATGATGCCCCGCAACTGCTGAAATAGTTCCGGCACGCGGTGAACCTCATCGAGGATGACCAACTCGCCCTCGTGATCCGCAAGATACCGGCTGGGATTGGAGAGCTTGGCGCGGTCATTCTCGTCTTCAAGGTCCAGGTAGATGGAAGTCGTCTGCTCGCCAATGGCCAAAGCGAGGGTGGTCTTGCCGGCTTGGCGAGGCCCCAGCAGGACCACCGCCGGAGAATGGCGAAGCAGTTCCTTCAGATGGGATGTGAGGCGGCGAGGCAGCATGTATGCAATTATGGAGTCAAGCTCCATAATCGCAAAGGGCGTCCTCCGTCGTTTCCGCGGACCAGATCGAACTGAGACCGCGGCTCCAGTCCAGGCTCCCGGGAACGCCGCCCGGGCCGTCGGCAAAATAAATGGCCGGGGATGAAAGGGATGAAGGGGATAAAAAAAATCTTGAGTCAAGCACCGGCTTCAGAGGCAAAGCCGGAGCATGCTGGCAGATCGAGTGGGGACGCTGATCCAAGCCCCGAGCACCCCATCCTAGAAGTCGCCCCCCCCGCCCGAATCCCCGCCCCCGCCGGAATCCCCCCAGTCCCCGCCTCCGCCGCCGGAATCCCCCGGGTCGCCGCCGGAGCCGCCGCCTTCGCCCCAGTCGTTGCCGGAGGAGCCGGAGCCGGCGTCGCCGCCGCCGCCGGTCCAGCCGTCGTCGCGCCGGGGGCGCTCGCCGCCGCCCAGCATGGTGCCGATCATCATGCCGGTGAGCAGGCCGCCCATGCCGCCGCCCTGGGGGGGCGGATAGTAGCCGGGCTGGCCGGGGACCATGCCCTGGGGCTGGTCCAGGCCCAGGCGGGCGCGGGCGCCGGCGGGGAGTTCCTCGTCCTTGAGCTCCTGCACGCCGGCCACGGCGCCGCAGTAGCCGCAGGTCCAGGTGACCTTGCGCATTCCGTCCCAGGCCTGCTTCATCTTGTCGCCGGCGGCGCCGCAGGCGGGGCACCTGGTGTAGGGGTTGGCGAAGGTGTGGCTCTGCAGGGGGCCGGAGCCCATGGGCCGGATCGGCTCGCCCAGCCGCTCCTGTCGGTCCCGCCGGCCGCGCAGCACCAGGAAGACCACGATGCCGATGATGACCAGCACCAGGAACAGGCCCATTCCGCCGCCCCCGGAATCGTCCATCCGGCGGAGCAGGATGGCCAGGTTGAACATCGAACCGTCCATGGGTCACCTCGGAATGCTCCTAGCTTAACGCCGGCGGGCGGACGCCGGAAACGCCCCATCCGGGGCCGAACCTGCCATAAACTGCATCCATAGCCCAGGACGTGACCCATGACGGACCCCGTGGAATCCGGAATTCGCCTCGGCAAGCGGATGGAGCAGTTCTCGGGCCTGATGCCCTACCGGGTGGTGGAGATCCTGCTGGTGGCCACCACCTACGACGCGTTCGTCCTTGAGGAGGACGGCCAGCTCACCGAGCTGATCATGCAGGAGATCAAGGACCTGGGGGTCAACCTGAGGGGTTCGCCAAGGTTCATGACCGCCCGTTCGGGGCGGGAGGGGCTGGCGCTGCTGGCGGAGCAGCCGTTCGACCTGATGGTCACCACCGCCCGCCTGGGGGACATGACCATCGAGGACCTGGCCATGGAGGCCAAGGCCCTGGTCCCGGGGCTGCCGGTGGGGACGCTGGCGGTGCACGCCTGGGAAGTACCCCAGTTGGAGGAGCTGCGTGCCTCGGGCCTGGTGGACTGGGTGTTCCTGTGGCTGGGGGACGTGAAGTCCCTGTTCGCCATGATCAAGCAGCAGGAGGACCTGCGCAACCTGGACCACGACGTGCTGGAGCACGGGGTGCGGGCCATCGTGGTGGTGGAGGACGACGTCCGGTTCTATTCCTTCTTCCTGCCCCACATCTACGCGGAGGTCACCCACCAGACCTCCCGCCTCATGGCCGAGGGCGTCAACCTGTCCCACCGCATCCTGCGCATGCGGGCCCGGCCCAAGATCCTCCTGGCCCAGACCTACGAGCAGGCCTGGCACCTGTTCGAGCGCTACGGGGACAACCTGCTGGGGATCATCTCGGACGTGAGCTTCTCCCGGGAAGGTCGGCTGGACCCCCAGGCGGGCCTCGAGCTGGCCCGGCAGGTGCGCTGGAAGGATCCGGACCTGCCCATCCTGCTGCAGTCCACCGACCCCATCAACCGGAAGCTGGGGGAGGAGCTGGGCACCGCCTTCCTGCACAAGGACTCCCCCACCCTGCTGGCCGACCTGCGCACCTTCATGCTGGAGAACTTCGGCTTCGGCGACTTCGTGTTCCGCCTGCCGGACCGCACCGAGGTGGGCCGGGCGGTGGACCTGCGCCAGCTGCTGGCCCAGCTGGACCTGGTCCCCGACGCTTCGCTGGCCTTCCACGCCAATCGCGACCACTTCTCCCAGTGGTACGCGGCGCGCACCGAGTTCGCCCTGGCCCAGGCGGTCAAGCCGGTGATGGTCTCCCACTTCCCCTCCATCAGCGGCCTGCGCGCCTACCTGCGCAACAGCCTGCTCTCCTACATCCGGGAGCAGCAGCGCACGATCATCTCCGACTTCGACGCCGCCACCTACGACGAGTTCGTGCTGTTCGCCAAGATGGGCTCCGGCTCCCTGGGCGGCAAGGGCCGCGGCCTGGCCTTCATGCAGAAGCTCCTGGCCCTGGAGGACCTGGCCAGTCCCGGGGTGGAGGTGGTCATCCCCAGGACCCTGGTCGTGGCCAGCGACGTCTTCGAGGAGTTCCTGGAACGCAACGGGCTGTCCGACATGCCCCACCGGAGCGCCCAGCTGGGGGACGAGGAGATCCTGGACGCCTTCCGCCAGGCCCGGTTCGACCGCAACGCGCGCGCCAAGCTGGCCCGCTTCCTGGCGGTGGTGCACACCCCGCTGGCGGTGCGCTCCTCCAGCATCCTGGAGGATTCCCTCTACCAGCCCTTCGCGGGGGTGTACGCCACGGTCTTCCTCGCCAACAGCCACCCCAGCCTGGACGTGCGGCTGGCCCAGCTCCTGGAGGCGCTGAAGGTGGTCTACGCCTCCACCTACATGAAGGCCGCCCGGGACTACCTGGAGACCACCCCGCACCGGCTCGAGGAGGAGCGCATGGCGGTGGTGATCCAGACCCTGGTGGGCTCCCGCCGGGGGGACCTGTACTATCCCACCTTCTCCGGGGTGACCTGCTCCTACAACTTCTACCCGTTCAGGGACATGTCGCCCAGGGACGGCACCGCCCTGGTGGCCCTGGGCCTGGGCAAGTCGGTGGTGGAGGGGTTCGAGGCCCTGCGCTTCTGCCCGGCCCAACCCCAGGTCCTGCCCCAGTTCTCGTTGGTCAAGGACGCCCTGCGCAACGCCCAGCGCAAGTTCTGGGGTCTGGACATGACCCTGTCCGACGCGATCCCCGGCATGGTGTACGACGCCAACCTGCGGGAAACGGACGTGACCCTGGCCCTGGCGGACCCCTCCATGGTTTCCATCGCGTCCACCTACCTGCCCGCCGACGACCGGATCGTGGAGGGGATGGCCGGGACGGGCGCCCCCCTGGTGACCTTCGGCTCGATCCTCAAGGGCCATGGGTTCCCTTTGCCGGCTCTGCTGACCGGTCTGCTCAAGGCCGCCGAGGCGTGCATCGGCGTCCCGGTGGAGATCGAGTTCGCCGCCGACCTGAAGACCCAGGGACCCCAGACCTTCCACGTGCTGCAAGTGCGGCCCATGAACGTGGAGCAGGTCCGGGCCTCCGCCACCCCCCTGGACTCCCTCCGGCACCAGGCGGTGGTGTTCTCCCGCAGCACCCTGGGCCACGGGCGGCACAACGCCATCCACGACATCATCGCCATCCCCTGGGACCTGGACCGGGCCCGCACCCGGGATGCCGCCCGGGTCATCGAGGCCATCAACCGGGACCTGCGCGCCGAAGGCCGCACTTCGCTCATCATCGGCCCGGGACGCTGGGGCTCGGCCGATCCCTGGCTGGGCATCCCGGTCACCTGGCCCCAGATCTCCACCGCCCGGGCCATCGTGGAGACCGACTTCCAGGACCTGGAAGTGGAGCCTTCCCAGGGCTCCCATTTCTTCCACAACCTCACCGCGTTCGGGGTCTCCTACTTCACCATCCACCGCCGGAGCGACGACGGCGCCATCGACTGGGGCTGGCTGGAGGCCCAGCCGCTGGTGCGCATCGAACTGGACGGCAAGATCCGCCACCACCGCCTGGAACGGCCGCTGGAGGTGCTGGTGGACGGGGCCCAGGGCCTGGGGGTGGTGGTGCCGGAAGGGGTGGCGGACTGAACGGAACTTGGCTAATCCAGGCCGAGCGCATCGCCACCTGGCAGGCCATCTGGGTGCGGACCTGGCCCTCGGGGCTGCAGAGCCAGCTGTCGGCCTCCCGCTCCCAGTGGAAGCATCTGGTGGAGGCCGTTGGCCTCGGCGGCGGCCAGCAGCAGTACCGGAACGACGACGACAGCCTGACCGGCTCCGCCCTGGAGGGGGAGCTGCAGGGGAGCTGGGGCGGCTGGAACGTCTACGCCCAGGCCGGGCTGTACCGATGGGAGGAGGCCGGGCAGCGCTTCCCCGACTCCACCTCCGCCCAGGGCGCGGTCAGGGCGACCCGGCGCTGGGGTCCCTGGAGCGCCTCGGCCGAGGTCCGCTACCTGGCCCGGCGCCAGGGGCCCCCGGGCGTGGCCGACGCCCCCGCGGCCACCGTGCTGCGCCTGGCCTCCCGCTGGGAAGGGCGCCGGTGCTGGGTGCGGGCCGTCCTGGAGGATGCCGGCCAGGCCCGGAGGGTGGACCTGGTGGCCACCGACTACGACCCCATCACCCGCATGCCGGCGGACGGGAGGACCCTCCTCCTGACCGTGGGCGTGCCGTTCTGAGGGCGCCGTGAGGCTTCTGGCCTGGGCGGCGGCGGCGGGGATGGCGATCCTGGCGGCCCCGGTCTGCGCCGCCGCCCAGGCCACCCCCGAGTACCAGGCCAAGGTGGTGCTCCTGGACAAGCTCACCCGGTTCGTGGACTGGCCTTCCGGCGGGAATCATGGTGGGCATGGTGCGCGCGGGGGGGAAGATCACCTTCAAGGTGAACCTCGCCCCGGTGCGCGAAGCCGGGTTCCGGATGGCCCCCGGGTTCCTGCAATTGGTCCGGATCGTCCCGTGATCAGGATCCTAGGATTGGTGCGTGGCCATGGCCTGGCTGGGGGTGAAGGTCACGCCGAACTTGCGCATCCGCTCACGCACGAACCGGTGCAGCCGCGCCACCTCGCCCTGCACCTCCGGCGCCACCCGGCGCCGGGTCGGGGACAGGCCCCAGCGCAGCCGGCAAGGAGCTCCGAAGTAGATGCCGTCCACGAAGCTGCTGGCCACCACTTCCCGCCCGCCCAGCAGGTCCGGCATGGTCAGGACGATGGAGGACAGGGCCGGGCCCATGTAGGGGATGAAGCCCAGTTCGCGGATCCGGTAGTTGCCGCTGCGGGAGGCCTGGGTCAAGATCCGGGACAGCTCGAGGTCCGGCTCGGCGGGATCGTCGAACACCAGCAAGTCCTGGGAGTGGGGCCCGTACGGCACTCCGGTGCGTGCCACCCGGGCGCCCTCGCCCAGGGCCCGGGCCTGGGCCAGGGCCCGTCCCCACATGACCCCCAGGGCCAGGCCTCCCACCCGCTCCGGGGCCAGGCCGCGGCCCTGGAACGTGCCGTCGTGTTCGTTGCTGTCGTAGAAGGCCGCCATGGCCATCAGCTCCACCGGATCCGAGACCATGAAGAACAGCCCGGTGTAGCCCTCGTCCATGGCGGCGGCCAGGGTGCCACGCAGGGCTTCGCGGTTGGGTTCGAACTGGGGCAGGCGCACGTCGCCGGCGGAGCCCAGGGGCGGCACCGCCGTGGCGGCGGCGAACAGGAAGGCGTCGCAGCGGCGCATCATCTCCGGCAGGCTCGCCGCCTGGACCTTGGGCAGGGCAGTGTCGCCCCGCCAGCTGGCCACCGAGGCCAGCTCCTGGTCCATCCGGGCCAGGTTGACGCTGTCAGTGTCGTGGATGAGCAGGGTGCCGATGCGGGTGCGGGACACGTCGGCGGCCGCCAGGGCGGCGGCGGCCAGGCCGCCCACCCGGCCCAGGCCGGAGATCCCCACCACGAAGTCCTTGCGCTTGGGCGGCCGGGTCATGGCCTGCAGGTAGCGGTCCACCCCGGGGGCGTCCGCCAAGTAGGTCCACCCGGACCCGCTCCCTTCCCAGAGGCAGCGGGGACCGCCTCCGGGCGCCAGCCGGCCGTGGGCGATCCACGGCTCCAGGGCCGGGTCCCCGGTGACCGGGGCCAGGAGCGTTTCCGGCAGCGGCGCCGATTTCTTGCGGGGGAGCCACCCGAGTCTGCCGGCGGTGTCCGGATCGTCCACCAGCGCCACGCGACCGTTGCCGTACAACTCCATGGTACTGCTCCAAGAAAAGCGCAAATACGGAGCGGCCCGCGGCGGGCCGCAGGAGACAGGCACTTCCGGAAGAGGGCGGGGCCGGCGCCTGGAAATGCGGGCGCCGGCCCCGCCTGGCTCAGGTCAGATTAGACCAGGCCCTGGTCCATCATGGAAGTGGCGACCTTGAGGAAGCCGCCGATGTTGGCGCCCAGGACGTAGTTGCCCGGTACGCCGTATTCCTTGGCGGTGTCCACGCAGGTCTTGTGGATGTTCTTCATGATGTTGTGCAGCTTGGCGTCCACTTCTTCCCGGGTCCAGTTGGAGAAGCAGGCGTTCTGCGCCATCTCGAGGCCGGAGGTGGCCACGCCGCCGGCGTTGGCGGCCTTGCCGGGGCCGTAGAGGATCTTGTGCTTGAGGAAGATCTCGATGGCGTCCGGGGTGGACGGCATGTTGGCGCCCTCGGAGACCACGAAGCAGCCGTGGTCGACCAGCATCTGGGCGTCTTCCTTGCTGATCTCGTTCTGGGTGGCGCTGGGGAAGGCCACGTCGCACTTGACGAACCAGGGCTTCATGCCTTCGTAGTACTCGCACTTGAACTTGTCGGCATATTCCTGGATCCGGCCGCGGCGGTTGTTCTTGAGATCCATGAGGAATTCCCACTTGTCCCCTTCGATGCCGTTCTTGTCCAGGATGGTGCCGTTGCTGTCGGACAGGGTGATGACCTTGCCGCCCAACTGGTTGACCTTCTCGACCGTGTACTGGGCCACGTTGCCGGAGCCCGACACCGCGCAGATCTTGCCCTTCAGGCTGTCGCCGCGGGTCTTCAGCATTTCCTCGGCGAAGTAGGTCGCGCCGTAGCCGGTGGCTTCCGGACGGACCAGGGAGCCGCCCCAGGCCAGGCCCTTGCCGGTGAGCACGCCTTCCCAGGACCGGGTCAGCTTCTTGTACTCGCCGAACAGGTAGCCGATCTCACGGCCGCCCACGCCGATGTCGCCGGCGGGCACGTCGATGTTCTGGCCGATGTGCTTGTAGAGCTCCTTCATGAAGCCCTGGCAGAAGCGCATCACTTCGGCGTCGGACTTGCCCTTGGGGTCGAAGTCGGAACCGCCCTTGGCACCGCCCATGGGGACGGTGGTGAGGCTGTTCTTGAGGATCTGCTCGAAGCCGAGGAACTTCAGGATGCCCAGGTTGACGGTGGGGTGGAGGCGCAGGCCGCCCTTGTAGGGCCCGATGGCGTTGTTGAACTCGATGCGGTAGCCCTTGTTCACATGGACGCCGCCCTTGTCGTCCTCCCAGGTGATCCGGAACTGGTAGATGCGGTCCGGCTCGGTCAGCCGCTCGAGGATGCAGTACTTGATGAACTGGGGATTCCGCTCGAGGCAGGGCACCAGGGTTTCCACGACCTCCTTGACGGCCTGGTGGAATTCAGTCTCGCCGGGGTTCTTGGCGACGAGCTTGTCGAAGAATTTCTGTACGTACCCGCTGACGCTGGAAGCGGGAAGCTGGAGCGTGAAGGTCATGAGAGACTCCTTGGATGTGCCCCACAGGGGCTGGGTTGACCGGAATATGGATGGAAGCCGGAGCAGACCTGCGGCCGGAGGACCGCCTTGACCGCCCGGGGGGGTCGCCCCCGCGAGGGCGACCAGGAATGTCAGAGTTTCCGCAGATTGTGGAGGAAATGATTGGTTCGGCCTAATTATCATAAGGTCTGTACAAGGATCAATTCAAAATTTGGAAGTCAAAGCCGAATGTGATAAACATCACAGAATCGAATACTTAATATTTGCTGATAATCTCAAGTCTCTTGTTTTAAAGCTCAATTTGCCATGAAGAATTTCACAACAAAACGAATCTTTTTTGACAAACCGTCAAAGACTCCAAAACCTCTTTCCCCTCCCTGGCCCGCCCGGGGTTCCCGATCCCAGGCAGACGTTTTACGAACCGCTCGGCCAAGGACCTCGCGCACCGCTCCGGACCCCGGACAGGGTCCTCCGCAACGCTGTTGCGGCGGGACCGGTACTGGTTCCCGGGGTCGCGCAGACCGGAAACGCCGGCGGGAAGGGCGGTGCTTCAGCTCCGGCGCCAGCCTTCCCGGTGGGTCTGGTGGGTCTCCGGGAACAGGCGGGCCAGGGCTTCCAGGTCCTGGTTGATGAGGTCGCTGGGGGCGCAGTCCCTGGGCAGGGCGAAGCCCTTGGGGAAGGGCGGGCACCGGGGGTGGCGCACCAGCGCAGGCAGGTCGGACAGGCTGAGCAGCCGCCCCTCGGCCTCCCGGAAGGCCTCCTCCAGGACCCGGAACAGCTGGCCGGCCTGCTCCAGGGCCAGGCGGGAGAAGTCCAGCGCCCCGTCCGGGTCCAGCCCCACCGGGTGGGGATCGTGGTAGGGCAGGCAGTCGTTGAGGGACGGGGTGAGGGAGACTCCGGGCGGCCGGCGTTCGCGGATGCTCCAGCCGCCCAGGAAGGGCACCACCGCGCTCTCGCGCACCACGCCGCGCCAGTGGGGCACCACCAGCCCGGCGCGGTGGGGCACGCCGGACAGCTGCAGGACGGCGTGCACCGAGGCGCTGGTGGCCCCCACCAGGACCTCCCGCAGCTTCACCTTGACCTTGCGGCAGGCTTCCGCCACCTGCAGCACCGGCTCGGCGCTGTCCAGGAAGGGCGCCAGGAGCAGGGCGTTGCGCCCCAGCTCCCGGGCGGTGGTGAGCTGGAGCTCCAGGCTGGGGCTGTCGGCCGCCGGGGCGACCCCCGCTTCGTAGCCCTGGCGGGTGAGGTAGCGCTCCAGGTCCAGGGCGATGGTCGGGCTGTTGCCCACCAGGTCGCGGGAGAACTGGCGCCCCAGCCCCAGCACCACCCAGCCGCCTCGCTGGGCCAGCCGCTCCTGGGCCCAGACGGCGAGCTGGCGCTTGGTCTCCTTCTCGTGGATGTGCAGCAGGCCGCTGCCGGGAAGGCGCTCGGCGAAGAAGGACGACATGGCCCGCCGGCTCCGCACCAAGGCCTCCTCCACCGAGGCCATGCGGAAGTAGGGCGGCTGCAGCAGCTGCTCCAGGTCGTGGACCATCACCAGCGGGTTGGTGAGCTCGATGCCGGCCCAGCGCACGCCCCGGGCCCGGCTGGGCGCGCCGCCCAGCCAGCCCGCGCCGTGGTGGCGCAGCATCTCCCAGAGGCGCTCCCCGCCGGTCTCGGGCACGCCGAACAGGGAGAACAGGAGCCCCTCGCTGAACCACTGGCCGATGATCCGGGAGAGCAGCTGGTCCAGGTGCACCAGGGACTCGTCGCCCCGGGCGGCGCCCACCGCTTCCACCAGCGCCCCGGCGCCCAGCAGCCGGCCTCCGGCGGCCTCGGCCAGGGACTCGTCCGCCAGGGCCACGGGCAGCGCCGCGGCGGTGCCCTCGAGCCAGGTGAGGGCGGCCAGGTCCTCCCCGGTCTCCCTCGACTGGAGCACGGCGGTCCGGGGCTGCTTCCCGGTCCACCGGGTCACGGCCCGGGCCGCGCCCAGGCTCGCCAGGGGCTCCAGGCCCGGAGGCAGGCCCCGGCCGGCCCGGTCCAGGCGCAGCACCCACTGGGACAGGAACACCTCCTCCTTGCGGGCCGGGTAGTTGACGTACAGCCGCCGTTCCTTCAGGTTGCGGGCCACCAGGGGATCGCAGAACAGCTCCAGGTCGCCGCGGCGGTCCAGCGCCTCCCGCAGGTAGGTGCTGGAGACGTTCTTCATGCGGGACGGCACCTGGAACACCTGCACCCCGTTGCGGAAGTGCTCCAGCTTGCCCTCCCAGTGCCGGGAGCCTTGCTCGTCCCGGGTGGTCACCAGGTGCGGGATCCCCCAGATGGGCGAGGCCGGGTCCCGGTAGGCCGAGGCTCCCTCCAGCACGTCGGAGCCGACGATGAGGTTGAGCACGCGCCGCCCCAGGCGCTTCTGCAGGCGCTCCAGGCTGGCGAAGTTGGCGATGTTGACCGGCGGCTCGAACGGGAACAGGTAGGCGCCGGGGATGGTGGAGAGGGCCATCCAGGCCAGCTCGGCCCGCAGGAACCTGGGCTGGGCGTGCTTGCGCCAGGAGAAGTCGTCCACCTGGACGAACACCTCGTCGCAGTGGGCCAGGGCCCGGCGCACCATCTCCCCGTGGGCGGCGGTGAAGGGGTCGAAGGTGCCCGGCAGGAAGCCGATCCGGGGCGCCCTGGGAAAGGCGACCGGGACGGCGCCCAGGGCCTTGTCCAGGCTGGACAGCACCTGGGCGGCCAGGAAGAAGCGGCCGTTGTCGCCGGGGATGTGGACCAGCAGGGTCAGCACCTTCTTGGCGGCCAGGCGCAGCAGGTCCGCCAGCCGCGGGTCGGGCCGCAGCCAGTCCAGGAGCAGGGCCAGGTGCGCGTAGCCCTCGTGGGCCACGGCGCTGCGGCTGTCGGCCAGGGATCCCAGCAGGATGCCCATGAGCCGGTGCAGCCGGGCCCGGACCGGGGCCGGAAGGTCGCCGGTCGGCGTGTGCAGGGCGATCGTCAACCAGGTCGCGGCCTGGACCAGAAGCTTCTGCAGCCCTTCGGTGCCCCGCCGGGCGTCCTGCTCCATGTCGGTCACCAGCTCGTCCAGCTCCTGGGCCGGGAGGCTGGCCAGCAGCGGCCCCAGGAAGCGCGGGATGTAGCGGGTCACCCCTTCCCCGTCCAGCTGGAGGCTGCGCACCAGCTCGATGGCCAGGTCGTTGCGCTGGGTGTCGGTGAGCACCGGCAGCAACTGCATCAGGCAGCGGCCGGCGTTGAAGCGGGTGCCCTCCACCCGGCTCACCTTCAGGAGGTTGGCCAGGTGGAAGGCCACCTCCCCGGCCAGGGCGGTGTCCCCCTCCTTCCGGGCCCCCGTGGTTTCCAAGCTCCGCCTGGAAACCACGGGGGGGTCGAAGGGATCGCACGCCTGCGTGCGATCGGAGCGCACCGCTGCAGCGGAGGGCCCCCCTTCATTAGCAAAGATCAGGGCCAGCAGGTAGTCGCAGCCCACCTTCTTCTCCACCCAGCCGGTCTGGGTCTTGAGGTTGCGCAGCATCACCTCCCGGATCGGGGTGCGGTCCAGCTCCCGCTGGTCCCGGCAGCGCCCGGCCAGGGCGGTCCGCCCGGTGAGACGGGCGCAGCGCTCCAGCAGGAACAGTTCGGCCACGCTGGCCTGGGGCCGGGGGAACGGCCCCAGGGCGTCCACGCACCGGGCCACCGCCGCCAGCAGGGCGGGCTCCCGCTGGCCGATCTCCGCCAGCTGGCGCAGCACGCGCCAGGCCATGAGCCGGACGTTGGTCACTTCGTGGAAGGCCCAACTCTGGATCACCTGGGGCAGGGCTTCGCGCCCGGCGGGGTCCATGGCCCCGGCCAGCAGCTCGAACGATTCGCAGATGTACAGGGCCGCCAGCGGCCTGCGGTCCCCGGCCCGGGCCTGCAGGCGCGCGACGACGAACGGCATGGCCTCCGCGGCCAGCCTGGGGTTGGCCCGGCTGAAGAAGCGCCGGAGGAAGATGGGCACCGAGTACAGGATCTGCTCCTGGGGCGACATGTCCTCGGCGGCCTCCGCCGGCGCCAGGTCCAGCAGGTCCAGCACCGCGGCCACCTGGGGCAGCACCCAGGGCCGCTCCGCCACCACCACCCCTTCGGGCAGGTCCTTGCGCCACTCCACCTCCCCCAGGGCCAGCAGGTCCGCCATGCGGCAGGCGGCCTGGTAGCGGATGTCGTCGTCGCCGTGGGCCAGCAGCTCCCGGAAGAACTCCAGCGCCATGGCCCGCTGCTCCTCCGAGAACGCGGGCGAATAGTCGCCCACGATCCCCATGTAGGTGCGCAGTTCCCGCCAGCCCTTGAACGACCGGACCTCCTCCAGCAGCCGGCGCAGGCTGGGCAGGTCGCGCAGCCGCTCCATGACCCCGATGCTGTGGGCGGCGGCCAGGAGCCGGGTGGTGCTCTGCACCTGGGGCCCCGCGGCCAGGGCGGCGGTGTCCGGGCGCTGGCGCCCGCCCATCAGGGCCACGATGTCCAGGCCTTCGGGCAGGTACGGCCGGGCCCGGCGGGAGGACGGGAACCCGGGCGGGTCCAGCTCCACGCCCAGGGTCAGGGCGTAGTCCTCCATGTCCCGCAGCCGCCGGTACACCGCCTGGTAGCGCCGGCGCTTCTCCTCGTCCACGTCCTCCAGCTTGTCCAGGATGGTGTCGAACGCTTCCTTGAGGGAGATCACCGCCATGCGCCGGCGGCCCTGGGCGTCCTGCCCGTCCTTCACCCGGAAGTCGCAGTAGATGAGCACCTGGGTCTCGATGGGCAGGCGGATCGACTCCAGGTCCCAGCAGGAGTGGTTGGTGGCGATGTGGCCCAGGCCGCCCAGGTTCCGGGAGGCGTAGTACTGGTGGGTGTAGTAGTAGTGCAGCCGCGGGATGCGCCGGGCCTCGTCGCCCACGCACCCGAACTTGCCCGCGTCGTGGCCGATGGCGCCGCCGTGCAGCAGGGGCAGGTCCACCGGGATGGCCTTGGCCAGCTGCCGCCCGATCCACAGGGCCAGGCCGGTCACCCCCAGCACGTGGTCCTCGATGGTCAGCCCCCGCCAGTGCTGGGCCATGGCCAGGGCCACCAGGAAGCCCTCGGCGTCCAGGTGCCCCAGCAGGCGCCGGTACTCCTCCCCGGACGGCCAGGCCTGGAGCTCCTCCGCGGCCAGGGGACGGAACGGCATGGCCGCGGCGACGCTGCCCTCGGCGGGCAGGTACGGCAGGGCCGCCTGGGCCAGGGGGAAGAACACCTCCCCCAGCGGGTGCTCCTCGCGGCCGAACCGCTGGGGATAGAGCCGCCGCCGGGCCTCGGCCTGCATGGCCTCCTTCCAGGGGTCCAGCCCGGCGGGCGCGGGGGTGCCGCTGATCTCCAGGGCCAGGGCCAGGGCGGCGTCCAGGGGCGAGCCCTGCCCCCCGGCCCGGTCCAGGGAGGCCGGGTCCGCCGACCAGCCATGGCGCTTGAGGACGGCGTCGAACACAACAACCCCCCCGATTTTTGAATGGCTAATTTCACGCCCCGATCTTCAACTTGTCAAGGGTGGGTGTAGGCTCAGGGCTTTTCCGAGGTGGCCCTTGAATCCCTTCCTGAACCTCCTGGTCAAGGTCCTGCGCCTGGACCCCGCCGTCACCGAGATCGACCTGCTGGCCCGGATCGTCCAGCACGTCCGCCAGGCCCTCGCCGTCACCCGGTACCAGATCGGGTCCCAGGTGTTCTCCATCGAGCAGGTGCCGGCCCAGGACGCCGCCCGGGTGACCCTCACCAACCTGCTGACCCCGTACCTGGACGCCCACGGCGACGTGATCGGGTCCGACGGCGCCCGCTGGCACCTGGAGTCCCGGCGCTACCTGTTGAGCTCCACCAACACCGCGTCGGTGAACGACGTGCCGGTGCCGGGCGGGCTGGTGCTGCACCTGGTCAAGGTGGCGCCGGAGATCCAGACCGACGTCAACGCGCTGGTGACCCTGGGGTACATCTTCCACGCCACCGCGACGACCCCCACCATCACGCTGCTCTCGGAGGTGGCGGTGGGGCTGCTCAACGAGGTGGCGCTGAAGGCCCTGGAGCCGCGCCGTGGGTAGCGGCCGGATGGCCCCGTTCTCCCGCCCCTTGGTGGGCTGAGCAACGATTCCCGCCGGGAGGTGCCGGAGCGCGCCTGGGGTGGCATGATGGGAAGGCCATGACGCCCTTCTCCCGCCTGCCCCGAGCGGCCCCCTGGACCGTCCTCGGTCTCATGTCCGGCACCAGCGCCGACGGCGCCGACGCGGCCCTGGTGCAGGTGGATCCGGACGGGTTCCGGTCCGGGAGCCCGTTCCTGGAGTTCCTGGGGCACCGCCACCACCCCTATCCCCCGGCGCTGCGCCAGGAGGTGCTGGAGGCCGCCGCCGACCGCCTCCCGCCCTCCCGCCTGTGCGTGCTCCAGCGGGACCTGGGCGAGCACCACGCCCAGGCCGCGGGGCTGCTGGCGGCGGAGCTGGACCTCCAGCCCCACTTGGCCAGCCTCCACGGCCAGACCGTGCAGCACCGCCCGGAGCGCGGCGCCACCCTGCAGCTGGCCGATCCCTACCTGCTGGCGGAGCGGCTGCGCTGCCCGGTGGTCTGGGACCTGCGCCGGCGGGACATGGCCCTGGGGGGCCAGGGGGCGCCCCTGGTGCCCCTGGCGGAGCTGTGGCTGCATGGGCGGGCGCGCCCCTGGGTGGCCCTGAATCTTGGCGGGATCGCCAACGCCACCGTGTGGGACGGGCGCGAGGTGCACGCATGGGACCTGGGCCCGGCCATGAGCCTGCTGGACCTTGGGGCAGAACGGTGGCTGGGTCGGCCCTTCGACCCGGATGGAGGCGCCGCCGACGGGCAGGTGGACGCCGTTCTCCTGGACCGCTGGCTGGCCCACCCGTACTTCCGCCAGGCCCCGCCCAAGTCCACCGGACGGGAAATGTTCGGCAGCGCCTGGCTGGAGGCGGAGCGGGCGGCCCTGGAGGCCCTGTCCCTGCCAGACCGGCTCGCCACCCTGGCCGCGTTCACCGCCGAGGCCGTGGCCCGGGAACTGGGCGCCTGGGGCCGGGCCCTGCCCCCGGGCACGCCCCTGCTCCTCTCGGGGGGCGGCGGACGGCACCAAAGGGTCCGGGCGGAACTGGCCAAGCGCCTGCCGGACTTGCGGCTGGAGGACGACCTGGCCTTCCCCCCGGGAGCCCGGGAGGCCGTCAGTTGGGCCCTGCTGGGCGCCGCCTCGGCGGCGGGGGTGCCGGCAGCCCTGGCCCAGGTGACCGGGGCCGCCCGGGAGACGGTGCTGGGCAGCTGGGTGCCGGAGTGATGCGGGCCCGCTGGCTGGACCACCTGCCGCCCTGGATGGCCTGGGGCGCCATCGCCTCCACCGGCGCCTTCTCCCCGGGGGAGCTGGCGGTCATGGCGGCGCCCCTGGCGGCCGCGGCCCTGGTGGAGTGGCGGCGCTGGCAGCTGGCCGGCTGGCGGCGGGGACTGGAGCTGCTGGCGGTGGCGGCGGCCTTGGCCCTGCTGGGCCTGCGGGTGGGCGTCCTGATGCTGGTGATCTACCTCCTGTTCCTGCTCTGCGGCGTGCGCCTGGCCCTGCCCCGGGGCCTGCCCCAGCAGCGCCAGCTCATCCTCATGGGCTTCCTGCTGTTCCTCACCACCGCGGTCAGCACTTCCGAGCTGGACTTCCTGGTGTGGTCGGTGGCCTGGGCCGCCGGGGGCGCGGCGCTGTTCCTCCGGCTCAACTGGGAGCACTCCGCCGCCCTGCGCCAGGGGCCGTACCACTCGCCCCCGTACGCCCTGGTGGTGCGCTGGACCGCGGCGGTGCTGTTCCTGGCGGCGGGTTTCTTCGTCACCCTGCCCCGGCTGCGGGTGGGCATGCGCCGGCTCCCGGTGGGCGTGCAGACCCTGGCCGGGCTGCGGGCCGGGCTGAGCGACGTGCTGGACCTGAACGGCGGCGGGCCGATCCTGGGCAGCCGGGAAGTGGCGGTGCGCATCCTGCCGGCGGCGTCCCTCTCGGCCCAGGGGGCCGCCGACTACCGGGAGGCCCTCGGCCTGCTCCGGGGCTACGTCCTGGAGGCCCTGTACGGCCAGCGCTGGGAAGTGGTCTCCACCACCCCGAGCCCGGACCGGATCCAGTGGTCCGGGCTGGGCGGCTCCGGCCCGGTGACCGCGGATTTCTTCTACGGGCCGGGGCTGCTGGGCATCCTGCCCCTGCCCTACGGCCGGGCCGAACTGGAGCCCCCGGGCGGCGACCTCCTGCGCTTCGGCCAGGGGGCGAGCCTGCGCTGGAGCTTCCCGGTGCGCCGGATCACCAGCCTGCGGATCCGCCTCACCCCGCAACCGGTGGAGCCGGCCCCGCCGCCCCAGGGCCGGCGCCTGGCCCTGCTCACCGCCACCGGCGCCGGCAACGACAGCGCCCGGGACTGGAGCTTCCGGATGGTCCCGGTCACCCTCCCGGCCCGGGAACTGGCCACCGTGCTCGCCGACGCCCTGCGCAGGCGCTTCAGCTACACCCTGGACAACCCCTCGGGCGGCGCCGCCAACCCCCTGCAGGACTTCCTGGAGCACAGCCGCGCCGGCCACTGCGAGTACTTCGCCTCCGCCCTGGCCCTGATGCTGCGCTACCGGGGCGTGCCGGCCCGGGTGGCCACCGGCTTCCGCCTGGGGCCCTGGATCGACGAGGGCGGCTACTTCCTGGTGACCCAGGGGGAGGCCCACAGCTGGGTGGAGTACTACGACGCGGAGGCGGGCGGGTGGCGGGTGGCCGACCCGACTCCGGCGCCCCCGTCGACCCCGTTCGGCACTGGGACCATGCTGGCCGCCCTGGCCCGCTGGACCGACGCCGTGCGCTTCCGCTGGGACCGCAACGTGGTGCGGTTCTCCGACGAGGACCAGGTGGCAAGCATGGACTGGGCCTTCGGCCGGCTGGCGTCCCTGACCGAGTGGCGGCCGGGGAAGGGGGCCAAGGTTCTCTTTGCCCTGGTCGTCCTGGGCCTGCTGGCCTGGTTCGGCCGGAAGCGCCTGGCCAAAGTCCCCCTGCCCTTCGCCGGCCCCCGCCGGGCCTGGCCGGGGCGGATCAGGGAGCTGGATCCCCTGGTGCGCCGTGCCCGGAAGGTGCTGCCGCCGGGGGAGGCCGAGACCGCAAGGGCCTGGCTGGGGCGGCTGGCGGGACTGCGGCCCCAGCGGGCGGCGCAACTGGAGTGGCTGGCGCGGGAGGCGGACGCGGCGGCCTACGGAGGGAAGGGGTCGTCGGAATTGAAGGTCATGGCCAGGGAGGAGGCGCGGGCCTGGAAGAAACAACCCTGAAGAGCTGAATGGCTTTCACAACGTCCATCCTTTTCACCCCGTCGCGTGGCTATCAGAGGAATCAGGATTCCCTTTCCAGCATCCCGAACCGCGCCACGATCCTCCGCTCCCCGTCCCCGAACCGCACCGTGTAGGTGAGCCCGTCCCCGCTGCCGGTGGCGGCGGTGATCACGCCCTGGCCGAAGCGCGGGCTGCGCACCCGGGTGCCCTTGGGCCAGCCGGCGGCGTGCGCGGGCTCCGGCCCGGCCTGGGGTTCCTCCCGGTCCTGGCCGTCCCCGGCCCCCAGGGCGGCGCTGCCCGCCGCCACCGCCTTCACCCGCTCGAAGAAGCCCCGGATCCGGTGCAGTTCGGAGGCCACCGAGGCCCCGTGGGACCCGCCGGCGGAACCCGGGACGCGCACCGGCGCCTGGACCCCCTGCCCGGCCTGGTACAGCTCGGTGCCCCAGCGGATGGGCGTCTCCAGCCCGTCCGGCGGCAGCTCCCGCAGGAACCGGCTGGGCATGCACAGCATCTCCTGGCCCATCATGCGCCGGCGCCGGGCCGCGGTGAGGTACAGCTTGTGCTGGGCCCGGGTGATGGCCACGTAGAACAGCCGGCGCTCCTCCTCGATGCCGTCCTCGGTGTCCCGGGCGTTGCGGTTGGGGAACACGTCCTCCTCCATGCCCACCACGTACACCACCGGGAACTCCAGCCCCTTGGCGCAGTGGATGGTCATGAGCGAGAGCAGGGCCGCCTCCTCCAGGTCGTCGGTGTCCGAGGCCAGGGTCACCCGGTCCAGGAACTCGGCCAGGCGCAGCCCCAGGGACTCGGCCTCGGCCGCGGCGGAGACGAACTCCTCCAGGTTGCGCAGCCGCCCCTCCGCCTCCAGGGTGCCCTCCTCCTCCAGCATCTGCACGTAGCCGGACTCCACCAGCACCCAGCGCACCAGGGCCGACAGCCCCAGCACCTGGGCTTCGGTCTCCACCTTGCGGAACAGGTCCAGGTAGCGCACCAGCTCCCGCTGGGCCCGGCCCTTGAGCTCCCCGGCGCGCAGCAGCGCCGCCACCCCGTCCAGGGCGGTGCCGTTGTCGGGGATGGCCGCCTCGATCCGGGCCATGGTGGTGGGCCCCACCCCCCGGGAAGGCGCGTTCACCGAGCGCCGGAAGCTCACCAGGTCGAACGGGTTGCTCACCAGGCGCAGGTACGCGAGCAGGTCCTTGACCTCCTGGCGCTCGTAGAACTTGACGCCGCCCACCAGCTTGTAGGGGATGTTCTCCGCCCGCAGGGCCTCCTCCAGCTGCCGGGACTGCCAGTTGGCCCGGTACAGCACCGCCATCCGCCCGCCGGGGTAGAGGCGGCGGTCCTCCTGGATCCGCTGCACCACGTACTCCGCCTCCAGGCGGCCCTCGTCCAGCAGCCGGAAGGTGATCCGGTTCCCGTCCCCCAGGTCGGTCCAGAGGGTCTTGCCCAGGCGCTGGGTGTTGTGGGCGATGACCGTGCTGGCGGCGTCCAGGATCTTCTGGGTGGAGCGGTAGTTCTGCTCCAGCTTGATCTGCACGGTCTCCGGGAAGTCCCGCTGGAAGTCGAGGATGTTGCGGATGTCCGCCCCGCGCCAGCCATAGATCGAATTGTGGGTCACGATGCCGTTGGCGATGAAGTTGTGGGTGTGCTCGATGTCCAGGTCGAAAACCGGTCCGGTCAACGGCACCCGTTCAACCCGCTCCACGATTTCGTACTTGCCTTCGCTGTCGAACATGACCATGCCCGGCCGGACCGAGGCGGCCGGCAGGAACGGCAATGAAACCGAACCGGTCGCGTCCGGGTCCTGGGCGCCAAGTCGCGCCTGCAACAGTAGGTTCACGTCGCCCATGGCGTTCCGGATGTCTTCTGCGGTGGCCAGCGCCTTCCGGTAATCCTTCACCACCGTTTCGTACCGCCAGCTGTCCGATCCTTCCCTGGCCGGGCGAACACTCAGCCCCAGGCCCTGGAGTTGCTCGCGCCCTTCCGGATCATTGCCGACCATGGTGATCCGATGCATGGGAGAAGCACCCCTGCGGTCTCCGCAGAGAGTGATGGTGAGATTGCGGCGGCTGGAATTGCGGGAGCCAGGGGCATGGTGGGGCGAGCGCTCGTCCAGGCCGAGTTCGGTTCCCAGCCGGTAGCCGGCAAAATGGGTATGTTCGGGCGTGCTGACGATCCGCCGACCTGCCCTGGTTGTTATGGCGATCCCTTCCGTGCGCTCCTTCCTTGAGGTCGTCCGGATCACCTTGGCCGGCCGGAAATCTCCACTGCCGTAGCAGGACCAGACCAGGTCGCCGGCCTTCACCTTTTCGATCGGCTTTTCAGTGCCATCGGCCATCCGGATCCTGGTTCCCCCAGGCAGGCACTGATCCTCGTCCCCGACCACGCATAGATTGTGGTGGCGCCGGGCCAGGTGCTGCACCAGCAAGTACTGGGCATGGTTGGTGTCCTGGTACTCGTCCACCAGGATGTACTGGAACCGTTCCGAATAAACCGTCTGTATGGCCTCATCACGGAACAATCGCTCCGTGTACAGGAGCAGGTCGTCGAAGTCGCACGCCCGGTTCTGCCGCAGCCCCTTCTGGTAGAGCTCGTACACGTCCAGCACCTTGCGGGTCCAGGCGTCCAGTGCCCCCTCGGCCCGGGCCTCCTCGGGCAGCAGGCAGCGGTTCTTGAAGTCCGAGATCACCTCCAGCATCCGCTTGGGGTGGAACTGCTTCTCGGGCAGCTTCAGCTCGCTGAGCACCTGCTTCACCAGGCTGCGCTGGTCGGCCGGGTCGAAGATCACGAAGTCCCGCCCCACCGGGGTCCGGTCCCCCTCCCGGCGCAGGATCCGGGTGCAGAAGCTGTGGAAGGTGCTGACCCACAACTGCCCGGCGGGCACGCTCACCAGTCTCTGCACCCGCTCCGCCATCTCCCCGGCGGCCTTGTTGGTGAAGGTCATGGCCAGGATGCTGCCCGGGCGCACCCCCTCCTCCTCGATCAGCCAGGCGATGCGCCGGGTGATCACCGTGGTCTTGCCCGACCCGGCCCCGGCCAGGATCAGCAGGGGGCCCGGCCCGTGGGTCACCGCTTCCCGCTGGGGGGGGTTCAGGTTGCGCAGCAGGGGGTGTCCGGGATCGGCTGGGTGCATGCTCCGAGTCTAACCTACGGTACACTCTCCCCTGCAGCGCTCGCATGGCGGAACGGCAGACGCAGCGGACTTAAAATCCGCCGACCGAGAGGTCATGAGGGTTCGAGTCCCTCTGCGAGCACCAGGACGCCCGGGGCCGGCGGGGCCGGCCCCGGGCGGGTGTTATTGAGGACTTCATGGACCCGTGGCCCCCGGGTGCCCGGGGGCCGCCGGGTCAGGGCGCCGGCAGGGTGGCCATCTGCTGCCGGATGGCCGCCACCTCGCCGGGATGGCTTTCCTCGGCGCCGGACAGGGTCAGGCCCTGGTCGTACTGGTCCCGGGCCTCACGGATCCGGCCCGCCGCCTGCAGCAGCCGGCCCAGCCGCAGTCGGGCCTCCAGGAGGTTGGTCTCCCCTTGCTGTCGCATCTCGGGGACGTTGATGACCAACTGGAGCAGCCGGCACGCGGTCTGGAGGTGGTCGATGTCGCCCACCGCCATGGCCTCGAGGCCCTGTTCGAAGCGGCGCTGGTGGGGCGGCCTCCGGTCCGCGGGCGGCGGGGGAGGAGCCCCGCCGGCACCCGGATCCTCAGGCTCCTCCGGGTTCCAGGCCGGCTCGTCCCCGTCGGGGGCGGCCCAGGCGAGATCCGCATTGCCCGGCGCGGTGCCCTGGATGACCAGGTTGCCGTCCACCAGGACCAGGTCGTCGTCGTTGGTGACGGCGATGCCCTTGGGGGCCAGGAGGGCCGCCGTGAACGGCCGGGCCTGGGCGCCCAGCACCCGGCGTTCGGGCGGAGCCCCGGCGAGCAGGATCACCTGCCCGTTGTCGGCCCGGCGCACCAGGATCGCTCCGTTGGCGCGGTCGGTGAGGAACAGGTTGCCCTTGCGGTCGGCGGCCATGGCCTGGATCCGGGGGAAGGCCCAGTTGGCGAGCGCGCCCCCCGCCCCCGGGCCGAATTCCACCGGCGCGCCCTGGGGATCCCACACCACCGGCGCCGCGGTCGCGTTCCGGACGAAGGTGTGGATCTGGCAGACCTGGCGGGCCCGGTCTTCCAGCAGCACGTGCAGCCGGCCGTCGAGATCGAAGGCCAGGGCCCGGGGCTCCGGGGCGCCGGCGGGCAGCTGCACCGCCTCCACCGCCACCGCGCTGGCGTCGGCCTCGGTCCCCGCCAGCACGGAGGGGAGGTTGGCCGCGACGTGGTTCTCGCCCACCCGGAGGACCCGGACCCGCCAGTCGGCGGCCCCGGCTCCCGGGCAGGAGAGGGCCAGCAGCTGGGGATCCTCCCCGCCCGGGCGCACGGCGATGTGGTTCTGGGTGTTCGGCCGGACCGGCAGGTTATTGAGGAAGACGTTCACCCGGCCCCGGCGGATCTGCCGGATGCGGGTCCCGCCGTCCTCCAGGACGAACATCCGGGCCCGGCCGTCCAGGCCCAGCTCGGTGGGGGCCCGGAATGCGCTGCCCTGCAGCGGCTGGGTCCCGGTCGCCACCCCGGGCGTGTTCAGCGTGCCGGCGTAGGTGGTCACCTCCCCGGACGGGTGCTCATCGTCCCCCCGCAGGCGGACCTGGCGGATGGTGTGGCTCTGGGTGTCGGCCACGAAGGCGTCCGCGGTGAACCGGTCCACCGCCACCCCGAAGGGCTGGTTGAACCGGGCAGGGAGGCCCTGGCCGTCCCGGGCCCGGAGATCCTCGGCCGGAGGCGCCTGCTCCGGACGGAGCAGGGTGGTCACGGCCACCTGGGCCCGGCCGAGGGCGTTGATTGACATCACGAGCTGGCGGATGGCCTTGCCCTCCTGGTCCAGGATCCAGTACTCGTCGCTGTTCTGGCCCCTGACGATCCTGGTGGGCGACCTGAACTTGACCTGGCGGCCGTCGGTGTCGTGGTCGCGCAGCCCGGAGATGTTGGGTTCCCGGTCCGTGGGCCGCCACCCGGCCAGGGTGCCGACCTGGTTGGTGACCAGGTTGATGCTGCGGATGGAATGGTTGCCCTGGTCCACCACCAGCAGGGACTGGCCGTCCAGCAGGAGGCTGGCCACGCTGTTGAACCTCGCGTGGCTGTCCACCGCGCCGTCGTCCCTGCCGGTGCCCAGGCCGGCGAACCAGCCCAGTTCCCAGTGGGTGGTGACGCCGGAACCGGCATCGGTGTGGTCGCCCCGGGTGAACACCTGGATTTCGTGGCTGGCCCGCACATCGGGGCCGCCGCCCGTGGCCCTGGGGCGCAGGGTGGTCACGTAGATGTGCTGGCCGGCCGCGTCCGCGGCCAGGGACAAGGGGTACCGGAGGTCCGGCTCGGCCTGGTACTCCTCCCCGATCACCATCCGGTTCCCGGTGACGGGCTCGAGCCGGATGGTCTGGCGGGTGTGGTAGCGGGATCCGGCGGTGTAGGCGATGGACAGCGGGTCGCCCGGCGCGAAGGTGTAGGTCAGGTCGATGGAAGTCCTGCGGTTCCAGTCATTGACCGTGACGGTGAAGGCGTACGTGCCCGGCTGGAGTTCCGTGCCGGAGATGGCGCCGGTGCTCGGGTCCATCCTCAGGCCCGGGGGGAAGTTCCCGGTCCACCGGAAGGAGCGGACGGCTCCGGGGATGCCGCCGGTCACCACCGGGGTCACCCCAGGGAAGGCTTCCCGGGTTCGCAGGGGCACCGCCGGGGCGGGATAGCTGATCGCCAGGTCCTCCGTGCCGGCCACCGCGAAGACCACGTCGTTGGACGTGGCCCTGCGCCGGTGGCGTCCTCCAGTTCCACCCGGAGCACGGGCATGCCAGGGGTCCGGGGGGTGCCGGAGATGGCGCCGGTGTCCGGGTTGAAGGTCATGCCCTCGGGCACGCCGCCCTGGATGATGCGGAATTGGCGCTGGCCCACGGCGTTGCGCACCTGGGGCAGGCGTTCCGGGACCTCCTGGCCCGCCTGGAACACGCCCCCGTCGTAGGAGAGGGTGAGGGCCGCGTCGCCGCCGTCGTCGAGGCCGGAGCCCCCGCCGTCGGCGGGGCCGGCGACGCGCGCCCGCACCTGGTAGCTGGTCAGGTTGGAGAGCCCGGTGCGGGTGGCGTCGGCCACCGCCATCCGGAACTGACGGGTGCACGGGGCCTCCGGCGTGCCGGAGATGATCCCGGTGTTCGGGTCCCAGCGCAGCCCCTGGGGCAGTTCCCCGTCCAGGGTGAACCGGAGGGTTCCCACCGCGTTGCGCAAGATGGGCGCCTGGGCCGGGATCTCCACCCCCTGCTCCACCGCGATGGAGTCGTAGGCCAGGTGCAGGCCCGCGGGCGGTGTGTCGGGAGCCGGGCCGGCGGTGCCGCCCCCGGTGGGGGCCAGCACCCCGGGGACCGCCACCAGGCCCCGGAAGGTCTCCGGGGCGGACCGTTCCCCGGCCGCGTTGACGGCCACCGCGGTGAGGGTGTACTCGCCCGGGTCGCCGGCATCGAACACCGCCACCAGGCCGCGGTCCTCCGCCCGGCCCTGCCTCAGGGTCACGTTGGCGCCCCGCCATTCGATGGTCTCCCCCGGCCGTCCGCCGTTGATGAGGCCGGCCACCTGGGGGGAGTTGGGGGACACCGGCGAGGGGGCCTGGATCCGCGGCCTGGACGGGGGCCGGAGCAGGTCGTAGCCGCGGGAGACCGTGCTGACGGCGCCGGTGGCGGATTCCCGGGCGGTGCAGGTGACCACCAGCAGGGCGCCGGTGCCGGTGCGCAGGTCCAGGCGGGGGCCGGCGGTGGTGGCGGGGGTGCCCCCCGTCACGCGCCATTCGTAGGTGAACCCCACGGAGGCATTCACCACCTCCAGGGTGCACGGGGCATCCGCGCGCATGTGCTCCGGCCAGCGGATCTCCGGCTCCCTGAGGGAGTACGGGCCGATGGCGGTGAGGGTCAAGGTGGCGGGGGAGGACAACTCCCCGGCCTGGTTCTCGGTCCGGCAGGTGAGGGTGAACGGGCCCGGCTCGCGCACGGTGAAGCCCACCAGGGGCCCGGTGGCGGTGCTCCGGCCCGGACCCAGGTCGCCCTTGGCCGGGTCGATCTCCCAGTGCTGGGTCTCGCCCGGGCGCAGGTTCTTCACGTAGGCCCACTGGCGCGCGCCGGCCAGCGGCTCGGCGCCCACCAGGATCACCGGAGGTTCCGGAGCCGCCACCAGGCGCACGGCGGTGGTGGTGGAGTGCGGCGGAGCGCCGGCCAGGGTGGCCGTGCAGGTTAGCAGCAGATACTCCCCCTTGCCGGCGGTGAACACCACCTGGGTGCCGGCGGGTGTCTGGGTCGGGCCCTCGAACTGGGCGTGGCGCCCCTCCCAGACATGGTCGGCCCCGGGCCGCGGGTTCTCGACCCAGGCCTTGCACCCGCCCTTGCCGGCGGTGAGGAAGGGCCGTTCCAGCTTGATCACCGGCTCCTCGCCGGTGGGCCGTTCCACCCGGCCGGAGGTCTCGAACTCCACCTCCTCGGCGGCCGGAGGGTAGACCTCGCCCGCCCGCCCCACGGCGGCCGGCCCGGCCTGGGCCGCCCGGGAGGGACCGCCCGCCGTCCGGTTCCGCCGGGGACCGTCCAGGGGCGCCAGCTCGGTGCCGCCCTTGGCCTTGACCTTGAGCCGGTAGGTGGTGACGTCGGCCCGGGGGGTGAACACCACCACCGGGGTGGTGGGCCGCTCCTCGTCGCCCAGGAACACCACCTCGTCGGAGCTCCATTCCAGCTGGGCGCCCACCCGGCGCTCCACCCAGGCCACGTGGTAGTTGCCGATCCGCGCCACTTCCGGCGCGACGATGTTGTGCAGGTGGCGCAGATCGCCGTCCACCCGGACGACCAGGGTCTTCTCGACCACCATCCCCAGGGTGTTGGTCACCCGCAGGATATAGGTGGTGTCCTGCACCGGCTTGACCTCCACCGGCGTGCCGCTGGCCACCTCCAGCTGGCCGGGGTAGAGAATCCCCGTGCCGCCTTCGAACTCCGGGGTGATCTTCACCGTCTCGCCGGGCTTGATCCGGGTGCGGTCGGCGGAGAGGCCCTTGGCCACCGGCGCGGGGTGGACCTTGATCGCGACATCGTCGCGGTACTGGGGCAGCGGCTTGCACCGCACCATGGCGCTGTACTTGCCCACCTTGAAGGGGCCGTGTACACCCCGGCCTCGTTGATGGTACCGACCTCGTTGAGGGCGCCGGTCTCGGGCGTTTCCAGCAGCCATTCCATCTGGCCGGTCGGCAGGGCGTGGGCGACGTAGCCCAGAGTGACCTGCTGTCCCGCCGTGACCTCGACCACCTTGGGGCGCGCTATGAGGTAGGGCTTGACGTCGCCCCCGCCCCCGGATCCGGGGCAGCCCAGGGCCAGCCCCAGGGCGGCCGCGGCCAGGGCCGGACGGAAGCAGCGGAGCCCGCGCGACCGGGCCGGGACGGGGAAGAGGAGACGGAGGAAGGCAGTGAGGAACGCAACCATGGGATGACCTTTGGGTGGGCCGAGTCTGGCAGGGCTTGCCCGCTCGGCATGTATTGTTAATGCATCAAGTCATGAATAGGTTCTGGACATTCGTCATCTTCTTGATTCCACGGCGACTCAAAATATTATTTTTAAAATTAATCAACACAATGTGATTCCCCCGCGGGGCAACCGGCCGCGGGGTCATGGGATCCAGGCGGACCGGATTTCTGGACCGGTCCGGAGCCGCCCTGCTCAGCCTGCCGCTCGCCGCGCAGGGCCCCGATGCCCCGGACGCAGCGCCCCTGAACCCGGCGTTCCTGAATTGGCGCCAGCACCCCAGGACGGAGGTGTCCTGTTCCATGCCTCCCGGCACCATCGGGATGCACCGGCTGGGCGGCATCCCGTCCCCGGATGACGTATCCAGCATCCAGGGCCCCGTGTTCCCCGCAGGGAGAGTGCCCTTCACCCAGGGCACAGTGGACCAGGGCGCGGACCCGATCTTCGACCAGGGTGGTTCCAGCAGCCAGTCGGTGGCGCTGAGCGAGACCTCCGGCACCCAGGCCATCGTCCTGAACGCCGACGGGACCACCTCCAACCTCCCGGCCATCGCCCTGGGGACCGTCCAGGCCCATTTATCGCGCTTCTCAAACCTCGATCAGCCGCGCCCCGCGCGGCGGGGGCATTTCCTCGCTGCGCAGCAGCCGGACCTTGCGCCGGTCCTCGTCCACCATCAGCGTGGTGTGCCCCCGTCCCTCGCAGGCCAGCCCGTAGCCCGCGGCCAGTTCCTCCTGGGTCAGCCGCTGCCCGGGGCAGGGCGGGAACAGGCACCACTGCAGGGCATATTCCACCCCGTGGGGCATGCCGTCCGACCCGAAGATCAGGTCCTCGCCGCAGGTGAACCCGGCCTGGTCGATGAGCATGCGGAACGGGTTGTTGGCCTCAACATCCCGGGGGGTCAGCCGGTCCGCGTAGTCCACGCTGTCGCTGTTGAAATTGGGCTGCATGGACAGGATCACCCCCAGCTCCTTGGCCCGGAGGGCCTGGGGCAAGGTGATGAACTGGACGTGTTCCATCCTCACCCAGGGGAAGGTCAGGCCCGCCTTCGCCAGCCGTTCCAGGGCCACCAGCGACTGTTCAATGGCCCGGCCGCCGATGGCGTGGATGGCGACGGGCTTGCCCAGCGGGTGCAGGGCCGCCAGTTCCTGCTCCAGTTCCGGGCCGGTGTAGATCAGCAGGCCTTCGCCGCCGTCCAGGAAGCCGCCTTCCAGGGCCGCCGTGCGGGCACCCAGGGCCCCGTCGGTGAACACCTTGAGCCCGGTGACCGCCTCCTGGGCCTCCGGGGCCAGGCTCCGGAAGATGGCCTGGGAGGTCCAGCAGCGGATCCGGCCCTTCCAGGGGGAGGCCTGGATCACCCCCAGGGCGTCGGCGCCGATGAGCAGCATGTCCTCCGCCGCCCCGATGCCGGCCTGCTGGAGGCCGGTCATGAAGCGGTCCAGGCCGGCCGCGTTCAGGCCGGCGGACTGGCCAAAAAACTGCAGCAAATGCTCGAGGTTACGTTCGCACCAGGCCGCGTCGTCCCGGGCCCGCACCAGTTCCGGGCGCTCCGGCCCCAGGATGCGCTGGGCCGGGCCGGTGAGGGCGAACCCGTGCAGGCTCCAGTTGACCAGGATGGCCGGAGGCAGGGTCTCCAGGTCCTCCGGGCCGAGCTTCAGGCGGGAACTGTGCCAGCCCACCACGGTGGTGACCCGGTCCCCGGGGAGGCCCCGCAGCAGGGCCATGGCCGCCTCCGGCTCCAGCCCGGCCAGGGTCGGGCAGCCCTGGAGCGCGGCGTACAGGGAGACGTGCGAGTGGCGGTCACAAAGCCATGGGAGGTCTATGGTGCGGGACATCAGGTCTCACCGGAAATTGTGTCTAGAAAGTGTAACGCTCCCCGCAAGCAAGGCTCTTCAATGGGAGTATCATATGCGTTCCTGCACCAATCAGGAGGATCGATGGACGCCATAGAAGCCCTCAATACGCGACGGAGCATCCGCGCCTTCACGTCCCGACCCGTCAGCCTGGACCTGGTTCGGGAGCTGATCCGGGCCGCCATGCACGCCCCGTCCGCCGGCAACGAGCAGCCATGGCACTTCCTCATCATCACGGACCGCGAGATCCTGGCCAAGATCCCCGACTTCCACCCCTACGCCGGCATGATGTCCGAGGCGCCGGTGGCCGTGCTGGTGTGCGCCGATCCCCGCCAGGAGAAGCATCCCGGCATGTGGGTGCAGGACCTCGCCGCCGCCACCCAGAACCTCCTCCTGGCCGCCCACGCCAAGGGCCTGGGCGCCGTGTGGGTCGGCGTCCACCCCCGGGAGGACCGCATCCAGCCCCTGCGCAAGCTGATCGAGATGCCCGAGGTTATCGTCCCCTTCGCCCTGGTGCCGGTGGGGTACCCCGCCGAGAAGGCCGAAGCCGACGACCGCTACCGTCCGGAGCTCATCCACCTGAACGAGTGGTAGGGCAGGCGTCCGGCTCCGGGGGGACGGCGGATTTCTCCTCCGGGTCCCCAGCCTTGGCCGACCCACCCGTACGCTTCGGACTTGTCCGTCCTCACAAGTTGCAGGCGGACAAGTCCGAAGCGTTTGCCGTGCTCCGAACCGTCCAGATCAGTGATTGCGGTTCCTGGAGCGGGCCATGAAGACAGCTGTGTGACTGGCACAAGGCGCTCCGAGCAGGAATCCGGGGTGTTTGGCGGGGAGGACAGCATGAGACTGGATCACCTGAAACCCTTCCTGAGGGCACTTGGCTTTCTCGTCGCGGTATCGGCAATCCCGATGCCGGCGCTGCGTGCCCAGACCCCGCGCCCGGAGGCGGCAGGCCAAAGGCCCGATGCTCCGGTCTACGCCAAGCATGGACCGTATTGGGTGGGCATCCGGCAGGTCATCCTCCAGGCCGATGGCGGGCAGGCGCCCCCGGCTTCGAGGAAGTCGATGGCGGTGCTCACGGGCGGGACCCATCGGTCCTTCGTCAGCCCTGATCTCCCCCGGGCGAAGTTCGGATCCCTGGACAAGGGGGCCGGACCACGGACCTCTTCAACCACTTCGCGACGGCTTTCCTGCTGGATACGCTCAAAGGCGACACCAGCGCCCGCCAGGCACTGCTTTCCGAAGCGGTGAGCTTCAAGGAGGTGCAGTACACCGCCACTTTGAAATAGCGCCCGCAGCCTGCACTTTGAGTTCGCAGAACAGGCTGGAGCCGTCCACCTCGGTCAGGCGGGGTTCGACCCCGAGCCCGGCGCAGAGCGCGCGGAAGGCCTCCGGCTCGAAGGTGCCCGCGGAGAACCCGTCCCGGCAGACGATGAGGCCGGGACGGGTCTTCTCCTCGTCGATGGGCCCCACCAGGCCCTCGGCGGCCTGGAGGCGGAACCACTCGAGACGTTCCGGCCAGAAGGCGGCTGCGTAGGTGGAGATCAGCACCCGCCCGGGGCGCCGGGCCACCCGCATGGCTTCCCTCAGGAGCGCGGCCGGGTCCAGGTGGAAGGCGCAGATGCCGTTCTGGACGCAGGCCACCACGTCGAAGGTCCGGTCGGGAAACCCCAGGCGGGCGGCGTCCATGGCGGCGAACCGGAGGGGAAGCTCCGGCGGGACCAGCGCCCTGGCCAGACGCAGGCTGGCCAGGGCGGTATCGATGCCGACCACCAGCCGGGCCGCCCGGGCCAGGGGCTGGGCTACGCGGCCGTAGCCGCAGCCCAACTCCAGCACCCGGTCCGTGGGGCTGATCCGTTCGAGCACGAAGCGGATCTCCTCGCCCAGGTAGCGCTCCACCCGGGGCGGCGCGATCTGGTAGCAGCGGCGCAGGCGCTCCGCGCTGAGGGATTCCGCATAGTAGCCGCCCGCGGGGGACGGCCCGGACATGGGCCTACGCCTTCCACCCCGCCAGCACGCGCATGTAGTTGGCGCGCTCGAACGCCTGGGGGTTGGGGCACTTGGTGAGGCTCAGGCTGCCGCGCATCTGTTCCAGGGAGTCGTACTCGTGCTCCTCCATCCACTGGAGCAGGTCCCGGCGCAGGGTCTCGATCAGCTCGGGGCCGTGCAGGAGCAGGGCGGAGACCAACTGCACCGTGGTGGCGCCGGCCATGGTGGCCTTGAGGGCCCCATCGGCGGTGTGGACCCCGCCGCTGACCGCCATGGGGATGCCGATCTGACTGTGCAGCATGGCCAGCCAGCGCAGCCGCAGGCGCAGGGTGGAGGGGGTGGAGAGGTTGAGGCTGGGCTCCACCTCCAGCGCCTCGATGTCCAGGTCGGGCTGGTAGAAGCGGTTGAACAGCACCAGGGCGTCGGCGCCGGCGGCTTCCAGGCTCTTGGCGAAATGGCACAGGGAGGTGAAGAAGGGCGAGAGCTTGACCGCCACCGGCAGGGTCACGCAGGCCTTGACCATGCGCACCACGTCCAGGAGCTGGCGCTCCACCGCCTCGCCGGTCTCCAGGGGGGTGGTGGCCAGGTAATAGAGGTTCAGCTCCAGGGCGTCCGCGCCCGCCTGCTGGATCTGGGTGGCGAACTCCACCCAGCCCGAGGGGGTCACCCCGTTGAGCGAGGCGATCACCGGCACCTTCACGGCGGCCTTGACCTTGCGCACCTGGTCCAGGTAGTTGTCCGGCCCCAGCCGCAGGTCGTCCACCCGGGCGAAGTAGGTGGTGGCCTCGGCGAAGGACTCCGACCCGGCCTCCAGGTCGTAGATGGTGCCGAACTGCTCGCGGGTGATCTGCTCCTCGAACAGGGACGGCATGACGATCGCGCTTGATCCCGCGTCCTCCAGGCGCCGGACCATGTCCAGGTCGTTCGCCAGGGGCGAGGAGCCGGCCATCAGGGGGCTGTCCAGCTTCAGGCCAAGGTAGGTGGTCTTCAGGTTCATGAAAGATCCTCCGTGAAGGGGCCAGAGGAGGATAGTTTATTTTTCCCACCTGCACATTAGAAATAACTGCACCCCGGACACTTTTCCCAAGCAGAAGGTTGTCCGGGGCGCTTGTCTACTGATTTCGGATTTGAACAGTCCTTAATTTATTTTTCTTCGCCGTCCACGGTCCGGACCGGCATGGTGAGCCGGGCCCAGTTCTCGTAGTTGGCGAACCGGTTGGTCACTTCGCGCTGGGCCATGGCCAGCAAGTGCTTGAAGTGCTCTGGGTTCTGCTGCTCGACCATGCGGTAGCGGGTCTCGTTGCGCACGTAGGCGCCCAGCTCGATCTTCGGGGCCGAGGAGTCCATCTGCAGCGGGGACTCACCCTGCTCGATCCGGCGCGGGTCGAAGCGGAACAGCGGCCAGTGGCCGGAGTCCACCGCCAGCTTCTGCTGCTCGCAGCCCTTGACCAGGTCGAAGCCGTGGGCGATGCAGTGGGAGTAGGCGAGGATCAGCGACGGCCCGTTGTAGCTCTCGGCCTCCTGGAAGGCCTTGACCACCTGCATGTCCTTGGCGCCCATGGACACCTTGGCCACGTAGACGTTGCCGTAGGACATGGCGATCATGCACATGTCCTTCTTGGGCAGGGACTTGCCGGCCATGGCGAACTTGGCCGAGGCGCCGATCGGGGTGGACTTGGAGGCCTGGCCGCCGGTGTTGGAATACACCTCGGTGTCGAGCACCAGGATGTTCACGTTCCGGCCGGAGGCCAGCACGTGGTCCAGGCCGCCGTAGCCGATGTCGTAGGCCCAGCCGTCGCCGCCGATGATCCACACGGACTTCTTCACCAGGTAGTCGGCCAGGAGCGTCAGCCGCTTGGCCCTCGGCGTGCCCAGGGCGGACAGCTTCTCCTTGAGGACCGCGACCCGCTCGCGCTGGGTCTTGATCCCGGTCTCGGTGGTCTGGTCGGCGTTCACCAGCCCGGCCACGAGCTCGTCGCCCAGGGAGGAAGCGAGCTCGGCCAGGATCTCCCGGGCGTGCTCGGCGTGCTTGTCGATGGACAGGCGGTAGCCCATGCCGAACTCGGCGTTGTCCTCGAACAGGCTGTTGGCCCAGGCGGGACCGCGGCCTTCGGCGTTCACCGTGTAGGGGGTGGTGGGCAGGTTGCCGCCGTAGATCGAGGAGCAGCCGGTGGCGTTGGCGATGATGGCACGGTCGCCGAACAGCTGGGTCACCAGCTTGATGTACGGGGTCTCGCCGCAGCCGGCGCAGGCGCCGGAGTACTCGAACAGGGGCTCCATGAACTGGGAGCCCTTGACGTCGCCCTTGAGGGTGGTGCGGTCAGGGGCGGGCAGGGCCAGGAAGAACTTGTAGTTCTTGGCCTCGGCCGCGCGCAGGGGGGTCTGCGGGGTCAAGTCGATGGCCTTGTGCTTGGGATTGGACTTGTCCTTGGCCGGGCACACCGACACGCAGATGCCGCAGCCGGTGCAGTCCTCGGGCGCCACCTGCAGGGAATACTTCATTCCCTTGAACTCGTTGCCCTTGTAGTCGGTGGACTTGAAGGTGGCGGGGGCTCCCGCCAGCTTGGCCGGTTCATAGACCTTGGGCCGGATGGCGGCATGGGGGCAGATCAGGGAGCACTTGTTGCACTGGATGCAGATGCTCTCGTCCCACACCGGGATGTCCAGGGCGATGTTGCGCTTCTCCCACTGGGTGGTGCCGGTGGGCCAGGTGCCGTCCACCGGGAAGGCGGACACGGGCAGCAGGTCGCCGTCGCCCCGCATCATGATGGCGGTGACGCGCTGGACGAAGTCCGGCGCCTCGGGGGCCACGGTGGGGGGCATCGCCCGGGTGGCGGTGACCTCGGCCGGCACCTTGACCTCGTGCAGGTGGACCAGGGTGGTGTCCACCGCCTCGAAGTTCTTCTTCACCACGGCCTCGCCCTTCTTGCCGTAGGTCTTCTTGATGGCCTTCTTGATCTGGGCGATGGCCTCTTCCCGCGGCAGCACGCCGGAGATGGCGAAGAAGCAGGTCTGCATGATGGTGTTGATGCGCACGCCCATGCCGGTCTGGCGGGCCACCTCGAACGCGTCGATGGTGTAGAACTTCAGCTTCTTGGCGATGATCGCCTGCTGCACTTCCCTGGGCAGGGAGCCCCACACCTCGTCCTTGCCGAACGGGGAGTTCAGCAGGAAGGTGGCGCCCGGGGCGGCGCTGGCCAGCATGTCGTACTTGTCCAGGAAGGAGGTGTTGTGGCAGGCCACGAAGTTGGCCTTCTTGATCAGGTAGGCCGAACGGATCGGGCGCGGGCCGAAGCGCAGGTGGGAGATGGTGATGGCGCCGGCCTTCTTGGAGTCGTAGACGAAGTAGCCCTGGCCGTAGTTGTCGGTCTCCTCGGCGATGATCTTGATGGAGTTCTTGTTGGCGCCGACGGTGCCGTCGGAGCCCAGGCCGTAGAACATGGCCCGCTTGACCTCCGGACCCTCGATGTCGAATTCGGGGTCGACGGTCAGGGAGGTGAAAGTGACGTCGTCCACGATGCCCACGGTGAAGTGGTTCTTGGCCTTGGGCTTGGCGGCCTCGTCGTAGACCGCCTTGATCATGGCCGGGTTGAACTCCTTGGAGGACAGCCCGTAGCGGCCGCCGATGACCCGCGGGGCCTGGGCGAACTTGCTGAGGCCTTCCTCGACCGCTTCCCGCAGGGCGGTGACCACGGACAGGTAGAGCGGCTCGCCCAGGGAGCCCGGCTCCTTGCAGCGGTCCAGCACTGCCAGGGTCTTGACGGTCCGCGGCAGGGCGTTGACGAAGTGCTTGATGGAGAAGGGCTGGAACAGGCGGACCTTGAGCAGGCCGATGCGCTCGCCCTTGGCCGCGGCCCAGTCCACGTACTCGGTGGCGGTGTCGGCGCCGGAGCCCAGGATCACCATGACCCGCTCCGCTTCCGGGTGGCCGTGGTAGTCGAACAGGCGGTACTTGCGGCCGGTGAGCTTGGCGAAGACGTCCATCTCGCCCTGGACGATGTCCGGGCAGGCGTCGAAGAACTTGTTGCAGGCCTCCCGGGCCTGGAAGAAGGTGTCGGGGTTCTGGGCGCTGCCGCGCAGCACCGGGCGGTCCGGGGTCAGGGCGCGGGCGCGGAAGCCGGCCACCATCTCCTCGGTGACCATGGCGCGCAGGTCCTCGTCGTTGAGCACCTCGATGGTGTTGACCTCGTGGGAGGTGCGGAAGCCGTCGAAGAAGTGCAGGAAAGGCACCCGGGACTTGAGGGTCGAGGCCTGGGCGATGAGGGCGAAGTCGTGGGCCTGCTGGACCGAGTCGGAGGACAGCATGGCGAACCCGGTCTGCCGGCAGCCCATGACGTCGGCGTGGTCGCCGAAGATGGACAGGGCGTGGGTGGCCAGCGTGCGGGCCGACACGTGCAGTACGAACGGGATCAGCTCCCCGGCGATCTTGTACATGTTCGGGATGAACAGCAGGAGGCCCTGGGAAGCGGTGAAGGACGTGGTGAGCGACCCGGCCTGGAGGGCCCCGTGGACCGCGCCGGCGGCGCCGCCCTCGGACTGCATCTCCACCACCTGGGGCACGGTGCCCCAGACGTTCTTCTTGCCCTGGGCGCTCCATTCGTCGGCCCACTCGCCCATGTTGGACGACGGGGTGATGGGGTAGATGGCGATCACCTCGTTGGTGCGGTGAGCGACTGATGCCGTAGCTTCGTTACCATCCAAGGTAACCATGCGTCGTTCGGCCATGCCGTGCCTCCTCTAATCATGACGGTCGTTAACCGGCGGGAAGTTGCGCTTCGGTTCGGGGGAAGCAGGGCTCAACAGCCGGCCATCGAACTGCTTCACACCCCGAAAGTTTATGATGGCAAATGCTAATGATCAATGGGTTTTGCGACCGGTAAGCGGTCGTTTCAGACCGGTTAGGTCGGGCTGTGCCCAATTTGACAACTTGGTCACACCTTCCCATGAAATCTGCATCAATAATATATTCTTGATTGCACCTGAGGCCAGCCGCCTTTCAATGCCGGTTATTTCATCCCTGCCCCTAGGAGGAGCCGTGGAATTCAAAGACAGCAGGACCGCCCATAATCTTCTGAAGGCCTTCGCCGGCGAGAGCCAGGCCCGCAACCGCTACACCTTCGCCGCCGCGGTCGCCCGCCAGGAAGGCCTGGAGCACGTGGCCTCGGTGTTCGAGGAGACCGCGGCCAACGAGTTGGCGCACGCGCGGCTGTTCTACCAGCACCTGGCCAGACTGGCGCCCTGCGCCCTGGAGATCACCGCGGGCTACCCGGTGGTGGCCGGCGACACCCTGGCCCAGCTGCGCGCCGCCTGCGCCGGCGAGAACGAGGAGTGGTCCGCGCTCTACCCCGAGTTCGCCCGCATCGCCCGGGAAGAAGGGTTCGCCGACGCGGCCCGCACCTTCGAATGGATCGCCAAGGTGGAGAAGGAGCACGAGGCCCGGTTCGGGCGGCTCCTGGACCACGTGGCCAACGGCACCGTGTTCCAGCGCGGCGACAAGATCTTCTGGCGCTGCCTGGAATGCGGCCACATCCACGAAGGCCCGGCGGCGCCCAAGGCCTGCCCGGTGTGCCTCAAGCCCCAGGCCTTCTTCCAGCCTGTGGCAGAGAAGTACTGAGCCTGCAAGACTTGTGTTCGCCCCGGCCTGGGCTTCCAGGCCGGGGGCTGCAGAGCGTGTGTCCGGCCGCTCGAATAAGTTATAAAGTTGAATGGTACGGGAGGAGCCATGCCAGACAGCCAGCCCAAGCCGTCCAGATTCCGTGCAGTGCTCAACGTCACCAGTGGAAACTTCCTGGAGATGTTCGACTTCTTCCTGTTCGGGTTCTACGCCAGCAACATCGCCCATGCGTTCTTCCCGTCCGGGAGCGAATATGCCTCCCTCATGAAGACGTTCATGACCTTCGGGGCGGGCTTCCTCATGCGCCCCATCGGGGCCATCATCATGGGCGCCTACATCGACCGGGTCGGCCGCCGCAAGGGCCTCATCGTGACCCTGGCGCTCATGGCCGTGGGCACCATGCTCATCGCCTTCGTGCCCGGCTACGCCACCATCGGCATCATCGCCCCGCTGCTGGTGATGCTGGGACGGCTCTGCCAGGGCTTCTCCGCCGGGGTGGAACTGGGCGGCGTGTCGGTCTACCTGTCGGAGATGGCCACCCCGGGCCACAAGGGGTTCTATGTGGCCTGGCAGTCCGCCAGCCAGCAGGTGGCCATCGTGGTCTCCGCCGCCCTGGGCTATGCCCTCAACGTCTGGCTGGCGCCCGCCACCATCGCCGATTGGGCCTGGCGCATCCCCTTCTTCGTCGGCTGCCTGATCGTGCCGCTGTTGTTCTACCTCCGGTCCAACATGCTGGAGACCGAGGAGTTCCTCCAGCGCAAGCACCATCCTTCCCTCGGCGAGATCTTCCGGTCCATGGTCCGGAACCTGGGCCTGGTCCTGGCCGGGATGATGCTGGTGGTGATGACCACGGTGAGCTTCTACCTGATCACCGTCTACACCCCCACCTTCGGCACCCGGGTGCTCAAGCTCGGCACCCTGCACACCCTGGTCGTCACCCTCTGCGTGGGGGTCACCAACTTCATCTGGCTGCCGGTCATGGGCGCCTGGTCGGACCGGATCGGCCGGCGCCCGATCCTGGTCGGGTTCACGCTCCTGACCCTGGTCACGGTCTATCCGGCCATGCACTGGCTGACCGCCGCCCCGACCTTCGCCAGGATGCTGGCGGTGCTGCTCTGGCTGTCCTTCGTCTACGGCGGCTACAACGGCGCCATGGTGGTGGGCCTGACCGAAATCATGCCGGTGGAGGTGCGCACGGTGGGGTTCTCCCTGGCATACAGCCTGGCCACAGCCCTGTTCGGCGGCTTCACCCCCGCCGCCTCCACCTTCCTGATCAAGCTGACCGGCGACAACGGCGCACCCGCCTACTGGGAGATGTTCGCCGCGGTCCTGGGGCTGGCCGGGGCCCTGATCCTGTTCCGGCGCAAGGCCGTCGCCGCCATGGCGGCGGAGGCCTGATGCCCTCCGGTCCCCTGCTGTTCGACCGGCCGGCCCGGACCGAGGCCAGGGACCTGATCGTGGCCCTGGGCCTCCGGTTCGAGCCGGACTACGACGACCTGGCCGGGCTGTACGACGGGGACCGGCTGGTCGCTTGCGGCGCGCGGGCCGGCTACGTCCTCAAGATGCTCGCCATCGCCCCCGGGTACCAGGGCGGCGAAGCCCTGGGCGCGCTGGCCACCCCCCTGGTCCAGTCCGCCCTGGCGGCGGGCCACGACACCGTGTTCGTGTTCACCACCCCCGGCAACGCCTCCAGCTTCGAGGCCCTGAACTTCCGCCTGCTGGCGGCCTATGGGAAGGCGGCGCTGCTGGAGCACGGTCCCGGCCTGGAAGTCTACCTGGAGGCCCAGGCCCGGCTGGTGACGCCGGGCGCCAACGGCGCGGTGGTGGCCAATGCCAACCCCTTCACGCTGGGTCACCTGCACTTGGTGGAGAGCGCGGCCCGGCAGGTGGACCGGCTCTACCTGTTCGTGGTGCGCGAGGACCGCTCGGCGTTCCCGTTCCCGGTGCGGTTCCGGCTGGCCCAGGAGGCCACCGCCCACCTGGCGAACGTCACGGTCCTGGACACCTCCCGCTACGCGGTCAGCGCGGCCACCTTCCCCTCCTACTTCCTGAAGCGCCTGGACGAGGCGGCCCAGGCCCAGATGGGGATCGACCTGGAGCTGTTCGCCCGGCGCCTGGCGCCGCCCTTCCACATCGTCCACCGGTTCGCCGGCAGGGAGCCCCTGGACCCGACCACGGCGGCCTACAACCGGAAGATGGCCGAGATCCTGCCGGCCCACGGCATCCGCTGGACCGAGCTGCCCCGGGCCGAGGCGGCCGGGGGGCCCATCAGCGCCAGCCGGGTCCGGGCCGCGCTCAAGGCGGGGGAAACCGGGCCCTTGAAGGCGCTGCTCCCTCCGTGCACCCTGGACTTCCTGGGTTCGCCGCAGGCGGTCCCGGTCATCGAGCGGCTCCGGGCCGCCACCGAAGGAGCGTAGCCATGGAGATCCGCCGCAGGGCCAGCGCAGGCACCATGCAGTCCAGCGACCTGATGGTGGTGGTGGAGCCCTGCCCCGCCCTGCAGATCGACATCGAGTCCACCGTCAAGAAGCAGTTCGAGCACCTGATCCGCGCCCGGATCGAGGCCACCCTGGGGGAGCTGGGCATCACCGCCGGCCGGATCCAGGTCTCGGACCGGGGCGCGCTGGACTACGCCATCGCGGCGCGGGTCGAGACCGCCGTCCGGCGGGCCATGAAGGAGTAGCCTATGGACAAGCTCTGGTTCCGGGAATGCACCACCGGCCGCCGGTTCATCATCAAGGTGGAGCCGGGCGCCGACCTCCCCGCCGTGCTGGTGGACTTCGCCCGGGACCGGGGGCTGCCCTTCGCCTCCCTGGTGTCGGCGGTGGGGTCGGTGCGCGACGTGGAGCTCTGGAACATCCAGGCCGGGGCCCACCTGCCCATGACCGAGGCCCGGTTCAAGAGCACCCGCCTGGAGGGCCCCCTGGAGCTGATGGGCCTGGAAGGCAACATCGCCCCGGGCCCCGGCCACGAGCTGGCCGGGCAGTTCTACCTCCTGGCCTCCAAGTCCGGCGGCGACGTGGTGGGCGGGCGGCTGGTGGCGGCGACGGTCTTCACCGCCTGCGAGATCGTGCTGGCGGAGTACCTGGTGGAGGGCGTCGAGCGCCACCGCTCCGCCACCAGCGGGGTGGACACCATCTACATCGAGGAAGGGTGAAGCGCCATGATACTGCGCCGCTCGCTGCTCTACGTGCCCGGCAACATGCCCGGGATGCTCCAGAACATCCCGGTGTTCGAGGCCGACGGGGTCATGATCGATCTGGAGGACGCGGTGCCCCTCCAGGAGAAGGACGCCGCCCGGATGCTGACCCGGAACTTCCTGCGCTTCTACCGGGAACGCGACAAGGAGATGTTCGTGCGCATCAACGCGCTGAGCACCCCCTACGGCCACGATGACCTGCGGGAGGTCCTGCCGGCGCTCCCTGACGGCATCCGCCTGCCCAAGGCCGATACCCCGGAGACAGTGGAGCGGCTGGACACCCTGCTCACCGAGCAGGAGGAGGCCCTGGGCCTCGAGGTCGGCCACTTCAAGATCATCCCCTCCATCGAGAGCGCCCTGGGCGTGCTCAACTGCGTGGAGACGGCCCGGGCCTCCAGGCGGCTGGTGGCGCTGGCCTTCGGGGCCGAGGACTACACCGCCTCCCTGGAGATCGACCGCACCCGCACCGGCGAGGAGCTGTTCTCCGCCCGCACCCAGGTGGTCTGGGCGGCCAAGGCGGCCGGGATCCAGGCCATCGACACCATCTTCTCGGACGTGAACGACACGGACGCGCTGCGGGCGGAGACGACGCTGGCCAGGCGCCTGGGCTTCACCGGCAAGTCCCTGGTCAATCCGCGCCAGATCGAGGTGGTGCACGAGGTGTTCCGTCCCACCCAGGAGGAGATCGAGCACGCCCTGGAGGTCATGGAGGCCATCAAGCGGGCCCGGGAGATGGGCACCGGCGTCATCTCCCTGAAGGGCAGGATGGTGGACGCCCCGGTGGTGACCCGGGCGGCCCGCACCATCCGGGCCGGGGTGGCCTTCGGGATGCTGCAGTACGACCTGACCGACGAGGTGGTCCATGGCGAAAACTAGCCTCGGTCGGGAGATCCCGGACACCTGGCGGGGCCGCATCCTGGACCCGTACCAGGATCCCTGGAGCCGCAAGCCGGAGGTGCTGCGGGCCACCCGGCCCCTGGTGCGCCGCCTGCCCGGGGAGAGCAAGCTGCTGCCTTCGCTGCGGGCCGCCATCGAACGGTGCGGCCTGAGGGACGGCATGACGGTCTCCACCCACCACGCCCTGCGCAACGGCGACCTGCTGCTGAACCAGCTGGTCCGGGAACTGGACGCCATGGGCCTCCGGGACATGGGCATCGCCTCCAGCTCGGTGCACGGGGTCAACGCGGAGATCATCCCTTACATCCGCAAGGGGGTGGTGACCCGGATCGAGACCGGGGTGAACGGCCTGATCGGCGAACTGGCCAGCAAGGGGGAACTGGACATCCCGATCGTGGTGCGCAGCCACGGCGGGCGCGCCCGCTCCCTGGTGACCGGCGAGGTGGAGGTGGACGCCGCCTTCCTCGCCGCGCCCAGCTGCGACCCCACCGGCAACCTGAACGGGGTCGACGGGCCCGCCGCCTGCGGCTCCCTGGGCTACGCCCACACCGACGCCCGCTACGCGAAGAAGGTGGTGGCGGTCACCGACCACCTGGTGCCGTTCCCCTGCGCGCCCATCAGCATCTCCCAGAGCGACGTGGACTACGTGGTCCAGGTGGAGTCCCTGGGCGATCCCAGCAAGATCGTCTCCACCACCACCCGGGTCACCCGGGACCCGGCCGGGCTGCTCATCGCCAAGTACGCCGCCGAGGTGATCGAGGCCTCGGGACTGCTCAAGGACGGCTTCTCGTTCCAGACCGGCTCCGGGGGCACCTCGCTGGCGGTGGCCGAGCTGGTCCAGCGCCGGATGCTCGCGGGCAAGGTCAAGGGCAGCTTCGGCTGCGGGGGGATCACCGGGTTCTTCGTGGACATGCTGGAGCAGGGCTGCTTCGACACCCTGTTCGACGTGCAGTGCTTCGACCTGAGGGCGGTGGAGTCCCTGCGCAGGAACCCGGGGCACCGGGAGATCAGCGCCGACCTGTACGCCAACCCCTACAACCGGGGCACGGTGGTGAACATGCTGGACTGCGTGATCCTGGGCGCCACCGAGGTGGACGTGGACTTCAACGTCAACGTCAACACCGAGTCCAGCGGCTACCTGCTGCACAACACCGGCGGGCACTGCGACACCGCCGCCGGCGCCAAGCTGGCCATCGTGGTGGCGCCGTCCATCCGCGGCCGCCTCCCGGTCATCCGGGACCGGGTGACCACCCTCACCACCCCGGGCGAGACGGTGGACGTGATCGTGACCGAGCGGGGCATCTGCGTGGCCGACAAGCACGCCGACCTGCGCCGCGAACTGCTGCGGCGCAACCTGCCGGTGAAGGACATCCGCCAGTTCCACGAGGAGATCACCCGCATCACCGGCAAGCCCAGGCCGGTGGAGTTCCGGGACGAAGTGGCGGCGCTGATCGAATACCGCGACGGCTCCATCATCGACGTGGTCCGGCAGGTACTGGAGTGAACGGCGCCGCGCTCCTGGCGCCGCCGGACGAGCGCCAGCGGGACCTCCTGGCGGCGCGGGACGAGCGCCAGAGAGAATTGACGCGATGCCTGGCCAGGCACAAGGCGACCACCCTGCTCCTCGCCGCCAACATCCCGGGCCCCCGCAAGCACCGTCCCGGCCTGGCGCGCCTGCTGGGCGCGGGGCAGGACGCCCTGCGGGCGGCCATCGGCCTGGAACTGGTGGTGTCCCGGCGGGATCTCCTGGGCCCCTACCTCATCGGTGTCTCCGCCGCGCCGCCCGTGCAGGCCAAGGGGGCCGCCGTGGGCGTGGAAGCCGGCCTGGCCTCCGGGCGCCTGCTGGACCTGGACGTGTACGCCCCGGACGGCACCCAGGTGGACCGCCCCGCGCTGGGGCTGCCCCCCAGGCCGTGCCTGGTCTGCGCCGAGCCCGCCCGGGAGTGCATCCTGCTGGGCCGGCACCGGCCGGGGGAGTTGGATGATCGGGTGGACGCCCTGCTGGCGCGGTGGCGGCCGGCGCCCGGCGCGGTGGATCCCCGCGTCCTGGCGGCCAGCCTGGTCCTGGGCGCCCGGCGCGAACTGGACCTGACGCCCAAGCCCGGCCTGGTGGACCGCCGGGACCAGGGCTCCCACCCGGACCTCTCCTACCCGGCCATGGGCACCTCCATCGACCTGCTGCCCCGCTACTATGCGGACCTGCTCGACCTCGCCCGCGATGGCCGCACCCTGGCCGAGGCGGTGCGGGCCGGCGCGGCCGCGGAAGAGCGCATGTTCCGGGCCATCCGGGCCAACGCCCACCGCGGCTACATCTTCCTGTCGGGGCTGGTGCTCATGGCCGCCTGCGCCCAGGGCGGGGGCGCGACCGGGCTGGGCTCCGCGGTGGGGGACCTCGCCCGGGCCTTCTTCGCCGCCCACGGCGCCCGGGACTCCCACGGCGCCGGCCTGCGGGAGCGGCTCGGCCTGGGCGGCATCCGGGCCGAGGCCGAGGCAGGCCTGCCGGCGGTGTTCGACCACGGCTGGCCGGCCTACCGGGAGGCCCTGGAGGCCGGCTGGGCCCCGGACCATGCCGCCTTCTACCTCATGGCCGTCCTCATGGGCCAGGTGGAGGACACCACCGCCGCGCACCGCTGCGGGCCGGAGGGCCTGGCCCGCCTGCGCCGGGACGGGGAGCGGCTGCGGCGGCTGCTGGAGCGGGGGAAGGACCCGGTCCCCTGGCTCGCGGCCAGGAACCGCGCCTACGTGCGGTGGCGCCTGACCATGGGCGGGGTGGCGGACTGCATGGCCCTGGTGTTCGCCCTGGAGGCCACCTCTCCTTCTTGAAAATAAAGGACTTGACCGTTCAGCGAAGGAACTTGGATTAGCGCCGGGCCGGGATCCGTGCGATCATGGCGTGCAAGGTTCCGCAGCCCCGGACCCCCCGTTGACATCGAGGCCCCCATGCTCACCTTGCCCCTGACCCAAGCGCTGACCTTCGACGACGTGCTGCTCGTGCCCGGTCCGTCGGAAGTCCATCCCGCCGAAGTGGACTTGGGCACCCAGCTGGCGGCCGGCATCCGCCTGGGGATCCCCCTGCTCTCCGCCGCCATGGACACCGTCACCGAGGGCCGGCTGGCCATCGCCCTGGCCCAGCAGGGCGGCATCGGGGTGATCCACAAGAACCTGTCCATCGCACGCCAGGCGGAGGAGGTGGACAAGGTGAAGCGCTCCGAGAGCGGCATGATCACCGACCCCATCGTGATCCACCCGGACGCCCCCATCCGCGAGGCCGAGGAGATGATGGCCAAGTTCCGCATCTCCGGCGTGCCGGTGGTGGAGAGCGGCAAGCTGGTGGGCATCCTCACCAACCGCGACCTGCGCTTCGAGACCCGCTGGGAGCTGCCGGTGCGGGAGGTGATGACCTGCCGGAACCTGGTCACGGTGCCGGTGGGGACCACCCTGCAGGAGGCCAAGGCCATCCTGCAGAAGCACAGGATCGAGAAGCTGCTGGTGGTGGACGGCGAGGGCGCCCTGCGCGGCCTCATCACCGTCAAGGACATCCAGAAGTCCACCGAGTACCCCTTCTCCTGCAAGGACCCCCAGGGCCGGCTGCGGGTGGCGGCGGCGGTGGGCGCCGGCCCGGACCTGCTGGCCCGGGCCCGGGCCATGGTGGAAGCCCAGGTGGACGTGCTGTGCCTGGACAGCAGCCACGGCCACAGCCTGGGAGTCCTGAACGCCCTGCGCAAGCTGCGCGAGGCCCTGCCCCAGGTGCCGATCATCGCCGGCAACGTGGCCACCTACCAGGGCGCCCAGGACCTGTGCCAGGCCGGCGCCTCGGCGGTGAAGGTGGGCATCGGTCCCGGCTCCATCTGCACCACCCGCATCGTCACCGGCGCCGGCATGCCCCAGGTCACCGCCATCGTCGAAGCGTCCAGGGCCTGCCGGGAGTTCGGCGTCCCCTGCATCGCCGACGGCGGCATCAAGTATTCCGGGGACATCGCCAAGGCCATCGCCGCCGGGGCGGACAGCGTGATGATCGGCGGCCTGTTCGCCGGCACCGAGGAGGCCCCGGGAGAGACCATCTTCTACGCCGGCCGCACCTTCAAGTCCTACCGGGGCATGGGCAGCATGGGCGCCATGAAGGAAGGCTCCAAGGACCGCTACTTCCAGGAGGACAAGGACAACACCAAGCTGGTGCCCGAGGGCATCGAAGGCCAGGTGCCCTACAAGGGCCGGCTGGCGGACCTGGTGGCCCAGCTCACCGGCGGCCTGCGGGCCGGCATGGGCCTGGTGGGCGGCGCCAGCATCCCGGACTTCCAGAGCAAGGCCAGCTTCGTCCAGATCAGCGCCGCCGGTCTGCGGGAGAGCCACGCCCACGACGTGATGATCACCAAGGAAGCGCCCAACTACCGGACGGACGCATAGGCGTCCGCCAGGGGCGAGTTCCACGCTCGCCCGGTCAGCCCACCAGGTCCAGGTGCAGGGATTCGTGCGGGGCCGGCACCGCCGGGGGAGGAACCGCCGGCGGGGCGGGGCGGGACCCGGCCCGGTTCTGGGGGCTGCTCTGCGCCTGGGCGCCCAGGCTGGGGAAGGAGGGCGCCCGGTCCACGGCCGGGACGGATTCCAGGACGGACTGGTAGGTCGAAGCGGCCTGGGAGGCCTCCGGATCGGCCCCGGCCGTCCGGGCCAGGGTCCCCGCCCCCATGAACTTGGCGGTGGCGTCCACGGCGAGCCCCGCCGCGCCCTGGGCCATGTCGTCGGCCGAACGGGCGGCGTAGAAGGCGTTGGTGGACGCTTCGCCGGCCAGGACGGCGGCCTGGTCCGCGGCGATCCGGTCGGCGGCCAGGGCGGCGCTGGTGGCGTTGGCCTGGGCGGCCGCCTGGGAATCTGACCGGGCCGTTTCCGCAGCGATGGCGTCGGCGTAGGGGTTGGCCGGGGCGTACGGGCTGGCGGGCGCCGATCCGGCAACCAGGTCGGACGGGTTGGTCCCGGCGGCCGCGGCGGCGGTCCCGAACGCCTGGGCGAAGGCCAGCAGGTCGGCCGGGCCCGCGCCCGCGCCGGCCGCGGCCGACAGGGCGGCGGCCGCGCCGGCCTGGGTCTGGACGGCAGCCCCCAGGGCGGAGGCGGCCACCGCGGCGGTGCCCGCCGCGGCCATCCGGGCCGGCGCCCCCGGACCCGGAGTGGCGGCCTTGAGGATGGCGGCCAGGGCGATGGACCCCGGGTCGGTGAGGGAGAGCAGGTAGGCGGCGAAAGGATCGTCGGCCGTGAAGGACGGCTGGCTCAGGAGCGGCAGCGTCTGGGCCACCCCGTCGGCCCGAGGCAGGGATCCGGGAGCCTGGGCCCACACGGGCCTGATTTCCATGCACAGCCTCCTTGGCGCTGTAAATATCCGGCAAACTACCCAGCAAGCAAGCAAAAACGATGAAGATTTCAGAACTGTAATGGACCGTGATAGTCAACTATTGGAATCTTTAAACTTGAAAAAAAAGCCGACTGGTCTTTTTCCGGCAAGGGGTCTGGAATCTGAAACAAAATTTTAAAACCTGGACTCATTCTTATTCAAATATCGGCGAGCGGGAGGACAAGCAAGAGGGAAAATGGTGGATTCCCCGGGAGGACCTTCGCCATGGACGCCTGTCCATTCCCTGAATCCGAATACCTGGACCGGGTCGCCCGGGCCCAGGCCCTGATGCAGGAGCACCGGCTGGACGCCCTGCTGCTGACCGCGCCCCCCAATTTCGGCTACTTCACCGGGTTCGAGACCCAGTTCTGGGAGAGCCCCACCCGGCCCTGGTTCGTGCTGGTGCCCCGCCAGGGGACCTGCCGGCTCGTGGTGCCCGAGATCGGCGCCCCGGCCCTGGCCCGCAGCTGGATCGGCGCCGTGCACACCTGGCCGGCGCCCCGCCCCGCCGACGACGGGGTCTCGCTCCTGGCCGACACCATCCGCAACCTGGAGCGCCGCTACGGGCGCATCGGCATGGAGATGGGGCGGGAATCGGTGGTGCGCATGCCCCTGGTGGACCTGGCCGTGCTCCGGGACCGGATCCGGGGGGTGGACCTGGTGGACGGGTCCCCGGCCATCTGGGCCCTCCGGGCCCTCAAGAGCCCCCTGGAAGTGGACTGCATCCGCCGCTCCTGCCAGGCCGTGGGCCGCGCCTTCGAGGCCCTGCCCGCCACCCTGGCCCGGGGGCGCACCGAGCGGGAGGCGGCGCGCGCCCTGACCCTGGACATCCTGAACCGGGGCGTGGACGCCGTGCCCTTCCTGGCCTGCGCCTCAGGCCCGGGCGGCTACCCGGAGATCATCTCCCCGCCCTCGGACCGCCCCTTGGAGGACGGCGACGTGCTGTTCCTGGACGTGGGCGCCACCACTCGGGGCTACTTCTGCGACTTCGACCGCAACTACGCCCTGGGCCGGATCCCGGACGCCGCCCTGCGCGCCCACGAGGCCGTGTGGCGGGCCACCGAGGCCGGCATCCAGGCCGCCCGCCCCGGGCGCACCACCAGCCAGGTCTGGCGGGCCATGATGGACGTGCTGGAAGGCGCCGGCATGCGCGGCAACAACGTGGGCCGCCTGGGCCACGGCCTCGGCCGCCAGCTTACCGAGCCCCCCTCCAACATGCCCGGCGACGACACCGTGCTCGAGCCGGGCATGGTCATCACCATCGAACCCGGCATGGAGTATGCCGAGGGCCGGATGCTGGTCCACGAGGAGGACGTGCACATCACCGAGGACGGCCCGGACCTGCTCACCACCCGGGCGCCGCGGGAGATGTGGCGGATCAGCTGATCAGCCGATCCCGCCGCGCCTTCAGGACCCGGTCCCGGATCTCCGCCGCCTGCTCGAACTCCATCTTCCCGGCCAGGGCCCGCATCTCGGTCTCCAGCTTGGCGATCTCCCGTTCGAACTCCTTGTCGGTGAGGTACAGCAGCGGCTCCTCCGCCGCGATTTCGTCCTTGGGCACGTTGATGAACTCCCGGGCCAGGGCGGCGCCCATGACGTCGTCCAGTTGGCGCTTGACGGCCTCGGGGGTGATGCCGTGGATCCGGTTGTGCTCCAGCTGCTTGGCCCGGCGCCGCTCGGTCTCGGCGATGGCCTGCTGCAGGGAGCCGGTCATCACGTCGGCGTACAGGATGGCCTTGCCGTTCAGGTTGCGGGCGGCCCGGCCGATGGTCTGGACCAGGCTGCGGGTGCTGCGCAGGTAGCCCTCCTTGTCGGCGTCCAGGATGGCCACCAGGCTCACCTCCGGCAGGTCCAGGCCCTCGCGCAGCAGGTTGATCCCGATCAGCACGTCGAACTCGCCCCGGCGCAGGTTCTTGAGCAGCTCCACGCGCTCCAGGGTGTCGATCTCGCTGTGCAGGTACTCGGCCTTGACCCCCAGCTCCTGGTAGTAGGAGGTGAGCTGCTCGGCCAGCTTCTTGGTGAGCACGGTCACCAGCACCCGCTCGCCCCGGTCGGTGACCTTGCGGATCTCCTCCAGCAGGTCGTCCACCTGGGTGCCCACCGGGCGCACCTCCACCAGCGGGTCCACCAGCCCGGTGGGGCGCACCACCTGCTCCACCACCACTCCGCCCGACTGCCGCAGCTCGTAGTCCCCCGGAGTGGCGCTCACGAACACCATCTGCTTCACCCTCGCCTCGAACTCCTCGAAGCGCAGGGGCCGGTTGTCCAGGGCCGCCGGCAGCCGGAAGCCGTAGTCCACCAGGGTCTGCTTGCGGGAGCGGTCGCCCAGGTACATCCCGTGCAGCTGGCCCGTGGCCACGTGGCTCTCGTCCATGAACAGGATGAAGTCCTCGGGGAAGTAGTCCAGCAGCGTGTGGGGCGGCTCCCCGGCCTGGCGCCCGTCCAGGAACCGGGAGTAGTTCTCGATCCCCGAGCAGTAGCCCATCTCCTTCATCATCTCGATGTCGTAGATGGTGCGCTGGTGCAGGCGCTGCAGCTCGACGATGCGGCCCTGGGCGCGCAGTTCCTCCTCCCGCTGGTCCAGCTCCGCCTTGATCTCCCGGATGGCGCCCTTGAGCCGGTCCTCGGGGGTGACGTAGTGGCTTTTGGGCCAGATGGTCAGCTCCGGCAGGGTCTCCAGCACCACCCCCCGCAGCGGGTCGATCCGGGACAGGCGCTCGATGTCGTCCCCCCACAGCTCGATCCGGTAGGCGGTGTCCTCGTAGGCCGGGTACACCTCCACCACGTCCCCCCGCACCCGGAACACCCCCGGTTCGAAGGACATCTGGTTGCGGCTGTACTGGATCGCCACCAAGTCCCGCAGCAGCATGGCCCGTTCCCGCGTGTCCCCCACCCGCACGTGCACCGACAGGTTCAGGTAGCTGCTGGGGTCGCCCAGGCCGTAGACGCAGGACACCGAGGCCACCACCAGGGTGTCCCGGCGCTCCAGCAGGTTGCGGGTGGCGGACAGCCGCAGCTTCTCCAGTTCCTCGTTGATCTTGGCGTCCTTGTCGATGAACAGGTCCCGCTCCGGGACGTACGCCTCCGGCTGGTAGTAGTCGTAGTAGCTGACGAAGTACTCCACCGCGTTCTCGGGGAAGAACAGCTTGAACTCCGAGAACAGCTGGGCCGCCAGGGTCTTGTTGGGCGCGAACACCAGCGCCGGTCGGTTCAGCCGGGCGATGGCCGAGGCCATGGTGAAGGTCTTGCCGCTGCCGGTGACCCCCAGCAGGGTCTGGAACTTGTCCCCCGCCTCGATCCCCCGCACCAGCTGGTCGATGGCCTCCGGCTGGTCGCCGGCGGGCTCGTAGGGGGCTTGCAGCTTGAACGGGATCGCCTTGGCCATAGGATCCCGAGTCTACCGTAAAAGCGAACAATCCACGAACGAATCGGGATCCGCGGACTACACCTTCCTCAGCACCAGGCAGCCGTTGGTGCCGCCGAAGCCGAAGTTGTTGTTGAGGGAGTACTCCCCGTCGAAGCTCCCGGCCGCGTTGGCGGTCACGTCCAGGTCGCAGTCGGGGTCCTGGTGGGTGACGTTGATGGTGGGGGGGATCTTGCCGGTCTGCACCGCCAGGGCGGCGACGATGGTCTCGATGCCGCCGGCGGCGCCCAGCAGGTGGCCGGTCATGGACTTGGTGGAACTCACCTTGAGCCGCTTCACGTGGTCGCCGAACACCCGCTTCAGGGCGGCGCACTCGATCCGGTCCCCGGCGGGGGTGGAGGTGCCGTGGGCGTTCACGTAGCCCACCTGCTCGGGGGCGAGGCCGGCGTCCTTGAGGGCCGCCTTCATCACCCGCATGGGGCCGTCGCCGTCCTCGCTGGGGCTGGTGATGTGGTGGGCGTCGCCGCTCATGCCGTAGCCGACGATCTCCGCGTAGATCTTGGCGCCGCGGGCCTTGGCCAGTTCGTACTCCTCCAGCACGACGATCCCGGCGCCTTCGCTCATGACGAAGCCGTCCCGGTCCTTGTCGAACGGCCGGCTGGCCTGGGTGGGCGCGTCGTTGCGGGTGGACAGGGCGCGCATGGCGGCGAAGCCGCCGACGCCCAGCGGGTTGATCACCGAGTCGCTGCCCCCGGCGACCATCCGGTCGGCGTAGCCGAACATGATCTGGCGGGCGGCGTCGCCGATGGCGTGGGTGCCGGTGGCGCAGGCGGTGGCCACCGCCGAGTTGGGCCCCTGCAGCCCGTACTTGATGCTGACGAAGCCCCCGGCCAGGTTGATGATCAGGCTGGGGATGAAGAACGGGCTGGTGCGGCGGGGGCCGCGGTAGCCGTTGGCCTCCTCGAAGATGGTGGACAGCCCGCCGATGCCGGAGCCGATGTAGATGCCGAACATCTCCCGCTCGGGCTTGGACAGTCCCAGGGCGGCCAGTCCGGAGTCGTTCATGGCCTGCACGGAGGCGGCCATGGCGTACTGGATGAACAGGTCCATCTTCTTCTGGTCTTTCTTGTCGATGTACAGGTCCGGCTGGAACCCCTTCACCTCCCCGGCGATCTTGCACGAGAAGTCGGTGGCGTCGAACTTGGTGATCAACCCGATCCCGCTCCGCCCGGCCAGCAGGTTGCCCCAGGTCTCGGCCACGTCCAGGCCGCACGGGTTGATGGTTCCCATCCCCGTGATGACAACGCGCCGGCGTTGGATGGTGGTCATGGCGTCACCTCAGAAACGTGGAAAGGATGCCACAGGTTCCCCCCGACCGTGATCACATACGAGCCCGCCGCTTGGACGGCGGGCGGAAAGCGGTTCCGCAAGGGGGGTTCGACGGTAATCGCCGCAGAGGGGGTGACCCTGCGGCGATGGAATGGACCAGGAGAGCGGCTCAAGCCTTGGCGTTCTTCTCGATGTAGGCGATGGCGTCGCCGACGGTGCGGATTTTCTCCTGTTCGCTCTCCGGGATTTCGATGCCGAAGGCCTCTTCGATGGCCATGATGATCTCCACGGTGTCGAGGCTGTCGGCGCCCAGATCGTCAACAAAGTGACTGTTTTCAGAGATTGAATCCTCGGGCTTGGCAAGCTGTTCGGCAATGATCGCAATTACCTTTTTGCGGATTTCAGCCATGATCTCTCCTTAGAACCCGGAGAGGCTATCACGGCGCGTCCCGGATGCCAAGCGGCGAGTGCGGCGGCCACCTCACCCCCGGCCGGCGCTCCCGTTGGATTACACTGTCGCCATGCCGCGCAAGCCCGAGATCCCCGAACCGGAAGGCGGCTGGCCTCTGGGCTGGGCCGGCTCCCTGCGGGAATTCCAGGTCCACCTGGGCGTGGAGCGGGGCCTTTCGCCCAACACCGTCTCCGGCTATCTCTCGGACCTCCACGCCCTGGCCCAGTGGGCCTGCGGCCGGGGCCTCCCGCCCTCGGACCTGCACCGGGACCGGGTCACCGCCTTCCTGGTGGCCCAGCAGGGCACCGGCAAGGCCGCGCGCAGCATCGCCCGGCTGGCCTCGGCGCTGCGCCAGTTCCTGGGCTTCCTGCGCCTGGAGGGGGAGGGCGCCGCCGGGCCCGAGGCGGTGGTGCGCCCGCCCCGTCCGCCCCGCATCCTCCCCAGGACCCTGACCGAATCCCAGGTGGAGTCCCTGCTGGCCGCCCCGGACCCGGAATCCCCTCTGGGGGTGCGGGACCGGGCCTGGATGGAACTGCTCTACGCGTCCGGGCTCCGGGTTTCCGAACTGGCCGGGCTGTCGGCCCGGACCGTCTACCTTAATGAAGGATTTTTAAAAGTTCTGGGCAAAGGAAGAAAAGAACGACTCATTCCTTTCGGCGAAGGGGCCGAGCACTGGATGCGCGCCTGGATCGCCCTGCGCCCCTCGTTCCGGCCCCGGGTCGAGACCCTGTTCGTGGGCCGCCTGGGGCAGGCCATCACCCGGCAGCACCTCTGGCGCCTGCTGAAGGGCTACGCCCGGAAGGCCGGCATCCTGCCTGCCGCCGTGAGCCCCCACGTGCTCCGCCACGCCTTCGCCACCCACCTCCTGGACCACGGGGCCGACCTGCGCGCGGTCCAGGCCATGCTGGGCCACGCCGACATCTCCACCACCCAGATCTACACCCACGTGCACCAGGCCCGCCTGCGCGCCCTGTACGACCGGCTCCATCCCCGGGCCCAGGGATCCTAGTCCTGGGTGGACGCAGGATGCGCTTGGGGCCATGATGGGGCTTGGAGAACCACGCGATGCCCCCTCGCAAACCTTCGACTTCCGCCTCGGCCGCAAAGTCCGGGACCCCGAAGACCGAGCCCCTCAAGGCTGAGGCCCCCAAGAGCACGTCCGTGAAGACCGCGAAAACCGAGAAATCCCAGGCCGCTCCCGCGAGCCCTGAGCCGAAGAAGGCCGCTAAAGTCCCGGCCCGGGCCCGCAGCCGCAAGGCCGACACCGAGGCGCCCGCCCCGGCTCCGCCGCCCGCCGCCGAAGAGGAGCCGAAGCCCAAGGCGAAGCCGGCCAGGACGGCCCGGACCCGAAAGGCCGCCCCCGCCGAACCGGAGCCCGCCCCCGCGGCCCGGGAGGAGGCTCCCGCCGCGGCGCCCCAGGAAGCCGTCCCGTCCGTGGACGTCTCCGCCCTGGTCACCGACCAGGCCCGGGCCGTGCTGCAGGCCATCCAGGAAGGCCGGGCGGTGGAACTGATCTTCGCCGACGCCGACAGCAATCCGCCCCGGACCTTCGAACCCCGCCAGCTGATCTTCGACACCTTCGTCAAGGGCTGGTACGTGTGGGGCTGGGACCGCCGCTACAACGCCGAGCGGCACCACCTGCTCAGCCTCCTCGCCCAGGTGAACCTCGTGGAGGGCATGGGCCGCGCGGCCCAGGGCCCTTACAAGGAGGGCACCCCAGCCAACCTCGTGGGCGGCTGGCTCGGCGGCGAGCCGATCCACGTGAAGGCGGTCCTGCTCAAGCAGTGGATCTTCGCCGTGCGCCAGGCCCCGGCGCCGTTCCCGGAGTTCACTATCGAGGACCTGGAAGAAGGCAAGGCCCAGGTCACCTTCACCGCCACCGACCTCAGGGCCATCACCCGCTGGGTGATGCAGTTCGGCGACGGCGTCCAGGTGCTGGAGCCCCAGCGCCTGCTGGACCGCGTCAAGCAGGTGGGCCTGGCCTGGGGCGGCAAGGCCGCCCAAGCCGCGCCGGCCCCCGCCCAGCCCGCCAGGAATCAATCCGTCGCGCGTATCGCCGCAGGGGATACCGAGAAAAGTCAGCCCGCCTCGCGCACCCCCGCAAGGGATGCGGAGAAAGCCGCCCAGCCCAAGCCTGAGCACCGTCCCGAGCACAAGCCCGAGCACAAGCCGGAGCACAAGCCGGAGCACCGCCAGGAGCACCGGTTCGAGTCCAGGCCCGAGCCCGCGCCGGAGCGCCGCGCGCCCGAACCGTCCAGGCACGGCCGGGACTCCCACGACAGCCCCAAGCCGGCCAAGTCCACCAAGTTCGAGATCCGCATCGACCGGCTCTGATACATAGACCTTAGCGGGCCGCGAGGACCAGCATCCCGGCCGTGAGCGCCGCGCTGAGGGCCCGGGGAAAGGCCGGGGCCGGGCCCGCGGCCCGGGCCACCAGCCACAGCGTCCAGGCCTGCACCAGGGCCAGCGCCGGCACCCCCGCCAGGATCCCCAGGGCCGCGAACCACCCCAGGAGCCGGGCCTGGATCCGGATCAGGGCCTCCACCGCCTCCGGCGCCAGCCGCGGATCCTGGGCCAGGACCGGGCGGAGGAGGGCGTCCGGGTCCACCCGGGACGACCACGCCACCACCATGGCCAGGGCCGCGCCCACCACCGCGGCCAGAGCCGGGCCCCAGCTGGGCGCGGCGGCCAGGCGCCGGAACAGCGGGACCGGCTCGGTGAAGACCCCCAGGACCTGCTCCAGCAGGCCGGGAGGCCTGGCCTCCGAAGGATCCGGACCCTGGGACGGTTCAGGATTGTTTGAATTATTCATAAATTATTTGCCTTTACGGTTGGAATGTTCAAGGCCCGATGGGCCGTTTACATATAATGAGCCAATTTTTACTATGTATAATACATATTTTATATCAACCGGAACGTTGTCCGGGGGTCCCCGCATAAGGCTAGGGAACTGGAGGAGCTTCACCATGGCCGTGGACCCAGCACTGACCAGCCGCCTCGTCGACCAGGAGACCCGGTACGGGGCCCACCACTACCAGCCCTACGAAGTGGTCTGCACCCGGGCCGACGGGGTCTATGTGTGGGACGTCCAGGGCAACCGCTACCTGGACCTCCTGGCCGGGTACGGCGCGGTGTCCCAGGGGCACAACCACACCCGCATCGCCGCCGCGATGGTGGAGCAGTGCCTGCGCCTGGGCCTGACCGCCCGGGTGTTCCCCACCGACCGGCACCCGGCCCTGCTGGAGAAGCTGTGCACCCTCACCGGCTTCGAGAAGGCGCTGCTCATGAACTCCGGAGCCGAGGCGGTGGAGACCGCCCTCAAGGCGGCCCGCAGGTGGGGCTGCCAGCGCAAGGGCATCGCCCGGGACCAGGCCGAGGTCATCGTCTTCAGCGGCAACTTCCACGGCCACACCACCACCCTCTGTGGAATCAGCGACCTGCCCGAGCACCGGGACGGGTTCGGCCCGCCGATGCCCGGGTTCCGGACCGTGCCCTACGGCGACCTGGCCGCGGTCAAGGCCGCGGCGGGCCCGTCCACCTGCGCCGTCCTGGTGGAGCCGGTGCAGGGCCAGGCGGGGGTGGTCCTGCCGCCCAAGGGCTTCCTGCGGGGGCTGCGGGAACTGTGCGACCAGCGCCGGATCCTGCTCCTCGCCGACGAGATCCAGTCAGGGCTGGGCCGCACCGGCAAGCTGTTCGCCTTCGAGCACGAGGGCATCCGCCCCGACGGCGCCATGCTGGGCAAGGCCCTCTCGGGCGGGTTCTACCCGGTGAGCGCCTTCCTGGCGACCCAGGAACTGATGGACGTGTTCACCCCCGGGTCCCACGACTCCACCTATGGCGGCAACCCCCTGGCCTGCGCCGTGGCCTCCGCGGCCCTGGACGTACTGGTGGACGAGAAGCTGATGGACCGGTCGGCGGAACTGGGGGCCTACCTGCTGGAGCGGCTGCGCTCCCTGGAGAGCCGGAAGGTCAAGGAGGTCCGGGGCCTCGGCCTGTGGGCCACCATCCAGCTCCGCCCCGAGGCCGGGGACCCCCGCACCCTCTGCGAGGCCCTGCTGCGGGAAGGACTGCTGGTCGGCGAGGCCCGCGGGCGTTGCCTGCACCTGTCCCCGCCCCTGGTCATCACCCGGGAGCAGCTGGACTGGGGGCTGGACAAGCTGCAGACGGTGCTGGGATAGGAGCTGGGCTAGAAGCGGATCCCCCCGTAGACGGCGACCGAGTACTTGGGGGCCAGGGCCTTGACCGTGCGGTCATCCATGTTGTTGTTGGTGAAGTCCGGCTCCCGCGTCTGGGAAGTCCTCAGGACCGCCAGGCACCCGTCGAACCCCAGGTACGGGTGGGCATCCTTGCCGACCCCGGTGAAGGTGTAGTCGACGCTCCCCCGGACCCACGGGCGCAGGTAGGTGGTGGAGTGGTCCTGCTGGTAGGTGGCGCCGCTTACGACGGCCCCACCCTGCAGCCGCAGGTATTCGCCCCGAGCCTCCAGGTGCAGGCCGTAGGAGATGTTTTCGTTGGGCTTGGCCAGATAGGCCCCACCCACCGACCAGTAGCTGTCGGTGAACTTCATGTCGGTCAGGTTGAGGGTGGACCCGTCCGGCAGGGTGCCGTTGAAGGTGAAGTAGGAAGTGGCGTCCAGCATCCCTCCCACCTCGTAGTACCAGTTCTGGGCCGAAGCCACCTCGCCCAGGAAACGGAAGCCGATGCCGTACTGGCTCTTGGGCTGGTCGGTGGTGCCGTAGGTCTGTGACACGGTGATCTTCGTGGGCCAGGACATCTCCGCGAACATCTGGACCCGGCGGTCAAGGTTCGGCGGCGCTTCCTGGGCCGCGAGGGTCCCGGCGGCAAGGGCCAAGATCAGGATGCTGGAGCGTCTCACGATTCCTCCTTGGTGCGAGGGAGAGGGGGGCATGGGTCAAGTCCGGGGCCGGGAAGCCGGCTGCAGATCAGAAGGATACGGGGGTGGCGGGCCCGTTCACCACGACGATGTCCCAGGGGTAGTTGAATGGGATCTTGTGGGCGAAGCTCACGTCGTTGCCGCCCGGCACGGTGCTGATGCTGGCGGTGACGGTCTTGACCGCCTCCACCCACTCGCTGCGGTTGATCACCCGGGCGCTGGCGACGGCTTTGTTCTTGAGGATGGACTTCAGGGCGAACACGGTGACGTAGGCGGTGGTCCCACTGGGCGGGCGCAGTTCCAGCGGGACGTCGAACCAGCAGTAGCCCGGGCCTGCGAGGTCGCCGGAATGGTAGGTCGATTGGCCGGAAGGCAGGAAGGTCTGCGCGTCGGTGACCAGGGAAGCGGTCAAGGTCTGGGGGGTCACCCGGGGGTAGTTGGCCGAGAGCAGGAACAGCTCGGTGGAACTCCCGTCCACGATCTGCACCGCATAGAAGTCCGGCGATACCGGGGCATCTGTGGAATCCTCGGTGGGGTTGTACCAGAAGAGCCGGAACCCGCCGGTGGTGTCGTTGATGGGATTGCCGCTGGCGTCCCGGGAGCGCACGTCGATCCCGGTGTCCTGGGGCGGCAGGAAGCCCCAGGCGGTGGTGGCGTCGGTGGTGGTGCCGCCGAAGGTGATAGGGATCTGGCCGCGATTGGTGGTTCCGTCGGCCAGCCAGGTGCGGGAGATGAGGGCGCCGCTGACAGAATTGTAGTGGGGGGTGAAGGCGGTCCAGAAGAAACGGCCTACGCCGGTGGAAGTGCCGGTCTGCCCGTAATCGGTGACCGGAGAGCTGGCGTCGAAGGTGCCGCCATTCACCACGTTCAGGTCGAAGGCCGTGGTGTAGCCCGAGGAGCCGGCGGTGATGTTGGCCATGCTGGGCCAGGGATTGGACGGGTTGCTGTAGAAGAAGTACGGGAAGGTGAGGTTCTGGGTGGCGCCGGTGGCGGTGCATTCCTCCGGGGCGGTGGCATCGGAGAAGATCCAACCGGAGCCGAAACTCTCGGTGTCCCACCAGTTCAGGTTGGTGCGGTTCAGCACCAGCGGCCGCGCCCACGCCTTGGTCCACAGGTATTCGGCGTAGGAGAAGTTCGAGCGGGAGACATAGGGGTGGTAGACGATGGGCGGCGGGTAGGAACCGCCCACGCGGTCAGGGATCCGGTTGATGTCATTGAAATCGTAGGGCACCTCGATGGTATACAGACCGCCCGCCAGGGGGCCGGCGAGGGAAGAGTTCACGAGGCCCGAAAGGAAATTCAGCGGCGCCGCGGTCACCTGCGTGGGATTCAGCCCGGCAGACGGGTTCGGGTTCCCGGTGCCGTTCAGGTTCGGGCTGTCCGCCAGCTTCCAGTTGCCCGTGGCCACATCCTTCACCACGTCGAAGTCGTAGGGCTTGGTGGTGGTGGCCGGCGCCCGGAAGGCTTCCATGGCGCTCACGGACCAGTGCTGGGAGGACTCGGTGTCGCCATTGTAGGCGTCCGACACCACGAATCCCATGCCTCCTGTGGGGCTGGGGGCGATCGAGCCGAAGGGACCAAGCTGGCTGGAAGAGACCAGGGTGTTGTAATCCCGGGTCTCCATTCCCTTGAGGAACACGAACCATTCGGGAATGACCAGGTAGCCTTCGATGCCTTCGAAAGGGCCCACAACGTTCGCATTCTGTTCGAAGGTAAGCACTGGGTACTGGTCGGTGAGCGGGACGGAGAGACGGTCCAGCCAGCGCCAGTTAGGCTCGTAGACCGTGGACCCGGTGGCGGTGCAGAAGTTGTTGCGCAGGTCGAGGGTGCCCTGGAACGACTGGGGGGGGGCGGTGATGGATTCGGTACCGAACCCGGTGGACGTGGTCAGCTGCAGCTGGGGATTCCAGGGCGCGGTGCTGTTCTGGAAGGCGAACGCCGTGCCTTCGGACAAGGCGAGGGTCCTGGGCGGCTTGGCAGGGTAGTCCTCCAAGTCCGGGTCGATTCCCTGCTGATTGGGGATGGAGAACAGGTACTGGGTCTTGTCGCCGGTCTCCCCCGTGACGGTGGGCGGGATGCTCAGCCAGAAGGGCACGTTGGAGCGGACCGGGATGGTCGTGGTGGCTCCATTGGTGTTGTTCACGGTATAGGTGTTGTTCATCCCGTCCTGGTAGAGGCTGATCTGGGCGCCGTTGCCGTTGGCCAGCAACTGGGCGTAGGAGTAGGTGTCCGGGGCGGAGGTCCCGGAGCGCTGGCGGTAGAGGAAGGACAGGATGAAGTTCTCGGTATTGTAACCGTCCACGATGACCCACTTCTGGTAGGCGGCCACGTTGGCTCCTGGCCCGCTGGAGGAAACCCGGCCGAAAGCGTCGGTGACGGTCAGGGTCACCAGGCAGGAGGTGTATTGGCCAAGGTTGCCGGAGTATTCAACATCGCCCGGATTGGCCGTGTTGGCGTTGGCTGGGTTGAGCACGCTCCCGTTCTGGAAGGTCCAGTTGTAGGTCAGCCCGGCGTCGCCGCTTGCCGGAAGGGTGCCGGTGCCGGAGAAGTTGAGCATGCCATTCACCGGGATCACCACCAGGGCGGGGCTGGCGGGGTTGGTGTTGGGGGGATTGTACAGGCCGATGGACGGGTTGCTGGGCAGCGACGGGGTGCCCGTGGGGCTGGGCAGGACGCCGCTGGCCTGGGGGCTGAGGATGGTGGCGGTGGGATAGGTGTTGTAGCTGATGCTGAACTTGCAGGTGGCGGTGGGCAGCAGGGCCGCGGCGGTGTGGCCGTCATTGATGGTCACGGTGACCGTGGCGGTGTTGGGGCTGGTGTTCGGGGTGTAGGCGTAGGCGTCCACGTAGGTGTGGGTGAGGGCGACGGTCACCCCGCCCTGGGCGGCGGTGTTGTTGCTGCCGGTGTCGCCGGTGGAGGGGGCGGACTTGTCGCCCCAGTCCACGCTGTAATTGACCACGTCGCCGTCCGCGTCGCCGATGTTGAAGGCCAGGTTCACGGGCTTGGAGGTCCACCCGCTGGTGGTCGTCTGGGTCGGGGTGGTGAGGATCAGGCTAGGGACGGTGACGGCCCCCAAGGTGTCGATGGTAATGGCCGAGCAGTTGACCGTCTGGCTTGTGTCGCCCAGGCTGTCGGCGACGGTGATCGACGGGTTGATCGTGTTCGAACCGGCGGCCGCGGCGGCCGGGTAGGCCACCATGATGTCGAAGCTGTTGGGCAGGGTGGGGTCGGCGACGACAGCGCCCACAGTGGCGGTGGTCTCTCCCGGGTTGAATCCGGCCTGGATGTCGGCCGCGCTGATGGTCCCCCCGGAGGTGGTGGTGGCGGTGACTACGAAGGGTTCGGTGGCGCTGCCCCCTGCCGGGGGGTACAGGGTCGTGGGGACGGTGGGCGTGTCGAAGCTGACCGTCACCGGCGAATTGGCGGGGGCCACGTTCACGGTGAAGGCGGCCACGGTTCCCTTGAGGCCCGTGCTGTCCACGCACTGCACGCTGGCGTTGAATTTGCCTGAGACCTTGTAGGCATAGTTGAAGGCGCAGGTGTTGGTGCTGGTGGAGTTCACCTGGTTGAACACGGTCGGCTGGGTGGTGTCCCAGGTCCAGATGAAGCTGGCGATGTTCCGCCCGATGGTCGGCTCGACGGCGGTGGCGGTGAAGGTGTACTGCTGGTACTGGTTCAGGGACGCGGGAGCCGCGACGCCGTTGAGGGTGATCGTGGGCTGTTTGGTGGTGGGCGGGGTGTTGGAGGGCAGCAGCCCGCTCCCGGCGGAGCCGCCGCCGCTGCACGCGGCAAGCATCCCGAGCAGCACCAGGGGAAGGATGACACGGGTTGTGAAGGTCCAAGGCCGCATGGTCCCCCCTGCCGAATGGATGGTCATTTAGCTTGTGAAGCAGCTTGGTGCTATACGCCGATTTGGGATTCCAGAAACCATCCTAGCACGGCGGTAAAATTCAATTAAGTTCCAAGGGGTTTCCCGGGCGGGAACTCAGCCCTGGATCCAGCGGGGTTCCAGGCCCAGCAGGCGGGCCACCGCCGCCCGGCCCCGGGGGCCGGGATCCACCGTGAACCCGTTCACCCAGGCGCGCACGTACCGGCCCACCATCCCGGTGTCCATGCCCCGGCCGAAGGACTGGGCGTAGGCCACGCTCTCGTCGTGCCGGGCCATGGCCAGTTCCACGCTGCGCCGCATGAGCCGGGCGAAGCGGGCCTTCACCTCGGGGTCCAGGGCGGCCAGGATGGCGTTGCCGCCCATGGGCAGGGGCAGGTCGAACTCGGCCTTCCACCAGGCGCCCAGGTCCTGGACCAGGTGCAGGCCCTCCTCCCGGTACATGAGCTGGCTTTCGTGGATGAGCAGCCCGGCCGGGTAGCGCCCCGCCGCCACCGACCGCAGGATCCGGTCGAAGGGCACCAGGGCGGTCTCCAGGTCCGGCATCCAGGTGCGCAGGGCCAGCCAGGCGCTGGTGCGCAGCCCCGGGATGGCCACGGTGACGCCGCGCAGGTCCTGGGGCGTCATGGGCTCCCGGGACACCACCAGGGGGCCGGTGCCTTCCTGGATGCTGGAGCCCGCGCTGAGCAGGTCGTAGCGGTCCTTGAGCTCCGGGTAGGCGCCGAAGCTGATGGCGGTCACCTGGTAGCGCCCCTCCAGGGCCTCGGCGTTGAGGGTCTCGATGTCCTTGCGCACGAACCGGAAGTCGAACCCCTCCGGGTCCAGCCAGCCCAGGGCCAGGGGGGCCATCATGTAGGCGTCGTCGGAATCGGGGCTGTGGGCGATGGTGAAGGGCATCATCGGTCTCCGGCCTGGGCGTTCTCCGGGTGGGCCAGCTTGCCCTTGATCCGCACCACGGCCTTGGCCGCCAGGTTGTACCCGGGGTTCTCCCGCAGGGCGTGCTGGTAGTGCTCCAGGGCCAGGTCCAGGCGGTCCTTGGCCTCGAAGGCTCGCCCCAGGTTGAAGTGGGGGTAGCAGTAGGTCTCGTAGCGGCGGGCCTTGAGGGCCATGCGCAGCCACGGGATGGCGTCCTCGATCTCGCCCAGTTCCAGGTAGTAGGCGCCGATGTCGTTGTACGGCGCGCCGAATTCCGGATCCAGGTCGATGGCCCGGTGGCAGTCGGCGATGGCCGCCTCGAATTCCTTGTGGTAGGACCGCGCCCAGCCGCGGTAGGTGTACGCCTCCGGGGTGCCGTGCAGTTCCAGGGACCTGGTGTAGAGCTCGATGGCCCGCTCGATCTCGCCCCGCATGTGGTGCTGGTAGGCCTTCCCCACCAGTTCCATCGCCTCCTGTCGTTTCTCCTGGTTGCTCATGCTGGCCTCGGCGGCTCAAGCATAGGTTGACTCTTTCACCATTCCAAGGGAAGCGATTTCAGGCCTTGGGTGGTCATGGAACGGGGCGGCAGGGCCTCTCCGGACGGGAGTCCGCCCGGAGATCGGAGTAACGGGCGCGACCGTCCGGGACCCTGCGATGTGCAATTAGTAAGCGCTCCCCCTACGTCACCCGGAGCGTCACCCCGTTCACCACCACCGCGGCCAGGGTCGCCAGGAGGTACGTCCCCAAGGCCACCAGCGACGGCAGCAGGAGGCCCACCACCAGGAAGAACGCGGCGAAGCCGTGCAGGCTGATGGCGTGCCCCCGCAGGAAGCGCCGGGAGGCGGCCGCGCCCTGCTGGCGGTGGGCGAAGACGGCCAGCACCGACACGAAGATGGGGAAGGGCGTGATGAGCCCGCTGAGGTGGGGTCCCATCAGTCCGGCCGCGGTGGTCAGGGCGAACACGAAGGCGGTGGCGATGACGATCCGGGAAGGGAGGTCCCAGCGGGAGGGGACGGCGGCCGGCGGGGGCGCGGCCCCCTTCGGAATCAGCAGGATCACCAGGCCGTTCACCGCCAGGGAGATCGCGGCCGTGACCCAGAGCGGCCGCGGGAACAGGTTCCAGACGAAGGTGGCCAGGAGGTAGGCGGCGACCCCCGCCGCCAGGCTGGCGCAGGCGCCCCGGAACCGCGCCGTGGCGGTGTAGGCCAGGCAGAACACGCTGATGCAGGCCATCCCGCCCAGGTTGCCCACCGCCGCGTGGGCCGCGAAGCCGGTGCCGTACTGCAGGGCCAGGATGATCGACACCGGCCCCGAGGTGAGGGGGAAGCCGACGAACCAGCCGCTGAAGGCGGGCCCCCACCGGCGTCCGCCCAGAGTGGCCAGGGTGATCAGGATGGGGGTGAGCAGGAGCTTCAGGAGCAGGACCATGTCGGGATGCGCAGGAAAGGCCGCGTTCGGAAAGGGATGCAGCCAGTATCGCCCGGGATGCCGCCGCGCGGTCCCGGTTTGTGACCCTGGTCCGGACCGCGCCCTCCCCCGCCCGGCAAGGGTGCCCAGGAACGCGGAGCTGGTTGTATTCTGAAGGCTATGCCCAACGAATCCCCCGGTACCTACTGCCAGAACTGCTTCACCTGGAATCCCGGTGAACGGGAGGCCTGCCGCAAGTGCGGCACCCGGCTGCTGATCGTGGCCGGGGACCAGGCCTGGGAGGAGGAGGAGGCCATCGAGGGCGAGGACGACCTGGACGAGCATCTCCTCGAGCGCATCACCGGGCTGGAGGAGACCCTGCGCCGGGTGGAGACCTACCTGGAGACCGTGTCGGACCAGCTGGGCCGGCTGGAGCGGTCGGAGGTGATGCTGCGCAACGGGCTCATGTCCCTGGTCCAGGAGATGGAGCAGAAGGGCCAGCTGGACGGCCAGGCCTTCTCCTCCCGGTGGGAGCAGCTGGTGGAGGAGAACCTCCAGCTCATCAGCGCCCGGGAGATCTTCACCCGCTACCGGGCCCGCATCCTGCCCATCGCCAAGCCCAAGGCCGGCTCCCAGCTGCGCCGGGCGATGCTGGAGACCTCCGCCCTGCTGGAGAACGGCCAGCTGCCCGAGGCCGCCAGCCGCCTGGCCGAGGCCCTGACCCTGGATCCCAAGAACTACGAGCTGGTGTTCACCGTGGCCGCCCTCAAGGAGGTGGCCCAGGACTGGGAGGAGGCCGAGCAGCTGGCGCGCCGGGTGGTCCAGCTGAGCCCGCGCCACTATGAGGGCTGGATGCTGCTGGCCAAGCTGCTCCAGGACGACGCCGAGCGGGCCCCCGAGGCCATCGAGACCCTGCGCACCGCCGCCGAGCTGCGCCCGGACGAGGTGCCGCCCAAGCTCCAGCTGTCGGAGCTGCTGCTGGACGCCGACGACCTGCAGGGCGCCCTCACCTCCGCCAAGGAGGCGGTGGCGCTGCAGCGGGACGGGGAGACCCTCAGCCTGCTGGCGGAGGTGCTGCTGGCCCGGGACGAGGCCCCCAAGGCCATCCCCCTGCTCAAGGAGGCCTCCGGCTTCCTGCCCGGGGACCTGCGCATCCGGGAGCTGCTGGCCGAGGGCTACATCCTGGCCGACGAGCGGCCCAAGTCCTTCCCCATCCTGCAGGAGCTGCTGCGCCAGCACCCGGGCGACCACGACCTGCTCCTGCTGCTGGACACCGAGCACCCCGCCCAGCTGCGCACCGCCCGGGGCGGCAAGGCCGAGGCCCGGTTCATCCTGGACGACGTCGAGGACTGGCTGGACGAGGGCAACCTGGCCGAGGCCGAGACGGCCCTCAAGCGGGCCCGGCGCGTGGACCGCAGCGAGCGGCTGGACTGGCTGGAGCTGCTCCTGGCCTGGCGCAGGGATCCCGCTTCCGCCCTGTCCCGGGTCATCGCCTTCGCCGGTTCGGCGCGCCACCCCAGGCTCTGCTTCCAGGCCCTGCACCTGGCGGTGGACCACTTCATGGACAAGAACGACGAGAAGGGGCTCAACCTGGCCCTGGACACCTTCCTGGCCGCCCACCCCAAGAGCAGCGGCGCCTGGGAGGCGGCCATCATCCGCCAGGCCCAGCGCCTGATGAACGGCAAGGTCGGCGAGGACGACCTGCTGGAGGTGCGCCGCCTCCAGGCCAACCCCCTGCCCGGCCAGGAGGCCCGGGCCCGCACCCTGCTGGGGCAGTACCTGCTGGAGTTCAAGCGGCCCCAGGAGGTGGTGGACCTGATCGACCCGGTGCTCGGCGCGGAACCCACCATGATCAACCACTTCCAGCTGGGCAGCGCCCTGGTGGCCCTGAAGGAGCGCCAGGAGGGCCTGGGGGTGCTGCAGGACGGTCTGGAGGCCGACCCCGGGGACCTGCCCGAGGACCAGGCCGGGCTGCTGCGCTCCAAGATCCAGACCATGATCAAGGACCTGGAAAAAAACTCAAATCACGGTTGAATCTTTCAAACAAGGCCATGACAAAGTTGACAATCCAGGTCATGATTACAGAATGCAGGAAGGGGAGTTGGCCATGAGCACATCGCTGCAGCAGGTCACCAGTCAGGAATATAAATACGGGTTCATCACCGACATCGAAGCGGACAGCGTGGCGCCCGGTCTTAATGAGGATGTCATCAAGCTGATCTCCGCCAAGAAGGGCGAACCCGAATGGCTGCTCGAGTTCCGCCTGAAGGCCTACCGCCACTGGCTGACCATGATCGAACCCGCCTGGGCCAACGTCCACTACTCCAGCCCGGATTTCCAGAAGATCGTCTACTATTCGGCGCCCCGGCCGAAATCCCCCAAGTACCAGAGCATGGACCAGGTGGACCCGGAGCTGCTGCGCACCTTCGAGAAGCTGGGCGTGCCGGTGAACGAGCAGAAGGCCCTGGCCGGGGTGGCGGTGGACGTGGTGTTCGACAGCGTGAGCGTGACCACCACCTACAAGAACCGGCTGGCCGACCTGGGGATCATCTTCTGCAGCTTCAGCGAGGCGGTGCGGGAGCATCCCGACCTGGTCCGGAAGTACCTGGGCTCGGTGGTGCCCACCACGGACAACTTCTACGCCGCGCTCAACTCCGCGGTGTTCACCGACGGCTCGTTCTGCTTCATCCCCAAGGGCGTGACCTGCCCCATGGACCTCTCCACCTACTTCCGGATCAACAACAAGGAGTCCGGGCAGTTCGAGCGGACCCTGATCGTGGCCGAGGAGGGGGCCTCGGTGAGCTACCTGGAAGGCTGCACCGCGCCCCAGTACGACGTGAACCAGCTGCACGCCGCGGTGGTGGAGCTGGTGGCCCTGGACGACGCCAGCATCAAGTACAGCACGGTGCAGAACTGGTACGCCGGGGACAAGGACGGCAAGGGCGGGATCTTCAACTTCGTCACCAAGCGCGGCATGTGCAAGGGCCGCAACAGCAAGATCAGCTGGACCCAGGTGGAGACCGGCAGCGCCATCACCTGGAAGTACCCCAGCTGCGTGCTGCTGGGGGAGAACTCGGTGGGCGAGTTCTATTCGGTGGCCCTCACCAACCACAAGCAGCAGGCGGACACCGGCACCAAGATGGTGCACATCGGGCGCAACACCAAGTCCACCATCATCTCCAAGGGCATCAGCGCGGGCGAGAGCAGCAACAGCTACCGGGGCCTGGTCAAGATCCTGGGCAAGGCCGAGGGGGCCCGCAACTTCAGCCAGTGCGATTCCATGCTCATCGGCAGCCGGTGCTCAGCCAACACCTTCCCCTACATCGAGGTGGGCAACCCCTCCGCCAAGGTGGAGCACGAAGCCACCACCTCCAAGATCGGCGAAGAGCAGCTGTTCTACTTCCAGCAGCGGGGCATCCCGCCCGAGGACGCCATCTCCATGATCATCAACGGCTTCTGCAAGGACGTGTTCCGCGAGCTGCCCATGGAGTTCGCGGTGGAGGCCACCCGGCTGCTGGGCTTGAAGCTGGAAGGCAGCGTCGGGTGACCGGCCCGATTCACCGCCAAGGACCTCATTCTCGGAGTCAAGCATGCTTTCGATCCGCAACCTCACTGCCCGCATCGGCGACACGGAAGTCCTGAAGGGCATCGACCTGGAGATCAAGGCCGGGGAAGTGCACGCCCTCATGGGGCCCAACGGGAGCGGCAAGTCCACCCTGGGCAAGGTGCTGGCCGGCCACCCCGCCTACGAGGTCACCGGGGGCGAGGTGCTGTTCGAGGGGCGGAACCTGTTCGAGCTGGCGGCGGACGAGCGGGCCCGGGCGGGGATCTTCCTGGGCTTCCAGCACCCCATCGAGGTGCCCGGGGTGAGCAACGCTTCCTTCCTGCGCCTGGCCTACAACAAGAAGGCCGAGGCGGACGGCCGGGAGGAGCTGGATCCCCTGGAGTTCGACGACTACATCCAGGAGAAGATCCGGATGGTCAAGATGGACAGCTCCTTCCTGGATCGCAGCCTGAACGAGGGGTTCTCCGGCGGCGAGAAGAAGCGCAACGAGATCCTGCAGATGTGCGTGCTGGAGCCCAAGCTTGCCATCCTGGACGAGCTGGATTCGGGGCTGGACATCGACGCCCTGCGGGTGCTGGGCGAGGCGGTGACCGCGCTCATGAGACCGGAGCGGGCGCTGCTGATCATCACCCACTTCCCGCGCATCCTGGAGACCATCCATCCGGGGCAGGTGCACGTGCTCTCGAGCGGGCGGATCGTGCGCACTGGAGGCATGGAGCTGGCGCTGGAACTGGAGGAGCGCGGCTACGACTGGCTCAAGCCGGCGGCGGCTCCGGCCGACGCGGTGCCGGCCGGGAGGGCGTGATGGCGGCGGTCACCGAGCGGACCTTCCTGCCCGAGGTGGCGGCCCTGCCCCGGCCCGCCGGCTGGGCGCCCCTGCGGCAGCGGGCCGAGGCGGTCCTGGCGGACCAGGACTGGCCCACCACCCGCCAGGAAGCCTGGAAGTACACCGACCTCGCCGCCCTGAAGGCCGGGGAGTTCGCCCCCGCCGCCCCGGGCGGGGTGGACATCGGTCCGCTGATCCTGCCCGAGGCCCGGGGCTCCCGGCTGGTGTTCGTGAACGGCCATTACGATCCCCGCCTGAGCACCACCGCCAACCTCCCGCCGGGGGTGCGCCTGCTGAACCTGGCCTCGGCCTCGGAGCTGGCCCACGAGCTGGGCGCCCTGGCCGGACCAGGGACCGGGGACCCATTCGCCAGCCTGAACACCGCCCGGTTCCGGGACGGCGCCCTGGTGATCGTGCCCAAGGGGATCCAGGTGGAGCCGCCCCTGCACGTGCTGTTCGTCAGCACCCAGGGCGGGGCCCAGGGCGACGAACGCGCGACCTGCTCCCTGCCCCGCCTGTTCGTGGTGCTGGAGAAAGGGGCGTCAGCCACCCTGGTGGAGGAGTACCAGGGCCGGGGCCGTTACCTCACCTGCGCCGTCACCGAAGTGCTGGTGCGGGAGGGCGCCCGCCTGAACCACGCGCGGATCCAGCGGGAATCGTCCGAGGCGTACCATTTCTCGGCCCTGGCGGCCCGGCTGGAGCGGGACGCCCAGTACGAATGCCGCACCATCGCCTTCGGCGCGCGCCTGTCCCGGTCGACTCCCTGGGTGGCCATGGCCGAGGAGGGCGCCAGCCTGGTGCTGGACGGCCTGGCCCTCCTGGGCGAGTCCCAGGTGGCCGACACCCACTCCTTCATCGACCACCTGGTGCCCGGGTGCACCAGCCGCCAGACCCACAAGGTCATCGCCGACGACGCCGCCCTGGCGGTGTTCAACGGCATCATCTTCGTCCGCAAGGGCGCCCAGGCCACCGACGCCCAGCAGCAGTGCCGGGGACTCCTGCTCTCCACCCGGGCCCGGATCGACGCCAAGCCCCAGCTGGAGATCTACGCCGACGACGTCAAGTGCGCCCACGGCGCGGCCATCGGCCAGCTGGACCCGGAGGCGCTGTTCTACCTCCAGAGCCGGGGCCTGCGCCCGGCCCTGGCCCGCAACCTGCTCACCTACGCGTTCGCGTCCGACCTCCTGGCCGGCATCCCCCTGCCCAGCCTGAAGCGCCAGCTCCGCTCGACGGTCCTGGCCCGGACCAACGCCGAAACCCTGGAAGCCCTGCCATGACCACCGCCGCCCCCGTTCTTCCCCTGGACCTCGCGAAGATCCGCCAGGATTTTCCGGCCCTGACCACCCCCTTCCACGGCAAGCCCCTGATCTACCTGGACAGCGCCGTGAGCGGGCTCACCCCCCGCCCGGTGGTGGAGCGCATGACCCACTACCAGTTGTTCGAGCACACCAACGTGCACCGGGGGGTCTCCACCCTGAGCCAGGAGGCCACCGACCGCTTCGAGGAGGCCCGGGAGAAGGTGCGGGCCTTCATCAACGCCCCCTCCGCCGCCCAGATCATCTGGACCCGTGGCACCACCGAGAGCATCAACCTGGTGGCCCAGACCTTCGGCCGGTCCCGGGTGAAGGCCGGGGACGAGATCCTGCTCTCGGCCATGGAGCACCACTCCAACATCGTGCCCTGGCAGATCCTGGCCGAGGAGAAGGGCGCGAAGATCCGGGTCATCCCCATGGACGACAACGGGGAGCTGATCCTGGACCAGCTGGAGAACCTGATCACCGACCGCACCCGGATCCTGGGGGTCGCCCACGTCTCCAACGTGCTGGGCACCATCAACCCGGTCAAGGAGATCATCCGCCGGGCCCACGCCAAGGGGGTGCCGGTGCTGGTGGACGGGGCCCAGGGCGCGCCCCACCTGCCGGTGGACGTGGCCGACCTGGACGCGGACTTCTACGCCTTCAGCGGGCACAAGATGTCCGGGCCCACCGGGATCGGGGTGCTGTACGGGCGCAGGTCGCTGCTGGAGGAAATGCCCCCCTGGCAAGGCGGGGGCAGCATGATCCTCTCGGTCACCTGGGAGAAGACCACCTACTGCGGCCTGCCCAGCAAGTTCGAGGCCGGCACCCCGGCCATCGCCCAGGCCATCGGCCTCGGGGCCGCCGTGGACTACCTGAAGGGCCTGGGCCTGGACCGCATCGCCGCCCACGAGCACGACCTGCTGGCCTACGCCACCGGGCGCCTCCGGGCCCTCCCCGACCTGCGCATCATCGGCCAGGCCCGGAACAAGGCCAGCGTGCTGTCCTTCGTCCTGGACGAGATCCACCCCCACGACGTGGGCACCATCCTCGATCATGAAGGAATCGTAGTCAGGGCCGGGCACCACTGCGCCCAGCCGGTGATGGACCGGTTCCGCATTCCTGCCACCACCCGCGCCTCCTTCTCGTATTTCAACACCCGGGAGGACATCGACGCCCTGGTCTCTGGCATCCTTAAGGTGCAGGAGATATTCAAGTGAGCGATCCACGGGAGCTCTACCAGCAGGTGATCATCGAGCACAACAAGAAGCCCCGGAACTACGGGGACCTGGAGACGTGCACCCACCATGCCCACGGGCTCAACCCCCTGTGCGGGGACGACATCGAGGTCAAGGTGGTGGTCCAGGACGGGATCGTGCGGGACATCCGCTTCACCGGCCAGGGCTGCGCCATCTCCAAGGCCTCCAGCAGCCTCATGACGGTCCAGGTGAAGGGCCGGCCCCTGGCCGAGGCCGAGCTGATGGTGGAACAGTTCCGGGAGATGGTGCGGGGCAGCCTGGATCCGGCCGTGCAGCCCAACCTCCTGGGCCGGCTCAGCCTGTTCCAGGGCGTCAAGAACCTCCCCAGCCGGGTCAAGTGCGCCGTGCTGCCCTGGGCCACCCTGCACAGCGCCCTGCGGGGCGAAGACACCGTCAGCACCGAATAGGACCGCCCCGTCATGCCCAAGATCGCCGAGATCGAGTACACCCCCAACCCCAACGCGGTGAAGTTCGTGCTCAAGGAGCCGGTCACCTCGGGCTTCCCGCGCTCCTTCCGGGACCGGGAGGCGGCCGAGTTCGAACCGCTGGCCAAAGGACTGTTCGCGGTGGACCACGTGGTCTCGGTGTTCATGCAGGACAAGTTCGTCACCATCACCAAGGACGACGGCGTGGGCTGGACCGAGCTGCTGCCCAAGCTGGCCCCGCCCATCCGCCAGGCCCCCTCGGTCACCGGCCAGACCCCCGCGGGCGCCCCCCACTGGGACCGCCCCGAGGTGGACGAGAACGACGCGCTGATCCAGGACGTGCGCAAGGTCCTGGCCGAGGCCATCATGCCCGCCCTGGCCGCGGACGGCGGCGGGCTGGACGTGGTGGGAAGGCACGAGAAGCAGATCATGATCCGCTACCAGGGGGCGTGCTCGTCGTGCCCGTCGGGGCTCACGGGGACGCTGATGGCCATCGAGGGGATCCTGCGGAAGGAAGTGGATCCGGAGATCGTGGTCATTTCGGTATAAACCGGGACGCTGGGTCCTGTACCATAACAGTTGCAATCCCGGCGATTGGGAAAAAATGCGGCGACTGGTTCGCAAGGCGCATGTTGCGTCCCCTATTCCCGGGTGAAGTTCAGTTCCTTGCCTTCGACGCAGCCTTGTTGCAGGCCGCCCAAGCCGTCGGGTTCGAGGTCCCAGCCTGATCAGCCTGCCGGCACAGCACCAGCGCATGGTGTTTTGACCAGATTCAGGCCCGCACCCGCCGCCGCCGCGCCCGGCCCACCCGGGTCACCCGGCGGGTGGCCACCCGCACCACCGGGGCGTCCTCGCCCTCCATCCACTGGCGGATCCGGTTGGCGTCGCCGAACCGGGAGCCCCTGCCCACGGAGTCCAGCAGCACGATCAGCACGGGGCGCTGGTTCAGTTCGGCCTGCATGACCAGGCACTGGCCGGACTCGTCGATGTAGCCGGTCTTGGACAGGCCGATCTGCCAGCGGGAGCTCTGCAGCAGGTGGTTGGTGTTGTGGAAGGCGATGGGCCACCGGCGGCCCTGGATGACGGTCTCCTCGGTGGTGGTGAAGTTGCGGATCGCGGGGTACTGGAAGGCGGCGTCCACGATCCGGGCCAGGTCCTTGGCCGAGGCCACGTTGCCGCTGGACAGGCCGGCAGGATCCTCGAACCGGGCGCTGGCCAGGCCCAGGGCGGCGGCCTTGGCGTTCATGGCAGCCACGAAGGCGGGCAGGCCGGCGGGATAGGTGCGGCCCAGGGCGTGGGCGGCGCGGTTCTCGGAGGCCATCAGGGCCAGCAGCAGGGCCTCGCCCTTGCTGAGGGTGGTGCCCACCGGCAGCCGGGAGCGGCTGTGGCGCAGCAGGTCCCTGTCCTCCTCCAGGATGGTGACGGGCTCGTGCAGGTCCGGGTTGCCGTCCAGCACCACCATGGCGGTCATGAGCTTGGTGATGGAGGCGATGGGGAGGGCTACGTCGGTCTGCTTCTGCACCAGGATCTCGCCGGTGCGCTGGTCCTGGACCAGGGCCGAGGCGGAGCGCAGCACCAGGCGCGGGGTGGCCTGGAGCCCATGGGCCGCCAGGGGCAGGAAGACCCCGCCCAGCAGCATCGCCAGCCACCAACGCCCCCGCCCAAACTTCATTTGCTGCCTCCCTGACGGCGAGGTCCAGATGCCTGGCCCTGCACATGCTGCTTTATGGACTCATCCACTGCTGGAAAAGTTGCTGCGTAAGGTTAGCTCAGGAAACGGGGGCGCGCCAGGATCCTTTGCGTGGTTCGGATCACCAACATCCGCGTCGTTGCCGGCGACAACACTCAGAGCTTCGCCTGCACACTGGCGATCTTGTCGGCCATGCGCTGCTCACGGTCGGTGCGGGTGCCCAGCTTGATGTCGGTGTGGATGCGCACGACGCCCATGGCGTGCAGCGCCGTGTGGCAGTCGCGGATGGCGCCCAGCACCGCGTCCCACTCCCCCTCCACGTTGGTGCCGTTGGCGTGCATCTGGTGGGACAGGCCCGAGCGGCGCAGGACCCGCTCCACTTCCGCCACGTACGGCGAGAGGGAAAGGCCGGTGCCCACCGGGACGACGGTGAAGTCGACGATGACGTGCATGACGTACCTCCGGATCAACTATGGAACTCCAAGACCCGTGATGAAAACAGGCCGGCCGGCGGCGCGAGTTTGGAGGAACCTGCCCTTGCATCTTTTTATTATTATTTTATTTTTTCCCAAGCCCCTCCTGGGCCTGTTGGAGTTCCCATGACCAAGCCCGATCCTTCCGTGGCCGAATTCATCATCGACAAGGCGGCGCGGGAACCGGCTTTCCGCAGCAGCCTCCTGGCCTCCCCCCGCCGGGCCATCGAAACCGCCCTGGGCCGGCCCGTGCCCAAGAACCTCCACCTGAGGGTCGTCGAGGACACCCCCGACACGGTCCACCTGGTCCTGCCGCCGACCCCGCGGGCCCTGGAGGAGGCGGAAATGCAAGGCATCGCTGCCGCGGGCGAGCGCCTCTGTTCCTCCGGGATGGTGCCGAAGCGGAGCTATGACTTCTTCCACCACGCCGGATCCGCGGGCGGGCCGTACTTTTGAGGCCGGATGCGTGGGTGCCCAGCCTTGCGTCGTGTTATAAATAAATTATGTTTCATTCACGCCCGCGCACCGGGCCCTTCGGAGCCGCCATGTCCACATCCGATATGTCCATCGCCGAATTCATCCTCGACAAGGCCATGAAGGAGCCCGCCTTCCGGCGCAGCCTCCTGGCCTCCCCCCGCAAGGCCATGGAGACGGCCCTGGGCCGCCCCCTGCCCAAGGACCTGAAGCTCTCGGTCCACGAGGACACCCAGGACACGGTGCACCTGGTCCTGCCCCCCCGGCAGCAGCCGCTGCCGGATGCGCAGCTCCAGGGCGTCGCGGCGGCCGGAGAGGCGCTGGAGAGCTGCGGCCGGGGGTTGGCCAGCTCGGCCTTGTTCAATGCCCCGGGATCCTGCGGCTCCTGGGCCGTGAAGTAGGTCCTGAACCCGCACTCCGGCCAACGTTCCCGTCACCCACCCGCACCGGAGGGTCCCCCATGTCCCGATCCGACCAGTCCATCGCCGAGTTCATCATCCGCAGGGCCATCGAGGACCCCGCCTTCCGGCGCAGCCTCCTGGCCTCGCCCCGCAAAGCCATCGAGGCGGCCCTGGGCCTCCCCCTGCCCAAGGGCGTCAAGGTGCGGATCCATGAGGACACCCCGGACAAGGTCCACCTGGTCCTGCCGCCGACCGAGGCGCCGATGCCGGTGCCTGACGCGGAACTCCAGGCCATCGCGGCGGCGGGGCTGGCCCCGGGCACCTGCGGGGCCGCGGATATGCCGGGAAGCGTGGCGTTCTTCAATGCCCCGGGCTCATGCGCCCACCGGCAGATCTGAAACCGTCCGCGGAATCCTTTTCGTTCTGGGCGGAACAGGCCTACGGGCGTGGGTCGCCCCGGCCGGCCCCGGGCAACCGCGCTCCGGAAAGCCCGACCCCCTTCCAGGCGATCCTGTGGCCCCTGGCCGCCGCCGCGGGGCGCCGGCTGCGGGAACATTCCGCCTGCCGGCCCGGGACCCTCGCCGGACCGGCCCTGGGGGACCTCGAACTGCACCTCCTGGTCACCCTCGCCAAGCTGGCCGGGCGCAGCCTGCTGCAAGAGTTCCACGCCTTCCGGCACCCCCGCAAGCCGACCCTGGACCTGCTCCTGGAACGGGCCGGCGGCGACCCGGGAGACCGGGTGTACCGGGCCTTCGTCCGGGCCATGCTGGACGGCGGGGCGGTGGGGTTCTTCCAGGCCCGGCCGCCCCTGGCCGGGCTCCTGGCCGCGGCCCTGGAGCACTGGCTGGAGGCGGCGGGGGAGCTGCTGGGCCGGTACCAGGGCCACCGGCGGGCCCTGGCCGCGCGCTTCAACGGCGGCCGCGACCTGGGCCCCATCGCCCGGATCCAGCCGGGGGCCGGGGACCGGCACAACCGGGGGCGCACCACCCACATCCTGGATTTCCGCCACGGCCTGCGCCTGGTCTACAAGCCGGTGCCCGCGGGCATCGTGGCCGCCTGGACCGGCCTGCTGGGGTGGCTCAACCGGCGCGGGGCCGACCCTGACTTCCGCCTCCTGCGCCACCTGAGCCTGGACGACCATGGCTGGACCGAGTTCGTGGCCACCGGCCCTTGCCGGAGCCGGGAGCAGGTCCGGCGCTACTACGGCCGGTGCGGCGCCCTGCTCTGCCTGGCCCATGCCCTGGGCGCCTCGGACTGCCACCTGGAGAACCTCCTGGCGGCCGGGGAGCACCCGGTGCTGGTGGACCTGGAGACGGTCATGTGCCCGGACCTGTGGCCCGGCGGCAGGCCCACGGCCTTCCGGCCCCGGGGCCCGGCCGAGGACCCGCTGCGGCTCGGGCGCACCGGGCTGCTGCCCCAGTGGACCCTGTTCGGGGCGCAGCTCGTGGACCTTAGCGCCCTGGGCGCCTTCGAGCCGGCCGCCGTGGACCGCCCGGTCTGGGTCCATCCCAACACTGACCTCATGGACTGCCAGTGGGGCGCCGGCACCCTGGCCCCGGGCCCCGGGATCCCCGTCTGGCGGGGCCGGCCGGCGCCGCCCCTGCCCTGGGTGGAGGACCTGGTCCAGGGGTTCCGGGCCATGCACCGGTTCCTGGCGCGGCACCGGGACGCCCTGCTGGCGCCGGGCGGGCCCCTGGCGGCCTTCCGCGGGCGGACCGTGCGCGCCATCGCCCGTCCGACCCACCAGTACGAGCGGGTCCTGTTCGGCGCCCTGGCGCCGGAGGTGCTCGGGGACCCGGAACGGTTCGCCGCCCGCACCGACCTGGCCCGCAGGGACGCCCACGGGAAGGCCCTGCTCCGGGTGCCGCCGGCCCTGGCCGCCGCGGAGACCCGGGCGCTGCGGATCGGGGACATCCCCTACTTCGCCATGTCCACCTCGGGCACCGGCCTGCGCGACGGCGCCGGGCGGGTGCTGGTCCCCGGAGTGGTGGCGCGCCGCTGCGCGGACCTGGCCCGGGACCAGCTCTGGGCCCTGGACGGGGCGGGCCTGGAACGGGACGTGGCGGTGATCCGCGCCGCCTTCCTGCTCCGGGCGGGAGCTTCAGCAAGTGGCTTCGAGTCTGGTGAACCCGCGCACTTAGGTCCCTTGCAGGGCCCTAGGCACGACATCACCCGGGTCCAGGGCCTGGAGGAGGCGGCGCGGCTGGGGGAGCGGCTGTGGCGGCAGGCGGCCCGGCCCCGGGGCGGGGACCCGCGCTGGATCGCCTTGCACCACCTGCCGGGCCGGGACCAGCAGATCCTGGGCTGGTCCGGTCCGGACCTGTACACCGGCCAGGCCGGCATCGGGCTGTTCCTGGCCGCCCTGGCCCGGGCCACCGGGGAGAAGGTCCACCGGAACCGCGCCCTGGCGGCCTTCCGCCCTCTGCTGCGGGGGCTCTCGGGAGCCGATCCGGAGGATCTCCTCCTGCGGGCCGCCCCCCACGGGGCCGCGGGCCTGGGCGGGGTGATCTATGCCCTGGTCCAGGCGGGGCTGCTCCTGGACGAGCCGGGGTTCCTGGCCGGGGCCGCGGCCGGCGCCGCCCTGGCGACCCCCGCCCGCATCGCCGAGGACCGGGACCTGGGCCTGCTGTGGGGCAGCGCCGGCACCCTGCTGGGCCTGCTCGCCCTGTGGCGGGCCACCGGTTCCCAGGACGCCCTGGACCGGGCCATGGCCTGTGGCCGCCGGCTGCTCCAGGTCCGGGGACCCGGCCCCGGGGCGGCCCGGCCGGGGCCGGCCCTGGGGGGCCTGGGCCACGGGTCCGCGGGCATCGCCCACGCCCTGCGCCAGCTGGGCGGGGCCACCGGGGATCCCCGGGTCCTGCGGGGGGCGGAGCGCCTTGCCGCGGGGGCCGCGCGGGAACCCGGGGCCCTGGCCCTGCTGGCCCTGGCGGACCCGGGCACCCGGCGGGCGGAGCCGGGCCTGGAGGCCGGGATGGCCCAGGCCGCCCGGTGGCTCCCGGGGGACATGGACCATCTGTGCGGCGGGACCTTCGGGCGGGTGGAACTCCTGCTCCAGGGCGGGCAGGCCCGGTCCCGGCCCGAGTGGACCGGGGCGGCCCGGACCCTGGCAGGGACCGCGCGCGCGGCGCGCCGCGGCGGCTACCGGCTGTGGCCCGGGGCGGTGGACCTGCCGCTGCCGGGGCTGTTCAAGGGCCTGGCGGGGATCGGCTACACCCTGCTCCGCCTGGCGGACCCGGAAGGCCTGCCCGGCGTGCTCTGGCTCACGCCACCTGCCGCTCCGCCAGCAGCCTGAACAGCCCCGGCTCCCCCTGGAGTTCGGCGAAGCTCCCCTCCTGCACGATCCGGCCCCGGTCCAGGACGTAGATCCGGTCGGCCCGCTCGATGGTGCTCAAGCGGTGGGCGATGATGATCCGGGTGGCGTTGAGGCGCTCCAGGCTGCGGACCACCAGGTCCTGGGTGGTGTTGTCCAGGGCGCTGGTGGCCTCGTCGAACAGGATGATCCGGGGCTTGCGGGCCAGGGCCCGGGCCACCAGCAGCCGCTGGCGCTGGCCGCCGGAGAGGGTGGAGCCGCCCTCGCCCACCGAGGTGAACATGCCCATGGGCATGGCCCGGATGGCGTCGGCGAGCCCGGCGGCCTCGGCGGCCTCCCAGGCCTCCTCGTGGGTCAGGCCGGCGCTGCCGACGATGTTGCGGAAGATGTCCCCGGCCAGGACCCGGCTGCTCTGCAGCACCACCCCCATCTGGCTCCGCACGGCGCCCAGGTCCAGCCCGGCCAGGTCCTGGCGGTCGTAGTGGACGACCCCCGTCCCGGGCCGCTCGAACCCCAGCAGGAGCCGGAGGAGAGTGGACTTGCCCGACCCGGAGGGGCCGGCCAGGGCCACGAAGCTGCCGGTCGCCGCCCGGAAGGAGACGTCCTCCAGCACCAAGGGGCCGTCCTCCCGGTAGCGGAAGCACAGGTGGCCGACCTCCACCAGCCCCGCCAGGGGGCCCGGATCCCGCCGGGCGGCGGCCTCCTCGGGCACCGCCTCCAGGATGGGCCGGACCCGGTCCAGGAGGGGACGCACCGTGGCCAGCCCCGCCAGGGACGGGCCGATGGCGACCAGCGACAGCAGGAACGCACCGAACGCCGCGTTGGCCGCCAGGAAGGCGCCCGCGTCGAGGCCGCCGGGGCCGCCGCGCAGGACGCCCAGGGCCGCGCACAGGGCCAGGGGGCCCAGGGCCGGCAGGCTTTCGTCCAGGCACCGGAACACCAGCCGCAGGCGGTTCAAGCCCACCTCCAGGTGCCGCTCCGCCCCCAGGCGCAGGCACCAGGCCGCGAAGGCCCGGCCCTCCGCCGCCGCCGCCCGCAGCTTGGCGGCGCCGCCCAGCAGCTGGTAGGTCAGGGCCGAGAGTTCCCCGGCGGCCCGCTGGCGCCGGGGCTCCAGGCGCAGCACCCCCGCGCCGGCCAGGCCGAAGCCCAGCAGGACCACGGCGGTGAAGGCCAGCGCCAGCCAGCCCAGGCGGGCGTCCAGGTAGAACACCAGCAGCAGGTTCAGGCTGGAGAACAGGGCGGTGACCAGCCCGGCCAGGGTGGCTCCGGTGAGCACCTCCCGGATCGTGTCCATGGCCAGGGCGCGCAGGGTCAGGTCGCCCACGCTGCGGCCGGCGAAGAACGCCGCCGGCAGGGCCAGGAGGCGGTCCACCACGGCCGCCTGCAGGGAGCTTCCGATCCGGTCGTCGGCCCGCGCCAGGGCCAGGCCCCGGGCCAGGTCCACCAGGGCGCCGCCAACGGCGAGCGCCGCCAGTCCGGCGAACAGGGGCCACACCCTGGACCCCTGGGGGATCACCTCCCGGACCATCAGGGCCAGGGCCAGGGGGAAGACCAGGCCCAGCCCGGCGCCCACCAGGCCCAGCCCGGCCAGCCAGGCCAGCTCGCCCCGGATCCGGCCCCAGACCATGCGCGCCAGGTCCCGTCCGGTCATGGGCCGGGGCGGGGTGGGCCGGTAGAAGGCGTGGGCGAAGAGGTCCAGCCGGGACGCCGACTCGGGATCCAGGGGCCGGGGCGCGCCCCCGGGCTCCTGGATCCGGTAGCCGCCCCGGGGCCGGGGCAGGAGCGCCACCGGGACCTTGTCCTCGCCCAGGAAGCCCAGCAGCGGGCCGGCGTCGTTGCGCCACCACTCGCCGCGCAGGGCGACCTTGCGGGACCGGACCCGGGAGGCCCGGCAGATGACCTCCAGGGGGTCTCGGAGCCCGGCCAGCGCCAGCCACCGGGGCGGGGCCTGGAACGGGATGCCCTCGGGACCGCCCACCAGCCGGCAGGCGGCCAGGAGGTCCCCCTCCGCCGCGCCCGGGGACTCGAACCGGGGCCTGGGCTCGCCCAGCTGCGCCAGCGCGGCCAGGGAGCGGCGGCGCAGGGCGCGCTCGGCCTCGGCCCGGCGTTCCAGGTGCGCCTGTTCCTCGGCCTCCTCCCGCTCCAGCCGCCGGCCCTCCCAGGCCATCAGGGGCCCGAGCAGGGCTGTCCGCACGGCGTCGACCCGATCCCATTCGGGCAGTTCGTCCGGGGCCAGGCGGCGCAGGACGGCACCTCCGGTCCCAGCCGCCAGCCACAGGCCCCGGGCCAGAGGGAACGGCCCCAGGCCCGGGGCCAGGGGCCAGCCGGGCTCGCCCAGGAGCCGGGCCTCCCCTTCCTCCACCTGGACCCAGCCGGTGCCTTCCAGCAGGGCAGCGCGGGCTCCGGAGGCCAGGGCGACGGCCTTTCCGGGCTCCAGGAAGGCCTCGGGCGGCGGCTGGGACTCCAGCCGGACCCGCTCCGCCACCGCCTCCAGGACCGCCTCCAGGAAGCCGGCCAGGAGCAGCCCGCGCAGGTCCGGCCGGGCTGGCCCTTCCAGGTCCCCGAACCGGCCTTCCAGCAGCCGGGCTCCCCCTCCGCCCACCGCCGCCGGTTCCCAGCGGGAGTACGGCTCCGGGAAGTCCAGGGCGCCCGCCACCTGGCCCTGCTCGAAAGTGAAGAGGTGCCGGCGCGCCCCGCTCCCGGTCCGGGCGAACACGTCCAGGTAGCCTTCGGCCACCACCCAGAACGCGTCTCCCGGTCCGGGCCGCCAGGGATCGTGGCCCGGCGCCACCGCCCGCAGGGGCAGCTCCCGCAGCCGGTCCACCTGGGCCGCCGTGAGCCGGGGCATCTCAGGCGCTCCTGGCCAGGCGGGCGTAGCGGCCGCCCAGGGCCATCAGGTCGGCGTGGGTGCCCCGCTCCGCCACCCGGCCGCGGTCCAGGACCAGGATCTCGTCCGCGTCCCGGACCGTGCTCAGGCGGTGGGCTATGATGACGCAGGCGCAGCCCCGGCGCCTCAGGTTCCGGTCCAGGGCCAGCTCGGTGGCCGGATCCAGGGCGCTGGTGGCCTCGTCCAGCACCAGGATCCTCGGCTCCCCCACCAGGGCCCGGGCGATCTCCAGCCGCTGGCGCTGGCCCCCGCTGAAGTTCGCCCCGTCCTCCTCCACCCGGGCGTCGTAGCCGTCGCGCCGGCCGGCGATCTCGTCGTGGATGCAGGCGTCCATGCAGGCCCGCACCAGCACCGGCTCCGGGACGGTGGGGTCCCACAGGGTCAGGTTCTCCCGGATGGTGCCCGAGAACAGGGTGATATCCTGGTCCACCAGGGCCATCGAACCGGCCAGCACGGACCGGGGCCAGGCGGAGCGGGGGCGCCCGTCCAGCAGTACCTGCCCGCTCCAGGGCTGGTAGAGCCCGGTGATCAGCCGGGCGATGGTGGACTTGCCGCAGCCGGTCGGCCCCACCAGGGCCACCCGGAAGCCGGGCTCCAGGCGCAGGTCGAGGCCGGTCACCAGGGGCGGTTCCAGCGGGGCGTAGCCGAAGGTGACGGCCTCCAGCGCCAGGCGGCCTTCCAGCCGCGACAAGGGCCGGCCGGACGGGTCCGCCTCCTCCGTCATGGGATCGACGGGGTTGCGCGCCACGTCGTCCAGGCGGTTCATCACCCCTTCCAGTTCCTGCAGCTCGCCGCTCAGGGCGACCAGCTGGTTCACCGGGAAGATGAAGCTGGCGAACAGGAACTGGAAGGCCGCCAGCTCGCCCAGGGAGAGCCGTCCCTGGATCACCTGCCGGGCCCCCAGGGCCAGCACCGCGGCGTTGGCCAGGGCGGTGAGCAGCGGCGGCACCGCCAGGAACACCTGGGTGACCCGGCCGGTCTCCTGCCGGGCGTTCACGTACTTGGCCTGGTATCCCGCCCAGCGCTCGAACAGGTCCGACTCGCCCCCGGTGGCCTTGAGGGTCTCGATGGTGGCGAGCCCGCCCATGAGGGTGCCCTGGGCCTTGCCGGCTTCCATCAGGAACCGGCGGCCGCCGTCCACCCGGCGCCGGGACACCAGGACCGTGGTCCAGGCCAGGAGCCCCGCGGCCCCCAGCGCGACCAGGGCCAGCTCGGGAGCGTAGGCGAACATGAGCACCACGAACAGCCCGGCCAGCAGGACGCCGATGGCCTGCGCGGCGAGCCGCTCGCACAGGAACCGGGCCACCCGGCTGTTCAGGTCCACCCGGCTGCCGATCTCCCCGCTGTAGCGGTGGGCGAAGAACGTCACCGGCAGCCGCAGCACGTGCCAGAAGAAACCCACCATGGTGGTCACCGAGAGCTTGATCATCAGCCGGTTCAGGATCCAGGACTGGCAGGCGGAGAACACCGCCTTGAGCGCCGCCGCAAGGCCCAGGCCCAGCAGCAGGGGCCGGACCCAGTCGTCGTAGCGGGCCACGACCACCTGGTCGATGAACACCTGGATCAGGGCGGGGACCGCCAGGGCGGTGACGGCGAGGCCCAGGCCCGCCGCCAGCGCGTACCCCACCCCCGCCTTGGAGGTGGCCAGCCGCCGGACCAGGGCCCCCGCCAGCCCCGGCCGGATCCCGCCCGGGCGGAACGCCCTGGTGGGCCGGAAGGTCAGGATCACCCCGGTGAAGAAGGCTTCGAACTCCCCCTGGGTGACCGTGCGCGGCCCCATGGCGGGGTCGTTGAGGCGGATCCGGCCCCGGCTCCGCCCTTCCAGCACCAGGAAGTGGTTGAAGCCCCAGAACAGGATCGCCGGGAGCGGCGCGGCCAGGGCCTCCGCGACTTCCATGCGCCAGCCCCGGGCGTCCAGGCCGTAGGCGCGGGCCACCTTGAGCAGGCTGGAGGCCCGGGCCCCGTCCCGGCTCACCCCGCAGGCTTCGCGCAGGTCCTCCAGGGGCACCAGCCGGCCGTAGTGGGCCAGGATGATGGCCAGGGCGGCGGCCCCGCACTCGGTACCCTCCATCTGCAGCACGGTGGGGGTGCGCACCCGCCTAGCCACCGGCGCCTCCCCTCAGCCAGCGGCGCAGGGCCGGGACCAGGAGCGCCACCGGCGGCCGCACCCGCACCCGCACCTGGGCCGAGAGCAGGGTGCCGCTGCCGAACGCCACCGGCGGGCCCTTGCGGGTGGTCCAGCGGAACCCCGAGGGGGAGCCCGGATCCAGGCCGGGCACCACCTCCACTAGGTAGGCGTCGCCCCCCTGCCCCAGCTGCTCCGCCAGGAGCCGGTTGTGCAGCAGGGCGACCATGGCCTCCAGGCTCTGGGGGCTCTGGGACACGGACCGGATCGCGCCGAGCATCCGGCCGTACTCCTCGGGGCGGATGCCCGAGGGCTCCATGCGCACTTCCATCCCTGGCAGCAGGCGCTTGCCCTCGGTGTGCACCAGCAGGTAGCCCACCAGCGGCCCCGATGCGGCTTCCAGGCGCAGCACCGGGGTGCCGGCCGGGAGGTACTGCCCGCTGTCCCGCAGCACTTCCAGGATCCGGCCGTCCACCGGGCTCACCACCCGGCTCTCCAGCAGCAGCCTCGTCCGCAGCTGGCGGAGCCGGGCATCCAGGGCGGCGATCTCCCGTTCCAGGGCGAAGGTCCGCTCGGACAGCTGGGCCTTCTTGTCGGCCTCCTCCCGGGCCAGGTCGTGGCTGCGGGCACGGGTCTCCGCCAGTTCCCGGCGGGCCGAGGCCAGCTGCTGGATCACTTCCTGGAGCCGGTCGATGGTGATCAGCCCTTTGTCCAGGGCGGTGCGGTAGGCTTCCGCCCGCTGCTCCAGGAAGGTGATCCGCTTGCGCGCCGCCTCGGCGGAGACCAGCAGGGTGGCGCGCTGCTCCCGCAGGGACTCGGTGTGGGACCGGTCTTCCTCCGCCAGCAGGGGGAGGAACCGGGACCGCTGCCCGTCCAGGGCCTCGCGCTCGGCCTCCGCCTCCCGGATCCGCCCCTCCAGTTCCGGACAGGCCAGGGTGGCCACCACCTGGCCCGCGGCCACCGGTTCCCCGACCCGGACCAGGACCGCCCCCAGGGGCCCGGAGCCCACGGTGTCCACGGTGTACAGCCCGCCCTCCCGGACCAGGATGCCCATCCCCTCCACCTCGTCCGCCACCCGCCCGAGCACCCCCCAGGCCAGGACCGCCAGGAGCGCGGCGAAACACCCCGCCAGCACGATCCAGACCTTGAGGTTCACCACCTCCATGAGGCTGTCCAGGCGCTCGGGACTGGACAAGCGCTCCAGGGCGGCCTGGCGGAATAGTTTGGGGTTCAAGGGGCGGTCCTTGCGGTCTGGTGAAAAAATATAAATACATTATAATCATTTCACCAGATAAAATGTTTATTGATTAGTTCACCCGCCCCGCCCCGATCCATGAAGCTCCTTCTCGCCGCCCTCGCCCTCAGCGTCGGCCTCCGGGCCGGGCAGGCCACCCTCGGGCTGCCGGACCTGGTGCGCACCGCCCTGGAGCGCAACCTGGACCTCCAGACCGTGCGCCTGGCGGTGGAGGCGGCCCGGGGCGACGTGGAGGCGGCCCAGGGCCTGTTCGATCCCCAGGCGCACCTGGCCTACGAATGGAACCGGAACCAGGAGAACTGGACCCTCCCCAACGGAGTCGGCGTCCAGGGCGACCTGGGGGCCGGCGTCCCGTTCTTCCCGGTCCCAGGCAACAGCGTGTTCAACTTCGACGCCCTGAACGCGCTGCCCAAGTTCGAAGATTCCGGAACCTGGGGATACGACGATCGCCGGGCGGAGATCTTGGGCAAGACCCCCTGGAGCACCGAGTACCACTTTTCCTGGGAAAGCCAGAGAAACGACGACACGACCCGCCGGATCCAGCCCTACCCCGAATTATGGAACTCCACCCTGGAAGCCGGGTTCCGCCAGCCGCTGCTGCGGGGACGCGGCCCCGCCATCGCCTCGGCGCCGGTGCGGCGGGCGGGAATCACCCTGTCCGCCGCCCAGGCCCGGGCACTGGAGGAGGCGGACCAGGTGGCCGCCGCCGTGGAGCGGGCCTACGCGCTCTACGAGCTGGCCTGCGCCGACGAGCGGATCGCCGGGATCTCCCAACGGGCCCTGGCCACGCTGCAGAAGAACCAGGAGCAGAACCAGCTCGGTCTCCTGTCCGGGATCGACCTGGTGGCCGCCGAACGGCGCCACGTGGACCGGCAGGCGTCCCTGGTGGCTGCGCGCCAGGTCCGCAAGGACGCCCAGGACGCGCTCCTGGCCCTGGCCTATGGGGCCGGAGCGCCCGCGGCCCTGGCTGCCGGCGAGACGCCCAGCCCCGAGGCCGGTCCCGGCCTCACGGAGATCCCGGACCTGCCCGCCCTGGAATCCTGCGAAGCCCGGGCCCTGGAGCGGCGCAAGGTGCTGCAGGCGGCCCACCAGGATCTGGAGGCGCTCCAGCTGGACGCGCGGCTGGCCCGGGACACCCTCAGGCCCGCCCTGGACCTGACCGGATCCTACAGGCTCCAAGGCCTCAACAACAAGTCCGACGGGCTGACCGCGAGCTCCCAGGCCTACGCCGCCGGGGTCCGGGGATGGACCGTGGGCCTGGAGCTGACCGTGCCGCTCCCGGGCCGGGCCGCCCGGGGCGCGGTCCGGCGGGCCGAGGCCAATGTCCGGGAGCAGGAGCTGGCGCTCCAGGGCATGGAAGTCCAGGTGCGCACCCAGGTCCGCTCCGCCTACCGGGCCGTCCAGGACACCCGGGTGCGGCTGGGCATGGAAGGCAAGGTGCGGGAACTGGCAGAAGCCCACTTCACGGGCGAGACCGAGCGTTTCCGGCTGGGCCTGACCACCTTCTTCACCCTGCAGCAGGTGGAGGAGGAGATGGACCAGGCCGACCTCATCGAGGCCTGGGCGCGCTACGACCTGGAGGTGGCGGTCAGCGCCATCCGCCAGGCCATGGGGGAGAGCGCCGAGACCTACCTCCATTGAACGCCCGGCCGCTTCGGCGCCCCCCGTCCCCGGCGTATCATGGCCGCAGCCTTCATCCCGGAGGGGAGGATCCATGCCCATCCCGAACCGATTCACCGCCTACCTGGTCACCCGCAACGAGCAGGGCGCTTGCCACGGCGAGGTCCGGACCGACCTGACCCCGGACCGGCTGCCCCCGGGCGAGCTGCTGATCCGGGTCGAGTACTCCTCCCTGAATTACAAGGACGCCCTGTCCGCCACCGGGCACCCCGGGGTCACCAAGGCCTACCCCCACGTCCCGGGCATCGACGCCGCCGGCACCGTGGCGGAAAGCCAGTCAGGCCTGTTCGCGCCGGGGGACAAGGTGATCGTCACCGGCTACCGCCTGGGCATGGACCACTGGGGCGGCTTGTCCGAGTACGTGCAGGTCCCGGCCGAATGGGCGGTGCCCCTGCCGGCGGGCATGACCCTGGAGGAGAGCATGCGCCTGGGCACCGCCGGGTTCACCGCCGCCCTGTGCGTGGACGCCATCCTGCACCAGGAGCGCCAGCGCGGGGAGGAGCCGGTGCTGGTCACCGGCGCCACCGGCGGGGTGGCCATGGTGGCCATCGCCCTGCTGGCCAGGCTGGGCATCCCGGTGGCCGCCCTCACCCGCAAGGAGGAGGCGCGGGCCCGGCTGCTGCAGCTGGGCGCCCGGGAGGTGCTGGGCCCCGGCGAACTCGGCCCGGGCGACAAGCCCCTGCTCAAGGAGCGCTGGTGGTCGGTGGTGGACACCATCGGCGGCGAACTCCTGGGCCACCTGCTCAAGACCACCTGCTCCGGCGGCGTGGTGGCCGCCTGCGGCATGGCCGCCGGCAACCACTTCGAATCCACCGTCTACCCCTTCATCCTGCGCGGCATCTCCCTGGCCGGCATCGACTCCGGCTGGACCTCCATGGCCCGCCGCACCCGGCTGTGGAACCACCTGGCCACCGACTGGCGCGTGGACCTGGAGCGGATCAGCACGGTGACCGGCCTGGACGGCGTGGACCGCTGCGTGCGGGAGCTGCTGGCGGGGACGCATGTGGGGCGGACGGTGGTCAGGTTGTAGGCCAGCTGGACCTGCTCAGGGACAAGTTCTCCTTCCAGGGGGAAAGCTTCGCTATCATTTATTGAATTGAACGAAGTGAAATTTTTTTCTCAATAAAAAAAATAATCCATCCCCTGAGCCAAGCCTTCCGTTCCCCGCATTCCCACCCTAAGGAGCAGCCGCCAGTCATAAACGATCACTCGACCGCCTTATCTCCGCTCGTGGATGTGAACTGGAAACACCTATTATCCCCCAGACAGCATCTGCGGTTCAAGCCTGGAACGTGATGCAATTACCCACTAGTCTGGGCTGGTCGCCCACGGGCGGCGGAAGGGGGGTACGTGCACGCGCACCTGATCTTGAAAGACGGCGAGACCTTCACCGGGGTGGCGCCGTTCGCCGCCGGGGGCAGCGGGGAGGTGGTGTTCACCACCGCCATGGCCGGCTACCAGGAGATCCTCACCGACCCCAGCTTCGCCGGGCAGATGGTGATCATGACCTTCCCGGAGCTGGGGATCTACGGGGTCCAGGCCAAGCTCAACGAGGGGGGGCGCCCCTGGGCCTCCGGGCTGATCTGCCGCCGCATCACCGTCCAGCCGGACCACGCCTTCGCCGAGGGGGACCTGGGCAGCTGGCTGAAGCGGCACCGGGTGGCGGTCATCACCGAGGTGGACACCCGGGCCCTGACCCAGTACGTGCGGGACGCGGGAGCCCAGCCGGGGCTGATCTGGACCGAGGCGGAGGGCTCCCCGGAGGAGGGGAAGGCCCGGGCCGCGGAGCTCCCGGACATGTCCGGCCAGGCCCTGGCCGGGGTGGTGAGCTGCTCCGAACGCTACGAGATCCCCCACCCGGACCCGGCGTTCCGGGTGGCGGTGCTGGACGGGGGGGTGAAGGCCTCGATCCTGAACCAGCTGCACCAGACCGGGCTGCACCTGGAGGTGTTCCCCTGGGACACGCCCGCCTCCGAACTGACCGCCGCCCGCTTCGGCGGGCTTTTTCTTGGCAACGGGCCGGGGGACCCGGCGGCCCTGCCGGACATGTGCCGGGAGGTGGCGGCCTGCATCGGCAAGCTGCCCATCTTCGGCATCTGCCTGGGCCACCAGCTCCTGGGCCAGGCCTTAGGGGCGAAGACCTTCAAACTGAAGTTCGGCCACCGGGGGGCGAACCAGCCGGTGCTGGACCTGACCACCCGCCGGGTGCAGATCACCGCCCAGAACCACGGCTTCGCGGTGGACGAGGCGACCCTGCCCCCGGAACTGGAGGTGACCCACCGGCACCTGTCGGACGGCACGGTGGAGGGGTTCCGGCACAGGCGCCTGCCCATCTTCAGCCTGCAGCACCACCCCGAGGCGTCCCCGGGCCCCCACGACGCCCGCCCGGCCTTCGCGGCCTTCCTGGAACTGATGGAGCGGCACCATGCCTAGGAATCCCGACCTCAAGAGCGTGCTGGTGCTGGGGGCGGGTCCGATCCAGATCGGCCAGGCCTGCGAATTCGACTACTCGGGCACCCAGGCCCTCAAGGCCCTGCGCGAGGAGGGAGTCCGCACCATCCTGCTGAACTCCAACCCCGCCTCGATCATGACCGATCCCCAGCGGGCCGACGCCACCTACCTGGAGCCCCTGACCCTGGCGGTGCTGGAGCGGGTCCTGGAGCGGGAGCGCCCGGACGCGCTGCTGCCCACGGTGGGCGGCCAGACCGCCCTGAACCTGGCCATGGAGGCCCACCGGGCCGGGCTGCTGGAGCGGCTCGGAGTGCGCCTGATCGGGGCCCAGCCGGAGGCCATCGAGCGGGGCGAGGACCGGGAGCAGTTCAAGGCGCTGATGGACCGGCTCGGGCTGGACACCTGCCGGGGCGGGTTCGCCCACACCCCCGAGGAGGCCCGCAGGCTGGCCAAGGTCACCGGGTTCCCGGCCATCATCCGGCCCTCCTTCACCCTGGGCGGCAGCGGCGGGGGCATCGCCTACAACATCGACGAGTTCGAGGCCACCGTGGCGCGCGGGCTGGACCTGTCGCCCATCCACCAGGTGCTGGTGGAGGAGAGCATCCTGGGCTGGAAGGAGTTCGAGCTGGAGGTGGTGCGGGACCTGGACGACAACGTGGAGGTCATCTGCGGGATCGAGAACGTCGACCCCATGGGCATCCACACCGGCGACAGCATCACCGTGGCGCCCATCCTCACCCTCACCGACCCCGAGTACCAGCGCATGCGCGAGGCCGCCAAGGCCGTGATCCGGGGGGTCGGGGTGGAGACCGGGGGCAGCAACATCCAGTTCGCCCTCAACCCCGGGACCGGGCGGATGATCGTCATCGAGATGAACCCCCGGGTGTCCCGGTCCTCGGCCCTGGCCAGCAAGGCCACCGGGTTCCCCATCGCCTGGGTGGCCACCAAGCTGGCCCTGGGCTACCGCCTGTGGGAGCTGCCCAACGTCATCACCGGGCGCACCAAGGCCGCCTTCGAGCCAGTGCTGGACTACGTGGTGATCAAGGTGCCGCGCTTCACCTTCGAGAAGTTCCCCGAGACCGAGCCGGTGCTGGGGATCCAGATGAAGAGCGTGGGCGAGGCCATGGCCATCGGGCGCAGCTTCCAGGAGGCCCTGCAGAAGGCCCTGCGCAGCCTGGAGGAGGGCTACCTGGGCCTGGCCGGGACCCTCAGGGGCAAGCTGGACCTGTCCCGCCTCAAGGAGCACCTGCTGATGCCCGGGCCCCAGCGGATCTTCTGGATCTACCGGGCGCTGCAGGTGGGCCACACGGTGGAGGAGCTGAGCCGGCTCACGCACATCTCCCCGTGGTTCATCCGCGAGATGGAGGAGATCATGATCCTGGAGGGCCGGCTGCGGGGCTTCCCCCTGGACAGCCTGCCCGAGGATCTGCTGGCCCGGGCCAAGCGGGCCGGGTTCAGCGACGTCCAGATCGGCCGCTTCTGCGGCGCCTCCGAGGACGACGCGGCCCGGCTGCGCCAGTCCCGGGGCCTGCACCGGGCGGTGAAGCGGGTGGACACCTGCGCCGGGGAGTTCCAGGCCGAGACCCCGTACCTGTACCAGACCTGGGAGGAGCGCTCCGAGGCGCCGCCCACGGACCGGCCCAAGGCCATCGTGCTGGGCAGCGGCCCCAACCGCATCGGCCAGGGAGTGGAGTTCGACTGCTGCTGCGTGCAGGCGGTGGAGGCCATCCGGGCCCAGGGGGTGGAGGCCATCCTGGTGAACTGCAACCCCGAGACCGTGAGCACCGACTTCGACATCTCCGACCGGCTCTACTTCGAGCCGCTCACCTTCGAGGACGTCAAGGCGGTGGTGGACCGGGAGGCCGCCACCGGCAAGCTGCTGGGGGTGTTCACCCAGTTCGGGGGCCAGACCCCCCTGAAGCTGGCCGGGCGCCTGGCGGCGGCCGGAGTGCCCCTGCTGGGCACCGCCCACCAGGCCATCCAGGACGCCGAGGACCGGCACCGGTTCGGGGAGGTGATCAGCCGCCTGGGCATCCCCGCCGCGCCCTGGGGCACCGCCTTCAGCCTGGAGGAGGCCCAGGCCCTGGCCGCGCGCCTGGGCTACCCGGTGATGGTGCGCCCCAGCTACGTCCTGGGCGGGCGGGGCATGGCCATCGTGTTCGACGACGCCCAGCTGGCCCACTACATGCACGAGGCCTCCCGGGTCAGCGAGGACCACCCGGTGCTCGTCGACCGCTACCTGGAGAACGCCGCCGAACTGGACGTGGACCTGGTGTGCGACGGCGAGTCGGTGGCCGTCGCCGGGGTCATGGCCCACATCGAGGAGGCGGGGGTGCACTCCGGGGACTCGTTCGCGGTGTTCCCACCCCTGGGCATCCCCGGCGCGGCCCTGGCCGAGATCAAGGAGCACAGCCGGCGCCTGGCCTTCGCCCTGGGGGTGCGGGGGCTGCTGAACCTGCAGTGGGCCATCCAGGACGGGACGCCCTACTGCCTGGAGGCCAACCCCCGGGCCAGCCGCACGGTGCCCTTCATCTCCAAGGCCACCGGGGTGAACTGGGCCAGCGTGGCCGCCCGCATCGGGCTGGGCGTTTCCCTGGCCGAGCAGGGGGTCAAGGACGGCCAGCCCCTGGCGGTGGCGGTGAAGGGGGTGGTCTTCCCCTTCGCCAAGTTCCCGGGCGTGGACCCGGTGCTGGGCCCGGAGATGCGCTCCACCGGCGAGGTGATGGGCCTGGGATCGAGCTTCGGCGAAGCCTACGCCAAGGCCCTGGAGGCCTCCGGCATCGCCCTGCCCCTCTCCGGCACGGTGTTCCTGAGCGTCAAGGACCAGGACAAGCCCCAGCTGCCCGAGCTGGTGCGCAAGCTGGTCTCCCTGGGGTTCGGCCTGTGCGCCACCGAGGGCACCGCCGATGCCCTGGAGACCGCCGGCTACCGGGTGCGCCGGATCCACAAGGTGAACGAAGGCCGCCCCAACGCCGTGGACCTGCTCAAGAACGGCGAGATCCAGTGGGTGGTGAACACCCCGCGGGGCAAGGCCGCCTACGCCGACGAGACCAACATCCGGCGCCAGTCCCTGCGCCTGAAGATCCCCTGCATCACCAACATGAGCGCCGCCCTGGCGGCCTGCGAGGCGGTGGACTCGCTGCGGGGGGAGACGCGGGTGAGGAGCCTCCAGGAACTCCAGGCTAGGAAATGATTGCCGGGGATGTGGGGGATTGAGGGGATGAGGCTATTGGCTGCAACCGACGCCACACCCCTGATCGGACGCGAAAGAAGCAGGAAGCGTGTAACGCCGAAATAATGATTGGCATCTCAAATAATTGGCGGGGCAATCAGTTCCGGCCGCGGTTCATCATGCATCGGCGAGGAGGCGCCCTTGGGTTCAGACCACCCTGCCCTCCAGTTCCCGGCCCCGGCGCCGTCCAGGGCGGGCCGGTCCGCCCGGGCCCGGGTCCTGGCGGTGACCGACGCCTTCAATCCCACCGCCAGCGCCGTGATCGCCGCCCTGGACGCCCTGGGGGTGCCCTGGTCCCGCTTCAACCAGGCGGACTTCCCCCGGCTCCAGGCCGGGTTCGATCCGCTCCGGCCGGAGGACGGGGTCTTCATCGACGAGGCCGGGGACCGCATCGCCTGGGGGGAGGTGGCCGCCGCCTGGATCTGGCACCCCGCGCCCTTCCGGCTGGACAACCCCCCGGGACCGCCCGGTGAACCGGCCCGTTTCGCCGCCGAGGCCTGCGCCTGGGCCTGCCGGTCCATCCTGGGCTTCCTGGGGGAAACGGCTTTCCTGGTGAACCCCCCGGACCGGTCGGCCCGGGCCGGGGACAAGGGGCTGCAACTGCGCGCCGCCCGGCGCCTGGGCTTCTCCGTGCTGGAGACCCTGGTGACCAACTCGCCCGACGAGGCCCTGGCGTTCTGCCGCCGGCACGGGCAGGTGGTGTTCAAGACCCTGAACCCGCCCCGGGTCGGCCGGGGCGGCGGGCGGTCGTGGATCTCCACCAGCCTGCTGGGCCCCCGGGACCTGGACGCCCTGGACGGCCTGCGGCAGTGCCCCGGGATCTTCCAGCCGCGCCTTCCCAAGCGGTTCGACCTGCGGGTGACCCTGGTGGGCCGGCGGGTGTTCCCGGTGGAGATCCACTCCCAGGACCACGGGGAGACCGCGGTGGACTTCCGCCGCTGCTGGGCCCGGGGGATCGCGCTGGACCACCGGGTCCACGCCCTGCCCGAGGTCGTGCGGGACCGGTGCCTGGCCCTGGCCCGGACCCTGGGGCTGGCCTACTGCGCCCTGGACCTGGTGGTGACCCCCGCGGAGGACTATGTCTTCCTGGAAGTGAACCCATCCGGGCAGTACGGCTGGATCGAACACGCCGCCGGCCTGCCCATCACCCGCGCCCTGGCCGCGCTGCTGGCCTTCCGGGACCCCTGGCGGGGAGACCCGGCCCCCAGCGCCCCGGCGCACGAAAGGAGTCTCCGATGAACGTACAACCTATTCCTTACGCCCTGCGCTTCGCCAGCCGCCCGACGAATCCGGCCGCCCCGGCCCCGGTGCAGTGGAACGCCGCCCTCAAGGGCTACACCCCGGTCTCCGCGGGCCAGGGCCCGGGAACCCTGTCCGATCCCACCCGGGGGCTGCCCACCCAGTTCGGACCGATCGAGGATGCGCCCATGGGCGACGCGCCTTCCCTGGAGTTCTACGGGTAGATCAGGGCTGGAAGATGATGGCGCTGGTCTCGAGCCTGTCGTCGCCCCACTTCTGGCCGTTGTTGAGGACCATGACGTGGGTGATGCGGCTGCTGGGGTCGTATTGAGGATCCCCCTTGGCCGGATCTTCTGCATCCTGGATGTAGATCTTCACCACCGCGTTGTCGCTGTTGCCCTTCTGGAAGCCCACTTCCAGGAGCATGCTCATGTTGGTGCTCACGTACATCTCGGGCGTGCCGGCCCGGAGGGCGCTGGGCCCGGCCGCCGCGACGGCCGCGGCCAGGAGGAGGGGCTTGAGGACGGACCGGGACGGCATGGCGCCTCCTTGGGGAATCCAGACAAGGCTGGGCTCAATAAATAAATTATTTATTCATGCCGTCAAGGGGGCGGTCCGGCGCCGGCCGAATTCCGGTAGAGTGCTTGGAATCATGCCTTCCGCCAGGAATCCCCCGCCCGCGCGCCGGCCGGCGACCTGGGTCCGGTTCCTGCCGGCCCTGGCCGTCGCCTGCGGCCTCCAGGCGGCCCCGGCCCCTCCGCCCCTGCCGCCCGCCCCGCCCGCGGTCCGGGTCCAGGACCCCGTCGAGGCCCTGGCGGCGCGGATCCGCGCCTTCACCGAGGCGCCCCGGTTCGCCGCCGCCGCCTGGGGCATCCAGGTGGTGTCCCTGGACACCGGGCGGGTGCTGTTCGAGCACAACGCCGGGAAGTACTTCCTCCCCGCCTCCAACGTCAAGCTGTTCACCGCCGCCATGGCCCTGCAGGAGCTGGGGCCCGACCTGCGCATCCGCACCTCCCTGTACGGGATCGCCGCGCCGGACGCCGGCGGGATCGTCCCCGGCGACCTGGTCCTCTATGGCCGCGGGGATCCCACCCTGATGCGGCCCTGGAACGGCGGCGCGTACCAGGCCGACCCGTTCGAGTCCCTGGCCAACCAGCTCCAGGCCCGGGGGGTCCGGGAGGTCCGGGGCGACCTGGTGGGCGACGACAGCTATTTCGACGCGCCGCCCTACGGCCCCGGGTGGGAGGTGGAGGACCTGCGCTACGCCTACGGGGCCGAGACTTCGGCCCTGACGGTGCACCACAGCGTCCTGGACCTGTGGGTCTATCCGGGGACGGTCCCCGGCGGGCCCTGCGGCCTGTTCGTCCAGCCCGGCCAAGGGCTGGCCGACCTGGCCAACCGTACCCGCACCGAGACCGCCGGGGCCGACCAAGGTGTGCGGGCCGACCGGGCCCCGGGGCAGAGCGCCATCCGGGTCACCGGCAGCCTGGCCAACGGCGCCCCTCCCGTGCGGCTGACGGTGACCGTGCGGGATCCGGCCCTGCTGGCCGCGCGGCTCCTGGGGCGGGCACTGGAGCGCCACGGGATCCGGGTCGGGGGACGGGCCCGGGCAGTGCACGCCGGGGACCGGGACACGGCCCTGGACCTGGGTCGGCTGGTGGAGCTGGGCCACCTGGAGAGCCCCCCGCTGGCGGCGGTCCTGCGGGAGATGCTGAAGCGCTCCGACAACCTGTACGCCCAGCTGGTCCTGCTCCACGCCGGGGCCCGGTCCGGGGCGCCCGGGGACGGGGACACGGTCCAGCGGGGGCTGGCGGCCCTGGCCGCCTGGATGGGCCGGGCCGGGCTGAAGCCCGGGGACGCGGTGCTGGAGGAAGGCGCCGGCCTGTCCCGCAAGAACCTGGTGAAGCCCGAGGCCATCGTCCGGCTGCTGGTCTACATGGACCGTCAGCCGGAAGCGGGGCTGTTCCGGGACTGCCTGCCGGTGGCGGGGGTGGACGGGACCCTGGGGGCCCTCATGGGGGGCACCACCGCCCAGGGCAACCTCGCGGCCAAGACCGGCACCCTGCGCCATACCCATGCCCTGTCCGGCTACGTGACCGGGGCCGGCGGGGAGCGCCTGGCGTTCGCCATCCTCCTCAACAATTACTGCCCCGAGCCCGGGACCGGCGCCCCGCCTGCCCCGGCCGAGCTGGGGGCGATCCTGGCCGGGTCCCCCGGCGGAACCCTATCCGGAACGCCCTGACCAGTTACTGACCTCCCTGCCCCGGGCCGGGCGCGGGGGATCCCGGAAGGGACGGAAAACCCCAGGGGCCGGACCGGAACCTTGAGGGATTTCAAGGAAATTGACTATCCCCGGCTGCCCTTCCGCGATAATCTCATCCTTCTGCCGGACGCATGTGCCGGGATTCCAGCCCTCCAGGAGGGGGCAACTAACTAGAGGTGGACGAATGTCCCAACTTTCAACACTCATCAAGGGCAAGGGGTCCAAGCAGCTGGGCCGGATCACGGTGCTGGACGCATCGATGCTCGAGGACGAGACCCCGGAAACCCAGGAGTTCCTGGAGGCCCTGAACGGTGAGACCCGTGCCCTCCGCGAGGAGGAGGTGGTCCGCGGGGTCGTGGTGGAGATCCGCGGCAAGGATGTCATCATCGACATCGGCTACAAGGGCTCCGGCACCGTCAACATCGATGAGTTCAACAACCCCGACGGCACCGTGGGCGTGGCCGTGGGCGACGTGGTGGAAGTGCTCCTGGAGCACCTGGAGGACCAGAACGGCAACGTGCGGCTCTCCCGGGAGCGCGCCGAGAAGATGAAGATCTGGGACGAGGTGGAGAAGGCCTTCCGGGCCAACCTCACGGTCCACGGCGTGGTGCTGGAGAAGGTCAAGGGCGGCCTGGCGGTGGACATCGGCATCCGGGCCTTCCTCCCCGGCTCCCAGGTGGACACCAAGCCGGTGCGCAACCTGGACCCGTTCCTGGGCAAGTCCTTCGACATGAAGGTCATCAAGGTCAACCGCCGGCGCGGCAACATCGTGCTCAGCCGCAAGCTGTTCCTGGAGACCATCAACGCCAACCTGAAGGAAGAGACCCTGGCCGGCCTGGAAGAGGGCAAGCTGGTGGAAGGCACCGTCAAGAACATCACCGAGTACGGGGCCTTCGTGGACCTGGGCGGGGTGGACGGCCTGCTGCACATCACCGACATGTCCTGGGGCCGCCTGAACCACCCCAGCGAGATGTTCCAGGTGGGCGACAAGGTCGAGGTGGCGATCCTGAAGTACGACAAGGAGACCGAGCGGGTCTCCCTGGGCTACAAGCAGAAGTTCCCGGATCCCTGGCTCACGGTGGAGGACCGCTATCCGGTCAACGCCGCGGTCAAGGGCAAGGTGGTCTCCATCACCGACTACGGCGCCTTCGTGGAGCTGGAGCCCGGGGTCGAGGGCCTGGTGCACGTGAGCGAGATGAGCTGGACCAAGAAGGTCAAGTCCGCCAAGGGCATGGTCAACCTGGGCGACATGGTCGAGGCCCAGATCCTGCAGGTGGACTCCGAGAGCCGCCGGATCTCCCTGGGCATGAAGCAGATCACCCCCAACCCCTGGATGGAGGTGGCCGAGAAGTACCAGATCGGCCAGGTGGTCTCCGGCACCGTGCGCAACATCACCGAGTTCGGCGCCTTCGTGGAGCTGGAGGAGGGCATCGACGGCCTGATCCACGTGTCCGACTTCAGCTGGACCAAGAAGATCAAGCATCCCGGCGAGGTGGTCAAGAAGGGCGACACCGTCACCGCCAAGGTGCTCAGCCTGGATCCCCTGAACCAGCGCATGAGCCTGGGCGTCAAGCAGCTGGAGCCCAACGTCTGGGAGCTCTTCTTCGAAAGCCACCACGTGGGCGACACCATCACCGGCACCATCGCCCGCCTGACCGACTTCGGCGCCTTCGTGGACCTGGGCGACGGCATCGAGGGCCTGGTGCACGTGAGCGAGCTCTCCCGCAAGCGGGTGGAGGACATCACCAAGGAGTTCTCCCCCGGGCAGAACCTGGCCATGAAGATCGTCAAGCTCGACCCCACCGAGCACCGCATCGGCCTGTCCGTGAAGCAGTACGAGATGGACCAGGAGCGCGGGGACATGGAGGCCGCCAAGGCCAGCATGCAGCCCTTCAAGCGCGCCACCCTGGCCGACGCGTTCAAGAACGTCGAGCGGGAAGACTGAACGGAAGCGAATACGCCGCGCAAGGCGCCCGCGAGGGCGCCTTGTCGCATTTGTGGCTGGCACGGGCGATCGATGCCTAGAACCCGATCACCCCTCCCGTCAGCAGCAGTTCCACCCTGCGGTTCTGCTGCCTTGCCAGCGGCGTGTCGTTCGAGGTGACCGGCCGGGTGCTGCCGAACCCGATGGCGCTGAGGTGCTCGGGCGGCACCCCCTGCCCGACCAGGTAGTCGCGCACCGCCTGGGCCCGGCGCAGGGACAGGCGCAGGTTGAGGTCCGGCCGCCCGGTGCCGTCCGCATGGCCCTCGACGCTGACCTTGAGGCCGGGATAGGCCAGCAGGATGCCGGCGGCCTTGGCCAGCTTCTCCCGGGTGGCGGGCGGCAGGACGGTCTTGCCGGTGGCGAACTTCACGTCGGGCCCGGTGACCACCAGGCCGCGCTCGCTCTCGCGGGTGGGCAGGATCTTCTCCAGCTGGTCCGCCAGCTTGCGGCGCAGGGCCAGCTTCTCGGCGCTCACTTCCTGGGAGGCCTGTTCCCGGGCCTGTTGGGTTTCCTGTTCGGCTTTCTGCTTGTCCCGCAGGGCCGCGAGCTTTTCGGCCTCGGCCTGGGCCCGGGTCCGCTCGGATTCGGCCTTGGCCGCCTCAGCCTCGCGCCGGGCCTGCTCCAGCCGCGCTTCCTCCCGGTGTTTCCGGGCCACCAGCCGGGCGTCCTCCGCCGTCTGCACCGCCTCCCGGGCCAGCACCACCACAGGCTTCTTCCACTTCTTGGGCTCGGCCTCCAGCCTGGCCATCAGCTCCGAGGCCTTGCGGAACTCCTCCGGCGCCAGCTGGTCGGCCCCTTCGGCCCGGGCGATGCGCATGGCGTTGTACGCCTGGAGCACATACGGGCTCACCTTGCGGTTCCGGGGGGGAGCCGGCGCTGCCCCGGGCCCCCCTTCCAGGGGATAGGCGCCCCTGGGGAGCAGTTCGTAGTGGGCCTCCACTTCCTCCACCTGGCCCCGGGTGTCCTCGGTCACCACGTTCTCCAGGACCACCAGGCCGCTCACGTCGGCCACCGCGAAGTGGGGCTCGGCGGTGACGACCAGGCCGAAGGTCTGGAGGTTGGTGTTCACGTCCAGCTCGGCCCGGCCGCTCCGGCGCACGATCACTTCGCCCAGGTTGGCGGGGCGCCCGGCCGGTGTGACGGCCCACAGTACATAGGTGAGGCAGTCGGAGCCGAAGGTGGTGGCCGGCTGCAGTTTCTCGAACCGGGCCTTGATCCGCAGGGCGCTGCCGGGGCGGGGGATGATCTTGGCGCTTCCCCGGGCCTCGGGCCTCAGGACCGTGCCGCGGAAGCCGATGGTGGTGGAGCCGGTGAGGTTGCGGTAGTTGATGGCCTTGGCCGTGGCCGGCGTGACGGTCAGCTGGGGCGGGGGAGTCCCCGGCTGCCCGCCCCCTTGGGCCCACAGGCACAGGCTCAGGCAGATGAGCGTCCCCAGTCTGCGGAGGTTGGATGCGAGCGCCCTGGTCGGTAGGTTCATGGGTTCATCCTCATGGTTGGGTGGCGTCCAGGCACGGTCCGGGGCAAGCCGCTGTCGGCCCCGGCCCTGGCGCTTCTCCCATGAGTGACGCCGGGCTGGGGGAAGATTCACCGGCTGGGCGGTCTTTTGTTCCCGCGGCCTTCCCGATTGCGGCCGGGGCCGGACCGGGGCCACAATGCTGCCTGTTCCAACCGAATCCATTCCGAGCCGGAATACCGATGCCGCTCCACGCCCTGCTCCTGCCCATCCTCCTGGGGGCCGCCCGGATGGGTGCCGTCTACGGCCCCGCCTACCGGAAGCCGCCCCAGGCCATCCAGGAGGTGCTGGACGCCCCGCCGCCGCCGGTGATGCTGCTGGCCCCCAGCGCGGACCGGGCCCTGCTGGTTGACCTGGAGCGCTACCCTGGCATCCGGGAGCTGGCCCGCCCGATGCTCCGGCTGGCGGGATCCCGGTTCGACCCAGTGACCCGCGCTCCCCACCTCCCGCCCCGGCTGCGCGCCCTGAACCTCCTGGCCCTGCCCGGGGGCGGCACGCGCCCAGTGGTCCTGCCGGCCGGGCGTCGATTCGGCCTGCCCCAGTGGGGGCCGGACGGGCGGTCCTTCGCCCTCATGGGCATCACCGGCCGGAGCGTGGAATTGTGGCTCGGCCGGGCCGACACCGGCCGGATCCGGCGGACTCCGGGCATCCGGCTCAACGCTTGCTTCGGCAATCCCCTCACCTGGATGCCCGGCGGCCGGGCCCTGCTGTGCGAGACCGTGCCGGACCTCCAGGGCCCCCCGCCCCGGACGCCGGAGGCGCCGGCCGGCCCCCGGATCCAGGAATGCGAAGGGGGCCGGCCCGAACCGGTGCGCACCCTCCAGGACCTGCTCCAGGACCCGCTGGACGAGGCCCGCTACACCTACTACGCCACCTCCCAGCTGGTGGCGGTGGACCTGGGCTCCGGCAAGGGCGCGCCCCTGGGCCGGCCGGGGATCTTCGCGGACCTCCAGGTCGCCCCGGACGGCTCGGCCATCCTGGCCGGACTGGTGCATCCCCCCTACTCCTACCTGGTGGGCGAGGACTTGTTCCCCCGGCGCTACGAGCTGTGGGACCGGGCCGGCACCTGTCTGCGCACCCTGGTCGACCTGCCCCTGGCCGAGGGCATCCCCATCGAAGGGGTGCGGGCGGGCCCCCGGCGGATCCAGTGGATCCCCGCCCAGGGGGCCGCCCTGGCCTGGGTGGAGGCCCTGGACGGCGGCGATCCCAAGGTCCGGGCGCCCCACCGGGACGTCCTGAAGGTCCTGTCCCCGCCCTACGGACGCGGACCCCGGGAGGTGTTCCGCACCGAGCACCGGATGACCGGCCTGGAGTGGTTCCCGGCCGGACCCCGGGTGATGGTGCGGGAGTACGAACGGGAACCCAGGCGCGCCCGCACCTGGCTGGTGGACCTGGGCGCCCCGGAGGACGCCCGGCTGGTGTGGGACCTGAGCGTCCAGGACCGCTACGGGGATCCGGGCCAGCTGGTCCAGCGCACCCTGCCCAGCGGCCAGCAGGCGGTGCTGGTGGAGGGGAACACCGCCTTCCTGCTGGGGGCCGGGGCCACGCCCCAGGGGGACCATCCGTTCCTGGACCTCCTGGACCTGGACACCCTGGCCGCCACCCGCCGGTTCCAGGCCCAGGGCCCGGGCCTGGAGACGCCCCTGGCGCCCCTGCCCGGGGGGCGGATCCTCACCCGCAGGGAGGGCCCCGCCGAGCCGCCCAACCTGTTCCTGCGCGAACCGGACGGCTCCGGCCGGGCGCTCACCGCCTACCGGGACCCGGCCCCGGTCCTGCGCCGGATCCGCAAGCAGCTGGTGCAGTACCAGCGCCCGGACGGGGTCGCCCTGTCCTTCACCCTCTACCTGCCGCCCGGGTACCGGGAGGGCAGCCGCCTCCCGGCCCTGCTGTGGGCCTACCCCATGGAATACACCGACGCCGGCGTGGCCGGGCAGGTGAGCGGGTCCCCGGAGCGGTTCACGGTGCTGGCGGGCCCGTCGCCGGTGTTCATGGCGCTGCTGGGCTACGCGGTGCTGATGGACGCCACCATGCCCGTGGTGGGCGACCCCAAGACCGTCAACGACACCTACCTGGAGCAGGTGGTGGCCTCGGCCTGGGCGGCCGTGGCCAAGGCCGACGCGATGGGCGTCATCGACCCGGCCCGGGTGGCGGTGGGCGGGCACAGCTACGGCGCCTTCATGGCCGCCAACCTCCTGGCCCACACCACCCTGTTCAAGGCCGGCATCGCCCGCAGCGGGGCCTACAACCGCACCCTCACCCCGTTCGGCTTCCAGAGCGAGAGCCGGACCCTGTGGGAGGCCCCGGACACCTACCTGAAGGTCAGCCCGTTCCTGGCCGCGGACCACTTCCACGCCCCGATCCTGCTCATCCACGGCGAGGCCGACGACAACCCCGGCACCTTCCCCCTGCAGTCCGAGCGGCTGTTCCACGCGCTCAAGGGCAACGGCCTCCCGGCCCGGTACGTGGTCCTGCCCCTGGAGGCCCACGCCTACCAGGCCCGGGAGAGCGTGGAGCACACCCTGTGGGAGATGGCCACATGGCTGGACCGGCACCTGGCCGTAAAAAAAAATTGACATCGTCAAAAACCAACAATCTTTCCCCCGCTCCGGCCCGGGCCAGGGGACCTTCCCCTGTTATGATGTATGTCATTCCCAAGACTTGAGTAGAGGACCAGGTTCGGGGCCCTGCCCTTTCCCAGCGGCACGAATCTTCCTAATGATGGTCAATCCATCCATGCAAGGGAGCTGCCATGAGATCACGTCGCCTCCACCGAGCGCTCGCGCCAATCGGCTGGTTCTGTTTCCTGGGGGCCTTCGCCCTTGGGGCCCCGGCCCCCTTCCATATCGGCTTCTCCGTGGACTCGGTGTCCCAGGGCGAAGGCGACCAGCGCGCCGCCGAGGTGTTCCAGCAGAAGTACGGCAACGTCGCCAACGGCGGGATGGTGCGGATCGTCATCTGCCCGGACGACTTCATGTCCCAGCAGGAGACCTACATCTCCAACATCGTCTCCCTGGCCGAGGATCCGCTGATGAAGGTCATCGTGTCCTGCCAGATGGTCCCCGGCACCGCCGAGGCCTTCCGGCGGGTCCGCGCCAAGCGCCCCGACATCCTGCTCATGGGCGCCCTGCCAGCGGAAGATCCCCTGGTGATCGGCAAGGCCGCCGACCTGGTCCTGGAGATCGACTTCATAACCCGGGGCTACACCATTCCCTGGGTCGCCAAGCAGCTCGGCGCCAAGACCTTCATCCACGTGTCGTTCCCCCGGCACATGTCCTACGAGACCTTAGGCCGTCGGCGGGCCGTCATGGAGGCGGCCTGCAAGGATCTGGGCATGAAGTTCGTGTTCCAGAGCGCCCCGGATCCCACCTCCGACGTGGGGGTGGCCGGGGCCCAACAGTTCATCCTGGAGAAGACGCCCCAGTGGCTCGAGACCTACGGCGGCCCCGGCAAGGAGCGGGTGGCGGTGTTCGGCACCAATGACGCCCAGCAGGAGCCCCTGATCAAGTGCATCGTCGCCAGTTCCAACGGGATCTTCGTGGAGCCGGGCACCGCGTCGCCCATCAACGGGTTCCCGGGCGCCCTCGCCCTCGACCTCTCGGCGGAGCGGGGGAACTGGGGCGCCATCATGAACAAGATCGAGAAGGCGGTCGTGAGCCGGGGCGCCGGCGGACGGATCGGCACCTGGTCCTACGGCTCCAGCTACATTTTCACCGCCGCCCTGGGTGAGCTGGGCAAGCGGGTCCAGGAAGGCAAGGCCAAGGTGGACGATCCCAAGGACATCATCCAGGCGCTGCAGGACTGCAGCCCCGGGGCCAAGTGGAAGGTGAACGGCTACACGGACCGGAGCACGGGCAGCCGGATCAAGTCCTACTATCTGACCATGATGGACACCTACATCTTCGGCAAGGGCTACATGGGCACGACGGCGCTCAAGGTGCCGGAAAAGTACTTCGCCATTGCCAAATAAGCCGTGCTGACCGACGCCATTAACTCATTGGCCCGGCAATGCCTCGGGCGGTGCGTCAGCCTCCGGAGGCGGATCCACCGCTTCCCGGAACTGGCGTTCCAGGAGCACAGGACCGCCAAGCTGGTGAGCGAAGTCCTGTGCTCTCTGGGCCTGGAGCCCCAGAGCGGGGTCGCCGGCACGGGGGTGGTGGCCCTCCTCCAGGGCGCTGCGCCGGGCAGGACGGTGCTCCTGCGGGCCGACATGGACGCGCTGCCCATCCAGGAACGGGTGGACCTGCCGTTCCGGTCGAGGATCCCGAACCGCATGCACGCCTGCGGGCATGACGGCCACGTGGCCGGGCTGCTGGGCGCGGCCATGGTCCTGAGCCAGGTGCGCCCCCACCTGAAAGGGCAGGTCAAGCTGGTGTTCCAGCCCGCCGAGGAGCGCGGCGGCGGCGCCGCCCGGATGATCGAGCAGGGCATCCTGGAGGATCCTCCGGTGGACGCAGCGTTCGGGTGCCATCTCTGGGGCGATCTGCCGGAAGGGCGGGTGCAGGTCCGCCCCGGGCCGTTGATGGCGGCGCCGGACGGGTTCAGGTTCCGCATCCAGGGCGTGGGCGGCCACGGCTCCGCCCCCCACCAGACCGTGGACCCGGTCCTGCTGGGCGTCCAGGCCATCTCCTTCATGCAGGGCATCGTCAGCCGCCGGGTCAACCCACTGGATCCCGCGGTGCTCTCGGTCTGTTCGGTGCATGCCGGAGACTGCGACAACGTGATCCCCGACGCGCTGGAAGCCACGGGCACGGTCCGGGCCTTCGATGACGATCTGCGCGATTTCATCGCCCGGGAGATGGAGCGGATCCTGGCGGGGGTGACCGCCCCCTGGGGCGCGACCTACACGTTCGAATACCGCAAAAGCAACCCGCCGCTGGTCAATGATCCCGCCATGGCGGAACTCCTGGCCCGGGCCTTCGAGCAGAGCCTCGGTCCAGGCAATGTCATCCGGCTGGGCAGCCCGACCATGGGCAGCGAGGATTTCGCCTACATCGCCCAGAAGGTGCCCTCGGCCTTCGCCCTGGTCGGGATCGCCCGGGACGGGAAGACGCCCATGCCGCACCACCAGGGCGAGTTCCAGTGGGATGACCGGAACCTCCTGCCGCTGATCCGGGGCCTGGCCCAGGTGGCGGCGGATTTCCTGGCCTGAACCGGGACCGTACCGAAGCCGAGAGTTCTTGACCGGCCTGGACCCTTGGGAAAGACTGGACAGGCAGAAGCGGAAGTCACGCGTGCAAGGTTCCGGATGCTGCGAGGTCACGTCGAGCAGATTCTGAAGATCTACCATTACCTCGACGGGGTCCTCATCTGCGACCGGAGAGGACGGATCGAGTACTACACCAACTTCCGGCCTGACATCAATTCCCTGACCGAGAAGGAGGTCCTGGGGAGATACATCCTGGACGTCTACCCGAGCCTGGAACCGGACCAGAGCTGCATCCTGCGGGTCCTGGCCTCGGGGGAGCCCATCTACAACGAAGTCCAGGACGTGGTCAACTGCCACGGGGAGAAGCTCCGGGTGGTGAACACCACCCTGCCCATCCGGCTGGAGGACGGCACCCTGGTGGGGGCCGTGGATGTCTCCCGGTTCATCGACCGGGAGCGCATGCGCAAGGACATCACCCTCGCGTCGGGGCAGGGGGACAGGGCCCGCCCGGAGCACGGCCTCTACACCCTGGACGACATCTACGGGGAAAGCCGGTCCCTGTTCAGCCTCAAGGAGAAGATCAACCGGATCGCCGACACCCCCTCCACGGTCATGATCCATGGCGAGACCGGCACGGGCAAGGAGATGTTCGCCCAGGCGATCCACAGCCAGGGCGTGAGGCGGAAGGGGCCCTTCATTTCCCAGAACTGCGCGGCCATCCCCTCCTCCCTCCTGGAAAGCCTCCTGTTCGGCACCGAGAAGGGCAGTTTCACCGGCGCCGTGACCAAGGCCGGGCTGTTCGAGCTGGCCAACGGCGGCACGCTGTTCCTGGACGAGATCAACGCCATGGAGCCGGCGGTGCAGCCCAAGATCCTGAAGGCCATCGACGAAAAGCAGATCCGCAGGATCGGCGGCACCCGCACCATCCACCTGGACCTGCGGGTGGTCTGCGCCTTGAACGAAGACCCTCACGAAGCCGTGGACCAGGGGCGGCTGCGCAAGGACCTGTTCTTCCGCCTGGCCACGGTGCTGCTGCCGATCCCGCCCCTGCGGGAGCGCATGGAGGACATCCCGCTCCTGGTGAAGAAATTCATCCACGATTTCAACCTGTCCATGAACATGCACGTGGAGGGCGCCGCCGGGGACGTGGAGGCGGTCTTGGGCCGCTACGACTGGCCCGGGAACGTCCGGGAGCTGAAGAACGTCATCGAGGGGGCCTTCAACCTGGTTTCCGGTCCCCTGATCACCCGGGCCGACCTGCCCGAGTACCTGTTCCAGCAGGCTGGAGGCCCCGGCCACCCGGCGCCGGCCCCCGGAGCCTCCCTCGCCCAGATCATGGGCGACCTGGAGCAGCATCTCCTGCGGGAAGCCCTGGACGGCGCCAAGACCCTCTCCGCGGCCGCGGAACAGCTGCGGATGTCCAAGCAGTCCCTGCACTACAAGCTGCGGAAATACCACCTGCGCTGAACCGGCCCGGTCCGGTGCCCGGATTCAGAAGCTCCGGTAGTAGTGGGTCGGGCAGACGTAGCCCCCCGCGTGGGTCTCCAGGTACTTCTGGTGGTAGGCCTCGGCCGGGTAGAACGGGCCCGCCGGCACGATCTGGGTGACGATCTTGTCCTTGTAGAAGCCCGACGCGGCCACCTTGGCCAGCACCCGTTCGGCGACCGCCTTCTGCTCCGGCGAATGGTAGAAGATCGCGGACCGGTACTGGGTGCCCTCGTCCGGCCCCTGGCGGTTCATGGTGGTGGGGTCGTGCACGTGGAAGAAGTAGGTGACCAGGGTTTCGTAGCTGGTCCGGGCCGGGTCGAAGGTGATCTCCAGGGCCTCGGCGTGCCCGGTGGCGCTGGTGCAGACCTGCTGGTAGGTGGGGTTGGCGGTGGTGCCGCCGGTGTAGCCCACCACCGTCTTCAGCACCCCGCCCAGCGTCCCCTTCATCGCTTCGGGCGGATGGGTGAACAACTCCTCCGTGCCCCAGAAGCACCCGGCGGCGAAGGTGGCCACCTCCGTCTTCGGCCCGGCGGCGCGCGGCCCGGGCTGCGCGGCGGTTCCGGCGGCCTGGCCCGGGGGGGTGGGGTTCTTCGCGGCCAGGCCGAACAGCGGCAGGTACCTGCCGTACCCCTCCTGTTCCATCCTCTCCACCGGGATGAAGCGCAGGGCGGCCGAGTTGATGCAGTAGCGCAGCCCGGTGGCGGTGGGGCCGTCGTTGAACACGTGGCCCAGGTGGGAATCGGCCCCCTTGGACCGGATCTCGGTGCGGGCCATGCCGTAGGAGGCGTCCCGGCGCTCCACCACCGCGCCCGGGTCGGCCGGCTTGTCGAAGCTGGGCCAGCCGCAGTCCGAGTCGAACTTGTCCTTGGAGGTGAACAGCAGGCTTCCGTCCACCACGTCCACGTAGATCCCGGTCCTGTGGTTCATCCAGTACTCGCCGGTCCCGGGCGGCTCCGTGGCGCTCTCCTGGGTGACCTTGTACTGCATGGGCGTCAGCCGCCGCTTCAGGTCGTCCTTGGACTCCTTGTTCCCCTGCTGGTCCACCACCGCCTCCTTCGCCCCCGGCCCCGCGCCCTGGGCGCCAGGCTGGGCAGTCCCCAGGAACCCGTAGGCCAGGACCGCGCCCAGCCCGATCATACCCGTGATGGCCCACATGCCTGCTCCCCGGACGGTCAAGGTCGCACCTCGCTGGAAATTAAGGTGCTTCCACCAGCCCTCGTGTGACGGCCCGCCCGGCACCCGCCCTTCCGGACCCCCCCCGAGGGTCCCGGGCGGGGCGCCCGGTATTAGTTGCCCCGGGTTCCCGCTTGACTTGCCATCGAGGGTCAAGTGCAATGGTAGTTAGAGGTAGCGCCGGGTGCCGGATTTTTCTCTTCCGGCATGTTGATAAATTCTTTCAGGGGGTTTCCACATGTCGCTGGACCAGACCACAGCCCTTTATCACCGGTTGCACGAGGCCAGCGGCAAGGCCCGCCAGCGGTTCGGGCGACCGGTCACCCTCACCGAGAAGATCCTCGCCGCCCACGCCATCGATTTCGACGGCCAGGAATGGGCCCGGGGCAAGGCCATGCTCGCCCTGCGCCCCGACCGGGTGGCCATGCAGGACGCCACCGCCCAGATGGCCCTCCTGCAGTTCATCCAGGCCGGGCGGGAGCGCACCACCCTGCCCTCCTCCATCCACTGCGACCACCTCATCCAGGGGCGGGACGGGGCCCGGGAGGACCTGACCCGGGGGCTGGCGGAAAACCGGGAGGTGTTCGCCTTCCTGTCCAGCGCGGCGAAGAAGTACGGCATCGACTTCTGGGGGCCCGGGTCCGGGATCATCCACCAGGTGATCCTGGAGAACTACGCGGTGCCCGGCGCGCTCATGATCGGCACCGACTCCCACACCCCCAACGCCGGCGGGCTGGGGATGATGGCCGTGGGGGTCGGCGGCGCCGACGCCGGCGAGGTGATGGCCGGGCTGCCCTGGGAGGTGCTCCAGCCCCGCCTGATCGGGGTCCGGCTCACCGGCAAGCTGAGCGGATGGGCCTCCCCCAAGGACGTGATCCTGCACATCTGCGGCAAGCTGACGGTCCAGGGCGGCACCAACAAGGTGCTGGAGTACTTCGGCCCCGGGGTGGAGAGCATCAGCTGCACCGGCAAGGCCACCATCACCAACATGGGCGCCGAGCTGGGCGCCACTTGCTCGATCTTCCCGTTCGACGCCCGGATGGCGGCCTACCTGCGGCGCACCGACCGGGCCGCGCTGGCCGACCTGGCCGAGGCCAACCGGGAGGCCCTGGTTGCCGACCCGGAAGTGGCCAAGGACCCGGCGCGCTACTTCGACGAGATCCTGGAGGTGGACCTCTCAAGCCTGGCGCCCCAGGTGGTGGGCCCCCACACCCCCGACCTCGTCCGGCCCACCTCCGCCCTGGGCGCCGAGGCCCGGGAGAAAGGCTATCCCATGGAGCTGCGGGCGGCCTGCATCGGCAGCTGCACCAACTCCTCCTACGAGGACCTGAGCCGGGCCGTGGACCTGGCCCGGCAGGCCCTGGGCGCGGGGCTCAAGCCCCGGTCTCCGCTCTACATCTCCCCCGGCTCCGAGCGGATCTACCGCACCATCGAGCGGGACGGCATCCTCAAGACCTTCCAGGACCTGGGCGCCACCGTGCTCACCAACGCCTGCGGCCCCTGCATCGGCCAGTGGGCCCGCCCGGACATGGTGCCCGGCCGGACCGACAGCATCATCACCTCGTTCAACCGCAACTTCCCCGGGCGCAACGACGGCCGGGCCGACACCCACGCCTTCATCGCCGGGCCGGAGATAGTCATGGCCATGGCCTTCGGCGGCAGCCTGGACTTCGACCCGCTCCGGGACAGCCTTCCCACGCCCGACGGCAAGACCTTCCGGTTCGCGCCGCCCAGGGGCGAGGAACTGCCTCCCGCCGGCTACGAGAAAGGCGACGCCGGGTTCCAGGCGCCGGCCAAGGACGGCCGCAAGGTGAAAGTCGAGATCGCCCCGGATTCGGAGCGGCTGGCCCTGCTGGCGCCGTTCCCCCGCTGGGACGGCCAGGACTTCAAGGGGCTGGTGGTGCTGCTCAAGACCATCGGCAAGACCACCACCGACCACATCTCGCCGGCCGGCCCCTGGCTGCGTTTCCGGGGGCACCTGGACCGGATCAGCGACAACATGTTCATGGGCGCCACCAACGCCTTCACCGGCGAACGGGGCAAGGGCACCGACGCGGTGAGCGGCCTCCCGAGCCAGCCCATCGCCCAGATCGCCCGGGGCTACAAGACCAAGGGCATCGGCTCCATCGTGGTGGGCGACCAGAACTACGGCGAGGGCAGCAGCCGGGAGCACGCGGCGATGTCGCCGCGCCACCTGGGGGTCAAGGTGGTCCTGGCCCGCAGCTTCGCCCGCATCCACGAGACCAACCTCAAGAAGCAGGGCATCCTGCCCCTGGTGTTCGCCGACCCGGCCGACTGGGAGAAGGTAGAGGCCGGCGACCGGGTGGACGTGCTGGACCTGGCCGGGCTGGCCCCCGGGAGAGCGGTCCAGGTGCTGCTGCACAAGTCCGACGGCCGCACCGTGGCGGTCCAGGCCCGTCATACTCTCACCCAGGAACAGATCCGGTGGTTCCGGGCCGGTTCCGCCCTCAACGCTCTGGCCGACAGCTGAAGACACCTAGGTGTCGAGGCTAAACAGGTTGTTCACCCTTGAGGCGGGAGGCCTGCCTCCCAGGGACGAATGCGGTCGATGGTTATTGTAGTAGTGAAGCCAAACCGCCAGGGCTTTGCTCCGCTC
>JBELAL010000029.1:0-65196 GCA_049508835.1 Holophaga sp. | reverse complement strand
GCGGCGGCCATTGACCGGCTGATCCACCACTGCGTCATCCTCGAACTCACAGGACCGAGCTTCCGGGCCGAGGCAGCGAAGGCCAGGATGCCAAGCGAAGCGGAATCCACAACGGTCTGATCGGCACTGTTGCAAAAATTCCCCCCTGCCTTCAGGCCCCCCCCTAGACTGAGCAGATGAGCACCTCGACCCCCTTCAAAGGCCGCCACTTCCCCAGTTCGGTGATCCTGCTCTGCGTCCGCTGGTATCTGGCCTACTCGTTGAGCTACCGCGACCTCCAGGAGATCATGGCCGAGCGAGGAATCGAGGTCGATGCGAGCACCATCTACCGGTGGGTCCAAGCCTATGCCCCAGAGCTTGACCGCCGCCTGCGCAGGAACCTCAAGCCCACCCAAGGCAACTGGCATGTGGACGAAACCTACATCCGCATCAAGGGCGTCTGGCATTACCTTTACCGTGCCGTGGATGCCGCCGGGCAAAGCGTGGATTTCCGCCTGAGCAAGCATCGGGACACGCTGGCCGCCATGGCTTTCTTCGAGAATGCGATTCTCAGGCCCCACAATGATTCCCCAGAAACCCTCGTCGTGGACCGAAACCCGTCGTACCCAGTTGCCCTGGAATTGCTTAAGAAGAGTGGGCATCTCAGCCCGACAGCCCAATTGAAAACGGGTCGGGCCCTCAACAACCTGATCGAGCAAGACCATCGACGAATCAAGCGTCTGGTGCGGCCAGGTCTGGGCTTTAAGAGATTCGACACGGCCAGACGAACGCTCCAAGGCTACGAAACGATGTCAATGATCCGGAAAGGGCAGGTTGAGCAGGTACAACGGAGGGATGGGAAGGCCCTCGCCACCTTCGTCGAGGCCCTCTTCCGAGGCGTTGCTTGATTGCCGCTTGGGAGGGGGTAGTTCCGCCCCGCCGTCAACTTTGCAACAGAACCCTCTCGGGCCTAAGTGTTTTATTTACTGGTAGGGCTAACGAGATTTGAACTCGTGTTACCGCCGTGAAAGGGCGGTGTCCTGACCCCTAGACGATAGCCCCGTGGGTGCGGGTGTTCGGGTCTTCCTGCTGGGTGATGATACAAAGATGGTGAGCCCAGCCGGACTCGAACCGGCGACAATCTCCTTAAAAGGGAGGTGCTCTAACCAGCTGAGCTATGGGCCCAAGCCGTTGCCGGCTGAACGGATAGTCTGCCTTGCCTGACGGGATGGGTCAAGGTCTGGTTTCTCCGCGGGCGGAAGGCCGGCCGGTGTCAGGTGCGGTCGATCCAGGTGACCTGTTCTTCCAGCGCGGCCCGGGGGCGCTCGAACTGGTTGAGGGGGGACGCGGGGTCGGGGCGGCCCAGGGACACGCCGATGACGAAGGCCCGGCCTGCGGCCTGGGGGATCAGGGCCCGGAGGATGTCGGGATAGTGCACGGCCCTGGCCAGGATGCAGGTCCCGAGCCCCAGGCCCTGCGCAGCGAGGCACAGGGACTGGACGAAAAGGCCGACGTCGAAACAGGCGTAGTCGGGGGCCAGGGCCTTGTCCACGGCGACCAGGATGAGGCACGGGGCGTCGAAGAAGCTGTACTTGCCCGCGGGCGGGTGCGCCGGGTCCCTGGGCATGGCCGCGGTGAGCGCCTGGACCAGGGACCGGCTGTAGGTCTTCAGGGGCTCGGGCCAGTTGGGGTCGGGCATCCGGAAATCGGGCCGGGGCGGGATTCCGTCCGCCTCCGCCTGGCGCAGGGCGTCCTTCACCTGCGCCAGAGTCCGGCCCTCGACGACGTAGACGTTCCAGCACTGGGTGTTGGCCCAGGACGGGGACCAGCGGGCCTGGTCCAGCACCTGGCGGATGATGGCGCGCGGGACGCGGGCCGCCTCGTAGGCACGGATGCTGCGGCGGGATCGGATGGCGGTTTCGAGGTCCACGGAACGCCTCCAGGCTGGGCAGGGGATTGAACAAGTCTAGCTGCACCGGGTTGCCCGGTACCTCTAGGTTTGCCCAGCCCCTGGCGGAGGAACCGTTCAGGACACCTTGATGCCCAGCTTGCGCAGGGCTTCTTCCAGCTGGCGGTCTTTCTCGCCGCTGTAGCCGGTCCAGGCGGTGGCGATGTTGCCGTCGCGGCCGATCACGTAGGTGGCGGGGATGCCGCGCACCTTGAACAGGGTGTCGGCGAAGCCTGGCGCGTTGCGGCCGGCGGGGTCGTAGGCGAAGGTGATGTCGGTCAGGGCGGGGTGCTTGCCCAGCCAGGCGTCGAAGTTGGGGCGGGAATCGGAGACGCACACGCCGAGGAACTCCACGCCCTGGGCCTTCACGCGCTTGGCCACGGACTGCAGGTGCGGCAGGGAGGCCTGGCAGGGGGGGCACCAGGTGGCCCAGAAGTCCACGACCACCACTTTGCCCTGGTAGGCGGGGCCGGGGAACTGCACCTGGCCCTTGTCGCGGGCGTCGGCGGTGAAGGGTGGGGCCTTGGTGCCGGGGGACAGGAGGGTGGGCTCGGCGACGGCCCGGATCACGGCCAGCGCGCAGCCCAGGATCAGCAGGATCGGGCCCAGCCGGCGCAGCATAGGCTGGAAGGATCGGATGCGGGTTTTCCAGGAGCCCATGGGTGACCTCCATGGCAGACCCGGTACTATACCAGTAACGGATAAACCCCAGCAGAATCTTTCCCTTATTTGGAAAAATCCGCCTGGATCATTGGGGACCAAGGATCTCCCAGACCAGGGCGCCGGCGTCGTAGACCTTGCCCAGGGCCTCCAGGATGGCCCGGGCGTCCACGGAGACGGCGCGGTTGGTCTCCGGATCGTAATAGAAGCGGCCGGAGATGGAGGCCAGATTGCCGTCGAACACCAGCCCGGCGAGGTCGCCCCGGCGGTCCACCACCGGCGACCCGGAGTGGCCTCCGGTGATGTCGTGGCTGGAGATGAAGTCCAGGGGGACGCTGGGGTCGAGGGCGGCGCGGCGCTCCCGCCAGCGCGCGGGCAGGGCCCAGGAGCCGCCTTCCGCTTCGGGGCCCCAGCCGTCGGCCCGATCGAACAATCCGCCGAAGGTGGTGAAGGGCTGCACCAGGGTGCCTTCTCCGGGACAGGAGGCCACGGTGCCGTAGCCGATGCGCAGGGTGAAGGTGGCGTCGGGGCAAGCGTTCCTGCCGTCCAGGGCGAACCGGGCCCGGGCGATGCGGGCGCCCTGCTCGGCGATCACGTCGTCGGCGGCCTCGCCCCGCTCGGCGTAGGGGCGCCCCAGCCGGTCCAGCTCCCGGGCCAGGACCACCATGGGGTCGGTGCTGGCCCGCACCGCGGCGGGGCGGGCGCGGCACAGGGCCCGGCGGGCTTCGGGGTCCAGCAGCCGGGTGCCGGCCACCAGGGCCCGGGCCCGATCCTGGGGCGAAGCCCCGGCCAGCAGGGCGGCGGTGATGGGATGGGCGGGGCCCAGTTCGTCCAGGGCTTCCTGCAGCCCCTGGGCCAGGCCGGCCTGCTCCACGCCCGGGTCCAGGGGCTCGGGGAAGGCGAGGGCGGACTGGACGATCTCGATCTCCCGGGGGGTGCGGTAGCCCAGGGCCCGCTGGGCCAGGGGCTGGGCGGCCTCGGCCTTCCAGCGCGCCACCCCCAGGGCGAACTCCAGCGCCCGGCTGCCGCGCCCGTTGAGCATGGCGGTCTCCCGGGCGAACCCGCTCCGGGTCTCCACCGCCTGGCGGATGAGGCCCCAGGCCGGGCCGGCGTCAGCCCGCAGCGCGGGGTCCCGGTCCACCCGGGCCCGCAGATCCCGCTCGGCCTGGGCGAGGCGGGCCATGGCCGCGGCGTCCTTCAGCCCCTCCTGCTCGTAGTGGAGGATCTTGCAGGAGTTCTCGAGGCCCAGGAGCGGGGCGGTCACCAGCCGGGCCTGCTCCGGCCCCCGGGCGGCGAAGGCGCGCAGGGCCCGGAGGGTTCCTTCCAGGTTCCGGAGCCGCAGCGGGTTCTGTACGTCCCGGACGGCCTCCAGCTGGGCCAGGGTGTCCTCCCGGTCGGTGCGGGCCGGGTGGCCCACCACGAACGCCAGGTCCCCGGCCTTGAGCCCGGCCCGGGACCAGCGCAGGAAGTGGGGCGGACGGTACGGCCGGCCGTCCTCGTACACCCGCAGCAGGGCGAAGTCCAGGTCGTGGCGGGGGAAGGTGAAGTTGTCCCATTCCTTGCCGAAGGCGGCCAGGGCGTACTCCGGGGCCATGACCAGGCGCACGTCGTCGTGGACCCGGTAGCTGTAGATCCAGGTCTCGCCCCCGTGGTAGAGGGCCACCGGTTCGCCGGCGAGCCCGGTGCGCCGCTCGGAGGCCCGGACCAGGGCGGCCAGGGCCTCCTTCCGGGCGTTGCCCGGCGCGGCCCGCTCCAGCTGGGCGGTGACGTTCTCCATGGCCTCGAGGGTGCGCACCGACAGCCCGGGCAGCTTGATCTCCGCGGACCGCTCCCGGGCCAGGAACCCGCCCCGCACGTAGTCGTGGTCGCGGTCGGAGGCTTTCTCGATCCAGCCGTGGACCACGTGGTGGTTGGTGAGCGCCAGGCCCTCGGCGCTCACGAAGGCCCCGCTGCCGCCCGGGAAGCGGAGGGCGGCCAGGCGCTGGTGCTCCAGCCAGGCCTGGTCCGGGGCGACCCCGTACTGGGCCTGGATCCGCGCCGCCGGGAGGCTGTCCGGGGGCCACATGCCCTCCTCCGCCCGCAGCGCGCCGCCCGCCAGCAAGGCGATGGCCAGCAGGGCCGGTCGGACGGGATGAGGCTGTCTCCGCATGGCAGGCGCTCCGGGTCGGAGCCCGGCCCGGAAGGGAGTGGGCTCCAGAGGGCCAGCTTACGAGGCCGCCGGGCCCCGGGCAACTCAGTGCACGGTCTCGGCCGCGCCCACGCCGGTCATGGCCGCCACGTGCCGGGCCAGGGACAGGCAGGCGGTGAGCCCCGGCGATTCGATCCCCAGCAGGTTCCACAGGCCGGGGATCCCGTGCTCCGCCTCGCCCTGGATGAGCCAGTCCCGGACCGGGTCGCCGGGCCCCTGGAGCTTGGGCCGGATGCCGGCGTAGGCCGGCTGCAGGGCGCCGTCGGGCAGTCCCGGCCAGTAGGTGCGGATGGCGGCGTAGAAGCTGGCGGCGCGGGCCGGGTCGACCCCGTAGTCGATGTGGTCGACCCACTCCACGTCGGGGCCGAACCGGGCCTGCCCGGCCAGGTCCAGAGTCAGGTGGACCCCCAGCCCGGCGGCCTCGGGGACCGGGTAGACCAGGCGCGAGAAGGGCGCCGGGCCGGACAGGGAATAGTAGTTGCCCTTGGCCAGGTGCACCGGCGGCACCACCTCGGGGGCCACGCCCCGGAAGGCCCGGGCCAGGAGCCCCGCCTGGAGCCCGGCGCAGTTGAACACGCGCCCGGCCTGGATGCGCATGGGTTCCGCGCCGCCCACCTCGAGCTCCACGCCGTCCGCCGCCGCTGCGCCGCCCAGGACCGGGCTGCGGTAGACCACCGCCGCGCCCCGGTCCTCGGCATCCAGGAGCAGGGCCTGCATCAGGCCGTGGCTGTCGACGATCCCGGTGGAGGGGGAGAACAGCGCACCCACGCAGGTCAGCCGCGGTTCCATGGCCACCGCCTCGGCCCGGGACAGGCGGCGCAGGTCCCGGGCGCCGTTGCCGTTCCCCCGGGCCTGGAGCTGGTCCAGGGCTTCCAGCTGGCCCGGGCCGGCGGCCACGATCAGCTTGCCGCAGCGCCGGTGCTCCACCCGCCGCTCCCGGCAATACTCGTACAGCGACCCGTTGCCCTCCACGCACAGCCGGGCCTTGAGGGAGCCGGCCGGGTAGTACATGCCGGCGTGGATGACTTCGCTGTTGCGGGAGCTGGTGCCGGTGCCGAACCGGTCCTCCTGCTCCAGGACCACCACCTCCCGCCCGGCCAGGGCGAGCTCCCGGGCCAGGGCCAGCCCGACCACCCCGGCCCCGACCACCACGCACTCGATCCGCTCCATGACTTCTCCCAAGACTACGAGATGGGCACGGTCAGCGTGAGCGTGGTGCCCCGCCCTTCCCCCTCGCTGGCGAGGGTGATGGTGCCGTTCATCATTTCCATCAGGTGCTTGCAGATGACCAGGCCCAGGCCGGTGCCGCCGTACTCCCGGGCGTGGCCTCCTTCCGCCTGGACGAACTTCTGGAACAGGTGGGCCTGCGCCTCCCGGCTCACCCCGATGCCGGTGTCCACCACCAGGATGGAGACCTCGCCGAAGCCCCGCTCCACCATGATCCGCACGCTGCCCACCTTGGTGAACTTGAGGGAGTTGGACAGCAGGTTCAGCAGCACCTGCTTGAGCCGGCCCTCGTCCACCAGCACTTCGGGGATCTGGGACAGTTCCTCGGGCCAGAGGAGCTCCACCCCCGGCCGGCGGGGGTAGGCGGCGACGATGGTCCTCACCTCGTCCAGCAGGCGCCCCAGGTCCCTGGGCTCCATCTCGATCTGCATCCGCCCGCTCTCGATCTTGGCCAGGTCCAGGATGTCGTTGAGCAGCTCCAGCAGGTGCTTGCCCGAGGTGTAGCTGTCGGTGAGCATCTGGCGCATCTCGTCCGGGTCCTCGTACAGCCCGTCCAGCACCAGCCGGGTGAACCCCAGGATCCCGGTGAGCGGCGTGCGCAGCTCGTGGCTGGTGAGGGCCAGGAACTCGCTCCGGAACCGGTCCGCCTGGAGCAGGGCGGCGTTGGCCTTCTCCAGCTCCCCGGTCTGGGTGCGCAGCACGTCCCGCTGCTCGGCCAGGTCGCGGAACAGCCAGGCGTTGTAGATGCTCACCGCCACCTGGCGCTGGAGCACGGTGAGGGCGTTCTGGTCCAGGTCCAGGGTCCGGCCCGGCTCCAGCCCGACGATGGCGAAGCCCATGAGCAGCAGCTGGTTCTCGAACGGGATGAAGTACAGGTCCGGCGCCCCGTGGACCGCCAGCAGGTCCAGCATGCCTCCGTGGACGGCCGGCTCCAGCCACTGGTCCTGGAACAGGACCAGGGGGGAGTTGGGGAACGGGTTGGGGGCCGGGAGCTGGAGCTGGCCCCAGACCGACCTGGGCACGCCGTAGCCGGCCCGGGGCTGGTAGGAGGCCCCCGAGTCCTCCAGGATCCAGACCACGCAGTTGCGGGCGCCCAGCTCCTGGACGAAGGCGTCCAGCACCACCCCGGCCACCTGGGCCGCCTTGGGGGTGGCGGCCAGGATCTCGGCCACGTGCTGGAGCACGCCCATCTGGTGGGTGCGCCGGGCCAGGCTGCCCCGCAGTTCGGCCACCTCCTGGGTGAGGGTGGAGATCTGGCGCTGGGCGTTGAGCAGATCCACCAGCAGCTCGGCGCTCTGCTCCTTGGCCATGCCGATGGCCGGCCCCCCCATGGGGACCGGGCGGCCCGGGGAGGACACCGGCTTGGGCTGGGGAGAAGGCGGATTATTCATTCAGCTCAAGGATGGACGGAACAGCCCGCATTGCAAGGTATGTTGTGACTCAGGGTCAGCATGGCCGGATCCCGGATCCACCCGGGGGGAAGGTTCGTCCCCTAGTCTCTCATCCCTTGGCCCTCCTGCCGGAGGATTTCGGCGAACGGCCGCGCCATGGGCCGGCCGCGCTCCAGGATTGCTCCCGGCTTGTTCCTCGCCGTGGACATCGTCACACTCCTTCAAGGGGGAAGGAGGACTTTGAGTCCAGGTCCGAGCACGGAACAACCCTTGCCATTTCGTCTTCCTTGTTCCCAGCGCCAGGCAATGCCCATGAATGCTGTCCTTGAAAGTGAACTGATTACAAGATCCCAACAAGGGGACGGCGATGCCTTCAGCGCCCTCGTGGAACCCTATCTCGGTCTGTTCTACGCGGGCATCCACCGGATCCTGCAGGACACCCTGGACACCCAGGACGCCCTCCAGGAAGCCTTGATGAGCATCCACACCGAACTTCCCCGGTTCCAGGGGAAGAGCAAGTTCTCCACCTGGGCCTACCGGATCTGCATCAACGAAGCCCTGATGTTGCGCAGATCACGAATTCGCCGCCGGGAGGACAACATCGAAGATTTTCTGCCACGTTTCACCCCCGACGGGCATCTCATCAATACGGAGAAGATGCGCGACTGGAGCCAGGACGCGTTGGCATTGGTATCGGTGGAATCTGACCAGGTAAGGGCCAAGATCCGGGAGGGGTTGAGCCAGTTGTCGGATGAGCAGCGAGCAGTCTTCATTTTGCGGGACCTGGAAGGCATGGACACGGATGAAGTGGCCCACATGCTGGGCATCAGCAGGGGATTGGTCCGCCAGCGGCTGCACCGGGCGCGGCTCGGGCTCCGGGGCATCCTGGACGCCTTCATGTCGGGGAGGCGCTGATGGGCGTGTTCTGGACCTGCCGGGATACGGCGGCCGCCCTTTCGGAGTACGAGGAGGGGATCCTGCCGCTCGCCCCGTTCCTGCAGGTCCGTGCCCATCTGTTCAACTGCCCTGCTTGCAAGATTTTACGGGCAACCATCCAGACCCTGCCCGCCCTCGCCGCCGGCGCCCTCGGGCCGGCCCAGGACGTGCGGGCCCGGGCCAAGGAGGCCCTGGAAGGCGCCCTGGCCCGGCTGTCGCGGCCGCCGGAACCCCGGGCCTGGCCTGCCACCCCGGTCCCCCTCGAGGCCCAGCGCCTGCTGGCGTCCAACCCGGACCTGCCCCTGCGCCTGCTGGCCTCCACCCATGCGTTCCTGGCCCGCAGCCGGGCCCCCCTGGCGCCCACCTGCCCCCTGCCCCAGGACACCCTGGACCGGTTGCCCCCGGTGGACCGGTGGACCTGGATGGAGGGCCGGGGCGGGGCCCGCAAGGCCGAACTCCTGGCCGACACCCACGGCGAGCTCCGGCTCCTGCTGGTCTACTCCCCGCCCCTGGCGGTCCAGCCCCCGCACCGGCACCTGGGCTCGGAGAGCATCCTGGTCCTGGAGGGCAGCATGGCCGACGACGGCTACGACTACGGCCGGGGCGGCTGGGTCCACCACCCCGACGGCTCCTGCCACGCCCCCCGCATCGCCCCGACCGGATGCTGGTGCCTGATCCGGGAGGAGGGCACGGTGCGCTACCTGGGCCCGCAGGGGTGGCTGAGGAGCCTGCGGAACGCCTCCTAGGTCACCTAGGCCAGCCGTTCCAGCCCCCCGCCCCGGAGCTGGTCCCGGTCCAGCACCCCCCGGTCCAGCACCAGGCTGGTCACCAGGCCCGCCGGGGTCACGTCGAAGGCCGGGTTGAACGCGGGGGTGGACGGGGCCGCCCAGCGGACCGGGCCGTGGCCCCGCACTTCGGCCTCGTCCCGCAGTTCGATGGGGATGGCGGCGCCGTCGGGGCACTGCAGGTCCACGGTGGACCAGGGGGCCACCGGATGGAACGGCACGCCGTGGCAGGCGGCCTGCACCGCCAGGCCGTAGGTGCCGACCTTGTTGGCGAAGTCGCCGTTCCGGGCCACCCGGTCGGCCCCCACCAGCACCCGTTGGACCCGCCGGTCCCGCAGCAGGATGGCGGCCATGCTGTCGGTGATGAGGGTGTGCGGGATGCCCAGCCGGGCCAGTTCCCAGGTGGTGAGCCGGGCCCCCTGGAGCAGCGGGCGGGTCTCGTCCACGAACACGTGGGCGACCAGGCCCGCCTCGAAGCCCCGGCGGACGACCCCCAGAGCGGTGCCGATGCCGGCGGTGGCCAGGCCTCCGGAATTGCAGTGGGTCAGGACCGCCTCCCCGGCCCGGAGCAGGCCCAGCCCGTGCCGGGCCATGGCCTCGCACAGGGCCACGTCCTGGTCGAAGATGGCCTCGGCCTCGGCCTCCAGGTCCGCGGCGCCGCCGCCGGCGTCCAGGACGGCGGTCATGCGGTCCATGGCCCACATCAGGTTCACCGCCGTGGGGCGCGCCTCCCGCAGGGCGGCGGCGGCCCGCCTCAGGGCCTCCGCCCGGGCGCCGGCGCCCGCCAGGGCGGCCAGGGACAGGGCCGCGGCCACCCCGATCAGGGGGGCGCCCCGCACCGCCAGCCGCCGGATGTGCTGGACCATGGCCTGGGGATCCCCGGCCTCCAGCCAGACCTCCCGGTCCGGGAGCAGGGTCTGGTCCAGGATCCGCAGTGTCCGACCATCGTGGCGCAGGGCCAGGGACTCCATGGGCCTCAAGGGAACCTCCTTCCGCCATGCTCGGCCGGCCCCGCCGGCGGAGAGGGCATCATCCCTCCCATGTTAAATTAGGCGCGCCGGCCCGGTCCATCCGGAGGATCCCCGTGGCGGGGTTCCGGCAGATGGTCCAAACTAGGTCATGGGCCAGGGCGCACCGCCCGGCCGCCATATCAGCCCGGAAAACCTTGTGTCCCTGCCTCTTTCACCCCGCAGCGAATCGGTCCTGAAGACCCTCATCGAGGCCTACCTGGTCGAGGGCGAGCCGGTGGGATCCCGGCTCCTGGCCAAGCTCATGCCCGAATCCCTGTCCTCGGCCACCATCCGCAACGTCCTGAGCGACCTGGAGGAGGACACCCTGGTGGACCAGCCGCACACCTCCGCCGGCCGGGTGCCCACCGAGAAGGCCTACCGCTACTATGTGGACCGCTGGGTCAGGGACGCCGGGCGCCCCGCCGTGGCCCCCCAGCTCCTGGCGGCCTTCGAGGGGCTGGATGACCCGGAGGGGGAGGAACAGTGGGTGCGCCACGCCAGCCAGGTGCTGTCGGAGGCCATGGAGGGCATCTGCGTGGCCCTGCCCACCCGCCTCGCCACCAGCCGGATGCTGCGCCTGGAGTTCGTGCCCATGGGGGAGCGCAAGCTGGTGACGGTCTGGGTGGGGACCGACGGGGCCGTGGAGCACCAGGTCATGGACAACATCTGGGGCTTCCCGGCCCACGTGCTGGTGGAACTGGGCAATTTCGCCACCGCCCACTTCGCCGGCTGCTCCCTGCCGGAGATGCGGGACCGGCTCATCGCCGGCGTGGGCGGAGGGACCGGCTCGGCGGACTCCACCGTCCAGACCTGCCAGCGGCTTTCGGACGTGGCCCAGCGGATGGTCCTGCCCCAGCAGCGGGGCGGCACCCCGGTGGTCGCGGGCCTGGGCCGTCTGGGCCGGGTGCCGGAGTTCGGCGACGCCTCCCGGTACCGCCGCCTGGTGGAGACCTTCGAGCAGCACGAGCGGCTCGCCCACCTGCTCAGCGCCTTCGCCCAGGCCGCCGCCCGGGATGTGCAACTTCTCCTGGGCACGGAAAACCCCTACTTCAAGGAGATGCCGTTGGCCACGGCCCTGCGCACGGTGACCGTGCGCAGGAGCCAGCACATCACGTTCGCTTTAGTGGGGCCATTAAGGATGGATTATGTGAAAATCGTAGGGACCCTCGCCTGGTGGTCCGATGCCATCCAACGGCGAGAGTTACCTGTCGCCTAGGATTAACCCATCTCTAATTAATATAGAGCATTCAATGAAAGAATCCCCGAAACCCAAACCCACTCCGCCCGAACCCGGCGAGGAGCCGCAGGAAGTCGATCCGGCCCTGGACCTGAACCTCGACGAGTTCGAGGAAGTCAAGGACCTGCAGGCCCTGGCCGACGAGATCGCGGAATCCGCACTCGAACCCGCACAGGCCGGCGCGCCGTCCGCGGAACCACAGGAGGCCAGCCTGGACAACGTCCTGAAGCGCATCGCGGAACTGGAGAAGCTGGAGGCGGAGCACAAGGACCGGCACCACCGCCTGCTGGCCGACTTCGCCAACCACCGCAACCGGGTGGCCCGGGAGACCCAGCTGGCGGTGACCCTGGCGGAGAAGAAGCTGCTGCTGGAACTGCTTCCGGTGGTGGACAACTTCGAGCGCTGCCTCGCCTTCACGGCCGCGAGCGTGGAGGACTTCCACAACGGCGTGGGGCTGATCTACAAGCAGCTCCTCGAAGCCCTGCGCAAGGCCGGGGTGGAGAGCCTGGAGGTCAAGGTGGGCGACCCCTTCGACGCCATGCATGCGGAGGCCCTCACCACCACCACCCTGCCGGGCCTGCCCGACGGCGCGGTGGCGTCGGTGTTCGAACGGGGCTACCGGCTCCGGGACCAGCTCCTGAGGCCGGCCCGGGTGATCGTCAACCACGCTCCGGCCGCTCCGGAGCCGCAGCCGGAGTCCCGCGGTCAGTAGCACCCACGGAGGGGACCCTCCGAACGCCTGGAGTGTGCAATGGCTGGCAAGCTGATCGGAATCGACCTGGGAACCACCAACAGCTGCGCCTGCGTCATGGAGGGCGGCGAGCGGCGGGTAATTCCGAACCGGGAGGGCAGCCGCACCACTCCCAGCGTGGTGGCCTTCACCGGCAAGGGGGATGTCCTGGTGGGGCACATCGCCAAGCGCCAGGCGGTCACCAACCCCACCCGCACCCTGTTCGCGGTGAAGCGGCTGATCGGCCAGCGGTTCGAATCCCCCCGGGTCCAGGACGCCATGAAGCGGCTGCCCTTCCCGGTGGTGCGGGCGCCCAACGGGGACGCCTGGCTGGGGGTGGGCGAGCGCTCCTACGCGCCGCCGGAGATCTCGGCCATCGTGCTCAAGTCCCTGAAGGTCTCGGCCGAAGCCTTCCTGCACGAGGAGGTCAACGACGCGGTCATCACCGTGCCCGCCTACTTCGACGACGCCCAGCGCCAGGCCACCAAGGACGCCGGGCGGATCGCCGGGCTCAACGTGCTGCGCATCATCAACGAGCCCACCGCGGCGGCCCTGGCCTACGGGCTGGACAAGAAGGGGGTCAAGCAGATCCTGGCCATCTACGACTTCGGCGGGGGCACCTTCGACTTCACGGTCATGGAGATGAACGACGGGGTGTTCGAGGTGCTGTCCACCAGCGGCGACACCTTCCTGGGCGGGGAGGACTTCGACCAGGTCATCCTGCAGTGGCTGGTGGACCATTTCCAGAAGAGCACCGGGATCGACCTGACCAAGGACCGCATGGCCCTCCAGCGGCTCAAGGAGGCCTCGGAGAAGGCCAAGTGCGAGCTGTCCACCCTGGACCGGGTGGAGGTGCGGCTGCCGTTCATCGCCCAGGGCCCCACCGGGCCCCAGCACCTGGAGGCCGCCCTCACCCGGGAGCAGCTGGAGGGCATGGTCAAGGACCTGGTCGTGCGCACCATGGTGCCGGTCCAGGACGCCCTGCAGCAGGCCTCCAAGAAGCCCGGGGAGGTGGACGAGATCATCCTGGTGGGCGGCCAGACCCGGATGCCCCTGGTGCAGCAGATGGTGCGGGAGTTCTTCGGGCGGGAGCCCAACCGGGACATCAACCCCGACGAGGTGGTGGCCGCCGGGGCCTCCATCCAGGGCGCCGTGCTCACCGGGGAGGTGAAGGACCTGGTGCTCCTGGACGTCACCCCGCTCTCCCTGGGCATCGAGACCCAGGGCGGCGGCTACGTGAAGATCATCCAGCGCAACAGCACCATCCCCACCCGGGACAGCCGGATCTTCACCACGGTCACCGACAACCAGGCCCGGGTGGAAGTGCACGTGCTCCAGGGCGAGCGGGAGCTGGCGGACCACAACAAGAGCCTGGGGCGGTTCGACCTCATCAGCCTGCCGCCCCTGCCCAAGGGGGCGCCCCAGATCGAGGTGACTTTCGACATCGACTCCAACGGCATCGTCAAGGTCTCCGCCAAGGACCTGCTCACCGGCCTGGAGCAGAGCATGAGCATCCGGCCCTCCTCCGGGCTGTCCGAGCTGGAGATCCAGGCCATGCTGCGGGAGGCCCAGGCCAACGCCGAGAGCGACGTCCGGCGCCGGGACGAGCTGAAGTACATCGCCTCCGCCGAGGGGCTGCTCTACTCCTGCGACAAGAGCTTCGCCGAGTGCGGCAAGTACCTGCCTCCCGACGAGCAGAACCTGGTGCGGGACACCCTGAACGCCGTGCGCCAGGCGGTGAGCACCAAGAACGCCGAAGGGCTCAAGGCGGCCGAGACGAAGCTGCTGGAGGTGCAGAAGATCCTCACCAACGCGGTGCTGGCGGCCTCGGACGCCATGATGTCGGCACTGGATGTGCAGCCCAAGGAAGGGGAGGAGGCCTGAACGGGGCTCTGGTAACCTGTATCCATGAAGCGTGATTACTACGAAGTCCTGGGCGTGGGCCGGGAAGCAACCCTCGACGAAATCAAGAAGGCCTACCGCAAGCTGGCCATGCAGTACCACCCGGACCAGAACCCCGGCAACAAGGAGGCCGAGGAGAAATTCAAGGAGGCGGCCGAAGCCTACGCGGTCCTTGCGGACGCGGAGAAGCGCCAACGCTACGACCAGTTCGGCCACGCCGGGGTGGGCAGCAACGGCGGCGGGGCCGGGTTCCAGTTCGACCCCCGCCAGTTCGCGGACTTCCAGGACATCTTCGGGAGCATCTTCGGGGGCGGGCTGTTCGGGGACCTGTTCGGGGGCGGCGCCCGGCGCCGGGCCGGCGGCGGCGAGCGGGGGTCGGACCTGCAGTACACCCTGAAGATCAGCTTCAAGGACACCCTGACGGGGGTGGACGGCAAGGAGATCGAGATCCCGCGCCTGGAGAGCTGCCACGAGTGCCGGGGCTCCGGGTGCGCGCCCGGCACCGTGCCCCAGGTGTGCCCCCAGTGCCGGGGCAACGGCCAGGTGGCGGTGCGCCAGGCCTTCCTGCAGATGTACATCCCCTGCCCCCGCTGCGAGGGGCGCGGCCAGATCATCCCCAGCCCCTGCCCCGCCTGCCGCGGCGGAGGCCGGGTGCACAAGCGCAGCAAGGTGAAGTTCCGCATCCCGGCCGGGGTGGACCGCGGCCAGCGCCTGCGCATCCAGGGGGAAGGCGAGGCCGGCACCGCCGGCGGCGGCCCGGGGGACCTGTTCATCGTCTTCGACGTGGAGGAGGATCCCCAGTACGAGCGGGACGGGGTCGACCTGCACCGGGGCCTGGAGGTCCCCTGGTCCCTGCTGGTCCTGGGCGGCCAGATGCCGGTCAAGACCCCGTACGGCGACGACACCCTGCGCCTCCCCGCCGGCACCCCGGCGGACAAGGTGGTGCGGATCCCCAACGCCGGGGTGCCCCGCCTGCGCGGCTCGGGACGGGGCGACCTGCACCTGCACCTGCGGGTGGCGGTGCCTCAGAAGCTGAGCCCGGAGCAGGAGGCCCTGGTGCGCCAGCTCCTGGCCCTGGACCCCTCCGTCGGCGCGGCGCCGGAGGAGAGCGAGGGCTTCCTGACCAAGATGTTCGGCGGCGGGGACAAAGGGAAGAACAAGAAGAAGCGGTGATCAGTACCCCTGCCGCTCCTTCTCGGCGGCTTTGGCCGGGGAGGGGACGTAGTGCCCCGCGGCCTTGTAGCGGTCGACGGCGTCCTGCAGCTCCGAGTACTCGGCGCTGCGGAAGAACGTGGTCTTCCTGAGCCGGGCCAGGACGGCCTCGGCCTCGGCCAGGTTGCCCTCCTGCAGGCGCAGCTCGCCCAGGTATTCCAGGGTGGGCCGGTGCTTGGGGTTGATGGCCAAGGCCGCGGCGTAGTACTTCTCCGCGGCGGGGAAGTCTGGCGGGTCGCCGCGGCGGCTGGCGACCCCCATCAGGTTGTTCCAGTCGGGGTCGCTGGCGGCGTTGATCCGCTTGAGCTCGGCCAGGGCTTCGGGCCACTGGCCGGCCTGCACCAGGCTGCGGGCCTGGGCCAGGGTGTCGGGGGCCTGGGCGCTCTCCGACCCGCCGCCGGTGCCGGATCCGCTGGCGCTGGCGAGCGCCGGAGTCCACCCGGACAAGGCCAGGGCGCAAAAGACAGGGCAGAAGATACGGGTGATGGGCTTCATGGCTTCTCCTTCCTCAGCCACAGCATCCAAAGTTCGGGCTGGAAAAGATCGGCGTCAATAGGCGAAGCCGGCCCTGGCGCCGGAAGTCCCCGGGGAGTCCAGCCCGCGGGCGGCGTGGCGCGAGGGCCGGCCCCCGTCGGCGGCGGAGGGGGTGGAGATCCTGAAGGTGATCGCCGCCGGCTGATCCGAGTATCATGACGGAGCAAGGGGAGTAGTTCCCGCTCTGCCGGGCGGCGGCCCGATCGACATGCTGGCCTGCGGGCCCGGTCGGCCACTTCGAACATCCTGAAGCGAACGAGACCTTCGTCCAGTGAACCTGGCGGAAGGTTTGCCTTCCGGCGCCCTCGTCCCTTCCGGAGCGCGGCATGACCCAGCGGTGGTGGTGGTGGAAGATCGTCCTGGCGGTGCTGCTGGCCCTGCCGGCCGTGGTGCTGCGCCTGACGGGGGCCGCGCTGCCGCCCCTGCCCAGCGTGATGGTCTACGGCGGGGCGGTGGTGGCCTCGGCGTTCCTCATGTGCTGGGCGGCGGAGGCGGTGCAGCACGACCTCAGCGCCAGCCTGGCCACCGCCATCCTGGCCCTGATCACCATCCTGCCCGAGTACGCGGTGGACCTGTACTTCGCCTACTCCGCCGGGACCCACCCCGGGCACGCCCGCTACGCCGCCGCCAACATGACCGGCAGCAACCGGCTGCTGCTGGGCCTGGGCTGGCCCATGGTGCTGTTCCTGCTCATGGTCTGGGGCCGGCGCGCGGGGCGGCCGGTGACGGAGCTGAGCATCAAGCCCGGGCGCCGGGTGGAGCTGGCCTTCCTGGGGCTGGCCTGCCTGTACGCCCTGTCCTTCCCCCTGCGCGGGGGCCTGCACTGGGTGGACGGGGTGGTGCTGATCGGCATCTACGTGCTGTACACCTGGCGCCTGGCCAAGGAGGAGCACGAGGAGCCCGAGCTGATCGGGGTGGCGGCCCGCCTGGGGGAGCTGCGCTGGTGGCGGCGCCGGCTCGCCCTCACCCTGCTGTTCCTGTGGTCGGCCCTGGTGGTGGTGCTGGTGGCCAAGCCCTTCGCCGACGCCCTGGTGGACGGAGGGCGCGTCCTGGGGCTGGACGAGTTCCTGCTGGTGCAGTGGGTGGCGCCGCTGGCCTCCGAAGCGCCGGAGTTCCTGGTGGCGGCCCTGCTGGCCCTGCGCGGGAACGCCGACACCGCCCTGGGCGCCCTGCTGTCCAGCAAGGTGAACCAGTGGACCCTGCTGGTGGGGTGCCTGCCCCTGGCCCACCTGGTGGGCGGCGGCGGCCCCGTGCTGCCCTTCGACGTCCGCCAGGCCGAAGAGTTCTGGCTCACCTCGGCCCAGACCCTGCTGGGCTTCGCCCTGCTGGTCAAGCTCTCCCTGCGCCGCTGGGAGGCCGCGGCCCTGCTGGGCCTGTTCCTGGCCCAGTTCGCCTTGCCCGGCCCCGGGGCCCGGGTGGTGCTGGCCTGGGTCTACGCGGCCCTGGCCCTGGTCCTGCTGGCGGCCCAGCGCAGGCACCTGCCGGCCATGGTCCGGTCGCTGTGGCGGAACGGGCCTATCTCCCTGCCGTCAGTCTTCGGGCCAGGCGCATCGCCGGGGCCTCGATCCAGCGGTGGGTCAGGGACGCCAGGCCCAGGGTCAGGGCCAGGGCCGTCGTGAAGCCCAGCGCCGGGGCCAAGCCCGCGGGCCCCAGGCGCGCCACCGCCTCGTGGGCGAGCGGGTGGACCAGGTAGACCGAGTAGCTGATCTGCCCCAGGTACAACCCGGCCCGCTTCAGGGCCGAGGGGGGGAGGTCCCGGAAGGCGAACAGGGCCACCGTGCCCAGGCACAGGAGGGCGAAGGCGTAGCGCGGAGGACCCTCCATGACCACGAAATGGTCGTAGAAGTTGCGCAGGTAGCGGCTGAACGCCACCCCGAGGACGGCCGCCCCCAGCAGGAACCCCGTCCGGGTCAAGCGCCAGGTGAGCCGTGCCCGGACTTGGGCCAGCAGTCCGCCGAAAAGGAACAGGAAGCCGTGGTTGGCCAGCTGGACGTAGACATGGAACTTCTGGTCCTGGGGAGCCCCCGGGACCAGCCACAGCGTGCAGGGCACGGACGCCAGCAGGGCGGCGCCGGCGGCCAGGGCCAGGAACGGCCGGAACCGGGCCGCGGCCCAGGCCAGGGCCGGGAAGGCCAGGTAGAACACGTACTCAAGCCCGATGGACCACCCGCCCAGCACCAGGGAGTGGTTGGGGTGGAACAGGCCGAAGGTCAGGGTGGCGTTCTCCGCCAGGATCCGGGCGTCGGGCCGCGGCCCCGCCGGCAGCCCCAGGAGCACGCTCAGGACCAGCGCCAGGTAGTAGAGGGGAGCGATGCGCAGGAAGCGCTTGAGATGGAACCGCCACAGGCCGGAACCCCGGAACGCCTCCGGACCGTACAGGTGGAAGAAGCAGAACCCGCTGATGATGAAGAACCCCTCCACCCCGTAGTGGCCGACCTTGGCGGCGGTGTCGGCCACGAAGCGCCCGGGGGGGAACACCGGGTACCAGATGGTGGAGTGGTAGAACGCCACCCCGAGGGCCATGAGGCCCCGGAGCAGGTCCAGGGACTCGATCCGCGCCCCGGTCGCGTCTGGGCGGGCGCGGGGCTCAGCGGTAGCGGACCCCACCCGTGCCCTTCACCAGCTCGCCCAGCACCCAGGGCGCCTCTCCGGCGAGCTCCAGCCGCTCGAGGATGTTCCCCACGTCCCGGCGGGCGGCGATGAGGACCATGCCCACCCCCAGGTTGAAGGAGCGCCGAGCGTCCTGGACCGGCAGCCCGGCCTGGGCGATGAGGAACTGGAACAGCGGCGGCACGGCCCAGGACCCGGTGTCGATGGCCGCGTCCAGGTGCCCGGGCAGGACCCGGGGCAGGTTGTCGGTGAGGCCGCCCCCGGTGATGTGGGCCATGCCCTTGAGCAGGTGCGCCCCCACCAGGGGCAGGACCGGGTCCAGGTAGCACCGGTGCACCGCCAGCAGGGCTTCGCCCACGCTGCGGCCGTCCCCGGGCAGCGGGTCGTCCACCTTCAGCCCGGCCAGTTCGAAGCAGACCTTGCGGGCCAGGGAGTAGCCGTTGGTGTGCAGCCCCATGGAGGGCAGGCCGAGGAGCACGTCCCCCTCGGCCATGGCGTCCGGCCGGGGCAGCAGGTCCGGCTCGTCCACCACCCCGACGATGGTGCCGGCCACGTCCACTTCCCCCTCGGCGTAGACGCCGGGCATCTCCGCCATCTCCCCGCCCAGCAGGGCGCACCCGGTGGCGGTGCAGGCCCCGGCCATGCCCTTGACGATCTGCTCCACCACCGCCGGCTCCAGGCGCTGGGCCGCCACGTAGTCCAGGAAGAACAGGGGCCGCGCGCCCTGGACCAGGATGTCGTTGACGCAGTGGTTCACCAGGTCGGCCCCCACCGTGTCCCAGACCCCGGCCAGGCGGGCCACCTTCATCTTGGTGCCCACTCCGTCCATGGAGCTCACCAGGATGGGCTGCCGTTCCGGGAACCGGGCCGAGAACAGGCCGCCGAAAAGACCGATGTCGCTGCGCACCCCCGGGGTGCGGGTGGCCTTCACCAGGGGCTTGATCCGGGCCAGGGCGTCGTCCTGGCGGTTGATGTCCACGCCCGCCGCGGCGTAGGTGAGCGGGTTTTCCTGCATGCAGCCTCCTGTGGAGGGATGATCCCATGAATTTGCTTGTCAAGCGGCGGCCGGCTGCCGATGAATGATGAGAGGGGGAGGCATGGACATCAACACGGCAAGTTCCCTTGGGGCCTACAATTACCAAACGGCCCTGCAAACTGGGGGACAGTCCGCCGCGGTGCTGCAGGCCCTGACCCAGGCCTACTCCGCCACCGCCACGGCCGCCACCGGCGGCGCCGACCCCCTGACCGCCCTGGCCGGGGCCTCGGACAACGGCGCCGACCCCCTGGCGGCCCTGGCCGGGGCGTCCGCCGTCGGCCCCCTGGTGAGCAGCATCACCACCATCACCCAGGCCGCCAACCAGGTCAACGGCAGCACCACCTCGGCGGCGGGGATCCCCGGGGTCCAGTTCGCCCCCACCTTCGGCGGCCTGGACGTGAACTCGGCCACCTCGCTCCTGGCCAGCCTTGGCAGCTCCGGCAACACCGCCGGTCTCCAGGGCTTCGACGCCGCCGCCAGCGGCGCCGTCAACCTGGCCATCAGCGCCTACCAGGCCCAGCAGGCCTACCCGGCCGGAGCCCCGGCCGCCGTCAACGCAACCCCCGCCGTGGGCACCACCAACGCCCCCACCGCCGTCCCAGCCCCCGTCTCCACCCAGCCCGCCGAGCAGAATCCCGCCTCCCCGGCCTACCTCCAGCAGGCGGCCGCGGCCGTGACCAGCCCGACGATCCTCAGCCTGCTGGCCTGAATTTTCCCCTCCCGGTCACGGTACGGTGGCACCCTGGAAGGAAACGGGGGGAGCCATGACCTTCGACGCGGACAAGACGGCCAGGGCGGTGCGGGCCCTGCTGGAGGGCATGGGCTTCGATCCGGATGTCCCCGAACTGCGCGAAACCCCGGCCCGGGTGGCGGAATCCTGGGCCGAGCGGCTGGCGGGGTACGGCTACGACCCCAAGGCCGAACTCCAGGCGCTCCCCGGGGAACTGGCCCCCTGCCCGGTGATCCTGGACCGGGTGCCCTTCGTGAGCACCTGCGAGCACCACCTGGCGCCCTTCTCCGGCTTCGCCACCATCGGCTACATGCCCGGGGCCGGGGGGACGGTCGGGCTGTCCAAGCTGGTGCGGGTGGTCCAGGGCTTCGCCGCCCGGCTCCAGGTCCAGGAGCGGATGACCCGCCAGATCGCCGACGCCCTGGAACGCCACCTGCGCCCCGCCGCCTGGGGGGTGCGGCTGGTGGCGATCCACACCTGCATGGCCCACCGGGGGGTCAAGACCCCCCAGGTGCCGGTGAGCACCGTGGTCATGGGCGGCCTGTGGGTCCAGGACCCGCCGGCGGAATTCCGGGGCTCCCGGACCGGGCGGGACGAGCCGAGCGTCTACACCCTGTCCTGACCTGCCAGGTTTTTAAATATTCGAGGGAGCAACACCCGGCTGATGCGGGTAGGATTAAACCGGCGCTCGCTGCTGAGCGAATGGAGGTTTTCATGGCCTATGCCGCCAAGAACTACGACCATCTGAAGGGCGGAGCCCTCAAGGGATTCAGCGACAGCCAGCTGGATCAGCACTTCACGCTGTACAAGGGGTACGTGGCCAAGCTCAACGAGATCGAAGAGAAGCTGGCCGGCATCGACAACTCCAAGTCCAATTATTCCTTCAACGAGTATAGCGAACTCAAGCGCCGGGAGGCGGTGCCCTTCAACGGCACCTTCCTGCATGAGCTTTACTTCGAGAACCTGGGCGCCAACGTCACCCTCTCCCCGGAGCTGCTCAAGGCCATGGAGGCCCAGGGCGGGCGGGAGAAGCTCCTCACCGACCTCAAGGCCGCCGCCCTGTGCGGTCCTGGCTGGTCCCTGCTCACCCGCAACCGCCGGGACGGCCGGCTGCACACCTACTTCATCGCCGAGCACCACCTGGGCCTGCCCATCGAGCAGGACCTCCTGCTGGTGCTGGACAGCTGGGAGCACGCCTTCATGGTGGACTACGGCATCAAGCGGCCGGACTACATCAACGCCTTCCTGGAGAACATCAACTGGGGCGAAGTGTCGCGGCGGTTCGGCAAGTAGGGCGAGGAAGCCCACCCCGGCGGGGTGGGCTTCACTCCATCCTCCCCAGCAGTCGCCCGGCGACGGCGTCAAGGTGTCGGATGGCTGCTGGATCCCGGTGACCAGGCGCCGTGATGATGGCATGCTCCAGGGCGGTCCGGCAGGCGCAGGTGGTTGCCTGCGGGTCCCCATGGATCAGGGGTATCGCGTGGCTGGCCAATCTGCGGGCCCGGTCGGCGTTGGCCAGCAGCACCTTGACGACGGCGTCCACCGTCACATGGTCGTGCGCAGGGTGCCAGCAGTCGAAGTCCGTCACCATGGCGACCGTGGCGTAGCAGAGTTCTGCCTCCCGGGCCAGTTTCGCCTCCGGCATGTTGGTCATCCCGATCACGTCGCAGCCCCAGGTCCGGTAGAGCCTTGATTCCGCCAGGGTGGAGAACTGAGGGCCCTCCATCACCAGGTAGGTGCCGCCCCGCACCGCTTCGATGCCCGCCTGACGCGCGGCTATTTCCAGATGGTCACCCAGACGCCGGCACACCGGCTGGGCCATGGAAATGTGGGCGACGAGCCCGCTGCCGAAAAAGCTCTTGTCCCGGGCGAAGGTGCGGTCGATGAACTGATCGACAATGACGAATGTGCCCGGCTTGAGTTCCTCCCGCAGGGAACCGACGGCGCTCACGGAAATCAAGTCGGTGACACCCGCCCGTTTCATGGCGTCGATGTTGGCCCGGTAGTTGATCGCCGAGGGTGAAAGTCGATGGCCCCGGCCGTGGCGAGGCAGAAAGACCAGGGGCTGCCCATCCAGTTCCCCGAACAGCAGTTCGTCCGACGGTTCGCCGAAGGGTGAGGAAATCTTCTCCCATTTCTGGTTGCGGAGTCCTGCAAGGTCATAGACGCCACTGCCTCCGATGAAGCCTATGACGGTCCTGCCGCATGGTTCGCTCATGGTCGTTTCCCCAACCCGGATTATCCCAGAGTTGCCATGGAGGCAAAGTCCGCACCCGCCCCTGGAGGCCTACACGACCGCATAAAGCGCCTTTGCCAGTTCGACGACACTGGAGGCATCCGTTCGATCGCACTCGGGTCCGCTGGAGGTCCGGTAGTACTCAGGCGAGGTCGAACAGCAGGACTTCGCTCGCCTCGGCCGCCACCAGCATCGCCTCCGCCTCCCCGGACAGGGCCGCCCCGTCCCCGGCGGCCAGGGGATGGCCGTTCAAGGTCACGGCGCCCTTGGCCACCTGCACGTAGCCGTGCCGGCCCGGCGCGAAGGCATGCCGCACCGAGGCGCCCGGATCCAGGCGCGCCACCCGCACCTCCACGTCCTGGTGCAGCACCACCGAGCCTTCGGCGCCGTCCCGGCCGGCGATGAGACCCAGGCGGTTGCGCAGGGCCGTGTCCGGGAAGGCGGCCTCCTGGTAGCCGGGCTTGCGTCCGGCCCGGTCGGGCAGGATCCAGATCTGGAGGAAGTGCACCAGCTCCGAATCGGAGCCGTTGAATTCGCTGTGCCGGACGCCGGTGCCGGCGCTCATGGCCTGGGACGAGCCCGGGCGCAGGCCCTGGCGGTGGCCCATGGAATCCTCGTGGGCCAGTTCGCCCTCCAGGACCCAGGTGAGGATCTCCATGTCCCGGTGGCCGTGGGCGCCGAAGCCCTGGCCGGGCTGGACCCGGTCCTCGTTGATCACGCGCAGGGCGCGGAACTGCATGTGGGCGGGATCCTGGTACTCGGCGAAGGAAAAGGTGTGCCAGGTGTCCAGCCAGCCGTGCTGCCCATGGCCGCGGCTGGCGGCGGGACGAACGTCGATCATGGCCGCCTCCTGGCTACATGATATGTGTTTAAACATATATTGTCAAGACGGCGTCTCAACATGGACTGTCGGGGTCCGGCCGGCAGGCCCGTCACCGGTTGGGGGGATGGGTGTCCAGCCAGGCCATGGCGCCCGTGGCCATCACGTCCACGTGCATGCGCATGGGGTCCCCGAAGAACGCCTCCCCCATGGCCAGCTGCATGCGCTGGGCGACCAGGGCCATCTGGACCCCCTGGGCCACGTGGGCCACCTCTTTGAGGCGGGCATAACGGGGCTCCAGGAACGGGACCTCCGCAACCCGCGCCCCGTCCCGGAAAAGCAGCACCCGCGCCCCGGTCACCACCAGCACCGGGCCGCTGTGGGTCAGGGCTTCCTCCTTGGCCCGGGCGGCGAAGGTGTGGATGGCGTCGTTGAGAGCCTCCAGGGGGTCCTGGACCGCCCCGCCGGGGACGGGGCCCGGGGCCCGGAGCGGGCCGGACTCGCCCACAAGGGCCGCCAGGGCCAGGATGGTCAGAATAAGAGCCTTTCCAAAGGATATCCATGCCCGTGGCTCCACGGCCCGTCCGACGCGTGTGCTGCGTTTTGCTGCGATGTTGCAAAATTCAACATACCTTGACCCGAATGGAGTCCAGCTTCTCCAGGCGACTCAAGGCAAAAAAGGAATGGCATCCCCTTTGCTGGACGCCTTTTGCCAACTTGCTTCGTTGGCATTCAATGGAGTTTTAAAATGAATAGATTGACCAGCCTGCTCGTCGCCGCCACCTTCCTGGCCCCCGGCCTCCTCCAGGCCGCCAAGGTTCCGGCCGCCTCGGCCCTGGTGGCCCAGGCCCCCGCGGCTCCCGCCGCCCCGGCCGCCCCCGAAGCGAAGCCGGAAGCCCCCAAGAAGGAGAAGAAGGCCCACCACAAGAAGAAGGAGACCAAGCCGGCCGAGGGCGCCCCCGCCGCCTCCCCCGCCCTGGCGGCCCAGGCCCCGGCCGCACCCGCCGCCCCGTCCGCTCCCGAGAAGAAGCCCAAAGAGGCCAACAAGGAGAAGAAGAAGCCCACCTCCGGGGCCGCGGCCCCCATCCCCTGAACCTGGGCAAGGCGCCCCGGGGCCTCCGGTTCGCGGGGGACCCGGGGCTTCGAACTCCCGGCTCAGGACGCGGCCGCCCGGAGGACCGCGCCCAGGGCCGCCTCCAGCGCGTCGTCCAGCCATCGGTACCCCGCCACGTTCCGGCTCAGGTAGCCCATGTGCCCGCCGAACCGTTCCAGGTGCAGGTGGACCGCCGGGGCGGGCCGGCATTCCCGCAGTTCCGCGCCCGGCGCGAAGGGGTCGTCCAGGGAGGAGAAGATGACCGTGGGGACGGTGATCCCGCCCAGGCGGGGCCCGCAGGAGCACTGGGCGTAGTAGGCGTCCCGGCTGGGGAACCCGGCCTGGGGGGCGGTGTAGGCGGCGTCGAAGTCCCGCAGGGTGGGGGTGGGGGGCAGCGCGGGCGCCCCGGGGAGGGACTGGACGTCACGGCGCAGCCGGCGCACGTAGTAGCGGTCGTAGACCCGGTTGAACCCCATCCGCAGGCGCCGGGAACAGCTGTCCAGGTCGGCGGGAGGATTCACGGCGATGGCCCGGTCCGGCAGGTGGGCGCCGCCCCGCCCCAGGAGCAGGAGCAGGATGTTGGCGCTGATGGAGAAGCCCACCGCCACCTGCAGGTGCCCGGGGAACCGGGCCCGGGCGAACCGGAACACCGCTTCCAGGTCCCCGGTGGCGCCGCTGTGGTAGGGCTTGCGGGCCAGGCCCGCCCCTTCCCCGGCGCCCCGGTGGTTCACCGCCACCAGGGCGTGGCCCCGGGCCCGGAACCGGGCCGCGGCGCGGAGCAGGTAGTGGCCGTCGGCGCTGCCCCCCAGGCCGTGGAACAGGCTCACGGCGACCCCGCTGGTCCCGGGCAGGACCCGCAGGGCCAGGGCGTCTCCGTCCCCCAGGTCCAGGCGCGCCGGCTCCCAGGGCAGGTCCGGGACCTTGCCGGGCAGGTAGTTTGCGGCCACGGTCTGCCCGTGGGGCCCCCGGGCCCACCAGGGGGGGGCGCAGGGGACCAGGTCTAGGTTCACTTGGGCGTCCCGCCCCACCGGCGCCGGTCCTCCTCCCGCAGCCCGAACTGGTCCAGCACCCGGGTGGCGAAGGCCTCGAACAGGTCCCGGAGGGTCTCCGGGTGGTGGTAGAAGCTGGGCATGAGCGGCATCACCACCGCGCCGGCGTCGTGGACCCGCAGCATGTTCTCCAGGTGGATGCGGTTCAGGGGGGTCTCCCGGAGCCCCAGCACCAGGGGGCGGCGCTCCTTGAGGCAGACGTCGGCGGCCCGGGTGATCAGGGAGTCGCTGACCCCGGCGGCGATCCGCCCCAGGGTCCCGGCGCTGCAGGGGACCACGGCCATCCCGTCCTGGAGGGAACTCCCCGAGGACAGGTCGGCCCCCAGGTTGCGCTCGTCCAGGTGCCGGATTTTGGGGGAGAGCGCCAGCAGGTCCTCCACCCTCTGCCCGCACTCGTCCAGGAGGCAGCGCCGGCCGGTGGGGGAGAGCAGCAGGGTGACCTGGGTCACTTTCGGGCTGCCGGCCAGCCGCCGGGCCACCGCCGCGCCGAAGCCGGCCCCGGTGGCGCCGGTGAGGGCCAGGGTGAGGCGCAGGTCGGGGTTGACGTCCATAGCTTCCAGCCTAAACCAAAGCTCCTGGACGCGCTGGGCGCGGGGCGAAGACAAATGTGACCAATTCCGATTCATTTATCCTGAATTTGACCTAGTATTATTCAACGTTCGTGGCCGCCCCCGAGGGCGGTCCTTCACGGGAGGCCATATGCGCCGTTATTCCATCCTGATGCTCGTCGCCGCCGCGGCGACCCTGGCCGTCCCCGCCCTGGCCAAGCCGGCCTTCGTGGCCAAGGCCAAGGCCGCGGGCATCGACAACGCCAGCTGCACCACCTGCCACACCAAGATGGGCTCCAAAGACCTGAACGAGGTTGGCCAGGTCGCCAAGAAGTCCATGAAGGACGGCGTGCCCGATATGGCTGCGGTCAAGAAGGCCATCAAGTAGGCCAGGTCTGGTTCACGGCGAAGGCCCGGCCCGCGCCGGGCCTTTCCTATTCGAGGTCCAGGAAGGCCGGGCCCACCGAGGTGATGTTGCCCGCCCCCAGGGTCACCACCAGGTCGCCCGGCAGGGTGGCCTGGTCCAGGACCTGGGCCAGGTCCTCCACCCGGGGCACGTAGATGGCCTCCCGCTGGCCGTGGGCCAGGATGGCCTCCACCACGGTGCGCCCGGTGATCCCGGGGATGGGCGCCTCGCTGGCGGCGTAGATGTCGGTGACCAGCACCAGGTCGGCGTCGAAGAAGGCCGAGCCGAACTCCTCCAGCAGGGCCTGGGTGCGGGTGTAGCGGTGGGGCTGGAACGCCACCACCAGGCGCCGGTCCGGGAAGCCGGCCCGGGCCGCCCGCAGGGTGGCTGCGATCTCGGTGGGATGGTGGCCGTAGTCGTCCACCACCACCACCCCCTTGCGCTCGCCGCGCTTCTGGAACCGGCGGTCGGCGCCGGTGAAATTGGCCAGGCTGGCGCGGATCACCTCCCGCTCCACCCCCAGCTCCATGGCCACGCCGATGGTGGCCAGGGCGTTGAGCACCATGTGGTGGCCGGGGATGCCCAGGGAGAACTCGCCCAGGTCCTCGCCGAAGGCCTTGACCTTGAAGAAGGAGCGCCAGCCGTCCATGCGGATGTCCTGGGCGCGGATGTCCACCTGGGGATTGGTGCCGTAGGTGCGCACCTGGCGCCGCAGCCGGGGCCGCAGGGCGGCCACGTTGGGGTCGTCCATGCACACGAACACCGAGCCGTAGAAGGGCATCCGGTTGCCGAAGGCGGCGAAGGCGTCCATGATCTCGCCCAGGTTCTTGTAATGGTCCAGGTGCTCCCGGTCGACGTTGGTGATGACTCCGATGGTGGGGGACAGCAGCAGGAAGCTGCCGTCCGACTCGTCCGCCTCGGCCACCAGGAACGGGCCCTTGCCCAGCTTGGCGTTGCTGCCGATGGCGCCCAGCTTGCCGCCGATGACGATGGTGGGGTCGATCCCGCCCTGGCTGAGCACCTGGGCCACCATGCTGGTGGTGGTGGTCTTGCCGTGGGAGCCGGCGATGGCGATGCCGTACTTCATGCGCATCAGCTCGGCCAGCATCTCCCCCCGGGGGATCACCGGGACCTTGGCGGCCCGGGCCGCCACCACTTCGGGGTTGTTGCCCTTCACCGCGCTGGAAATGACCACCACCTGGGCGTCCTCCACATTGGCGGCGTCGTGCCCCACGCTCACCCGCACCCCGAGCCCGGCCAGGCGCTGGGTGATGGGGCTGTCCTTGAGGTCGGAGCCGCTCACCTGGTAGCCCAGGTTCACCAGGACCTCGGCGATGCCCGACATGCCGATGCCGCCGATGCCGACGAAATGGATGCGTTGAATCTTTCCAAACACCGCAGGCTCCCGGTTAATGTTTTCAGAATACCTCCAGGCAGGCCGGAGCATGCGATGAATGCGCGCAGACCAGGGCGGCGGTGGGGTCTCCAATTGGCCCTGGGCGCGGCCCTCGCCTGCGTCCGCCTGGGGGCCCAGGGCGCGGCCTACGTCCAGGACCACTACGACAAGCGGGAGGCCATGGTGCCCATGCGGGACGGGGTCCGCCTGTGCACCGAGATCTACACGCCCAGGGACCGTTCCCGGGCCTACCCGATCCTGGTGGAGCGGACCCCGTACGGGGCGGGGCCGTACGGGCCGGACGGGTGCCGGGAGGAGCTGGGACCCTCCCCGCGGTTCGCCGAGGAGGGTTTCATCTTCGTGGTCCAGGACGTGCGCGGCCGGATGATGAGCGAAGGGACTTTCGTGGACCTCACCCCGGCCGGCCCGCCCTCCCAGGTGGACGAGAGCACCGACGCCTACGACACGGTGGCGTGGCTGGTGGACCACGTGCCCGGCCACAACGGCCGAGTGGGGCTGTGGGGGGTGAGCTACCCGGGCTTCTATGCCGCCGCCGGCCTGATCGGCGCCCACCCGGCGGTGCGGGCGGTCTCCCCCCAGGCGCCCATCATGGACTGGTTCCTGGGCGACGACTTCCACCGCAACGGGGCCCTGTGGCTGCCCCACCTGTTCAACTTCGTCGCCCAGTTCGGGCGCCCCCGCCCCGGCCCCACCGCCCAGGAGCCCCCGCCGTTCCGGCACGGCACCCGGGACGGCTACGCCTTCTTCCTGCGCCTGGGCCCCCTGGCCGACGCCGACGCGCTCCACTTCAAGGGCGCCATTCCGTTCTGGGACCAGGTGATGGCCCACGGCACCTACGACGCCTTCTGGAAGGCCCGGGACTTGCGCCCCCACCTGCGGGACGTGCGCCCGGCGGTGCTGGCGGTGGGGGGCTGGTTCGACGCCGAGAACCTGTTCGGCTCCCTCCAGATGTACAGCGCCCTGGCGCGCCAGAGCCCCGGCACCGAGCTGCGCCTGGTCATGGGCCCCTGGGACCACGGCGGCTGGCACCGGGGCCCGGGCGACGAGCTGGGGGACATCCGCTTCGGGGACAGCCCTTCGGTGTTCTTCCAGGACGCCGTGGAGCTCCCCTTCTTCCTGGCGCACCTCAAGGGCGCGCCGGATCCGGGGCTGCCCCGGGCCTGGACGTACGACACCGGAGCCGACCGCTGGCGCCGGTTCGACGCCTGGCCGCCCCCGCGGGTACGGACCGTGGACCTGTACTTCCAGCCCCGGGGCCGGCTGGGGTCCGAACCCCCGGACGGGGAGGGCGGCGACGCCTACCCCAGCGACCCGGCCCGCCCGGTGCCGTACTTCAACGGCATCGCCATCGGCATGGTCCGCAACTACATGACCGCCGACCAGCGGTTCGCCGAGCGCCGGCCGGACGTGCTCGCCTACCGCACCGCGCCCCTGGAGGCGGACCTCACTCTGGCCGGCCCCATCCAGGCCGACCTGTGGGTCAGCACCACCGGCACCGATTCGGACTGGGTGGTGAAGGTGATCGATGTGCACCCGGACGAGGAGCCCGGGTTCGGCGCCGGGTCCGTGCCCCCGGTGCCCATGGGCGGCTACCAGCAGCTGGTGCGGGGCGAGGCCATGCGGGGCAAGTTCCGGAACAGCTTCGAGCGCCCCGAGCCGTTCGTCCCCGGGCAGCCCGCCGAGGTCCGGTTCGCCCTCGACGACGTCTTCCACACCTTCCGGAAAGGGCATAGGCTCATGGTCCAGGTGCAGAGCAGCTGGTTCCCCCTCATGGACCGCAATCCCCAGGTGTTCACCGACATCTACCGGGCCCGGCCGGACCAGTTCCGCCCCGCGACCGAGCGCCTGCTGCGGGGGCCGTCGACCCCCTCGCGGCTGGTGCTCCCGGTGCTGCCGTGAGGGGGCGGATCCTGCCGGGGCGTCCGTGTCCCGACCGGGCTGTGTCTGCCGACGGCTCCGGCCTCGGCGTCCGTCCCCAGGGCGTTCGCGCCGACCCACCCCGTCTCCGATGGGATGCGCCGACCCACCCTTACCAGATTTACTTGTTCGTGCTCGCAAGCTCCGCGCGAACAAGTAAATCTGGTTTGCCGTCCTCCGAAGCGTCGGAACCAGAGTTTCCGTTTTCTTCAGGGAACGCCTCTCCCCGGTCCGGCCTCATCCGCGGTGCCGCCTTGAAGATCAACGTCGCCATGCCTTCAGCAGCGTCCCTGGTCGGCAAACCGGTTTTGCTTGATCTTGTCATCGCCATAGGTCCACTTGATGTGGACCAATGTGGTGACAAGATCCCCGCAGCCTGCGAGGACGCGACAAGCAAAACCGGTACGCGTGGGTCGGCGCCCATCCCGGGACCCGGTGTGGGTCGGCGCGAAACCACAAGGGACGTGCGACGACCCAGGGGCCGCCGGCAGACGCGGCCGGGTCGGAACCCGTACGCCTCGGCAGTACTGGCGGCCATGCTGGCGCTGGCCCCGGGCGCGGCGGCCCATGCCCAGGGCGCGGACTGGGTGGAGGCCAACTACCGCAAGCAGGAGGCGCGCGTCCCCATGCGCGACGGGGTGACCCTGTTCACCGCCGTCTACACCCCGAAGGAGGCCGGGCCCCATCCCGTCCTGCTGCACCGCACCTGCTACGGGATCGGGCCGTACGGGGCCGACGCCTTCCCCGCGGAGCTGGGGCCCAGCGAGGAGACCGCCCGGGACGGGTACATCTTCGTGTACCAGGACGTGCGCGGGAAGATGATGAGCGGCGGCGCCTTCCAGGAGATGACCCCGATCCATGACGGCCAAGGGGTGGACGAGGCCACCGACGCCTGGGACACCATCGACTGGGTGCTCAGGCAGGTGCCCGGCAACAACGGGCGGGTGGGCGCCTGGGGCATCTCCTACCCGGGCTACTATGCCGCCTGCGCCCTGGTGGGCGCCCACCCGGCCCTGAAGGCGGTCTCCCCCCAGGCCCCCATCTGCGACCTGTTCGCCGGGGACGACGACCACCACAACGGCGCCCTGTTCCTGGCCCAGACCTTCTGGTTCGACGCGGTCTACGGCTTCCCGCGCCCGGCCCCCACCCCGGACGAGCCTCGGTCGCAGGTCCAGCCGGTGCCGCCGGACGGCTACCGGTTCTTCCTGGACCTGGGCGCCCTGCCCCACGTGGACGAGCGCTACTACCACGGCCAGGTCCAGGTGTGGAGCGACGAGCTGGCCCACGCCGCCGACGACGCCTACTGGAAGGCGCGGGACCTGCGCCCCCACCTGCGCGAGGTGCGCCCCGCGGTCCTCACCGTGGGGGGCTGGTTCGACGCCGAGGACCTGTACGGGACCCTGCAGGTGGACCGGCGCGTCGCCGCCGCGGCGCCCGGGCGCAGCTTCCTGGTCATGGGGCCCTGGGACCACGGCGGCTGGTCCATGGGCGACGGGGACCGCCTGGGCGAGGCCAGCTTCCTGGTACCCACCGCCGCCTACTACCGGGAGCGCATCGAGGCGCCCTTCTTCCGGCACTGGCTCAAGGACGGGCCGGACCCCGGCCTGCCCCGGGCCCAGGTGTTCGAGACCGGCACCAACCGCTGGCGGCGGTTCGACGCCTGGCCGCCCCGGGGTGCCCACCCCACGCCCCTGTACTTCCTGGAGGGGGGGCGCCTCGGCTTCCGGGCTCCCGTCGCCCGCACCGGGTCGGACGCGTTCGTGAGCGACCCGGCCCACCCGGTGCCGTACACCGCCGGCACCGAGGCCCAGGTGTCCCCCGGGTTCATGGTGGAGGACCAGCGCTTCGCCGCCCGGCGCCCGGATGTGCTGGTCTACCAGACCCCGGTGCTGGACCGGCCCGTCACCGTGGCCGGCCCGGTCCAGGCCCGGCTGCGGGTGAGCACCTCAGGCAGCGACGCGGACTGGGTGGTCAAGCTCATCGACGTGCTCCCGGGCGAGAGCGGGGACCCGGACCCCCCCGACCCGCCCAGCGCCGGCCCGGACCCCCCCGGCGGCTGCCAGCGCCTGGTGCGGGCGGAGGTCATGCGGGGCAAGTTCCGCAACAGCCTGGAGCGCCCCGAGCCGTTCGTGCCCGGGCAGCCGGCGGCGGTGAATTTCACCCTGAACGACGTCTGCCACACCTTCAAGCAGGGGCACCGGATCATGGTGCAGATCCAGGGCTCGTGGTTCCCGCTGGTGGACCGGAACCCGGGGGTGTTCGAGGACATCTACCACGCCAGGGACGAGGACTTCCGGACGGTGGAGCAGCGGGTGTACCGCAGCGCGGAGCAGGCCTCGTGCGTGGTGCTGCCGGTGCTGAAGTAGGCTACGGCGCCAGCCGCATCGAGGCCGGCGCCTCCACCCGGGATTCCAGGTGCAGCCCGAAGAAGTTCTCCACCGCCCGGAACAGCTCGATCCGGGTCTCCTCCCGCCAGTTGTTCAACAGGTGCCCTTCCCCTGCCATGACCAGGTAGGGCACGAACCGCCCCTGGGCACGCAGGGCGGCCACCATCCGGTCGGCCTGGTCCTTGTCGCAGCGGGCGTCCCGGTCGCCATGGGCCACCAGCACCGGGATCTGGATCCGATGGGCCTGGTGGAAGGGGGAGACGGCCTGGATCTCCGCCGCCTGGGTGCGGGGGTCGCCCACCAGCAGCTTCAGGTGTTCCGCGTGCATGGCATTGGCCGGTGAGGACAGGAAGGCGAACAAGTCGTACACCCCCGCCAGGGCCATGGCGCAGCAGAACACGTCCGGACTCTGGGCCGCGCCGATCATGGCCGCGTAGCCCCCGTAGGAGCCCCCGGCGAGGGCGATCCGCCCGGGCTCCGCGTGGCCCATCGAGACGAGCCACCGGGCCCCGTCCACCAGGTCCTGCTCCATGGCGCGTCCCCATTGGCCGTAGCCCAGGGACCGGAAGGTCTTGCCAAACCCCGCTGAACCACGGAAGTTGGGATCGAGCACGGCGATGCCCCGGTCGGCCAGCAGCATGGCCATGGGATCATTGCCGAAGGCGGTCATGGCTTCGGGCCCGCCGTGACAGAGCACGACCCCAGGCCGGCCCGGGGCCGGGTTCCGGGGAAGGTACAGGAAGCCGGGGATGATCAGGCCGTCCTGGGCGGCATAGGCCACGGGCATTCCGCGCAGTTTCTCCATGGCCTCGGGAGTGAAGCCGGCCTTCCGGCCCGGCCCGCGGAGGTGCGCCTCGTCCCCCAGGCTGCCTTCCACATCCTCCTTCAGGATCTTCCCGAAGGTTTCCTGGACGAGGTCGTACTCGAACAAGGCGGCCCGGTCCCGGCCCCGGTAGGCCAGGACCTTGGCCGATCGGCCGTCCGGGGCCAGTTCCACCGGCGAGAGGAAATCCGGATAGCGGGCCGTGACCAGGGCGCGGAAGGGAACCGATTCCTCCTCCCGGTAAATCATGGACCAGTCCAGCCCGTCCACGGCCAGCCCCAGCAGGACCCGCCCCCGGCCGTCCGCGTCCACCGCGAACAGCCGGTAGTTCTCCTCGCCCTCGGCGTCCTTGAGGTAGCCGATGCGCTTTTCGCTGAACCAGAAGATCCGGTCGATGTCCCGGTCCTCCACCTGGGTGATCTGGCGCCAGGCTTTCCCCTCGCGCACGAATACGTTCCGGCGGTGCGGCGGCCGTTCCCCCGGCTGGAGCCTGGCGACCCGGGTGCCGGACGGGGAAGTCACCTTGCCCTGCTTGGTGTTCTTGAAGAAGTCGGCCAGGGGTATCAGGCCGGGGGACGGCTTGGCGTCCGACCCCCCGCTGTGCCAGCAGCCCGTCAGCACGAACAGAAGAGTACCCATGGCCAGTGAGGCCCATCGCGTCGTCAGCATCGCTCCCTCCCAGCGCCTGACCCTTTGAGTGGCCGTCCCGGGGCGGAGGTTTCCAGGGTGCGGAACCCAGTGTTGACTGGCATTTCATGAAGCCGCTCCCGGAACCTGGATCCAGGCCGGTTCCGTTCTGGTTCCATGGAAAAAAATGGCAGACGGTGCCTCATGGAACGATATTTCCCCTCCAGGTCTCATCCCGGAGGTTCCATGGAGGTCCAGCCCTACCTGTTCTTTTCCGGCCGCTGCGAGGAGGCGGTGGCGTTCTACTGCGGTTCCCTGGGGGCCGAGGTGTCCATGCTGATGCGCTACAAGGACTGCCCGGACCCCAAGGCCGCGGCCAAGATGCCGCCCGGCATGGGCGACAAGGTGATGCACGTGCGCTTCCGCATTGGCGACTCGGAGATCCTGGCCGCCGACGGCCCCGGCCAGGAGGAGGGGTTCAAGGGCTTCTCCCTGTGCCTGAGCCCCAAGGACGAGGCCGAGGCCCGGCGGCTGTTCGCAGTCCTGGCGGACAGGGGCAAGGTGCGCATGGAGCTGGGCCCGACCTTCTTCGCCGCCTGCTTCGGCATGGTCACGGACCGCTACGGGGTGGGCTGGATGCTGGTGGTGCCGCCCAAGGCTTGAAACACCGGGGCGCGGCGGCCCTACCGGCCGATGACCAGGGTGCTCTGGAACGCCGGTCCCTGGTAATCGGGGCTGACGATGGTGGCCCGCACCAGGTAATACCCCGGTGCGGAGGGCTGCAAGGGGAAGAAGGGCAGATACGGAATCATTACAATCACCCATTGTCTTTATTATACCAATCGACTCCCGGGCAGGCCCGGGGCTCAGACCGGGCGCTGCCCCGCTCCCGAGTTGTAGTCCGCCACCGCCGTGCCCCACCCCAGCAGCGCCCGGCTGCAGTCGGCCGGATCCAGCACCACCTCGATGAAGCTCAGGCCCTGGAACTCCCGGGCCTGCTCCACCGCCGCCGCCAGCTCCCCCTCCACCCGCACGGTGCGGCTGAGCAGGGGGGACTTCCCCTTCAGCGACTCGGCCAGGGCGGCGTAGTCCCAGGGCTGAAGGTCGTTGTAGGGGCCGTCGTGGATCACCCGCTCGATGGTGTAGCCGCGGTTGTTGAGCAGGAACAGGATGGCGGGGAACCGGTAGCGCAGGAGGGTGGACAGTTCCTGGGCCGTCATCTGGAAGGAGCCATCGCCGATCAGGCCGATCACTCGCCGCTCGGGGTCGGCCGCGGCCAGGCCCAGGCAGGCCCCCACGGACCAGCCGATGGAGCCGTACTGCATCTGGATCTCGAACCGGCAGCCGTCGGGAAGCTGCAGGTCCATGCCCTGGAACCAGGCGTCGCCGGTCTCGGCCACCAGGGTGGTGCGCGCGTCCAGGAGTCCCTGGATGTGCTGGAACACCCGCCGGGCGGTGAGGGGCGTGTCCTCGGGCACCGCCGGGGGCGGGCACGACGGCGCCTCGCGGATGCGCCGGTAGGCCTCCACCGCGGCGGGGTTGGGGGTGAGCCGGGGCGCCAGCGCGGCCAGGAACTCGGCCGGCTTGACGCCGTGGTAGGCCTGCCCCTCCAGCGCCACCCGCCCGGGGGCCACCTCCACCAGCCGGGCCGGGCGCACCAGGGCGGTGAAGCCCACCGTGGTGTAGTCGCTGAACACGGGCCCGGCGAACAGGTAGGCGTCGCTGGACTCCACCACCTCCCGGCACCCCGGCGAGCTGGCGCTGCCCCAGTAGATGCCCAGGAAGGCGGGGTCGGTCTCCGGGAAGAAGCTCTTGGCGTCGGGCAGGCACGCCACCCCGTAGCCGCAGGCCGCGGCCAGCTCCCCGAAGGCGCCCAGGGCCCTGGCGGCGCGCAGGCGGGACCTGGCCACCAGCGCCGGCTGGCGGGCCCCGTTCAGGAACCGGGCCGCGTGCTCCAGGGCGGCCCGAAGGGAGGCCGGGTCGCTGCGCCGGACCGGTACCAGGGACACCGGGTTGGGCCCGGAGATCCGCGTCCCGGCCAGGTTGCAGGCGATCTCCAGGTAGACCGGCTTGCACCGCTCCAGAGCGGTGGCGATGGCCTCGTCGATGCGCCCGGCGGCGTTGGCCGCGTCCCGGACCACCACCGCCTGGGCGGTGACGGCCCGGTAGGTCCACTGGGCGAACCGCTGGGCGTCCTCGGTCTGGCCCAGGGTGTGGTGCAGCACCCGGTTCTCCACCAGGGAGCGCACGTTGGGCCCGCCGGACACCACGATCACCGGCAGGTCCTCGGCGAACGCCCCGGCGACGGCGTTCACGGCGCTCAGCCCGCCCACGCCAAAAGTGACCACCAGGGCCGCCGCGCCCCGGGCCCGGGCATAACCGTCGGCCGCGTAGCCGGCGTTCAGCTCGCTGCAGCAGTTGACCATCCGCAGCCGGTCGTGGGTGAGCAGCTGGTCCAGCAGGGCCAGGTTGAAGTCGCCGGGGACGGCGAAGTAGTCGCTGATCCCGATCTCCTCCAGGCGCTGCGCCAGGTAGGCGCCGACGGTGACCTGCTCCATGGCCTCCTCCTCACGGTCTTGGGTGCCGCGTCTACCGGGGAAGGTGGCGCAGGATCTCCACGCTCGGCATGCCGTAGTAGAACCAGGCGAACGCCGCGGGGAGCGCCAGGTAGGCGCCCGGCGTGTGGTCGATGCCGTCCCCGGGCCGGCCCAGGTCGAGCCGGTGCAGCAGGGCCGCGGGGTCGCCTCCGGCCTGGCGGATGGACCGCTCCAGGCCGTCCATGGCGGCGAGGGTGTTGGCGTAGGGCACGTCGGCGTCGTCGGGGCTTTGGCAGAACAGGATCGGACGGGTGGGCGCCCACCCGCCCAGGAGGTCGTTCTCGGCCAGCAGCCCATGGGCGTTGCTGGAGGCGTACGCGGGATCGTCCAGTTCCTCCGCCAGCCACTGGGGGTCGAACAGGAGGCGCAGGGCGATCCCGTCGGGCGGCAGGCCCAGGCGGCGTCCCAGGCCCCGGTCCACCTCCTCCCCGTCCCGGGTTCCGTTGGCCCAGGCCAGGATGTTGCCGTCGCCGCCGTCCGCCAGCAGGTCCGGCGCGAACACTTGCAGGGGATCCAGGCGCGGCCCGTACACCCCGTGGTAGCCCAGGACGAAGTAGGGCAGGTAGTACGCCTTGGTATAGGGCCGGGAATCGATGAAGGTGGCGCGCATGGTGCCCGAGAGATCGAACGGCCCGGCCATGCAAGCGGATCCGGCCAGGGCGGCCAGGCCCTGGTCCCCGTAGGCGTCCGCATGGGTCTCCAGTTCCCGCTCCGTGGCCAGGGCGGCGTAGCCCCCTTCCGAATAGCCCACCAGGAACAGCCGGCGGTTCCAGGACGGCCGGCCCTCCGGCGCGGGGTCCGCCCCGAAGGCCGCCAGGGCCGCCGGGATGCAGTCCACGGTGGCGTAGGCCAGGGACTGGGCGTGGCAGAAGGGGTGCGGATCCGCCGCGTCCCCGCCCATGCCGGGCAGGTCCGGCATGGCCACCGCGAACCCGTACCAGGCCGCCGCCGCCGCTCCCAGCGCCCACTCCTCTCCGCCGAAGAGCGAGGGCACGGCGTCCTTGCGCAGCTCGGTGGAATGGGGATAGACCACCAGGGGCAACGCCGCCCCCCAGGCCACCCGCCACTTGGGCGGGAAGAACACCCGCCCCGTGAGTGCCACCGGCGCGGTGGCCTGACGGCCGCCCTCCCCCGGCACCGGCCGGCCCGAGGCGTCGTAGCAGGGCCTGCGGGCCGCGTAGGCCAGGCACCGGGACTGGACGATCCAGGCCGGGACCGCGCTGCCCCAACGGCGGATGCAGTCCAGGCAGTCCCGGTAGCAGCCCCAGGCCAGCGGCGCCGCCACCGGGGGGGGCCCGGGCGGCGCTGCGGCCAGGGTCATTGCGGTCACCAGAAGCGCTCGACAACGCCACAGCATGGAATCCCCTCCCCGCGCTAAACGACTCCGACCTATCGGCAGGTGGCCGCCGAAGGTTAACGGAATCTTCTCTTGCGGACCGAGCGGCCCAGGAGGTTGACGTAGAGGTCGTAGAGCAGGTCCTCGGCTTCCAAGGGATCCATCAGCCAGGCGGCGGCCCCCGACAGGGCGGTGTGATCCGCCGTTCCGGCTTTCGTGTCGGTCCTGGGGTCGCTCCTGGTCGGGGCGGCCTTGTGCTCCAGCTTGCCGGCCTCCTTTGTGATCTTGGGCTCAGGGGCCTCCTCCTCGTGGGGGAGGACCTGCTCCATCCGGGTCTGGCTGCGCAGCATGCGCTCCACCGCCAGCTGGTGGCGCTGTTCCCGGTTCGGACGGGGCTTCTTCGCCCCGGGGTCCGAGCGTGTGTCGGTCTCGCTTAGAGCCGGGGGGACTTCGACGCGGGTCACGGCGGGGGCCGTCGTCTGGCCCGCAGCATGCCTGGAGCCACCCTCAGCGATGCCGTCAAGGTGCTCATGGAGGCGGGCCGCAAGGCGCTCCAGCCTCCGCCGGCGGATCCCGAGGGCTTCCTGGCGGCCCTCCGGAGCCTGGATCCCTCCTGGTCCGGAAGCAAGCCCGAGTTCCCCGAACCGCCGCCCATCGTGACCCGCAGCGGCAGCAGCCCCGTCGACCTGGTGCTGGCCCGCCGCCGCCGGCCATGATCGCATTCCTGGATCTCACCGCCCTGGCCGCGCTGTTCGCGGGGGGGCCCGGCCGGGTCCAGGTCCTCGAAGCCATCCGGAGCGAGGCTTCCCTTGCCGTGGCGATGATCTCCAAGGTCTCCATGGCCGTCCTCCTGGACGATCTCCTGCGGGAGGGGGTGCCTGCGGAAACCGTCACGAGCATCGGCAGGAGCTTCCTGGAACAGGGAACCGACTTCGTCAAAGTCCCGACGGACGTGGTGATCATGGAGGCGATGCTGCTCTCGGTGCGGCACCATTTGAAGACCGATCCCGCCGTTCAGCTGGCCTCGGCCCTCCACCTGGAGCGGCAGGTCCTGCGCCAGGCGGGCTTCCTGGACCGGCCGGTGGTCCTGGTCACGCTGGATCCCGACATGGCGGCCGCGGCCCAGCGTGAGGGCCTCCGGACGGCGCCCTAGTAGAACTAGAACTTCAGGTGGGCCAGGTGCTCCGCGCTGGTGATGGGCTGGTTGGGCTCGTCGTGGATGACCTGCCCGTCCAGGAGCTTGATGATCCGGTGGGCGTGGCGGGCAATGTCCTCCTCGTGGGTCACCACGATGATGGTGTTGCCGGCCCGGAACAGCTCCTCGAACAGGTTCATGATCTCCACGCTGGTCTTGGTGTCCAGGGCTCCGGTGGGCTCGTCGGCCAGGAGGATGGAGGGGTTGTTCACCAGGGCCCGGGCGATGGCCACCCGCTGGCGCTGGCCGCCGGAGAGCTGGTTGGGCATATGGCCGGCCCGCTTGGCCAGGCCCACGCTGTCCAGGGCCTTGAGGGCCTTGCGGTGGCGGTCCTTGGCGTGCACCCCGGCGTAGATCAGCGGCAGCTCCACGTTCTGCAGGGCGGTGGTGCGGGCCAGGAGATTGAAGGTCTGGAACACGAACCCGATCTCCTCGTTGCGGATGCCCGCCAGTTCGTCGTCGGACATGGCCGAGGCCAGCTTGCCGTTCAGGTGGTAGCTGCCGCTGGTGGGGGTGTCCAGGCAGCCGATGAGGTTCATCAGGGTGGACTTGCCCGAGCCCGAGGGCCCCATGATGGCCACGTACTCGCCCCGGGGGATGTCCAGGGACACCCCGTCCAGGGCCCGCACGACCATGTCGCCCATCAGGTAGTGCTTGGTGATGCCGGATAGGCGGATCAGGGGAGCGTCTGCCACAGGGAACCTCGAAAGAGCCTCGTCTGAAGGAATGATGCCGGAACGTCCCGGATCCGGCCAGCCGGACCCGGGACCACCGGCAGGTTGGACCGTACGGACCTTGAGGTGGTTTATTCCCATCCCGAGCCCAGGTCGCCCGGCGCCAAGGTTTCGGCGCCCCGCAAGATCAACGGCCCACCAGCCGTTTCCTCAACATCCCGGCCGTTCCACCGGTGGCGAACTCCCCTTGCACCCAGACCTTGGGGTCCTGGGTGTCGGTCACCCGCACCACCAGGGAGGTGCCCCCGTTGCGCAGGGCCCGGAAGATCCGCTGCAGGTCCAGCTTCTCCTTGCCCCCGGGCAGCCCCGAGTCGAACACGAACCCGCCCTTGAGCTCGGCGCTGTAGTAGCCGTTCTGGCGCAGCCGGACCTGCACCTCGCCCCGCCGGCCCCGGACCGTCACCTGGGTCAGCCGGCGGGCCGCGGCCGGCGCGCCGGGGCCTTCGAATTCGTCGAAATGGAAGGTCTTGATGCTGTCGATGAAGGAGGAGCCTTCCGGCTGGGCGACCTTGTAGAGGGTGAACACCAGCCGGCCCAGTCCGCCCTTGGCGCCCAGGGAGTACAGCTCCAGCTGGCCGTCGGCCTCCCCATTGGGCGTCAGGGCCCGGCCCTGGGCCACCATCCGGTGCGTGGACTGCCCCGCCTCCTCGGACCGCCAGGCGCCCGCGGGCGTGCCCGCCCACAGGACCGCCGCCGCCGACAGGCAGATCGAGCGCAGGAAACCGGCCGCCATCCCCCCTCCTCCGTCAGGGCATCCTACTCCAAGCAGAGGTGCAGGAAGAACTCCTGGTTCCCTTCGCCCCCCAGGATCGGGCTCGGGCACCGGGCCCGGGGCTTCAGGGGCGTGCCCTGGAAGAAGTCCCACAGCTCCCGCTGCACCCGCTCGTGGGTGTCCGGGTCCCGGACGATGCCGCCGGAGCCCACTTCGTCCCGCCCGGCCTCGAACTGGGGCTTCACCAGCAGCACCGCGTCGGCGCCGGGGACCAGGGACGGGATCAGGGGCGGGATCACCAGGCGCAGGGAGATGAAGCTCAGGTCCGCGGTCAGCAGCCGGCAGCGCTCCGGGATCCGGGCCGGGTCCCAGTAGCGCAGGTTCACCTGCTCCATGGACACCACCCGGGGATCGCTGCGCAGCTTCCAGTGCAGCTGGTTGGTGCCCACGTCCGCGGCGTAGACCCGCAGCGCGCCCCGCTGCAGCAGACAGTCGGCGAACCCGCCGGTGCTGGCCCCGGCGTCGAAGCAGACCCACCCGGACGGGTCCACGCCGAACACGGTGAGGGCGTGGTCCAGCTTGAGCCCTCCCCGGCTCACGAACGGCAGGGCCTCGCCCCGCAGGCGCAGGTCCGCGTCCTCCGGGACCAGGGCCCCGGCCTTGGTCACCGGCCGGTCCGCCGCCAGCACCTCCCCGGCCATGATCCGCGCCTGGGCCTGGGCCCGGGTCCCGCACAGCCCCCGCTGGACCAGCAGCAGGTCGATCCGGGTCTTGCGGGCGGTCACCACCGCTAACCCTTGGCCAGCCGCTTCTGCCGGGCCTGCACGCGCCGGTAGACGCCCACGTTGTGGTTGTGCTCGGCCAGGCTGGGGGCGAAGGTGTGCCCGCCCTGGCCGGTGGCCACGAAGTAGAGGTCCCGGGTCAGGTCCGGGGCCTTGGCCGCCGCGATGGCCGCCGGGCCGGGGCAGGCGATGGGGGTGGGGGGCAGCCCCGCGACCATGTAGGTGTTGAACCGGCTCGCCCGGTGGAGGTCCGCCTCGGTGGGCCCGGTGAAGCGCAGGTCCCCGCTCAGCCAGCGGGCGTAGAGGGAGGTGGGGTCGCACTGCAGGCGCATGCCCAGGCGCAGGCGCTGGGTGTAGACCCCGGCCACCCGGGGCAGCTCCTCCGGCAGGGCGGTCTCCTTCTCCGTCAGGCTGGCCAGGATCAGGGTCTGGTAGGGGGGCAGCAGCCCACCGTCAAGGGCGGGCCGCACCCGGTCCCGGAAGGTCTCCGCCAGCATCAGGAAGATCTCCTCCGGCTCCTGGGCGTGGTTCACCCGGTAGGTGGCGGGCTCGATGAGCCCCTCCAGGCTGGGCGCGTCGGGGAAGCCCGCGGCCCGGGCCAGGCGTGGGCTCTTCCAGAGGGTCCAGAACACCTCCTCGGGGATGAAGTCCCGGAACCGGTGCTGCACCGCCCAGGCGTGGCTGCCCGGGGGAATGGTGATGCTGGTGTAGTGGATCTCCCCCCGGCGCAGCTTGCCGGCCACCTCGGCCAGGCTGGCCCTGGGCTCGAAGGTGTACTCGCCGCGGATCAGCTGCAGGCGCCGGGCCCGGGCCCACAGCTTGAACAGCGCGGCGGAGCGGATCACCCCGGCCTGCTCCAGTTGCTCGGCCATGGCGTCCACCGTGGTCCCCCGCTTGAACACCAGGGTGGCCTGGGCGGCCAGGGGACCTTTGCTCTTCCAGAGCCACAGCCCATAGAGGGGCAGGAGGCTCAGGACCGCGGTGGCCAGGAGAAGGCGTAGGGAGGTCTTGGAACGCGCCATCGATCAAGGTTAACCTCAGAGCCCGGATCCTGGCTCCGGACTGGGCCGCCGCATGTGCCTGGATCTCGTTGATCTTATAAAAAGTTTATTAAATAGTCCTAGAATTGCTTAGAATGAAGTCATGCCTGATGGTGTATTAATTATGAATTCTCAGGACTACCAGCGGCACGTGGGCCCCTTCTCCGCCACCATGCTCATCGCCGGCTCCATGATCGGCAGCGGCATCTACATCGTCCCCGCGGAGATGGCCCGCACCGGGGGCACCGGCTCCTTCCTCATCCTGGCCTGGCTGCTGACCGCCTGCCTCACCCTGCTGGGAGCCCATTCCTACGGCGAACTGGCCGGGATGTTCCCCCGGGCCGGCGGGCAGTATGTCTACCTGCAGGAGAGCTACGGCCCTCTGGTGGCCTTCCTCTATGGGTGGTCCGTGTTCGCCATCATCGAGTGCGGCTCCATCGCCGCGGTGGCCATGGCCTTCGGCAAGTTCCTGGGGACCTTCCTCCCGGCGGTGAGCGAGAGCCGCTACCTGCTCGGGCCCCTGGAAGTGCCGGCCCAGGCCGTCGGCGAGGCCGTCACCGTGGGCCCGTACCACCTGGGCCTGACCCCGGCCCGGCTGGCGGCCATCGCCGTGATCGTGGGGCTGAGCCTGCTCAACAGCTTCGGCGCGAAGGTCGGGGTCTGGATCCAGAACACCTTCACCCTGGCCAAGCTGGGCAGCCTCGCGGCCCTGATCCTGGCCGGACTCCTGCTGGCCGCCCCCCGCGAGGCTTCGGCGACGGCCTGGGTGCCCCAGGGGCCCGACGCCGCCCTGCCCTTCCTGGGCGCCCTGCTGGTGGTGCAGACCGGCAGCCTGTTCTCGAGCGACTCCTGGAACTCGGTGACCTTCATCGCCGGCGAGGTGCGCGAGCCCCGGCGCACCATCCCCCTGGCGCTGCTGGTGGGCCCGCTCATGGTGCTGGGCCTGTACCTGCTGGCCAACGCGGTCTACTTGCGGGTGCTGGGCCCCACCGGCATCGCCACCGCCGCCGGGGACCGTGTGGGCAGCGAAGCCCTGCGGGTGATCCTGGGACCGCGGGGGGACCGGATCATGGCCCTGGCCATCCTGGTGAGCACCTTCGGCTGCGCCAACGGCATGATCATGGCCGGGTCCCGGCTGTACCGGACCATGGCCGAGGACGGCCTGTTCTTCCACCAGGCGGCTCGGCTCAACCGGCGCCAGGTGCCGGGCGCCGCCCTGGCCCTCCAGGCCGCCTGGGCCAGCCTGCTGACCCTCACCGGGAACTACGGGCAGCTGCTGGAGTTCACCATGTTCGCCGCGCTGCTGTTCTACGCCCTCACGGTGGCGGGGATCTTCGTGCTGCGCGTGCGCAGGCCGGAGCTGGAGCGCCCGGTGAAGGTGTTCGCCTACCCGGTGCTGCCGGCCCTCTACGTCCTGGGCGCCGCGGCCATCATGGGCGCGCTGCTGCTGTACCGCCCCTCGTTCACCTGGCCCGGGCTGATGGTGGTGGGCCTGGGCGCGCCGGTGTACTGGGCGGTCCGGCGGGACCATGCCCGGAGGGCCGGATCCCGCAACGCCGCCCCGGAAGCCTTGGACTGACCGGACCTTCGACGGGCGTCCGGTCCTGGGAGAGGTTTCCCTGGCTTCCACCGGGGAAGGCGCTAGGCTTTAAGCGCTCCACACCCTACCGCCTGTCTTCAGTCGATGCCGTCCGGGGTCTCCGCCGCGGGTCGCCGGGGGGACCACTCCGGCGTTCCAGGCCCCGGGGCGGCGACCTTTCCCGGACCGCCATCACAGCAACTTCCATCCCGAAGGAGGACGCAATGGCCGAAACCATCCTCACCAACGCCATCATCATCGACTGCACCGGCGCCGACCCCAAGCCCGGCGGCTGGGTGGTCATCCAGGACCAGCGCATCAAGGAGGTGGGCCACGGCCGCACCGGGGCCCTGCCGCCCCAGGCCACGGTCATCGACTGCCGGGGCCAGACGCTGCTCCCGGGCCTCATCGACACCCACGTGCACATCGGCTCGGTGGAACCCAGCATCGTCGACCAGCAGCGCCGCCTGCGCACCTCCACCCTGGTGATCCGGTCCCTGAAGGTGCTCAGGGAGACCCTGGACCAGGGCTTCACCAGCGTCCGGGACTGCGGCGGCGTGGACGCGGGGTTCCGCATGGCGGTGGAGGAAGGGCTGGTGCCCGGGCCGCGGCTGTCCGTCTCCGGCGCCATCCTGTCCCAGACCGGGGGCCACGGCGACTGGCGGCTGCCCACCGAGACCTACCCGGCCGTGTACCACCCGGCCGGCGTGAGTTCCTGCGTCTGCGACGGGGTGGACGCGGTGCGCAGGGCCGCCCGGGAGCAGCTGCGCCAGGGCGTGGACTTCGTCAAGATCATGGCCAGCGGCGGCGCCGCCTCCCCCAGCGACGAGCTGGACACCTCCCAGTACTCCCTGGAGGAGATGAAGGCCATCGTGTTCGAGGCGGAGTCGGCCGGGAAGTACGTGGCCGCCCACTGCTACTCCGACCGCGGCATCAAGCTGTGCTGCCAGGCCGGGGTGAGGACCATCGAGCACGGCAACCTCATGACCGAGGCCTCGGCCAGGCTCATGAAGGAGTGCGGCACCTACCTGGTGCCCACCATGGTCGCGTCGGTGATGCTCTCCCTGAAAGGCGAGGAACTGGGCCTGTCTCCGGAGTTCATCCGGAAGATCAAGCAGGCCAGGGACAAGGCCGAGACCTCCCTGGCCATCGCGGTGGCCCACGGGGTGAAGATCGGCTCCGGCAGCGACCTGCTGGGCCCCCTTCAGGTCCACGACGGCATGGAGCTGGAGCTCCAGGGCCGGATCATGGGCCCCATGGGGGCCCTGATCGCCGCCACCCGCATCAACGCGGAGATCATCCGCCGCGAGAAGGACCTGGGCACCCTCGAGGCCGGCAAGCTGGCCGACCTGGTCCTGGTCAAGGGCGATCCCCTCAAGGACCTGGGCCTGTTCCAGGACTGGCGCGACAACCTGACCCTCATCATGCAGGGGGGCCGGGTCTGCAAAAACATCCTCCAGGGAGTCTAGAATTTACCCTTGCTTCCCCATGGGATGCTCCTAGGATGGTGCCATCCCACTCCAAGTCTGTCCGTTCCCATCTGATTTCGGACGGTTTATCCGCCGGGTCCCGCCGACTCGACCCGGGCCGGACCGCGGAACCGGCGGTTCCGGCTCCCAGTGACGGCGCCGCCCGGACTACACCCGAAGCAGCTTCCATTCCCAAGGAGGAGGATATGGGCCACACCATCCTCAAGAACGCCACCATCATCGACTGCACCGGCGCCGACCCCAAGTCCAACGGCTGGGTGGTCATCCAGGACCAGCGCATCAAGGAGGTGGGCCACGGCCGCACCGGCGCCCTGCCGGCGCAGACCACCGTCATCGACTGCCAGGGCCAGACCCTCCTCCCGGGGCTCATCGACGCCCACGTGCACACCGGCTCGGTGGACCCCAGCATCGTCGAGCAGCAGCACCGCCTGCGCACCTCCACCCTGGTGATCCGGTCCCTCAAGGTGCTCAAGGAGACCCTGGACCAGGGCTTCACCACCGCCCGGGACTGCGGCGGGGTGGATGCGGGGTTCCGCCAGGCGGTGGACGAAGGCTGGGTGCCCGGGTCGCGGCTGTCCGTCTCCGGCGCCATCCTGTCCCAGACCGGGGGCCACGGCGACTGGCGGCTGCCCTCGGAGACCTATGCACCGATCTACCACCCCGCCGGGGTCAGCTCCACCGTCGTGGACGGGGTGGACGCGGTGCGCCGGGCCGCCCGCGAGCAGCTCCGCCAGGGCGTGGACTTCGTCAAGATCATGGCCAGCGGCGGCGCCGCCTCCCCCAGCGACGAGCTGGACACCTCCCAGTACTCCCTGGAGGAGATGAAGGCCGCCGTGTTCGAGGCGGAGTCGGCCGGGAAGTACGTGGCCGCCCACTGCTACTCCGACCGCGGCATCAAGCTGTGCTGCCAGGCCGGAGTGAGGACCATCGAGCACGGCAACCTCATGACCGAGGCCTCGGCCAAGATGATGAAGGAGTGCGGCACCTACCTGGTGCCCACCATGGCCACCTACGTGATGATCTCCAAGCTGGGCAAGGAGCTGGGCCTGTCCGACGACTTCGTGCGCAAGATCAACCAGGCCCTGGACAAGGCCGAGACCTCCCTGGCCTACGCCCTGGCCCACGGGGTCAAGGTCGGCTCTGGCAGCGACCTGCTGGGTCCCATGCAGACCAACAAGGGCATCGAGATGGAACTCCAGGGCCGGGTCATGGGCTCCATGGCCGCCCTGATCGCCACCACCCGCACCAACGCCGAGATCATCCACCGGGAGAAGGACCTGGGCACCATCGAGGCCGGCAAGCTGGCCGACTTCGTCCTGGTCAAGGGCGATCCGCTCAAGGACCTGGGCCTGTTCAAGAACTACCACGACAACCTGACCCTCATCATCCAGGGGGGCAAGGTCCACAAGAACATCCTTTCACAGGGAAGGTGAGCCATGGCCGACCAAGCAGCCGATAATCTGCAACCCGGGTTCACCGAGATGGACCTGAACACCCTGAAGCGACTGGAGCGCCTGCCCTTTGCCCGGCCCCACATCCATCTCCTGTTCATGGGCGGCCTGGGCTACACCTTCGACGGCATGGACGCGGCGCTGATCGCCTTCATCCTGGCGCCGGTGATGAAGCTGTGGAGCCTGAGCACCGCCACCACCGGAGTGCTGGGCAGTTCCCTGATGTTCGGCTACCTGGTGGGCGCCTTCGGCGCCGGCGCCCTGGGCGACCTGATCGGGCGGCGGAAGGTGATGATGTACGCCCTGTTCATCTACACCGTGGCCACCCTGTTCGCGGCCTGCTCCCCCAACTGGCAGTTCCTGTTCTGGTCCCGGGTGGTGGCGGGCGCCGGGGTGGGCGCCGAGAGCGCCATCATCGCCCCGTTCCTGTCCGAGTTCATCCAGAGCCGGCTGCGGGGGCGCTTCATCGGCTCCCTGTCCGGGTTCTTCTCCTTCGGCTTCGTGTTCGCGGCCATGCTGGGCTACTTCGTGGTGCCCTCCTTCAGCCAGGGCTGGCGCATCGCCCAGGTGATCACCTTCGTGCCCATCGTCATGCTGCTGTGGTGGCGGCGCTCCCTGCCCGAGTCGCCCCGGTGGCTGATGCTGCACGGCCGGTCCAAGGACGCTGAGATGGTGGTGGACCACATGGAGGCCTTCTACGTCAAGCGCGGCCAGACCCTGGCCCCGTACGAGAGCGTCGAGATCCCGCCCATGGGCCTGCGCAAGACCGGCGGCTTCTGGAAGAACCTGGGCGCCCTTTGGGGCCGGGACATGGTCCGCGTCTCGGCCATGCTCTGGATCCTGTGGCTGGCCATCACCTTCTCGTACTACGGCTTCTTCACCTGGATCCCCACCCTCCTGGTGAAGCAGGGCATGACCATCACCAAGAGCTTCGGCTACAGCCTGATCATCTACCTGGCCCAGATCCCCGGCTACTATTCCGGGGCCTTCCTCACCGAGGTGCTGGACCGCAAGTGGACCATCGTGCTGTACCTGCTCCTGGGCGGTGTGGCGGCCTTCTGCCTGGCCGGCGCGCGCACCGACTTCCTGATCACCTTCTTCGGGTTCTGGCTGTCGTTCTTCATGAACGGGACCTACGCGGGCATCTACGCCTACACGCCTGAGCTGTATCCCACCGCCTTCCGCGCCACCGGCATGGGCGTGGCCTCTTCCTTCGGCCGCGTCGGCGGCCTGGCGGCGCCCCTGATCATCGGCTTCACCTACAACCGGATCGGCTTCGTGGGGGTGTTCACCATCACCACCTGCGTCCTGATCGTGGGCGCCCTGGCCGTGGCCATCCTGGGCATGAGCACCAAGGGCCGCAGCCTCGAGCAGATCACCGCGAAGGAATACAGCCACACCTGAGCTTTCCGTACCTCTTCCACACCGTGTCCCGCGGCGGTCCGCCTCCGCGGGACTAGGTCGTCAGTTCCCGGTGCACCACCACCAGCTTGGGGATGTCGCGGCGCAGCCGCTGGGCCAGGATCTCCACCAGGGCCACACTCCGGTGCTGGCCGCCGGTGCAGCCGATGGCGATGTTGTGGTAGGCCCGGCCCTCCTGCTGGATGTAGGGCCAGGCCCATTGGATCCAGTTCTCGGCCAGGGCCAGGAAGGTGGAGAAGGTGTCGGACTTGAGGAGGAAGTCCCGCACCGGGGCGTCCTTGCCGGTGAGCTCGCGCAGCTCGGCCACGTAGTGGGGGTTGGGCAGGAAGCGGGCGTCCAGCACCATGTCCGCCTCCACCGGGGTGCCGTTCTTGAATCCGAAGCTGATCAGGCGCAGGGTGGTGCCGCTCACCGGCAGGTCCGGCAGCAGCTCGGCGATGCGCTGGCGGAGCTGGGACAGGGTCAGGTTGCCGGTGTTGATGATGGCGCTGGCCATGCGCCGCACGGGCTCCAGCAGCTGCCGCTCCCGGGCGATGGCCTCGGCCACGCCCCCGTCCCGGGCCAGGAAGTGGGGCCGGCGGGATTCGTTGAACCGGCGCAGGAGGACATCGTCGTTGGCTTCCACGAACACGACATAAACCGGAATACTGCTGTCCATGAGCCGATCAATCAGGGGCTCCAGTTCAGCGGCGAATTCCGGGTGGCGGTTGTCCATGCCCACCGCCAGCCGCGGACGGTTGGGGTTGAGCTTGGCCTCCAGCTCCAGCAGGGGTTCCAGCAGCCGGGCCGGGACATTGTCCAGGGCGGTGCAGCCGGCGTCCTCCAGGGCCCCCAGCACCGAGCGCCGCCCCGCCCCGGAAAGTCCCGTCACGATCACCAGTTCCATGGCATAAGCCAACCACAAAGCGCTCCGCATGTCAGCAGGGAACCGGGATGAAAGGTAAAAACCGGCACCTCGCCGGGTGACTTTCCGGAAAACGTGAACCGACGGGATCCGCGGGACTTATTTCGGCACGACCGCAAGACGCCGGAGCGGCGCCGGGCATCCAAGGCTCCGGAGATCAAGCCATGAGCACCCATCTTTTCCCCTCACGGGGGTTGTTGATCGTTTGCCTGCTGGGCTCCAGCCCCGCCTTTTCGGACGGACCGGGGTTGAACGTCGCCCCCCGGTTCATGCCCAGGCCCCAGTCCTTCGGCTCCTCCGGGAGCCAGGCCGGTCCCGGTCCGGGCAGCGTGCCGCCCCAGCAGATCGGCGCCCCCGCCGCCGACATCCACGGCATCAACGCCCTGGGGGCCGCCACCCGCCTGTCCCAGTTAAAGGGCAAGGTCATCCTCCTGGACGTCTCCGCCATGTGGTGCTACTGGTGCCAGCAGGACGCCCCGTCAATCCAGAACCTGTACAAGACCTACGGTCCCAATGGCCTGGCCGTGGCCACCTGCCTCACCCAGGACAACAACGGCGGCGGCCCGGTGAGCCTAGCCGGCCTCAAGCAGTGGACCTCCACCTACCACCTGACCCAGACGGTGATGAACGACGCCAGCGGCACCTCCGGCGGGGCGGCCGAGCAGGCCTACGTTTCCGTGACGGGAAGCTTCCCCACCATCGTCCTCATCGACAAGACCTTCAAGGTGCAGTACATCCAGGGGGGCTTCGACCTGAACGCGGTGATCGCCAAGATCCAGGCCCTGCTGGCCGAGTGATCCGCGGGCCTGGATCCCCCCCCGGGTACGCCATGTCCAGAGCCCCCCTATGCGCCTTGGCCGCCTTCGCCCTGTGCGCCGCCCTCTCGGCGGGACCGGCTCCCACCTTCACCCTGAACCGGCCGGACGGCACCCGGTTCAACCTAGAGGACCACCTGGCCCGGCAGGTGATCGTGCTGGACTTCTGGGCCACCTGGTGCGGGCCGTGCCTGCGGGCCCTGAAACAGCTCCAGGCCCTCCAGGACCGGTACCCCCAGGTGCTGGTCCTGGCCATCGCCATCGACGACGGGCGCACCATGGCCCAGGTGGATCCCTATGTCCGCGGCCGGGGTTTCACCTTCACCGTGCTGCTGGACCCGGACGCCAGCGCATGCCGGCTGTACAACCCCGAGGGCGGGGTGCCGTACCCGGTGGTCATCGACCGCAAGGGCGCCACCGCCTTCTACCACAACGGCTACCTGGCCGGCGACGAGCGCGCCTTGTTCGCGGCCGTGGCCGGACTGGTCAAGTGAGGCCGGCCCTAGCCCTCTCGGCGGTCCTGGCCGGGCCGGGGACGCAGGCGGCCCAGCCCCGGCCGTTCTCCCTGGAGGCCACCACCGACCTGCTCTACGACCGGAACCTGGAGGCCACCGGGCCTTTCTCCTTCCAGCTGCCGAAACCGAGGCCGAAGCAGTACCAGGCCTCCCTGTCCCTGGTGGCCGCCCAGGGACCCTGGACCGGCGGCCTCACCGCCTGGTACGTGAACTTCTACCAGGAGGACCCCAACTTCACCCTGGACCGGCCGACTGCCACGATCCACCGCAAGTACCTCAAGTTCGACGCCGGCCCCTGGGCGCTCCAGGCGGGCGACTTCAACACCATGCTGGGCCGGGGCCTGCTGCTCTCGGTGGTGCAGAACCCGCCCGTGCTCAAGCTGGACACCGTCTACGGCGGCGACGCCCGCTGGCGCTCCGGGCGCCTGGAACTGCACGGCCTGGCCGGGACCGTCACCCTGGAGGACCAGACCCAGAGCTGGCGGCTGGTCGGCGCGGAGGCCAGCGTGGAGTACCTTCCGGGCCAGCGGCTGGGGGTCGCCGCCGGCAACGCCCAGGACGGCCGGCTGTCCCCGTTCGCGGTCCCGGTGGGCCTGCGCCAGGGGCGCTCGGTGATCGCCTCCGGGCGCGACCCTTCCGGCTCCCTGGACTACTACCTGGAACGCGGCCACCTGGCGTACCGGGACCAGCAGCCCCCGCCGTGGCCCCTGCCGGTGGACCCCACCCAGGGGGACGCCACCTACGGCAACCTCTCGTTCCACCACCGGGCCTGGTACCAGGTCCGGTCGAACCTGGGCAGGGTCTCTCCCGGCTCCGGCCGTGCCAGGAGGCCCGGCAGAGGGCCGCCGCCGAAGGCGTCGACCAGTTCCTGCACGTCGTCGGCCACCATCCATGCGTAGGCCAGCAGGGCGTCCTCCACGATGTACGGGGGGTACCTGCGGACCGGGTCGTCCACCTCCGCCAGCACCGCTTGCTGGAGCATGACGCTGAACTGCCGGCGCTCCAGGTCGAAGCGGCTGGCCTTCCCCTCCGCGCCCGCAGGCCTTTCCTTCCCGGTTGCTTCCTCCTTGGGCGGACGGTCCAGGATCCGGTAGGCGGCTTCCCGGAAGTCCCGGTCCGCGGATTCCAGGGCGTCCCGGGGTTTGGCCGGGGGACCCGAGCCCGGGGAGAGGGCGGCCTCGATCCGGTGTCGGTAGTCCGAGGCGGCGAACAGCAGCGCCTGGATCTTGCCCAGTCCCCCCACCGGGCTCCCGCCGTTCCGGCGGGCCCTCTGCTCGCTGGCGATCTCCCCGATGGGGTCCTTGCTCAGCTCGTTGGGAGCCAGGATGGCGCCGTCCGGGGAGAGAAAGAGCCACTGGGCCACCCCCGCGATGGCGTCCTGCGGGCAGTTGCGGCGGGCATCCAGGCGGCGGTGGCGCGGAAAGGCCTCGTTGGGCGTGGAAGCATAGGCGCCGCAGAGCCGGACGTGGGCGAGGACGCCGCTCCGGAGGGCCATGCAGCCCAGGATGGGGGATCGTTCCGGGTGGCGGGGATCGTTGCGGCCCAGGAGGGCCAGCATCTGGCCCGAAGGGATCTCCGCCGGCGCTGGAAGACCCAGCACCAGGGCTGCCACGGTGACGGAGACAAGGGAACGGGGCAGGCCTTGGGAACGCATGGGGAACTCTGACTCCAGGATAAAAATATAAAATAAATGTAGAAATTTTGTCCAGAAAATTAAACCATACTTATTACATGAGGTATTGCAGATTTTGACAAGATCAGTTATAATATTACAAATAAATAAATTTTTACAAATGAAGCCATCCTGGGGGTCCACCAACCTTCCGTCGGGCAACCGCGGCCAACGGCCTTGACGGCTTGAGGACGGCAAACCGGATTGACTTGACCGCGCGTAGCGCGGTCAAGTCAATCCGGTAAGGGTGGGTCGTCGCGAACCCGCGGATCCCGACGGCGAAAGCTGCCGACGCCTAGTCGTCCTCGATCCCGCCAGCGCTGAAGCGCATGACCCGCTGGACCGGTTCGCCGTTGGCGGCCTGCTCGGTGAGGGCGCCGGTCTCGCTGGGGCCCAGTTCGTGGAGCTCGGCGGGCACCCGGTGCACCCGGCTGCCGTCGGGGACGTAGGCGGCCTGGGGCTCCACCCGGTACAGGTAGCTGATGATCTCGTCCTCGTAGCCGAACCGCATCTGCTCGAAGTAGTCGTAGCTCTCCCGCTTGTACTCCACCAGCGGGTCCTTCTGGCCGTAGCCCCGGAAGCCGATGGCCTCCTTCAGGTGGTCCATGACCAGCAGGTGGCGCTTCCAGGCCGAGTCGATGATCTGCAGGATGGCGACCCGCTCGTGCCAGCGCAGGATCTCCTCGCTGCCCAGGCGCACCTCCTTGTCCTGGTAGGCGTCCTGGACGGTCCGGGTGAGGCTCTCGACGGCTTCCGCCGTGGGCATGGCGGCGATGGCGTCCAGGTCCACGCCGGTCATGGCGAACAGCTGCTCGAAGCGCTCCTTGAAGCCATCCAGGTCCCGCAGGCCCTTCTCGGGGAGGTAGTCGTGGATGAGGCCCTCGACGATCTCGCCGGAGATGCGCAGCACGTACTCCTTGGTGTTGCCCTTGAGGATCTCGGTGCGCAGCCCGTAGAAGAAGATGCGCTGCTTGTTCATCACGTCGTCGTATTCCAGCAGGTGCTTGCGCACCTCGAAGTGGTGGGTCTCCACCCGCTTCTGGGAGCGCTCGATGGCCCGGGTGACCATGCCCGCCTCGATGGGCTCGTCGTCCACCATGCCCAGGGTGGACATCATGCTCTTGATCCGGTCGCCGCCGAAGATCCGCATCAGGTCGTCCTCGAGGCTCAGGTAGAAGCGGCTGGTGCCCGGGTCGCCCTGGCGGCCGGAACGGCCGCGGAGCTGGTTGTCGATGCGCCGGCTCTCGTGCCGCTCGGTGCCCAGGATGTGCAGCCCGCCGGCGGCGATCACTTCCACCTTCTCGGACTCGGTCTGCCTGGCCATCTGTTCCACCAGGCCGAGGAACTCGGGGGTCTCCTTGCCCTCCTCGTCGTACAGGGCGATGTTCTTGCGGCGCGCCTCGATCTTGGCCAGGCCTTCGGGGTTGCCGCCCAGCACGATGTCGGTGCCGCGGCCGGCCATGTTGGTGGCGATGGTCACCGCCCCCTTGCGCCCGGCCTGGGCGATGATCTCGGCCTCCTTGGCGTGGTGCTTGGCGTTGAGCACCACGTGGGGGATCTTCGCCAGCTTCAGGGCGTCGGACAGGTCCTCGCTGCTCTCGATGCTGGCGGTGCCCACCAGCACCGGCTGGCCCTTGCCGTGCAGGTCCTGGATCTCGTCCACGATGGCCTTCTTCTTGCCGGCCTTGCCCGAGTAGACCACGTCGGCGAAGTCGGCGCGGACCATGGGCATGTTGGTGGGGATGATCACCACTTCCAGCTTGTAGATCTGCAGCAGCTCCCGCGCCTCGGTCTCGGCGGTGCCGGTCATGCCCGCCAGGGTCTTGTACATCCGGAAGAAGTTCTGGAAGGTGACGGTGGCCAGGGTCTGGTTCTCAGCGTTGACCTCCACCCCCTCCTTGGCCTCGATGGCCTGGTGCAGCCCGTTGGACCAGCGGCGGCCCGGCATCATGCGGCCGGTGAACTCGTCCACGATGACCACCTCGAGGCCCCGCCCGTCCTCCTTGTCCTTGACCATGTAGTCCACGTCGCGCTTGTACAGGTTGTGGGCCAGCAGTGCCTGGTTGATGCCGTGCAGGGTCTCGATGGCGGAGGGATCGTAGAGGTTGGGCACGCCCAGGAGCCGCTCGGCGTGGCGGATGCCGTCGTCGGTGAGGGTCACCTGGCGGTCCTTCTCGTCCACCTTGAAGTCCACTTCCATCTTCAGCTTGGGGACGACCGCGTCGATCTTGAAGTACTTGGAGGTGTCCTCCTCGCTGGCCCCGGCGATGATCAGCGGGGTGCGCGCCTCGTCGATGAGGATGGAGTCCACCTCGTCCACGATGGCGTACACGAAGCCCCGCTGGGTGAACTCCTCCAGGGACCACTTCATGTTGTCGCGCAGGTAGTCGAAGCCGATCTCGTTGTTGGTGGCGTAGGTAATGTCGCAGGCGTAGGCTTCCCGCCGCTCTTCGTCGGTGAGCCCGTGCTGGATCACCCCCACCGACAGCCCCAGCCAGTTGTACAGGCGGCCCATCCACTCGGCGTCGCGCCGGGCCAGGTAGTCGTTGACGGTGACCAGGTGGGCGCCCTTCCCCATCAGGCCGTGCAGGTACAGGGACAGGGTGGCGGTGAGGGTCTTGCCCTCGCCGGTCCGCATCTCGGCCACCTTGCCTTCGTGCAGGGCCATGCCGCCTATGAGCTGAACATCAAAATGCCGCATGCGCAGCACCCGCCTGGAAGCCTCCCGCACCACCGCGAAGGCCTCCGGCAGGATGTCGTTCATGGTCGCGCCGTCGGCCAGGAGGCCCTTGAAATACGGCGTCTTGGCCTTGAGTTCGGCATCGCTGAGGGCCTGGATTCCAGGTTCCAGCGCGTTGATCGCCTGGACTTTGGCCCACAATCGCTTCAACTCGCGATCGTTCTTGGAGCCAATGAGTTTCTTAAGGAGATTATCAAGCATGCTGGAATCCAATCGCATCAAGCTCTCGATTGTACCTTCGAAGGTACGGATTTCCCAGGGTTGAAGGCGGAACCGTCCCCCGGGAGCGGCTTTCTGAATTATTAACTAATTTTCCGGTTCCCGGCCAAAAGATCCTCGAACCCGCCGCCGGGAGGCAGCCGGACCCGGCCCGGCTTCCGGACTCCTTCTCCGGTGCTATCCTGCTCATTCCTCACCGCGCGGATCTTGATGCAGAATCCGCAGTCAGTGTCTTGCCAAGGATCGGACCTGCCGAACCTCAATATGGAGAAAAACATGGCCATCGAGCGCACCCTCGCCATCATCAAGCCCAATGCCATCCAGGCGGGCCAGGTGGGGTTGATCATCAACGAAATCGAGCGCGCGGGCCTGATCCTGAAGGGGATGCGCCTGGCCAGGCTGACCCCGGAGTTGTGCAAGGAGTTCTACCAGGAGCACGTGGGGAAGGGATTCTACCCGGACCTGGAGGCCTTCATGGTCGAAGGCCCGGTGGTGCTCATGTGCCTGGAGGGGGAGGACGGCATCCTCCGCTGGCGCGACCTGATGGGCGCCACCGATCCCGCCAAGGCCGCCCCGGGCACCCTGCGGGCGCGGTTCGGCCAGGACCACACCCGCAACGCCACCCACGGCTCCGACAGCCCGGCCAGCGCGGCCCGGGAACTGGGCTTCTTCTTCGGCGCCTACGACCTGGTCTAGCCAGCGGCCGTGTCCCGACCCGGCCGTGTCCGCCGACGGCCCCTGCGTTTCCGTCCGTCCCCGGTATCTTCGCGCCGACCCACCGCGGGTCCCCTGGAGCCGCGCCGACCCACTCGTACGTGGTCGGATCAGATTGTCCTCGACCTTGTCAACAAATGAAGCGACATCAAGTCGCTCCATTTGATGACAACGCTACGGGAATCTGATCCGACCACGTTTGCCGTTCTCAAGTCGTCTGAAACCTTGGTTGCGTTTCATTGAAAAACCGGTTCGTCCAACTGAACGAAACCATGGAATGAGGGTCGGCGCGAACACACCAGGGACGTACCGCGCCACCGGGGCCGTCGGCGGACACTAGAGCTGCACCACCTCCGGACCGTTCACGGACGGCGGGGTGTGGATGCTGTCCTTCAGCGGCAGCACCGGGCCATAGCCCATGGATTCCTCCAGCGCCTCCATGTCCAGGTCGCCAATGACGATCTGCTCCTGGTTGGGGGTCCCTTCCGCCTTGATGCCGTCCCGGGAGAACGGGAAGTCGCACGGGGTGAGGATGGCCGCCTGGCCGTAGTTCAGGGACACGGCCGGGACCGCCGGCAGGGTGCCCACCGTCCCGCTGTGGACCACGTACATCTGGTTCTCGATGGCCCGGGCGTGGGCGCAGTAGCGGACCCGCAGGAAGCCCTGGCGGTCGTCGGTGCAGGAGGGCACCACCAGGATGCGCGCCCCGGCCCGGGCCGCGCCCCGGGCCACCTCGGGGAACTCCACGTCGTAGCAGATGGTGACGGCGATCCGGCCCAGGGCGGTGTCGAACACCCGGAAGGCGTCCCGCCCCGCGAGGAGCCAGTCCTCGCGCTCGAACCGGGTCATGTGCAGCTTGCCCTGGTGGGCGAACGCCCCCTGGGGATTGAAGATGAAGCAGTCGTTGTAGATCCGGCCGTCCTCGCCCCGGGAGGGGATGGAGCCGCCCACCACGTACAGCCCGTACTTGGCGGCAAGCCGGATGAACATGTCCTGGTAGCGCGGGCGCTGCCGGGCCAGGTCCCGGACCTGCTCGGTCATGGGCCGCTTCACATCCCCCAGGGTCAGCAGCTGGATGGTGAAGAACTCGGGGAAGACCACCATCTGGCAGCGGTAGTCGGCCGCCGCCTCCACCAGGGAGGTCACCTGGTCTTCGAAGGCGTCCCAGTTTTCCACGTGCCGGACCCAGTACTGGAGGGCGGCGACCCGGATCTTGCGAGGGTTCATGCAGCCTCCAGGTCCTTGAGGATGAGAACCGCGTAATTCTCGCACTCATAGTCCCTGAAGTACCCGGGCAGCAGGCCCACCACCTGGAATCCCAGGTGCAGCTGGCGGCTGAGGGTCGGGTCGTCCCGGGCGCCGGCCACCACCTCCTCCACGTACCGTTCCGGGCTGAGCCGGGATTCCAGGTGGTAGCCCGGGATCCGGGCGCCCGCCACGAAGGCCCTGCAGCCCAGGTTCCGGGCCACCCGGAACCTGGCCGCGTAGATGGCGGATGCGACCCCCCGGCCGCGGAACGGCACGTCCACCGCGATGTCCACGCCGTAGAAGGCGTCTCCCCGGGGGTCGTGGGTGTCCAGCCGGCCCCGCCCGGTGATCCCGGACCAGGTGTGGGGGGCCAGGGCCCGTCCCAGGGGAAGCCTCATCCCGGTGGAGTCCCCCAGGATCCGCCCGGCATCGTCCGCCGCCACCAGCTGGCCTTCGGGGAAGCGCTCCAGGTGCTCCCGGAGGATGGCCTCCGACCACGCAGCCTCCGGCGGGTGGGGCGGCGGATAGACCCGCCGCATGAGCTCGACGATGGCCGGCAGGTCCTCCCGCAGACGCGGACGGACGGTGAAAGGGCGGCAAGCCGGATGGCGGGGAAAGCGCTCCCGGTCCTGGGTTGATGGGGAACCGGAACCCATGGTGACTCCTGGTCAGAAGGGCGTTGATCTTACCAACTTCTGATCCAGGAAAAAAACGACGCACGGGCAGCCCGGCAGCCGGAGCCAGGCGGGATCAGCCCACGTACCAGGGATGGGCCTTGTACCGCACGAGGAAGAACCGGGACAGGGTCTTGAACACGACCATCAGCGGCACCGCGAAGATCAGGCCCACGATCCCGAAAGCGAACCCGAAGCAGAACAGGCCCAGGAGCACCTCCAGGGGGTGCAGCCCGCTGGCCCGGCCCACCCACACCGGGGTGAAGTAGAAGGCCTCGAGCTTCTGGACCCCGAAGAACACCAGGCCGGCCAGCAGCAGGTGGCCCCCGCCGGCGCCGTCCAGGGCCGAGAACAGCAGGGCCAGGGGCAGCGCGGTGACGTACGGGGAGTAGGGCACTGCGGTGGCGAGCCCCGCCAGGAGGCCCAGGACCCAGGGATAGGGCACCCCGAGCAGCTGGAACGCCAGCCCCTGCAGGATGGACATCACCAGCATCACCGCCAGCTGGCCGCGGATGTAGCCGCCCAGGCGCTGGTTGATCTCCCCGCCCAGGCCCCGGACCGGGTTCCGGTACCGGACCGGGATCAGCTCTTCCAGGCCGCGCCCCAGGCTCGGCCCCTCCACCAGCAGGTAGTAGACGATGAGAGGGACCAGGATCAGGGTCAGGCCTTCCAGCATCCAGCCCATGAGCCCCAGTCCGGCGGTCTGCACCCCCCGCAGCAGATCCATGGGGTCCAGGCTCTCCACCGCCCGCCGGAGCCGCTCCTGCACCGCCGGGTGGGCGTTGAACCAGGGCGTCCAGCGGGCGATGGCCTTCTCCCGCCACGCCGGCAGGGATTCGACCAGGCGTTCCACCTGGGCCACGAAAGGCGGCACCAGGATCCAGAGGAGCAGGCCCAGGACCATCAGGCAGATCAGGGTCGCCAGCAGGGCCGCCCAGCCCCGGGGCAATCGGCGGGCGAACCGGGCGGTGAGAGGCTCCAGCAGGTAGGCCAGGACGATGGCGATGAAGAACGGCGCCAGGGCGGTGCGCAGGAACCAGAGGGCCGCCAGGGCGCCCACCGCCGGAACCAGGATGGACCAGGGGATGCCGGTCCGGCGGGGGCGGGGCGCGTCGCTTCCGTTCAATGGGCTTCCGCCCCGGGGCCGGCGGCCCGGAAGAAGTAGTGCATGCCCGAAGCCACCACCAGGGCCGCCAGCAGGTAGAACACCCACGGGACCAGGTAGCGGAACCACGGACAGGGTCCGAGGGTGTTCATCACCAGGCTCAGGGAGATGGCGGTGAGCTCCAGGAACGTGGTGAGCTTGCCCAGGATGGACGGCCGGAACTTCTCCGGGTCGAAGTGGGTGGAGGCCAGCAGGGCCACCAGGGCGATCACGAAGTCCCGGGAGATGGCCAGGATGGCGACCCAGGGAGGAATCCGGACGACCAGGGCCTCTTTGGGGAAGGACAGGAGGATGAACGCGGTTGTTATTAACAGCTTGTCAGCCGCCGGGTCCAGGATGGCCCCCAGGGCCGACTTCTGGTTGAGCTTCCGGGCCAGCCAGCCGTCCAGGGCGTCCGTCAAGCCAGCGGCCATGAACAGGATGCAGGCTTCGGCCATGCTGCCGTACCAGACCAGGATGGCGAAGAACGGCACCGCCGCGATCCGTAAGAAAGTCAACACGTTGGGAAGGGTGATCAGCATGGTGTCCCTGGCTATTGGCATTGTAACCACCGCGGCTCGGAGCCTTGTGATAAGTGTCTCAACATTCCCGCTTGTTTCGCCGGCCAACCCTCGTAGACTAAAGCAGGAGTTGAGATCATGTCTCACCAACAGCCCGTGCCGCTCAGCAGTCTGCACCCGGGGGACGAGGCTGAGGTGTGCCAGGTCCTGGCCCAGGGGAAGATCCGCCAGCGTCTGCTGGAGATGGGATTCATCCGGGGCGCGCGCCTGAAGGTCGAAAAGTTGGCGCCCTTGGGAGATCCCATGGAACTTGTAATCAAGGGTTACCACTTATCCCTCAGGCGGGAGGAGAGTCAATGCATCCTCGTGTCTGAGGAGACTTGATGACCACGACCCTGGCTCTGGCGGGCAATCCCAATTGCGGTAAGACCACGATCTTCAACGCCCTCACCGGCGCCCACCAGCACGTGGGCAACTGGCCGGGGGTCACGGTCGAACGCCGGAGGGGGCACTTCAACGGATCCCACGGTCCGGTGGAGGTGGTGGACCTTCCGGGAACCTACTCCCTCTCCGCCCAGAGCGAGGACGAGCGGATCGCGGCCCAGTTCGTGGCCGATCCCTCCGTGGACTTGATCGTCAACGTCCTGGACGCCTCCAACCTGGAGCGCAACCTCTACCTCTCCACCCAGCTGCTCGAGCTGCGCCGGCCCGTCATCTTCGTGCTCAACATGATGGACGACGCGGAAAAGCTCGGCCTGAAGTTCGACCTGCCGGCCCTGGAGCGGCTGCTGGGAGGGCCCGTGATCCCCACCGTCGGCAACCGGGAGGAGGGGATCCAGGCCCTGAAGGAGGCCATCGCCCGGTCCGCCCGGGACGGCGCTCCGGCCCCCGCCGGGAAGGTGAACTACGGGCACGACCTGGAGAACGAGCTGGTCAAGCTGGAACGGGAGATCAACCGGGACGAGCAGCTGGCCCAGGCGTGCCCGCCGCGCTGGCTCGCGCTCCAGCTCCTGGAACGGGTCCCGGGCGCCGGGCTCCTGGTGGAGCTCAGCCACGCCCGCCGGGCGGTGACGGCCCAGGTCCAGGCCAGCCTGGCCTTCCTGGAGCCCCACCTGGGCGCCGACGGCGCCACCCTGGTGGCCGAGCGGCGCTACGGCTTCGCCCACGGCCTGGTGGAGGAAGTGCAGCGCCGCTCCGCCGCGCGCGCCCGGCTGGACTTCACCGCGCTCCTGGACTCGGTCCTCACCAACCGGTGGCTGGGCATCCCCATCTTCATCGGGGTCATGATCGCGGTGTACACCCTCACCTTCGTGGCCGGCAAGATCCCCCAGGACTGGATCGCCAGAGGGTTCGAACTGCTGCGCGGCTGGGCCGGGGCCCACCTGCCCCAGGGCGAGATGGCCAGCCTGCTGGTGGACGGGATCATCCCCGGAGTGGGCGCGGTGGTGGTGTTCGTGCCCGTCATCATGCTCCTCATGGGCTGCATCGCCTTCCTGGAGGACACCGGCTACATGGCCCGGGCGGCCTTCATCATGGACCGCCTGATGCACCTCATGGGGCTGCACGGCAAGAGCTTCATCCCCCTGCTCATGGGCACCGGCTGCAACGTCCCGGCGGTGCAGGCCACCCGCACCATCGAGGCGCGGGCGGACCGCTTCATCACCATCCTGGTGACGCCGCTCATGTCGTGCTCCGCCCGGCTGCAGATCTACATCGTCATCGCGGGGACCTTCTTCCGCCCGGTCCAGGCGGCGTTCGCCATCCTGGCCATGCACTTCCTGGGCTTCGCCCTGGCCATGGTCATGGGCAAGCTGCTGCGCCTGACCCTGTTCCGGGGCGAGAACGCCCCGTTCGTCATGGAGCTGCCCCCGTACCGGATGCCGGTGCTGAAGAGCACCCTGATCCACATGTGGGAGAAGGGCAGCGTGTTCCTGAGCCGGGCCGGGACCACCATATTCGCCGGGGCGACCCTGGTATGGTTCCTGTCCCACTACCCCGGGATCGCCAACCGCTCCTGGAGCGAGGAGCTCCACCGCCAGGAAGCGGCGGTGCGCCTTCTCAGCCTGCCCCCGGCGGAGGAGGCCAGCCGCCTGGACGACCTCGCCCTGGCCCACCAGAGCCGGGTGGTGAACACCAGCCTCGCGGCCGGGATCGGCCGGACGCTGCAGCCGGCCCTGGCTCCCATCCTGGATCCCGGCCACGACCGCACCGAGGCCTGGAAGGACAGCATCGCCCTCACCGCCGGGTTCGTGGCCAAGGAGATCGTGGTGAGCACCATGGCGGTGATCCACCACTCCGGCGCCGCCGAACCCCAGGAAGCCCAGCCCGAAGGCGGCGGCCTGCGCGCGGCCCTGCGCCTGCGTTCAGGGCTGACCCCCCTCACCGCCCTGGGCTTCATGGTCTTCACCCTGATCTACACGCCCTGCCTGGGCACTGTGGGCATGATCCTCAAGGAGACCCGCAGCCTGGTGTGGACCGGGTTCAGCATCGTCTACGGCCTGGGGCTGGCGTGGCTCATGGCCTGGTTCACCATCCTGGGCGGGCAGGCCCTGGGCTTCGCGTGAGGGACCGACCATGACCTTCCAGTTCTTCATCGTCCTCGTCCTCGCGCTGCTGTGCGTCGCCTACTTCCTCAAGGACCTCCTGGGCTCGGCCCTGGGCGGCGGGTGCAGCTCAGGGTGCGGCGGCTGCAAGACCGGCGGATGCCCGGTGAAGAAGCTGGAGACGGTCCAGTCCCGGCTGGAGAGGCCGCGCCGCTCCGCCTGATGTTCTATTGTCTCGGGTCGATCTCCCGGGCTTCGACCAGGTTGTGCAGGAAGCGCTGCAGCTCGTACTGGCCCAGGATGCCCCGGCGCTGGAGCAGCTTGATCAGGCCCAGCATGAGGGCGCGGTTGCCGTAGTTCTCCAGGGGCGCGGTGTGCTCGGACATGGCCGAACGCTGATGGATGATGGACGGCTGGGGAGCGGGGGGGGTGGCCGTGGGGTTGGAGAGGGGCGGGACCGGGGCATCGGAGAAGAAGCTGAAGGGGCTGGTCTCCTCCGGCGGACTGAAGAACGGGTCCTTGGGGTAATCCTTGTGCCCGCTGCCGGGGAGCCCCTGAGGCAGCATGGGCGTCTTGGCCAGGTCGAACGGGACCGGCAGGCCCTCGCTGGCCGGATGGATCGGGCCGGTGTCGGTGGGGGAGGCCGGCGGCAGGGTCCCGGCGACCATGCGGTTGTAGTGGTCGGCGATGGCCTGGCGCAGGGCGGTGTGGCTGGTCACCACCGGCTCGATGTTCAGGCCCGAGGAGAACCGGGCGCTGTCCACGGCGTTGAGGTCCATGGGATCGGCCATGGCCAGGATCAGGGACTTGGGTTCCTTGAAGGCCACCGGCAGGATGTTCATCTGCTCCGCCAGCCGGCGCGGGATGCGCTGGAGCACCCCGGCGGGGATCTCCAGGTTCTTCATGTCCATGCGCGGAACCCCGGTCTGCTTGGCCAGGAAGTCCATCAGCGAATCCTCGCTGATCAGGCCCTGGGACACCAGGGCGCTGCCCAGCCGCTCTCCGGACAGCCGCTGGTAGCGCAGGGTGTCCTGCAGCTGGGTCGGAGTGATCAGCCCCGCCTCAATCAGGAGCACGCCCAGTTTTTTGGGTTCTGGTTGCATAGGCTCCGGACCTTTCCGAGCTACTATTTTGGCAAGAAGTCTAACGGCTGATGAACTCCCGCGCCAGAGGAATGGAATCCATGGATAAACCCTCAGAAGTCTTGTTCCGGTCGACTTTGCACGACATGGCCAACATCCTGGCAGGAATCCGGGGCATCGTCGACCTGTGCCCGCCGGGCCAGCCCCTGGCCCCGCGGGACCGGGACCGGCTCGGAGCGGTGGTCGAGGAGGGGATCACCGCCCTGGAGCGCAGCCGGCACCTGGCCCTGGGCACCCTGCCCGAGGCCGCCCTGGAGCCCGGGGGAGCCTGGCGGGAGTCCCTGCGGGAGGACCTGGAGCCCCTCGGGGTGCTGTTCCGGTGCCGGTTCGACCTGGCCGGCCCGCCTGCGCCCGAGTGGGACCAGTGGCCCGGCAGGCTGCTCCGGGGCTATGCCCGGGCGGTGACCCGGCTGGTGCTCCCCTACGCCAAGGCCCCGGTCGTGGCCCTGGAGGGCGGCGCCGACGCCCAGGGCTGGGACCTCCGGTGGTCCCCGGCCCCGGTGTTCCCGGAGATCCTCGCCCCCGGCCCGGAGGACCGGCCCATGGACATCTGCGCCCACTGGGCACTCCGGGTCGGCGAGGCCCTGGGGATCTCCCTGGCCTGGGAGGCAGGCCGCCTGTCGGCGCGGATCCCCCGCCCCCGGGTGGTGGAATTCCGTGACTGAAGGCATTTAATCCATTCAATATTAGAGATATCCAATCGACCAGCGGTAAACTGGTCCAGGTTCATATGCAAAGGAGTCCTCCGTGCTGATCCTGGTGCTCAATGCCGGTTCGTCTTCCCTCAAGTTCAACCTCATGGACATGGACCATGAGTTGAGCCTCGCCGACGGCATCGCGGAACGCATCGGCCTGTCCGAGGGTTTCATCCGCTGGACCATCCAGGGCGAAAAAGGGCGCCTGGAACTGGACATGAACAACCACCGCAAGGCCCTGACGTCGATCATGGACCAGCTGCACAAGACCGTCCTGTCAGGCGACCGCGAGGTGGGCGCGGTGGGCCACCGGGTGGTCCATGGGGGATCCGAGTTCATTGGCACGGTAATCATCACCCCGGCAGTGCTCAACACGCTCGATGAACTGACCTTCTATGCGCCCCTGCACAATCCCGCCAACGCCTCGGGCATCCGCACCGCCCAGGAGCTGTTCCCCGGCGTACCCCAGGTGGCGGTGTGGGACACCGCCTTCCACCACACCATGCCCGACTACGCCTACACCTACGGGATGCCCTACGAACTGACCAAGAAGCTCGGCCTGCGCCGGTACGGCTTCCACGGCACCAGCCACCAGTACGTGGCCGAACGCACCGCCGCCCTGCTGGGCAAGCCCCTGGACAAGCTGAAGATCATCACCTGCCACCTGGGCAACGGCAGCAGCATCACCGCCGTGAAGGGGGGCAAGAGCGTCGACACCTCCATGGGCCTCACCCCCCTGGAAGGGGTCATCATGGGCACCCGCTGCGGCAACCTGGACCCCGGCCTGCTCACCACCGTCATGGAGCACGAAGGCCTGGACGGCAAGAGCCTCAACAACCTCCTGAACAAGAAGTCCGGGCTGCTGGGGATCTCCGGGGTCTCCTCCGACTGCCGGGAGATCGAGGAGGCCTCAGGCAAGAACAAGCGCGCCCGGCTGGCCCTCGAGACCCTGTGGTACGGCGTGCTCAAGTACATCGGCGCCTATACGGCGGCCATGGACGGGGTGGACGCCATCACCTTCACCGCGGGCATCGGCGAGAACTCCGTCAACACCCGGGCCTGGATCTGCCGCCGCCTCACCTTCCTGGGGATCAAGCTGGACGAGGAGGGCAACGCCAAGCGCAGCAAGGAGGAGCGCCTCATCTCGACCCCGGATTCCCGCGCCGCGGTGGCGGTGATCCCCACCAACGAGGAATTGATGATCGCCCGGGAAACCCTGCGCCTGACCAGGAAGTGACACCTATGTCACATAATTGCACGTTTTTTGGTCTTGGCCCCGACGCGGGAAGCAGGTAGGCTTGGAGCAATGGGTCCCGGTCTGGATCCCCTAGAGGAGTTTCGTCGACACATGAGCAAACCGCGCGGCCTTGGTAGCCTGGCCGATCTGGCCAAGATCCTGGAGGAAGCCTCCAACCCCGAATCCGAACTGCGGGAGGACCGGAAGGAAGCTAAACCGAAGCCGACCCTGACCCGCAAGGCCGGCGTGGCCAACCAGATGCGGGTCCTCGACCCCAAGCGCAAGATCTGGTACCAGAAGCGCCTCCGGGAACAGGCCGAGGCCGCCAAGACCGAGGCGTCCGCCGCCGCCGGCGCCCCGGTCCTGCACACCCCTTCCCTCACCCGCGCCGCCGCCACCCGGGCCGGCGGCAACCTGCTGGAGAGCCTGGCCAACGCCAAGGAGGCCAAGGCCAAGGGCGAGACCGGCAAGGGCCGGGCCGAGGCTTGGCGGCGCAAACCGGGGGACCCGATCTTCTAGCAGCCGTTGCAGGCTTCGCCTGCTACGGCTGCTTGTGCCTGGCACGGGCGATCGATGCCGGTCGGACCCAACGGTGCTAGCAGCCGTTGCAGGCTTCGCCTGCTACGGCTGCTTGTGC
>JBELAL010000028.1:0-65331 GCA_049508835.1 Holophaga sp. | reverse complement strand
AGCGGCAGCGGCGCGGCCTTCAAGGGCATGCTGGACAGCATGGTGAACGGCGGGCGCATCGCCCTGCTGGGGATCTTCTCCGACGAGGTGGCCATCGACTGGGGCAAGGTGATCTTCAAGGGCCTGTTCATGAAGGGCATCTACGGCCGGGAGATGTTCGAGACCTGGTACAAGATGGCCGCCATGATCGAGGGCGGCCTGGACATCAGCCAAATCATCACCCACCGGTTCCCCATCGACGACTTCCGCGCCGGGTTCGAGGTGATGGGCAGCGGCAAGTCCGGGAAGGTCCTCCTGGACTGGGGTGTCAAGTAGCCGCGGCTGGTAACAATTCAGCGCACCGGCTGGGGCTGGGGGACCGGGGGGAGGGTCTTCTCCTTGTAGAACTCCCCGTCCACGATGAACGTGTCCGCCGCCAAGTCCTCGCCCCCGGGCTGCAGGTCGGTGCCCAGACAGGCCAGGTGGTAGCTGTCCAGCTTGGTGCTGAGCACCTGCACCAGCCGCCCCTTGCGGTCCTTGGTGTTCAGGATCGGGGTGCCCACGAACGGGCGGTAGAACAGCGGGTGCTTCCAAGGGGTCTCGGGCTCCTGTTCCAGGTAGTCCGGCACCAGGTTGGAGAGGAACCGGGGGTACTCCCCGTGCTTGGTCTTGTACCGGGTCAGGGCGTCGGCGGTGCGCTTCATGATGCTGCGCAGCTGGCGCTCCCGCTCCTGGAGGTCCAGGCGCAGCATGGCGTCCATGAGGTACAGGTCCTTGCTGGCCTGCTGCCCGGTGGGCGTGTCCGCGTACTTGGCGGCGACCTGGGCCATAAGGGCGCGGGCTTCCCGCTGCCGGCCCTGCTGGTTCATCTGGATGGCCTCCTCGTAGAGCTGCTGGGGCAGCCGGGGATCCTCGGACCGGCAGGACAGGAGCACCAGCGCGACGGAGAGGGCCATGCACCGCTTGGGGACCATGGCCGAACCATAACACCAACCTGTCGGCGGGAGAAGAGATACGACGCCGGCCAGGGCCGGGAAAAGGGGCGCGGACGGCCGCCGGGCCTGGCGCCGACGGAGGGTGATAGTCTGGCGGGATGAGGTTGCTCGCCCAGCACTCCCCCGGCTTCGACCCGGCCACCCCCTGGGTGGAGCTGGAGACCCACCTGGCCCGGGAAACCCGGCTGTTCCAACACTTCTTGATGCGCCGCCGGTCCCCGCACACCGAGCTCGAGCACGACTTCACCCGGCTGCACTGCCCGGAATGGGTCAACGTGATGGCCTTCACCGCGCCCGCCCAGGGGGGCGAACTGTTGCTGGTGGAACAGTTCCGCCACGGGATCGACGCCAGCACGCTGGAGATCATCGGCGGGGTGTGCGATCCGGGCGAGGACCCGGCGGTCACCGCCCGGCGGGAACTGCTGGAGGAGACGGGACATTCGGCGGGGCAGCTGGTCCCCCTGGGGTCCTGCGCCCCCAACCCGGCGGTCCAGGACAACCGGTGCCACTTCTTCCTGGCCCAGGACTGCCTGCAGGTGGCCGAACTGGCCCTGGACCCCTCGGAAGAACTGCGGGTGTGGGCGGCGACCTGGAACGAGGCCGAGGACCTGCTGCGCTCCGGGCGCATGGACCACGCCCTGGTCATGGCCGCCTTCCTGCGGCTGTTCCTGTGGCCGGGCTGGGCCGCCCTCCGGGGCAGCCTGGGCGCCCCGACCTGATGTTAAACACTGCCCGCGCTGCTACATTAGTAGGGTTCCGGAGGGACCGATGGCCAACGAATGCAGCTTCGACGTGGTTGCCAAAGTCGACCTGGACGAGGTCCGGAACGCCGTCGCCCAGGCCATGAAGGAAATCGGCCAGCGCTTCGACTTCAAGGGATCCGTCTCGAAGATCGAGCTGAAGGACGAGGCGGCCCTCACCCTCACCAGCGACGACGAAGTGAAGCTCAAATCCGTGGTCGACGTGCTCCAGAGCAAGCTGGTCAAGCGGGGGGTCAGCGTCCGGTCCATGGAGTTCGGCAAGCTGGAGCCCGCCGCCAAGGGCACCGTGCGCCAGGAGGTGAAGATCCTCCAGGGCATCCCCGCGGAGAAGGCCAAGGGCCTGGTGAAGGCCCTCAAGGACGCCAAGCTCAAGGTCCAGGCGGCCATCCAGGGGGACCAGGTGCGGGTGTCCGGCAAGAACAAGGACGACCTGCAGGAAGCCATCGCCCTGCTCAAGAAGAACGACCAGGGATTGGATCTCACCTTCACCAACTACCGGTCCTAGCCCAGGCTCCCATAGTGTCCCGCCTCGACCTGCTCCGCTACTTCCTCCCCATCGCACCCAAGCTGGCGCTGGTGGAGGAGGAACTGCAGCGCATCCTCAAGTCCGACGTGGCCGTGGTGCGCAAGCTGGCCGGCCACGTGGGCGGGGGCAAGGGCAAGCGGCTGCGCCCGGCCCTGGTGCTCCTGTGCTGCCGCCTGTGCGGGGTGGACTCCGCGGAGGACGTGCGCTTCGGCGCCGTGTTCGAACTGGTCCACACCGCCACCCTGGTCCACGACGACGTCATCGACCACGCCCAGACCCGGCGCAGCAAGCCCACCCTGAACGCCCTGTGGGGCAACACCCTCACCGTGCTGTTCGGGGACCTGCTCTACATCCACTCCATGTCCTCGGCCATCGCCGGGCGGTCCTTCCGCATGCTGGAGATCCTGGCCGAGGTGACCACCCGCATGATCGAGGGCGAGCTGATCCAGAACGACTGCCTGTACAACCTGGACACCACCCGCCGGGAGTACTTCGGCATCCAGGAGCGCAAGACCGCCCTGCTGTTCTCCGGCTGCACCGAGACCGCCGGGGTCCTGGCCGGACGGCCGGAGGCGGACTGCGCCGCCCTGCGCCGGTTCGGCCTGGAGATCGGGCGGGCCTTCCAGCTGGTGGACGATCTGCTGGACTACACCGCCACCAGCGAGCAGATGGGCAAGCCGGTGTTCTCGGACCTGCGCGAGGGCAAGCTGACCCTGCCCCTGCTGACCCTGCTGGAGCGGGCCCCCGGCGGGGTCCGGCCGATCATCCGGCGCATCTGGGACGCCGGCGAGGAGGTCCCCATCGGGGCCGAGGACCAGCTGGCCCTGCGCGCCCTGCTGGAGCGCCACGACGCCTACGCCGAGACCCGCCAGCTGGCGGAAAAGGCCTCCGCCGCGGCCACCGAGGCCCTGACGGCGGTGGACGGGGACCGGGCCATCAAGAATCTCCTCCTGGAGATCCCGGAGTTCCTGCTGGCGCGGAGTTCCTGAGCCCGACGGCCTACGCCAGCGCCCCCGGCGTCGTCCGGGGATCCCAGTCGATCTCCGCGCGCTTCAGGGAGTCCATGAAGGTCTCCTTGTCCGGAGCCTTGAAGTAGGCCTCCTTGAGGGCGACCTTGTTGCCCTGGATCAGCTCGATCAGGGCGTTGTTCATGAGCTTCTGGCCGTAGGCGCGGCCGGTCTGCATGGCGCTGGGGATCTGGAAGTTCTTGCCCTCGCGGATCAGGTTGGCGATGGCCGGGGTGACGAACATGGACTCGTAGGCGGCGATCCGGCCGCCCTCGGCGCGCTTGAGCAGGATCTGGCTGATGACGCACTTGAGCGAGTCGGCCAGCATGACCCGGATCTGCTGCTGGCGGTCGGAGGGGAACTGGTCCACGATCCGGTCGATGGTGCTCACGGCGCTGCCGGTGTGCAGGGTGCCGAACACCAGGTGGCCGGTGACGGCGGTCTCCAGGGCGATGGCGATGGTCTCCAGGTCGCGCATCTCGCCCACCAGCACGATGTCCGGGTCCTCTCGCAGGGCCGCGCGCAGGCCGCTCTTGAAGGAGTCGGTGTGGCTGCCCACCTCCCGCTGGTTCACCAGGCAGCGCTTGCGCGGGTGCACGAACTCGATGGGGTCCTCGATGGTGATGATGTGGTCCGCCCGCTGCTGGTTGGCCAGGTCGATGATGGCCGCCAGGGTGGTGGACTTGCCCGAGCCGGTGGGGCCGGTGACCAGCACCAGCCCCTTGGGGAGCATGGCCAGGCGCCTGATGGGCAGGTCCAGGCCCAGGCGGTCGGGGTCCGGGATCTCGCTGGGGATCACCCGGCACACGAGCGCGGGGCCCAGGCGGTCCATGAAGTAGTTCACCCGCAGCCGGCAGCCGCCGGCTTCGAACGGGTAGGCGAAGTCCGCGTCGTTGCGCTCCTGGAACTGGCGCCAGGCCTGGGGGGTGGCGATGGCCTGCATGATCTCCAGGATCTGGCTGGGACCCAGGATGCCGAAGTCCTCCAGGTCCTCCATGTCTCCGTGCACCCGGCAGATGGGCGCCTCGAAGGAGCTGCAGTGCAGGTCCGAGCCCTTCCGGGCCAGCAGTTCCCGGAACAGGGCCTCCGCCATGGGGTGGGTGCCGGAGGCGGGCTGGGTCTTGCCGGCGTCCCCTTCGGACCGGGCTGGGGCCGCGGGGACGGCCGGTTCGGGGGCGGAGCCGGACAGCGGGGAGAGGACCGGAAGCGGGGCCGCCGGCGGCCGGGCCTGGGGGGCCAGGGCGACGGCATGGATCCGGATCCCCTGGGGCCCCAGGGCCAGGGTGACCCGGAACGTCTCGGCCCCGGCCGGGTGCTCGAAGGCCGCTTCCCCCCGGGTGGCCCAGGTCTCCTCCAGCCGGGCCGGGAGGATCTCCCGGGCCAGCATCTCCAGCATGGAGGAGGGCAGGGGGTTGGGCAGCAGGGCCTGGCTCTGGCCCGTGGCCAGCTGCAGCATCGGCTGGCGGTCGGGCTCGAGGCTGAGGGCGACGCCGCCCCGGGGCGTAATGTGCGCAAGGAGCTTGTCGATCTGTGGCATGGGGGCTCCCGCTGGCGGTATATTTCTTATTCTATCTGCTGGGGCGCCCGGAATTCGCTACACTTGTTGCTTTCCAGCCCGACCTTACCAGGGCCTATCCGCCTTGATCCAGGAGCCTTGATGGACATCCACGAATACCAGGCCAAGGAACTGCTGCGGCAATTCGGCATCGCCACCCCGGACGGCCGGGTGGCCCGGGACGCCGCCGAAGCCATCGACATCACCCGGGAATTCGGCGGCCAGAGCGTGGTCAAGGCGCAGATCCACGCGGGCGGCCGGGGCAAGGGCGGCGGCGTGAAGTTCGCCCGCACCCCCGAACAGGCGGCGGACCTGTTCAAGCAGATCCACGGCATGACCCTGGTGACCAAGCAGACCGGGGCCGAGGGCCGCAAGGTCCGCACCGTCTACATCGCCCAGCCGGTGGACATCGCCCGGGAGCTCTACCTCAGCCTGCTGGTGGACCGAGGTTCCGGCAAGGTGGCCTTCCTGGCCTCCAGCGAAGGCGGGGTGGAGATCGAGGAGGTGGCCGCCCGGAGCCCGGAGAAGATCGTCAAGGCGCTGGTGCACCCGGGGCTGGGGCTGGCCGGCTACCAGGTGCGGGAACTGGCCGCCGCCCTGGGCCTGAGGGGGGAGTCCCTGAAGCAGGCTGGCCCGTTCCTGCGCAACCTGTACCGGCTGTTCGTGGACAAGGACTGCTCCATGGTGGAGATCAACCCCCTGGTGGTCACCGCCCAGGGCGACCTCACCGCCCTGGACGCCAAGATCGGCTTCGACGACAACGCCCTGTTCCGCCACCCGGAGATCCAGGCCTACCGGGACCTGACCGAGGAGGCCCCCACCGAGACCGAGGCCTCCTCCTACGGCCTCAACTTCATCAAGCTGGACGGCGAGATCGGCTGCATGGTCAACGGCGCCGGGCTGGCCATGGCCACCATGGACATCATCAAGCTGCACGGCCGCACCCCGGCCAACTTCCTGGATGTGGGCGGCGGCGCCAGCGAGGAAGCGGTGAAGAACGCCTTCCGCATCATCCTCCAGGACCCCGGGGTGAAGGCGGTGCTGGTGAACATCTTCGGGGGCATCATGCGCTGCGACGTGGTGGCCCGGGGCATCGTCAACGCCTCCCGGGAAATCGGGGTCAAGGTGCCGGTGGTGGTGCGCCTGGAGGGCACCAACGTGGAGGAGGGCAAGCGCACCCTCCAGGAGAGCGGGCTCGCGATCCTGGTGGGCGCCGACCTGGGGGACGCCGCCCGCAAGGTGGTGGCCGCCGTGGCTTGACATGACGAGGGGGACCGCGCGCGAGCCAAGCTCGCTCTCCGTCCCCCTCGAGCTCCCCACGTGGCGCCCGGGCGAAGCCCGGGCACCACGTCCGACTCCTCCCCCCGCCCGTACCGGCTTTCCCGAAGACGATTTTCTCCTCCCCTCTGAAAGGTTTCAGCCATGTCCATCCTGGTCGGCAACGACACCAGACTGATCGTTCAAGGCATCACGGGCCAGGAGGGCCTGTTCCACGCCAAGGGCTGCCGCGAATACGGCACCCAGGTGGTGGGCGGCGTCACCCCCGGCAAGGGCGGCACCGAGGTGGAAGGCTTTCCGGTGTTCGACAGCGTGAAGGAGGCGGTGGCCCGCACCGGGGCCAACACCACGCTGATCTTCGTGCCCCCGTTCGCCGCCGCCGACGCCATCCTGGAGGCCGCTTCCGGCGGCATCGGGCTGGTGGTCTGCATCACCGAGGGGATCCCCATCCTGGACATGGTGCGGGTCAAGCACGTCCTGCTGGACTTCCCCGACACCCGCCTGATCGGCCCCAACTGCCCCGGGGTGATCTCCCCGGGCAAGGCCAAGGTGGGCATCATGCCCGGGCGCATCCACAAGCCCGGGCACGTGGGCATCGTCTCCCGCTCGGGCACCCTCACCTACGAGGCGGTGGGCCAGCTTTCCGCCCTGGGCATCGGCCAGAGCACCGGCGTGGGCATCGGCGGGGACCCGGTCAACGGCACCAGCTTCATCGACGTGCTCAAGCTGTTCCAGGCCGACCCCGACACCCACGCCATCATCATGGTGGGGGAGATCGGGGGCGCCGCCGAGGAGGCCGCGGCCGAGTACGTCAAGGCCCACGTGACCAAGCCGGTGGTGGCCTTCATCGCCGGGCAGTCCGCCCCTCCCGGACGGCGGATGGGCCACGCCGGCGCCATCATCAGCGGGGGCAAGGGCACCGCCGCCGCCAAGATGGCCGCCCTGGAAGCCGCCGGCATCACCGTGGTGGCCAGCCCCGCGGACATGGGCCAGGCCCTGTCCCGCCGGCTGGCCAAGGCCTGATCCCTTGGCCACGGTCCCGATGATCGGGCGCTGGGCGGTCCTCCTGGCGGCCGCGTTGGGGACCGTCCCGGCCTGGACCCAGGAGGCCGCGCCGGCGCCGTCCGGGTACCAGATCGACGAGATCCGCCACCTGCCCGGGCTGCTCTGGGACGACACCAAGACCCTGGCCCGGTTGCCCGGCGACTGGACCCGCAGCCAGTGGACCGAGGCCGGCCTGGGATTGGCGGCGGTGGCGGCCACCGGGCTGCTCCTGGACCGCACCGTGGACGACGCGGTGCAGCGCAGCGACCACCCTGCCTGGCGCAACGCCGCCAAGAACGTGGCCCAGCTGGGCGGGGTCGGCGGCCTGGTGCTGATCGGCGCCGGGTACCTGGGCAGCAGCGCCCTGGGCCAGGACGAGGCGCGGGCCCTGTGGACCGACACCGGCATCGCCACGGTCCTGGCCCGGGCCACCGCCTTCACGGTCCAGGTGGCCGTGGGCCGGGACACCCCCAGCGCCAACCAGGGCCCCCACGACTTCCGCCCCTTCAGCTCCCAGGATTCCTTCCCCTCCGGACACGCGTCCCAGGCCTTCGCCATGGCCTCGGCCATCTCCATGCACGCGGACAGCCCCTGGGTGGGGGGCGTCGCCTACGGCCTGGCCGGGCTGGTGGGGCTGGCCCGGATGGAGACCCGGGACCACTACGCTTCCGACGTGGTGGCCGGCGCGCTGGTGGGCACCACCATCGGCCGGGCCGTGGTGCGGGTGAACCAGGGCCGGCGCGAGGGGACGGGGCCCCGGGCCGAGTTCAGCGTGGTGCCGGCCTGGGGCCGGGATTATCGGGGGATCTGCCTGGCGGCGAAGTTCTAGGAGCCTAGCCCAACTGGGGCGTCCGTGTCCCGACCCGGCCGTGCCTGCCGGCTCTTCGGCCTGGATTGGAGATTTCCGCCACGGAGGGTTCCCATGGCCGCCTGCCGAACCCATACCTGGGGTATGCCTAAACGATCAAGCATCCCCCCTCGTCCCGGTCTTGACCCGATCGCCCCGCCGATCGCTGAAACGGTCACCGATCCCCTGGAGGATGAGAAGCAGGCTGCTGCCGGAAAGAACCCGGCAGCCGTTGCCCTGGGCAAGCTTGGCGCGGCATCTGCCGTTCCTGGGAACCGCGACGGTCCTCCAGAATGACCAGGACACCCTCACCTGCACCATCGACCCTCTGCCGCCCATGCCCCAGCGAATATTCGAATAAGGTCCCAGGTCCCGGCCGTGGACCGGGGCTTGTTGTTCGCTCGTTCAACCGGCTAGCAGGGTCCCGCAAAGCGCGACTGGGCGGGACTGATGCCATCCATGAGCAGGTTCCCGCCCATCTGCGCCTGGGACCCGGTCTCCCGCTGGAACTGGTTCCGCCACTCCAGGATCACCCGCACCGGGAGCTGGTGCCGCCGGGCCAGCCCGGCCAGGGTGTCGCGCCCCTGGGCGAGTTCCTTGACGATTTCAAGGCGGCTGGATGCCGGCCAAAGGTTGGGGTCCGGGGACGGGGTCAAGACGTTGGGCATGGCAGGGATTCCTCGGCCTGCATCGAGGAGTGGATGGGCCGGCCAAGGAACAAGGTGGGGCAACGCCCATCAAGAATGTGTCAATTTGCCCGGGGATCCCGTTAAAGTCCGGTTGCAATGGCAGTTCCATTCCCGGCCCGCCCCGGTTCCGGTACCGGTCCGGAACCCGTATCATGTATCCATGAGTGATCTCGTGAAGGCCCACCTGGACCACCGGCGCATCTGGCAGGATTTCCACTATGCCTACCCGGTCATCTCGCGCCGCAGCAAGGGCGTGAGCCTGGGGGTCAACCTCAATCCCGACAAGGTCTGCAACTTCGACTGCGTGTACTGCGAGGTGGACCGTACCACCCCGGGCCCCCGCTCGGACGTGGATATCCCCCAGCTGGAACGGGAGATGGCCGCCCTGCTGGACCTGACCATGGATGGCACCCTGTTCCGGACCTCCCCGTTCGACACGGCCCGGCCGGACCAGCGCCGGCTCAACGACATTGCCTTCTCCGGGGACGGGGAGCCCACCACCGCGCCGGAATTCGCCGACGCCATCGCCTGCATCGCCCGGCTCAAGCGCGCCCGGGGGCTGGACGCGGTCAAGCTGGTGCTGATCACCGATTCCGCCCGGCTCCAGGCTCCGGTCGTGCTCCGCGGCCTGGAGATCATGATGGCCAACCAGGGCGAGATCTGGGCCAAGCTGGACGCCGGCACCGAGGCCTACTACCGGGAGATCAACCGCACCAAGATCCCGTTCGGGCGCATCCTGGGCAACATCCTGGCCACCGCGAAGCGCTGGCCCATCACCATCCAGACCCTGTTCCTGGAGTGGCAAGGGCAGGGCCCCGGCCCCGGGGAAGTGGAAGCCTACCTGGACCGCCTGCGCGAAGTCCTGGCCCAGGGCGGCCGGATCCAGGGGATCCAGCTGTACACCGTGGCCCGGCCGACCCCCGAGCCCGAGGCCCGGGCCCTGAAGGCCCCGGCCATGGACGCCCTGGCCCTCCAGGTGCGGGCGGGCCTCCCGGACATCCCGGTGGAGGTCTTCTACGGGCCTGACTAGGTTCCTCCTGGCGCCGGCGGCCGCCATCCTGGCGGTCACCCTGGGGACCCGGCCGGGACCGTCGCCGGTCCCCGCCCCTCCGCCGCCCTTCCCGGTGGCCGTGGGCGAGGCGCGGATCCTGGCGGTGGGCGACATCATGATGCACCAGGACGTCCAGCGCTCCGCCCGCCAATCCTCCGGCGGCCTGGAGGGGCTATGGTCGGACGTCGAGCCGCTCCTCCACCGGGCGGACATCGCCTTCGCCAACCTGGAGACCCCCGTGGCCCCGGTGACCGGCCAGCCGGGACGGCCCTTCCTGTTCAACGCCCCGGCCGAACTGCCGGCGGCCCTCCGGGCCAGCGGATTCACGGTCCTGTCCACCGCCAACAACCACGCCTACGACCAGGGCCGCAAGGGCGTGGTGGAGACCCTGGAGCGCCTGCGGGCCGCGGGGCTGGTGCCGGTGGGGACCGGCGTGGACCGCCAGGACGCGGAGCAGATCCGGTTCGTGGAAGCCGGAGGCCTGCGGGTGGCGTTCCTGGGCTTCACGGGCATCTTCAACATCGACTTGAACAAGGAAGACACGGGCCCCTGGGTGCGGCCCCTGGACCCGGCCGCCGCCGAAGTTGCCGTGCGCCGGGCCCGGGCCCAGGCCGACGCGGTGGTGGTGAGCCTGCACTGGGGCGTGGAGTACAGCCGCCAGCCCACGCCCCGCCAGCGGGAAGTGGCCGCGCGCCTGGCGGATGCCGGCGCCGACCTGATCCTGGGCTGCCACCCCCACACCCTGCAGCCGGTGGAAGTGCTGGAGCACGGCGGCCGCCGCACCCTGGTGGCTTTCTCCCTGGGCAACTTCATCTCCAACCAGGACCGCACCTACCAGGCCGGCGCGGAGCCGCCCCCCGAGGGGGACAGCCGGGACGGCGTGGCCCTCCAGTGCCGCCTGGTGAAATGGCGCCTGCCCGACGGCAGCACCCGGGTGGAGCTGCAGGAGCCCCACTGCGAGCCCCTGTGGACGATGAACAACTGGCGGGACTACACCTCCGGACGGACCGGGCGGCGGGAGATCCGGGTCACCCCGGTGAATGCGGCCATCGCCGAAACCGAGGCGGAATTGGCCCGCCTTCAGCCCGCCACAGGGGACCTGCCCGGCCGGGCCGACTCGGTAGGCCTCGAAGCCTTGCTCCGGACCCTGCAGGTACGGAAAGAACGGGCCAGCGAGATCCTGGGGCCGGGGCTGGTAGACCGCGACTAGCTGGAGGTTCGGGGATAATTTAATTAGGCCAGGGATTATGGGTGCGTAAGGCGACGTGGTGGCGATCCGCGCTGGCATTTGTGAACCCGGACTGGAGCCGGTGCCGGAACAAAAGGTCATCCATCGACGCCTGACCGGGCTGGTACCCTGTCAGGCATGGCCGACTCCCTCGCTTCCCTCACCGAACGCCTGCGTCAGTTCACCGCCGAACGGGACTGGGACCGGTTCCACTCGCCCAAGAACCTGGCCATGGCGCTTACCGGCGAGGCGGGCGAACTGGCCGCGGAGTTCCAGTGGCTCACCGAGGCGGAGAGCGGAGCCCTGGAGCCCGACCGGCTGGAGCGGGTGCGCCAGGAGGCCGGGGACGTGCTGCTCTACTTGGTGCGCCTGGCCGACCGGGCCGGGTTCGACCTGGTGGCCGCCGCCCACGCCAAGATCGACCTCAACGCCCGCCGCTACCCCGCCGGACAGGTGCGGGGCAGCGCCCGCAAGTACACGGAGTATTGAGCGTGGCCAAACCCGGACGGCATCCCCGCAACCGCCACGGCGGCCATTACGACTTCCCCCGGCTGGTGGCGGTGTGCCCGGCCCTGGCCCAGCACCTCCGCCGCAACCCTGCGGGCGAGTTCACCGTCGACTTCGCCGACCCCGCAGCGGTGCGCCTGCTCAACCGGGCCATCCTGGCCGACTGGTACGGCTTGGCGGCCTGGGACCTGCCGGCCGGCTACCTGTGCCCACCCATCCCGGGCCGGGCCGACTACATCCACCATCTGGCCGATCTGCTCGCCGCAGAGCGCTCCGGCCCCCTGCGCGCCCTGGACATCGGCACCGGCGCCAGCCTGATCTACTCCATCCTGGCCCGTAAGGAATATCGCTGGAGCTTGGTGGCCACGGACGTGGACGCCGACGCCCTGGCCGCGGCCGAGGCGATCCGCACGGGCGACCCGGATCTGGCGGCCGGGATCGAACTGCGGCGCCAGCGGGATCCGGAGCGGATCTTCGAAGGCGTGGTGCACCCCGGGGAACGCTTCGACCTCTGCCTGTGCAACCCGCCCTTCCACGCCTCCGGCGCCGAGGCCCGGGAGAGCAGCCGGCGCAAATGGCGCAACCTGGGCCGGGACGGCGGCCCCCGGCCGGTGCTCAACTTCGGCGGCCAGCCCCGGGAACTGTGGTGCCCGGGCGGGGAAGCCGGGTTCGTGGGCCGCTTGGTGGCCGAAAGCGCGCGCCATCCGGACCTGTGCCTGTGGTTCACCAGCCTGGTCGCGCGCAGCGCCAGCCTGGCCCGGCTGCAGGCCGACCTGCGCCAGGCCGGCGCAGCGCGGGTGCGCGTGATCCCCATGGGCCAGGGGCAAAAGGAGAGCCGCGTGCTCGCCTGGAGTTTCAGGCTGCCGGAACCGTCGGCCCCCGAGCCCTGATTCCGATCCCGTCCCGCCAATAGCGGGACGCTGTTTCTCGGGGTGGGTGTTGCGTCTAGTTGGCCTGTTGCACGCCTCGTGCAACGTGCTAATGCGAGGCAACGATCCCTGCAAGCAGGCGCGCCTTACCTATTTGAATTCTGCATTTTTTTTCCCATGTATGCGTATATTGACCAAACTATGATTGCCCCTACCAGGAGGGACGAACATGCACATGGGATATTGGATCGTGGCGGGCCTGCTGGCCGCGGCGGGAGGCATGGCCCGGGCGGCCGATCTCCAGCCGGGCACGCCGGCCCCGCCCATCGAGGCCCAGGACCAGCACGGGGCCACGGTGCGGCTGGCGGATTTCCAAGGCAAGGCGAACGTGGTGCTTTATTTCTATCCCAAGGACGACACGCCGGGCTGCACCGCGGAGGCCTGCTCCCTGCGCGACGGCCAGGACGCCATCCGCAAGACCGGAGCGGTGGTGCTGGGGGTGAGCGCCGACGACACCGTCAGCCACAAGGCCTTCGCGGAAAAGTACCACCTTAACTTCTCCATCCTCGCCGACCCGGACAAGAAGGTGATCCAGGCCTATGGCGTGAAGTCCCTGCTGATGCTGGGCCGCGCCTCCCGGGTGACCTTCATCATCGACCGGACCGGAGTGATCCGCCACGTGATCAAGCACGTCGACACCGCCAGTCACGACAAGCAGGTGCTGGAATTCCTGAAGCGTCTGTCCTAGCCCCTGAAGACCAGGGAGGGTGTATCATTGCGCCATCAAACCGCCAAGCTGATCCACCCATGGCCTGAGTTCCGGCCGAAAGGAGCCCTGGATGTCCGTGCAGCGAATTCATGCGGCTGTCGTCGGGATGGTGCTGCTGGGCACCTGGGTGTCCTGCTCGGGGGTGTCCCACCAGGGGAACCAGTCGGTGAAGATGATCGATCTCACCTACCGGCCCATCGCGGCCGGCGTGGTGCCGGCGGCCAAGGCCGGCCAGGAAATCGTCATCAACAAGCTCAAGGATGAACGGGAGCCAGGACCGCTCGGCGAGGCATCGAACTACGGCGGCCATGTCTTCTTCGTCGTCCAGACCAACAATGACGTTTCGGCGTGGGTCACCAAGGCGCTGGCCACCGAGCTGGGGCAGGCCGGATTCAAGGTCGTGGCCGGGGATGGGACGCCCGACCCGCAAAGGTTTGTGGTGAACGGCGTCGTCAATGAGATCACCGTCCACGGCATCATCACCAACATGCGCCTCACGCTCCAGGTGACCAAGGACTACAAGGTAGTCGCCAACGCATCGTTCAATTCGGATGCGCAAGGCTACAAGGAACCCTTTTTCAACACCGTCTACACCGAGGACTATCCCCAGCTTTTCGCGGTCACCCTGAAGAACCTCATGCTGCAGGCGGTGCCCACGATGGTCAACGCCATGAACAGCGAACCCTAGGTTGGCGCCGTGCGCTGGGCGAAGCTCCTGATCCTCGGGCTGTGGGCCTGGACCTCCTGGCCGGGCCTGCCGCTCCGGGCCGGAGCCCCGGACCTGACGCCCGCCCAGCAGCAGGTCATGGGCCTGTACCAGGCCGCGGAGCTGGCCAGGCAGGACTGCAAGACCTACGTGAAGATCGTCTCCGCGGCCTCGGGGCACGCGGCGGATGGACCGTTCCGGCTGGTCCGGTCGCCGGAGAAAATGGCCGAGGCGGTCAGGCTCTATACCGGCCTGCTGGCCCAGGCCAAAGAGGCGTTCGGGCCCAGCCATCCGCAAACCGCGGTGATCCTCAGCGGTTTCGCCAAGCTCTACGAGGACCAGGGCGCCCGCCTGGACCTGGCCGAAGCGGACTACCGGCAATGCCTCGATATCAGGCGGGATGCGTTCGGGCCCGCCAGCCCGGAGGTGGCGGATTCCTGGTTCGAGCTCGGCGTGTTCTATCGTGAAACGGGACGCTACCGGGACGCCGAACCCTGCCTGCAGGATTGCCTGAAGATCAGGTCGCGGCAACCCGGCCCCCAGGCGGCCCGGGCCCAGTGCGCGCTGGGGCTGCTGTACGAGGATCTCGGGGATTACGCCCGGGCCGAAGCCCTGTTCCAGGAGGCCTTGGCCAGGCAGAAAAGCGCGCCTGGGCCGGGCCGCCTGGAGGAGGCGCACACCCTCACCCTACTGGCCGATCTGGCCGTCAAGCAGGGCGATGTCGCCCGGTGCGGCACCCTCGCGGGGGAAGCGCTGCGCCTGGTCGCCCAGCCCGGTTCGGGCGCCAGCTCCGGCGACCAGTTCTCGGCCAACATGCTGGCCCTTCTGCCGGAGATCTACCAGGGCCAATGGCACGACGTCGCCGCCAAGATGTACCGCTTCTACTTCACCCTGCTGGAGCAGAAGGACTGGGCCGCCTACCTGCGCGAACTGAACGACTATGCCTATCCGGCCATCGTCGCCCGGCGCGGCTGGTTCGTCAAAGGCATGGCGGCGCCGCTGGACCTGGCCGTGCTCCAGACCCGGCAGGCGTTCGGTGAGCACCACCCGCAGCTGGCCGCGGCCCTGGCCAACACCGCCCTGCTGGACCTCGTCCTGAAGCGGTGGGAGCAGGCCGTCCCGGCCTGCGTCCAGGCCAACGAGATCAATTTCGAGAGCCTGCCCTCGGTGTTCGCCATGGCCTCGGAAAGCCAGAAGCTGAAGTACGTGGAAAAGACCGAAGGCTACCGCGACCTCCTGCTGTCGGCCGTGGTGGGGGAGGGCAAGGCCGAGGGGCCGGACGTCTCGGTGGCGCTGAAATGGGCCCTGCGCATGAAGGGGATCGTCCTGGACTCGATGGTCGGGGAACGGGAAGTGCTCAGGCGGGGCCTGGACCCCGGGCTGCGCACCACCTACGAGCAGCTGCAGCAGGCCCGGCAGGAGCTCTCCAGCCTCTACGTCAAGGGACCCGAGGCGGACCAGGCCGGCTTCAATGCCCGGATGGCCGAACTGGCCGGCCGGATCGACGGGCTGGAAAGCCGTCTGAGCCAGGGCAGCGCGGCGTTCAAGGAATCCCGGGAGATGCTTTCCGTGACTCCGGAGGCGGTCCGGGTCAGGCTGCCCCAGGGCAGCGCCCTGGTGGAGTACCTGGAATTCACCAACTACGCCGTGAAGGGGAATCCGCCCTGGCTGGCCGCGTTCGTGCTCGACGCCGGCGGCCAGGCCCCGCCGCGCCTGGTGGACCTGGGGGCCTCCGCGCCGGCGGCCCAGGCCATCACGGAATGGCGGAGCGAGCTGCGGGCCTTCGCCGCAGGCCGGGGGGCCGATGAACAGGCCGCCCGCAGGCGCCTGGATGCCCTGGGACGGAAGGTCGCCGCCCTCATCTGGGATCCCGTGGCGGCCCGGGGCGATCTGCCGCACAAGCGCATCGTCTATCTGGCGCCCGATGGCCCCATGCACCTGATGCCCTTCGCGCCCTTGCCCTCCGGTCCGGGCTACCTGATCGAGCAGGTCAACCTGGCCTGTGTCTCCACCGGCAAGGATTTTCTGCGGGAGCGTCGGCCCGGCGCCCGCAGCGGCGCGCTGCTGGTGGGCGGCGTCGATTTCGCCCTGGACCTGGCCGCCCCGGCCCGGGCCTCCGCCCAGGCGACCCGGGCCGTCGGGCGCTTCAGCCGGCTGAACGACCTGCAGTGGAATGCCTTGCCCGGCACCGGCGAGGAAGTGGACGCCATCGCCGCCGCCATGGCCGGCGCCCACCTGCCGGCCATCCTGCTGAAGGGCGGCCAGGCCCAGAAGGCCAGCGTCGACGCGGGATTCGCCAGCGCGCGCTACATCCACCTGGCCACCCACGGGTTCTTCCTGGGCGACGAGGTGGGTCTCGATCCCCAGAGCCGGGGCATCGCCGTGCTGGGCAACCGGCCGGTGGAGGACGCCCCGCCGGGGGAACGGCTGGCGGCCGCGCCGGTCTTCCACCAGGAGAACCCGCTGCTGCTCTCCGGGCTGGTGCTGGCCGGCGCCAACCAGCGCGGCGGCTGGAACGGCGACGGCTACCTCCTGGCCATGGACGTGGCCAACCTGGACCTGGCCGGGGTCGACCTGGTCACCCTGAGCGCCTGCGAAACCGGCCTGGGCGAAATCAAGCGGGGGGAAGGCGTGTTCGGCCTCCAGCGCAGCTTCGTCATGGCCGGGGCGGAGGCGCTGGTCATGAGCCTGTGGAACGTGCCGGACCGGGAGACCAAGGACCTGATGGTGGATTTCTACCGGCAGATCCTGGCCGGTGGTTCCCAGCGCGAATCCTTCCGCCAGAGCCAGCTCCGGATGCTGCGCAGCGGCCCGGGCGGCGCCGCCCGGCACCCGTTCTTCTGGGCCGCGTTCCAGTACCTGGGGGTGGACTAGCCCCCGAATGACCCTCCACTCCCCGGAAAGGACCCCGGCATGCCCACAATCCACGACCTCCTCCTGGACCTGGTGGCGGTGCAGAGCGACACCGGCACCGAGATGGAACGCGCCATGGCGGCCAAGCTGCTCGCGCTGGTCCAGGCCGACCCCTACTTCGCCCGGCACCCCGAGCTGTGCGGGGCGTTCGAGCATGGGGACGTCCTGCAGCGGCCCGTGGTATGGGCCCTGCGCCGGGGGCGGAGCCGGAAGACGCTGATCCTGTTCGGCCATTACGACGCGGTGGAACTGGAGCCGTACGGCTGGCTCAAGCCCTATGCCCTGGACCCGGCCCGGCTCAAGGCGAAGATGCTGGAAGCGGAAGGCCAGGACCCGGACCTGGAGCGGGACCTGCGGGACCCCGACTGGGGCTTCGGGCGGGGCATGGCCGACATGAAGGCGGGGCTGGCCATCAACCTGCACACTCTGTCCACCCGGGACGACGCCGAGGCGAACCTCCTGTTCCTGGCGGTCCCGGACGAGGAGAACATGTCCTCCGGGGCGCTCCAGTCCATCCCGCTCCTGGAGCAGCTCAAGGAACGCTTCGGGCTGGACTATTCCCTCCTGGTGCTCACGGAGCCGCAGATCCACGGCCGGGCCAAGGGCCGGGAGATCCAGCTGATCGGCGGCACCATGGGCAAGATGCTGCCGGTGGTCCTGGCCAAGGGCGTGCTGACCCACTCGGCGGAGATCCTCAAGGGCCTGAACCCCACCTACCTGCTGGCGGAGATCGTGCGCCGGACCGAACTGTCCACGGACCTGGTCTCCGAGGACCTGGGCGTCTTCACCCAGCCGCCCACGGTACAGATCTTCCGGGACCTGAAGACCACCTACGACGTGTCGGTGCCGGAGTACGCCGCGGCCTGCCTGAACGTGCTCTTCCTCAAGAGCCGCCCCCCCATGACCCTGCTGGCGGACCTGGAGGCCATCTGCCGGGACGCGCTGCGCGAGGCGGTGCGCCGCTACCACGCGGCCTTCGACGCCATGGCCGCCCGGGGCTTCGTCGCCGCCGAGGACCGGCTGCCTTTGAACCCCGAAGTGCTCACCCTGGCCCAGCTGGAACGCCGGCTCCAGGAGGGAACCCAGGACTTCGCCGCCTTCAAGATGGAAACCGCGGCCCGGCTCAAGGACGAGATCCGCTCCGGGCGCACCAACCTTCCGGGCGCCAGCGTCCAGTACCTGAAGGCCCTGGTGGACCGGGCCCGGATCCTGGACCCGGTGGTGGTGATCGGCATCTCCCCCCCGTACTACCCGGCGGTGCACCGGGAGTCCCTGGGCCAGGCCGAGGCCTGCCTGGAGGGGCTGGAGGACTACATGGGCTCCCGGTACGGCGTCGGCGTGCGCCGGGTGCCCTACCTGTCCGGGATGACCGACATGAGCTACACCTCCCTGGCCGACCCGGCCGCGGAACGGCGCTTCCTGGACAACCTCGCCCTGCCCGCGGACCTCTACGACGTGCCGGTGGAACGGATCGCCGCCCTGGACATCCCGGCCCTGATGATCGGCCCGGCCGGGAAGGACGTGCACAAGCGCGGCGAGCGGGTCTACCTGCCGGACGTGACCACGCACGTGCCGGCCCTGATCGGACGGATCATCGACCGGCTCTGACCGAATCGCATTAAGCTGGTGACATCCAGAGAGGTCTATCATGAAAATCCGCATCTGTGTCGCCGGCGTCACCGGCTGGGCCGGCAGTGCCGTGGCCCGGGGCGCCCTCGCTTCCGAAACCATCGAACTGGCCGCCGGGGTGGCCTTGGACCATGTGGGCGAGGACCTGGGCCTGGTGCTGGGCAGCCGCCCCCTGGGCGTGGCCGTGGCGCCCGGCCTGGCCAAGGCCCTGGGCACGCCCTGGGACGTCCTGGTCGACTTCACCACGCCCGGTTCGGTCAAGGCCCGGACCCTGCAGGCCCTGGCCGCGGGCAAGCAGGTGGTGGTGGGCACCTCGGGCCTGTCGGCGGCGGACTTCAGCGAGCTCGAGGCCGCCGCCCTGGCCCACGGGACCGGCTTCATCGCCTCCGGCAATTTCTCCATCACCGCGACCCTGGCCAAGCACTTCACCCTCCTCGCGGCGCGCTACCTGCCCTGCAGCGAGATCCTCGACTACGCCGACGCCGGCAAGGTCGACTCCCCCAGCGGCACCGTGGTGGAACTGGCGGAAGCCCTCGGCGCCATCCGCCCCAGTGAACTCCGCATCCCCCTGGACCAGACCCACGGCTTCCCGGCGACCCGCGGCGCCCGCCTGGGCGGGACCCAGGTGCACGCCGTCAGGCTCCCAGGCTTCATCCTCTCCTTCGAAACCATCTTCGGCCTGCCCGACGAGCGCCTCACCATCCGGCACGACGCGGGGAACGGGGCCGAGCCGTACGTGGCCGGGGTCCTGCTCGCGGTGGAGAAGCTCCCGGGCCTCAAGGGCATGGTCCGCGGCCTGGACACCTTGATGTTCGGGGATGTGAAGGCCTGACCTCGCGCGACCGGACGGGAAACCTTGAATCCGTCTTCGACGGAGGGGGGAATCCCGGCCTTGCCGATGACCTTAAATAATTTATATTCACTTGCAAATTCCGGTTCCCCTGGTCTTTTCCAACCGAATCCGCCCCCCTCCCGGCCTCCATGCACCTCCTGCTCCACGCCCCGACCCTGACCATCGGCCTCTTCCTGCTGCTGGCGGTGGCGCTTGCCCTGTCGTTTGAGGTCATCAACGGCTTCCACGACACCGCCAACGCGGTGGCCACGGTGATCTACACCAACTCCCTGCCGGCCAACGCGGCGGTGGTGTGGTCGGGGCTCTGGAACCTGATCGGGGTGCTCACCTCCAGCGGGATGGTGGCCTACGCGGTGCTGGCCCTGCTGCCGGTGGACCTGGTGCTCAATTCCGGCACCGGGGCGGGGCTGGCCATGGTGTTCTCCCTGCTGGTCTCGGCCATCATCTGGAACCTGGGCACCTGGTTGCTGGGGCTGCCGGCCTCCAGTTCCCACTCCCTGGTGGGGGCCATCCTGGGCGTGGGGCTGGGCAACGCCGTCATCCACCACGGCAGCTTCGCCGGGACGGGGGTGAACTGGGGCCAGGCCGGGGAAGTGGGCCTCTCCCTGCTGGTCTCGCCGGTGGCGGGGTTCCTGGGGGGCGCCCTCATGCTGAAGCTGCTCAAGCGCCTGGTGCGCAAGCCGGAGATGTTCAGCTCCCCCCGGGAAGGGCAGGCCCCGCCCTTGTGGATCCGCGCCGTCCTGGTGCTCACCTGCACCGGGGTCAGCTTCGCCCACGGCTCCAACGACGGCCAGAAGGGCATGGGCCTGATCATGCTCATCCTGGTGGGAATCCTGCCGGGGACCTACGCCCTGAGGATGAACACCGCCCCGGAGATCATCCGGCAGGTGCAGGCCGACGCCGGCCCGGCGGTGGCCGTCCTGGACCGGCACGCGGGGGGCCTGACGCTGAACCCCGAGGAGGCCACCCAGGAACTGACCCGCTATCTGAACTACGAGAGCCGGATCAGTGACCGCACCTTTCCCGCCCTGGCCGCCAAGGGCCGCAGTCTGGAGGCCCGGCTGGCCAAGGCCCGCACCTTCCAGGACCTGGACCCCAAGGACCGGGCCCGGGTCCGGGAGGACGCCTGGCTGGTCCTGGACGCGACCCTGAAGCTGGACCGGACCGGCGAGCTTCCCTCCGGGCCGGAACGGGAGGTGCTGCGGGCCTTCGAGCGGCACCTGGTGCGGGCCACCCAGTACATCCCGGCCTGGGTGAAGATCGCCGTGGCCCTGGCCCTCAGCCTCGGGACCATGGTGGGCTGGAAGCGGATCGTGGTCACCGTGGGGGAGAAGATCGGCAAGGAGCACCTGACCTACGCCCAGGGCGCCTCGGCCGAACTGGTCGCGGCCGGCACCATCGGCCTGGCGGACCTGCTGGGCTTCCCGGTGAGCACCACCCACGTCCTGTCCTCGGGCGTGGCCGGCACCATGGCCGCCAACCGCTCCGGGCTGCAGACCGGGACCGTGCGCAGCCTGCTGCTGGCCTGGGTCCTCACGGTCCCGGTCTGCGTCCTCCTCGGCGCCGGCACCTTCGCCCTGGGGCTGTACGTGCTGCTGCACGTGTCCGGATTGGGCTGACCTCGCCCCTGCGTACGTCCCTACAAAAAACATCCGGCCCCGAAAGGCCGAATGTTCCAGGGGCCCGCGTGGGGATCAGGCCCCGCTCGCGGCGGATTCCTCCCGCCACAGGAAGGAGGCCTTGATGAAGTCGCGGTTCATGCGGGCGATGTTCTCCAGGGTGATGCCCTTGGGGCACGCGGCCTCGCATTCGCCGTGGTTGGTGCAGGTGCCGAAACCCTCGGCGTCCATCTGGGCGACCATGGCCCGGGCCCGGTTGTAGCGCTCGGGCTGGCCCTGGGGAAGCAGGCCCAGGTGGCTGATCTTGGCCGCCACGAACAGCATGGCGCTGGCGTTGGGGCAGGCGGCCACGCAGGCGCCGCAGCCGATGCAGGCGGCCGCGTCCATGGCCAGCTCCGCCTTCGGCTTGGGCACCCCGTTGGCATTGGCCTCGCAGGCGGTGCCGGTGGGGGCGGTGATGAAGCCCCCGGCGGCGATGATCCGGTCGAAGGCGGTCCGGTCCACCATCAGGTCCTTGAGCACCGGGAAGGACGTGGCGCGCGGGGGCTCGATGGTGATCTCCTGCCCGTCCTCGAAGTGGCGCATGTGCAGCTGGCAGGTGGTGGTGCGCTGCTTGGGTCCGTGGGGCCGGCCGTTGATGACCAGGTTGCAGGCCCCGCAGATGCCCTCCCGGCAGTCGTGGTCGAAGACGATGGGCTCTTCGCCCTTGTGGATCAGGTCCTCGTTCACCACGTCCAGCATTTCCAGGAACGACATCTCGGTGCTGATGCCCTTGGCCTCGATGTCCTGGAAATGCCCCTGGTCCTGGGCATTCTTCTGCCGCCACACGTGAAGCTTGAGATTGAGGTGCTTTTCCATGGCCCGGTTCCTTACTTGTAGCTGCGGGTGGCGAGGTGGACGTATTCGAACTCGAGCGGCTCGACGTTCCGGATGGGCCGGCTGTCGGGCCCGGTGTACTCCCAGGCCGCCACGTGGCAGAAGTTCTGGTCGTCGCGCACGGCCTCGCCGTCCGGGGTCTGCCACTCCTCGCGGAAGTGGGCGCCGCAGGATTCCCGGCGTTCCAGGGCGTCCAGGCAGAGCAGCTCGCCCAGCTCCAGGAAGTCGCCCACCCGCCCGGCCAGCTCCAGGCTCTGGTTCACTTCCGAGCCGGTGCCGGGCACCCGCAGGTTCTCCCAGAACCGCTGGCGCAGCTCGGGGATGGCCTTGAGGGCCGCGGTCAGGCTGGCCTCGGTGCGGCCCATGCCGCAGTTCTCCCACAGGATCCGGCCCAGGGCCCGGTGGAACTCGGTGGGGGTCTCCTTGCCGTTGATGGAGAGCAGCCGGTTGTTCCGGGCCTTCACCGCCTCCTCGGCGGCCTTCACCGCCGGGTGGTCCGGCTTGATCCGGGTGCCGGGCTTGATCCCGGCCAGGTAGCCGCCGATGGTGTAGGGGATCACGAAGTAGCCGTCGGCCAGTCCCTGCATGAGGGCCGAGGCCCCCAGGCGGTTGGCGCCGTGGTCGGAGAAGTTGGCCTCGCCCAGGCAGAAGCAGCCCGGGATGGTGGTCATGAGGTTGTAGTCCACCCACAGCCCGCCCATGGTGTAGTGCATGGCCGGGTAGATGCGCATGGGCACCTTGTACGGGTCCTCGCCGGTGATGCGCTCGTACATCTCGAAGAGGTTGCCGTACTTTTCGGCGATCTTGCCCACGCCCAGGCGCTGGGTGGCCTCGGCGAAGTCCAGGTAGACCCCCAGCCCGGTGGTCCCCACGCCCCGCCCTTCGTCGCACACCTGCTTGGCGGCGCGGCTGGAGATGTCCCGGGGGGCCAGGTTGCCGTAGGAGGGGTACTTGCGCTCCAGGTAGTAGTCCCGCTCGCCCTCGGGGATGTCCTTGGCGGCGCGCTTGTCGCCCTTGTTCTTGGGCACCCAGATGCGGCCGTCGTTGCGCAGGCTCTCGGACATGAGGGTGAGTTTGCTCTGGTGGTCGCCGGTGACCGGGATGCAGGTGGGATGGATCTGGGTGAAGCAGGGGTTGGCGAACGCCGCGCCCTTCTGGTAGGCGCGCCAGATCGCGGTGGTGTTGCAGCCCTTGGCGTAGGTGGCCAGGAAGAAGACGTTGCCGTAGCCGCCGGTGGCCAGGATCACTGCGTCGGCCACGAACGACTCCACTTCGCCGGAGATCATGTCCCGGGTGATGATGCCCTTGGCCACCCCGTCCACCACCACCAGCTCCTGCATCTCGTGGCGGTTGAACATCTTCACCGCGCCCAGCCCGATCTGGCGCTCCAGGGCCTGGTAGGCGCCCAGCAGCAGCTGCTGCCCCGTCTGGCCCCGGGCATAGAAGGTGCGGCTCACCTGGGCGCCGCCGAAGGAGCGGTTGTCCAGGAGCCCGCCGTATTCCCGGGCGAAGGGCACGCCCTGGGCCACGCACTGGTCGATGATGTTGCACGACACCTGGGCCAGGCGGTAGACGTTGGCCTCCCGCGCCCGGAAGTCGCCGCCCTTGACCGTGTCGTAGAACAGCCGGAAGGTGCTGTCGCCGTCGTTCCGGTAGTTCTTGGAGGCGTTGATGCCGCCCTGGGCGGCGATGGAGTGGGCCCTCCGGGGGCTGTCCTGGTAGCAGAAGCAGAGCACCTCGTAGCCCAGCTCCGCCAGAGAGGCGGCGGCGGCGCCGCCGGCCAGGCCGGAGCCCACCACGATGATCCGGTACTTGCGCTTGTTGGAGGGGTTCACCAGCTTGAGGTCGAAGCGGTGCTTGTCCCACTTCTGTTCGATCGGGCCTTCGGGGATGTGAGCGTTCAATTCCATGGGAGCCTTCTTCGCTGTTTACAGGTGGATGACGCCGGCGAGGACCGCCACGGGGAAGGAGATGTTGAAGCCGGCCACCAGGATCGCCATCGCGTAGGCGAACCGCCGGCGCAGCTTCTCGTAGCGGGGGTGGGACCAGCCCAGGGTCTGGGTGAGGCTCCAGACCCCGTGCCACATGTGGAAGCCCAGGCAGAGCTGGGCCACGATGTAAAAGCATGCCACCCAGGGCACCGCGAGGCCGGTGACGAAATTGTGGTAGGCGTTGCCCCGGATGAAGTCGGGATGCACCGTGCCCGTGGTGAAGTGCAGGATGTGGTAGACGATGAAGATGCCCAGGACCGCCCCGGTCCAGGGCATGGTGCGGGAGGCCCAGGTGGCCTCCTCGGCGTACTTGGCCCGGTAGCCCAACGGGCGCGCCGCCCAGTTGGCCAGGGTCAGACTCAGGGCCATCCAGGCGTGCAGGACCACCGCCGTGAGCATCACCGCCCGGAACACCCAGATCCCGGCTCCGTGGATCATGTGCTGGAGGAAGTCCGCATAGTGGTTCATGGGCTCGGCGCCCAGGTAGGCCTGGAGGTTGCCCAGCATGTGCACCGTGACGAACCCGAACAGGATGATGCCGGTGACGGCCATCACCACCTTCTTGCCCACCGAGGAATCCAGGAAACCGGTCCTTGCGGCGGGATGGGCCAGACTGGAATCAATTGCAGGCATTGGCACTCCTTTCTTGTACCGGATTGGGACCTGGCCAGCCCGGCAACGCGCGGGTCATTAATTCAGCGTTCCCCTTGAGGGACTCGGACGTGGTGTCATCCAATATGATCACCACTATTGAAAACTGTAAAGTATTTCGGATTCCCCGTTCCGGAAAATGTCCCGGCCCGGCGGGACCGGGACCGGCCGGGCGTACCTTGCCTCTTTGCCTCCTTTGCCGGCGTCCGACCGGTCTGGATGAAAGCGAAAACGCCGCCTGGCGGCGGCGTTTTCGCACACGTCGATGGTAGAGACGGGCTACTTGACTTCGGCCTTGATGCTGGCCTGGAGTTCCTCCTCGGAGACCAGCCCCGGGGTTTCCTGCTTGCTCTTGTAGACGGACCAGACCAGGGCTGCCACGCAGAGCATCGCCGCGAAGAAGCCCACGATCTTGACGCTGTCCCGGCCTTCCACCGGGAAGAAGGTGTATTTCATCACAAGGCCCAGGGTCAGCAGGCTGACCATGTTCATGACCTTGATCAGCGGGTTGATGGCCGGGCCGGCGGTGTCCTTCAGGGGGTCGCCCACCGTGTCGCCGGTGACCGAAGCCTTGTGGGCTTCGGAACCCTTGCCGCCGTACAGGCCGTCCTCGATCATCTTCTTGCAGTTGTCCCAGGCGCCGCCGGCGTTGGCCATGAACACCGCCAGCAGCTGGCCCGTCAGGATCATGCCGGCCAGGAAGCCGCCCAGGGCGTAAGGGCCGAGCAGGAAGCCGACCAGGAGCGGGGAGGCGATGGCCAGGAGGCCGGGCCCCACCAGTTCCTTCTGGGCGGTGTTGGTGCAGATGTCCACCACACGGCCGTAGTCGGGCTTCTTGGAGCCCTGCCAGATCTCGGGATCCTTGAACTGGGCGCGGCACTCCTGGACGATGTGGTAGGCGGCGCGGCCCACGGCGCGGATCAGCTGGCTGCTGAACAGGAACGGGACGGCCCCGCCCAGCAGGAAGCCGATGAACACCCGGGGATCGGCCGGGGACATCCTGCCGGCGTGCTGTAGGTATTCCGCGATCTTCATCCGGCCCAGCGCGTCCTCGCTGCCCACCGCGATCACGGCGATGAAGCTGGCGAACAGGGAGACGGCGGCGATGACCGCGGAGCCGATGGCGATGCCCTTGGTCTCGGCCTTGGTGGTGTTGCCCACCGCGTCCAGGTCGGCGAGGATCTGCCGGGCCCGCTTGTAGCTGCCGGGCTTCTCCTTCTCCATCGCGTCCTTCTCGTAGCCCATCTCGCCGATGCCGTTGGCGTTGTCGGCGACCGGCCCGAACACGTCCATGGAGATGGTGTTGCCGGTGAGGGTCAACATGCCGATGCCGGTCATGGCCACGCCGTAGGCGATGAACATGGGCGGGGTGCCGGCGTAGCACAGCACGGACAGGAAGATGGCCACCACGATCACCAGCATCATGGCCACGGTGCTCTCATAGCCCAGGGCGAAGCCCTCGATGATGTTGGTGGCGTGCCCGGTGGTGCAGGCCCGGGTGAGGGCCTTGACCGGGGCGTGGCTGGTGTGGGTGTAGTAGCTGGTGACCTTGTTCAGGGCCACGGCCATGAACACGCCGATCAGGCAGGTGAGGGCCGGGCGCATGTCCAGGCCCGGGTAGCCGAAGTTGGCCCACCAGCCCAGCTTGCCGGGGATGGTGCCCCAGTAGCGCAGGGCCTCCTCGGCGGTGGCGCCCTTGATCAGGTTCACGCTGGGGTCGAAGTGCAGGTAGAACAGGCCCAGGACGACGAAGCCGATCACGCTGATGACGGAGCCGATCCAGAAGCCCCGGTGCACACTGTGCAGGGCGGTGTCGGAGGTGTCGTTGGGGCCGGCCTTGACGGTGTAGGTGGAGATGATCGACCCCAGCACGCCGATGCCGCGCACCAGCAGGGGGAAGATCACGCCCTTGTGGCCGAAGGTGGCCATGCCCAGGATCATGGCGGCCACGATGGTCACTTCGTAGCTCTCGAAGATGTCCGCGGCCATCCCGGCGCAGTCGCCCACGTTGTCGCCCACGTTGTCGGCGATGGTGGCGGCGTTGCGGGGATCGTCCTCGGGGATGTCCTTCTCGATCTTGCCCACCAGGTCGGCGCCCACGTCGGCGGCCTTGGTGTAGATGCCGCCGCCCACCCGCATGAACAGGGCGATCAGGGTGCCGCCGAAGCCGAAGCCCAGCAGGGCCTCGTAGGCGTTCACGCCGTAGACGAGGAAGATCAGGGTGCCGCCCAGCAGGCCCAGGCCGTCGGTGAGCATGCCGGTGATGGTGCCGGTCCGGTAGCCCAGCTGCATGGCCTCGCCGTAGCTGTGGCGGGCGGCAGCGGCCACGCGCAGGTTGCCCAGGGTGGCCAGGCGCATGCCCACGAAGCCGACAATGAAGCTGAACGAGGCGCCGATCAGGAAGGAGATGGCGCGGCCGTAGCGGAAGGCCTGCTGGCTGCCGGTGTAGGTGAGGGCCAGGAGCACGGTGATGAGGATGATCAGGGGCCCGATCTTGTGGAACTGGGCCTTCAGGTAGGCGTTGGCGCCCTCCCGGATGGCCTCGGCGATGGCCTTCATCTTGGGGGTGCCCTGGTCGGCGCTGACCACCTGGCGCATGAGCATGAGGGCGTACAGGAGGCCGGCCACGGCCACCACCAGCACCGCAATGAGGCAGACCTTCTCCATCATGATGAAGTCGCTTCCTTCCGAGAACGGGGCGAAGAAGCGGAACGCCGTGTCGCCGGGGGTCTGGGCCTGGGCCCAGGCCGAAGCCCCGACGCCAAATAGCGCCAATAAAAGGTGATGAATCATACGTCTGAATGGAATCTGCCCTAGCTTTTCGGTCCATCCATTTCTCATGGATATTCCCCCTTGAAGAAAGTGAAAATCAAAGGCCCCGGGAGGCCTGAACTGTACACAGCAAACGCAAGGAACAGGTAATTCAGACTATTCCGAACCAGCCTATCAGTGTGGGAGGGAAAGTCAACGCGGGATAACCGGAGGCACGACCGGTTCCGCCCTCCTACAGCCCAGTGGCCCCCCTTGGCTAGTGCCCAGCGTGGATAAAGCGCAAAAGATCACCATATAGCGATCCGTCACAGCGTTACGGGCCGAACGCGGGACCGCCGGCCTTCCGGCTTTCAGAAGAAATCCCGGATCTCCAGGTCCCGGTTCATCCGCGCCACCAGCAGCGGCCCCTCGAAGATCAGCGCCGAGTAGACCTGCACCAGGGCGGCCCCGTCCTGGAGCGCCCGGGCAGCGTCCTCCCCGGACCCGATCCCGCCGCAGGCCACGAACCGGATGTCCGGCGGCAGGCGCTGGAGGATGCGGTGGTGCACCGCCCGGGCCTTGACCTTGAGCCCCCGCCCGGAGAGCCCGCCCTCGCCCAGGGCCTCCACCCGCGCCCGGTTCAGCTCCGAGACGATGCCCCGGTCCAGGGTGGTGTTGGTGGCGATCACCCCGTCCACGCCGCAGGCCACCAGCATCTCCACGGTGGCGTCCAGCTCCGGGAACGGCCGGTCGGGGTCGAGCTTCACCAGGACGGGCTGGCGCTCCAGGCCCATCTCCTTGCGCACCGACAGGATCCCTGCCGCCAGCCGCTCCAGGGCCTCGGGCGCCTGCAGCCGGCGCAGCCCGGGCGTGTTGGGCGAGGAGACGTTCAGGGCCACGTAGTCCACCACCGGGGCGAGGGCGCGGTAGGCCGAGGCGTAGTCGTCCAGGGCCGATTCCTCGGGGGTGTCCCGGTTCTTGCCGATGTTGCCGCCCACCACCAGCCCCCGGGGCCGGGCGCGCAGGCGCCGGGCCACGGTCTCCGCGCCCTCGGAGTTGAAGCCCATGCGGTTCAGGATCAGCCCCTCCTCCGGGACCCGGAACACCCGCGGCCGGGGATTGCCGGGCTGGGGCCGGGGGGTGACCGTGCCGATCTCCACGAAGCCGAAGCCCAGGGCCTTCCAGAGCGGGAGCAGCTGGGCGCCCTTGTCCAGGCCCGCCGCCAGGCCGATGGGCGAACGGAAGCGCAGGCCGAAGACGGTCCGGGCCAGGGCCCGGTTGGGCCGGCCGCAGACGCCCTGGACCAGGGACAGGAACCCCGGCAGCCGCTGGCCCAGGGCGCCCAGGCGGAAGCACAGCCCGTGCGCGGTCTCGGGGTCCAGCTGGAACAGCAGGGGGCGGATGAGGCGGTAGGGGTCCAGGGTTCGGGTCATGGGTCTCGAGACATGGGAGCGGCAGGGATGATTATGCCCGGGAATTCCGGCCGCCGTCCCGGCGGGGCATAATCAGCGACGGTCGGCGCTTCCCGCCGGCCCCCGCCCCGAGGTGTCCATGCGCTGTCTCATCACCAACCTGCCGCTGGAACTGGGCGAGGAGAAGAAGCCCCTGGAGGAGGTCCTGGCCTGCGTGTTCGGGGGCCGGCCCGGGGACTACCGGGAGCCGGTCCTGGAGCGGCTCAGCCTGGACGCCCGGCACAAGGGCGCCATCCGCTTCCTGGCGGCCATCGGCTTCCAGACCGACCGGGCGGTGCTCGGCCTGCCGCTGCCTCCCGGCGCCAGGCTGGAGGAGGCCCCGCCGCCGGCGACCTGGACGGTGGGGCCCACGCCGTCCCGGCCCCGGGTGGTGATCGTGGGCAGCGGCCCGGCCGGCACCTTCTGCGCCCTGCGCCTGCTGGACTACGGCGTCACACCGGTGCTGCTGGAGCGGGGGGCGCCCATGGGCGAACGGGTGAAGGCGCTGGCCGGCCTGTGGCAGGACGGGATCCTGGACCCGAGCGGCAACGCCCAGTTCGGCGAAGGCGGGGCCGGCACCTTCAGCGACGGCAAGCTCACCACCCGGATCGGCCACCCGGCCATCCGCTACGTGATCCAGACCTTCGTGCGCTTCGGCGCCGCCCCCCGGATCGCGTACCTGGCCAAGCCCCACGTGGGCACCGATGTCATCCGCAAGTGCTCGGTGCTGATCCGCAAGGACGCCGAGGCCCGGGGCGCCCGCTACCGGTTCCGCGCCCGGCTGGCGGACATCCGCTTCCAGGACGGCAAGGTGGCCGCGGCGGTGCTGGATTCCGGCGAGGAGATCCCCTGCGACGCCCTGGTGTTGGCGCCGGGCCACAGCGCCCGGGACACCTTCGAGATGCTGTACCGGCACGGCGTGGCCATGCGCCAGAAGCCGTTCGCCATGGGGGTCCGGGTGGAGCACCCCCAGGACCTCGTCGACCGCGCCCAGTACGGGCCCCACCAGGGCCACCCCAGCCTGGCCCCGGCGGACTACAAGCTGGTGTGCAACCTGGGCCCGGCCCGGGCCGCCTACTCCTTCTGCATGTGCCCGGGAGGCGAGGTGATCCAGTGCGCCTCCGAGCCGGGCGGGGTGGTGGTGAACGGCATGAGCAACGCGAAACGGGACTCGGGCTTCGCCAACTCCGGGCTGGTGGCCAAGGTGGACACCGCCGACTTCGGCTCGGACCACCTGCTGGCCGGGGTGTACTTCCAGCGCCAGTGGGAGCAGGCCGCGTTCAAGGCCGCCGGCGAGACCTACGGCGCCCCGGCCATGACCGTGCAGGACTTCCTGCGCGGCCGCGCCAGCGGCAAGCTGCCCCGCACCAGCTTCCGCCCGTTCGCCGTGCCCGCGGACCTGGCCACCTGCCTGCCCGGGTTCATCCAGGAGCAGCTCCTGGGCGCCATCCCCGACTTCGGCCGCAAGCTGCACGGCTTCACCAGCCGCCAGGCCCTGCTGCTGGCCATCGAGAGCCGCACCAGCAGCCCGGTGCAGCTTATCCGGGGCGAGGACGGGGAGAGCGTGACCCACCCGGGGCTCTATCCCTGCGGGGAGGGGGCCGGGTTCGCCGGGGGCATCACCTCGGCGGCGGTGGACGGGATCCGGGTGGCCGAGTGGATCGCCAGGAAGGCCGGGGCGCCGGTGTTCCAGCCCTTCGAGCGGAACGTCAAGGCGGGGGAGTACGCAACGGAATACTGAGAAAAGACTCCCTGGATTTGGGTATTCAATTCTGCCTTCTTGTCTTAAAGGGATCCGGGGAATCCGGATAACATGAAACCGGAGCGGCCGCCGCCGGAACCGGGGCCGCTCCTTTTGTGACGGTACCCATGACCCTCCAGGAAGAAATCAATCGCCGGCGCACCTTCGCCATCATCTCCCACCCCGACGCGGGCAAGACCACCCTCACCGAGAAGCTGCTGCTCTACAGCGGCGCCATCGACCGGGCCGGGTCGGTGAAGGGCCGGGAAGGGCTGGCCCACGCCCAGTCGGACTGGATGGCCATCGAGCAGGAGCGCGGGATCTCGGTCACGTCCGCGGCCATGCAGTTCGAGTACCACGACCACGTCATCAACCTGCTGGACACCCCTGGGCACCAGGACTTCAGCGAGGACACCTACCGGGCCCTCACCGCCGCCGACAGCGTGGTGATGCTGCTGGACTGCGCCAAGGGCGTGGAGGAGCAGACCAAGAAGCTGTTCCGGGTGGCCAAGGAGCGCGACCTGCCCATCTTCACCTTCGTCAACAAGCTGGACCGCCCCGGGCGGGAGCCGGTGGAGCTCATCGACGAGGTGGAGGAGCTGTTCGGGCTGCACGCGGTGCCCATGACCTGGCCCATCGGCTCGGGGCCGGACTTCAAGGGCGTCTATGTGCGCGCCACCGGGCAGATCCAGGTGTTCGAGCGCACCAAGGCCGGGCGCAAGGCGCGCCTGGCGGGGCAGGGGGGGCTGGACGATCCGGAGATCGTGGCCCTGCTCACCGCCGAGGAACTGCAGCGGCTCAAGGACGACATCGAGCTCATGGACCACGTGCTGCCCGGCTTCGATCCGGCCGAATTCCGCGCCGGGCGCCAGTCGCCCATGTTCTTCGGCAGCGCCCTGAACAACTTCGGGGTGGCCGAGTTCCTGGAGGAGTTCCTGGCCCTGGCCCCGGCGCCCCAGGCCCGGCCCCTGGCCGGGGGCGGGGAGATCCAGGTGGAGTCGCCTTTCACCGCCTTCGTCTTCAAGGTCCAGGCCAACATGAACCGGGCCCACCGGGACCGGGTGGCCTTCGCCCGGATCGTGTCCGGGCATTTCCAGCGGGGCATGGACGCCCTGCACGTGCGCGGCCGGAAGTCCATCAAGCTCAACTACCCGCACATGTTCTTCGGGCGGGAGCGGCTGATCGTGGACGAGGCCTTCCCGGGCGACATCCTGGGCCTGATCAACCCCGGCCTGTTCCGGATCGGGGACGTGCTGTCCGCCGCCGGGCCGGTGGAGTTCCACGCGGTGCCGCGGTTCTCCCCGGAGCAGTTCTCGGCCGTGCGCCTGGCCGACCCCGGCGGGCGCAAGGGGTTCCTCAAGGGGCTCCAGCAGATCGCCGAGGAGGGGGTGGTCCAGGTGTTCTGGCCCCGGGGCGGGGCGCCCCTGCCCATCCTGGGGGCGGTGGGCCGGCTGCAGTTCGAGGTGCTCCAGCACCGCCTGAAGGACGAATATGCCTGTCCGGTCATCATGGAGCCCAGGAATTTCAAGATGGCCCGCTGGCTCCAGGGAGGCTGGCCGGAGCCCAGCCGGTACTGGGGAGAGTTGGTGGAGGATGCGGACCGGAACCCGGCCATCCTGTTCGAGAACGATTGGCAGCGCCGGACCACCCAGGAAAAAAACCCGGCCCTGGCGTTCCTGGAGCATCCCGCCTGAAACCCGCCATTTCCGTCCCAGCTTTGCCCGGCGATCTGATATCCTCAGCTGCAAGCCCGATCCATCCGATCCTTCTCCCGTCGGGAGCATTGCATATGCGGCAGGAAATCAAACCGGAAGATCTGATCGTCACCGAGCAGGACGGGACGCGCCGGATCAACCACGACGTGCTGGAATCGTACGGCCTGTTCAACCTGCCCAAGTCCATCATGCGCAGCGCCCTGATGGTGTACTACGACAACGCCGCCCGCCAGGGCCGGGGCCCGGCCCAGGTGGTGCGCACCTTCATCGGCCTGGCCAGCTCCATCACCCGCTTCCCCAAGCAGGTGGCGATCAACTTCACCCGGGGCGCGGCGTACCGGCGGAACATGCGGATGCTGAGGCGGTACAGCCGCTGACGGTCAGTCCCCGGCGTGGACCACGCGGCCGTCGAAGAGGGTCATGACCGGCTTGGCTTCGTGCAGTTCCATCGGGTCGACCGCGAACAGGTCCCGGTCGACCACCACCAGGTCGGCCAGCTTGCCGGGGCTGATGCTGCCCAGGTCCCGTTCCAGCCCCGCGGCCAGGGCAGGCCCCATGGTGTAGGCCCAGACGGCTTCCGCCACGGTCAGGCGCTGTTCCGGGTGCCAGCCGCCGGCGGGGGTGCCGTCCCGGCGCTGGCGGGTGACCGCGGCGTGGATGCCCCAGAAGGGGTTCGGATCGCTCACGGGGCTGTCCGAGCCGAAGGCGAAGGGGATCCCCGCGTCCAGGATGGACCGCCAGGCATGGCCGTACCGGCCGCGGGCACCCACGGTGGCCGCCATCATGTCGATGTCCTCGCCCACCTCCACCGGCTGCACCGAGGCCATGACGCCCAGCCGGGCGAGACGCTGGAGGTCCTCCGGGCGGATGAGCTGCAGGTGCTCGATCCGGTGCGGGGCCCGGGGCAGGGCCGCGCCGGGCGCCGGGGGGGCGCCCAGGACCCGCTCGAAGGCCTGGGACAGCTCCCGGTTGGCCCGGTCGCCGTTGGCGTGCACCGAGAGCGCCAGTCCGTGGTCCCGGGCCCGGCGCAGGGCGTCTTCGATCGCCGCCACCGGGGTGAGCGGGAGGCCGGTGCCGCCGCCGCCCTCGTAGGGCTCCAGCTGCCAGGCGGTGCGCACGCCCTGGGCTCCGTCGGCGAAGAACTTGCAGTGGCCGAGGCGCAGGACGTCGTCGCCCAGGCCCGTGCGCAGGCCCAGGGCGATGGCGTCGTCCAGGCGTTCGCCGGGGAGGTTGGTCCAGACCCGCAGCTCCAGGCGCCGCTCCGCCGCCAGGGCCTGCCAGGCCCGCAGGGCCGGGGCCCCTTCGATCCCGCCCATCAGGCGCTGGTCCTGGATCCCGGTGAGGCCGAGCGCGTGCAGGTGCCGGGACCCGTCCTGGAAGGCCCGGGCCACCTGGGCGTCGGTGGGCGCCGGGACCCGGCCCGTGGCCAGGTTCACCGCCAGGTCCCGGAGGATGCCCGTGGGCCGGCCTCCGGGATCCCGGTCGATGATGCCCATGGGGGGATCCGGCGTGCCGGGCCCGATGCCGGCGGCCTCCAGGGCCGGGGAGCTGGCCGCAGCCAGGTGCAGGTCGGCGCGCCAGAGCAGGACCGCCTTGCCCGGGGCGGCCCGGTCCAGGTCCTCCCGCAAGGGCATGCGCGGGTCGGCCCAGTCCGTCTCGTTCCAGCCCTGGCCCAGGATCCATCCGCCCGGGGGCGCGGCCTGGGCGGCCTGGGCGACCCGGTCCACCAGGTGCCCGAGGGAGGCCGCCCCCGAAAGCTGGAGCCGCTGCCGTCCCAGGGCCCAGTCGTAGAAATGGATGTGCCCGTCCACCAGGCCCGGGATGACGAGCCGGCCCCGCAGGTCGATGACCTTCGCCCCGGCCCCGGCCAGCGCCCGGATCTCCCCGTCCTCGCCCACGGCCAGGATCCGGCCGGCGCGGATGGCGACCGCCGTGGCCTGGGGGCAGGCGGGGTCCTGGGTGTGGAGTCGACCGTTGACCAACAGCAGACTGGACATCGACCCCTCCTCGCTGGCTGCGAAGGGTGCTGCGACTGTGGACTTGCCTGGAGGTCTAGAAGAGCGGGTGGATCAGCTTGAGCACCGCCGCGGCCAGGGCGAAGCTGCAGGGGATGGTCAGGATCCAGGCGACGCAGATGTTCCCGGCCACGCCCCAGCGGACCGCGGAGGGCTTCATGCTGGCGCCCACGCCCATGATGGAGCCGGTGATGGCGTGGGTGGTGGAGACCGGGATGCCGAAATGGGCGGTGGCGAACAGCACCAGGGCCGACGCGGTCTCGGCGGCGAAGCCGTGGATGGGACGCAATTTCACGATCCGCTGGCCCATGGTGCGGATGATCCGCCAGCCGCCGCTGGCGGTGCCCAGGGCCATCATGCAGGCGCAGCCGAACTTCACCCAGATGGGCACCGCCACCTCCTGGCCGGGAGGGGCGGCCAGCTTGCCGAAGATGATGAGGCCGAGGCAGATCATCCCCATGGCCTTCTGGGCGTCGTTCTGGCCGTGGGTGAAGGCCATGGCGCTGGCGGAGACCAGCTGCAACTTGCGGAAGGCCACGTTCACCTTGCGCTGGGCGAAGTTCCGGCACATCCAGAGGATGGCCAGGATGAGCATCATGGCGACGATGAACCCGAGCACCGGGGAGATGACGATGAACGCGCCGATCTCCTCCAGCTTCTGCAGGTGCAGCGCCCCTACGCCGGCGTGGGCCACCACCGCCCCGGCCAGGCCGCCCATGAGGGTATGGCTGGTGCTGGAGGGGATGCCGAAGTACCAGGTGGCGAGGTTCCAGATGATGGCGGCGGCCAGGGCCGCGATGATGACCTCGGGCACCACCAGGCTGGGGTCGGCGATGCCCTTGGCGATGGTCATGGCCACGTGGGTGCCCAGGAGGGCGCCGCCGAAGTTGAGGCAGGCCGCCATGAGGATGGCGTTGCGGCCGGACATGACCCCGGTGGAGACGACCGTGGCGATGGCGTTGGCGGTGTCGTGGAAGCCGTTGATGTAGTCCAGTCCCCAGGACATGAGGATGATGAGCGCAAGGATTAACAGCATGGGGCGGTTCCGCTCAGGCGTTGCGCATCACGGTGGAGCTGACGACCTTGGACACCAGCTCGATCCGGTCGGTGGCGTTCTCGAGCAGGGCCAGGATTTCCTTCCACTTGATGAGCTCGATAGGATCCCTGGGATGGTCGAAGATCTCCTTCAGGGCCTTGTGGAACACCGCGTCCGCCTCGTTCTCCAGCTCCATGCAGATGCGGATGTGGTTCTCGATGGACTTGCCGTCGGACATGTTGCGCAGGCTGGCGATGAGCGGCACCAGTTCCTGGGCGCCCAGGACCACCAGGTGGGCCAACTGGACCGCCAACGGCATCACCGCCGTGACTTTGTAGAGCACCAGCCGCTCGCACACCCCGTCCAGGCAGTCCACCACGTCGTCCAGCGCGTGGGCCAGGGCCAGGATGTCCTCACGGTCCAAGGGCGTGACGAAGGTGCGGTTGAGCCGGTCCACGATCTGGTGGGTGAACTCGTCGCCGGCATGCTCTAAATCTTTCATGCGCCGCCGCATGTCGGTCCACTGGCCCGGGGTTTCCCGGGAGACGAACTCCCGCTCGAAATGGCGGGATGCTTCCAGCAGATTCGCGGTCGAAGCTTCCAGCAGGTCGAAGAACACCATTTCCCGCGGCTTCAGCCAGGCCATGAGCGAATTCAAAGACATCGCGACTCCCATCTTTTCCGTTCACTCTATTGTTACGCGGATGGGGTCGTGGTTCTAATTAAAGTACTCATGGCAGAGGCCCCTTTCCTGGGCACCCGGCCAATTCCCAGCGATGCAGTCTCAGGCGTCGACGCTGCCCAGGCGGTAGCCCACGCCCACCACCGTCTCGATGAGGGCCGCGGCCTGGCCCAGCTTGGAGCGGACCCGGCGGACGTGGGCGTCGATGGTGCGGCTTTCGCCCAGGTACTCCAGGCCCCACACCTGCTGCAGGATCTTCTCCCGGCTGAGCACACGCCTGGGGTTCTGCAGGAAATAGGCAAGCAGCTCGAACTCCCGGCGGGTCAGTTCCATGGGCTCCCCATCCACCCGGGCGATGTGCATGTCCAGGTCCAGGGCGATGGGGCCGAACACCAGCTGCCGGCTCTGGTCCGCCTGGTCGATGAAGGCGGCCCGGCGCAGGATGGCCCGCACCCGGGCCACCAGCTCCCGGGTGGAGAACGGCTTGGAGATGTAGTCGTCCGCGCCAAGCTCCAGGCCCAGCACCCGGTCGATCTCCTCGTGGCGGGCGGTGACCAGCACCACCGGCAGGGTGCGGTAGCGCGCATCCGCCCGGATGGCCCGCAGCACGTCCAGCCCGTCCATGTCCGGCAGGGTCAGGTCCAGCAGGGCGACGTCCAGGCGCGCGGCTTGGCCCGCGGCGGACTGGGCGATGCACTTCAGGGCGTCCCGTCCGTTCTCGAAGGAACTCAGGGCGAAGCCCTCCCGCTTCAGGTGCTGTTCAAGGCCCAGGCGGATGTCCGCATCGTCTTCGAGCAGCAGGAGGTGGGGCATTGGGGCTCCGTGGTGGCCGGGTTCAGGGGTGGGGTGTTTCCTGCAGGTAGGAATGTTTCACGTTGCGGCCCTCGAGGATGAACACCACCTCCTCGGCGATGTTGGTGGCCTGGTCGGCGATCCGCTCCCAGTTCTTGATGACGATGATAAGGTGGCTGGACCGTTCGATACAGAGGGGATCGGCCAGCATGCCCCGCAGCAGGTCGCTGTAGATCTGGCGGTAGATGGTGTTGACCTTCTCGTCGTCCTTGATGACCGCCCGGGCCATGGCCGCATCCCCGTTCAGGAAGGCGTCCACCGCCCGCTGCATCATGGACTGGGTCTCCTCCCCCAGCCGCTCCAGGCCGTCGCCGGCCAGGACCGGCGGCTGGAGGTTCAGGGTCAGCGCCCGGCGGGCGATGTTGCAGCAGTGGTCGCCCACCCGCTCCAGCTCCGGGACGATCTTGAGGGCGGAGGCGATCAGGCGCAGGTCCGAGGCGAACGGGGCGCGCAGGGCCAGCAGGTCGATGCAGATCTGGTCCAGCTTCAGCTCGGCCTCGTCCACGTTCCGGTCCAGGCCGCACACCACCTCGGCCTTGTGGTTGGAGCGCTCCGTCAAGGCCTGGTGGGTCAGGTGCAGCATCTCCTCCACCTGTCCGGCCATGTCCAGCAGGCCCAGCTTGAGGCCCTTGAGGGCGGCGTCGAAGGGGCGTGCCATCAGCCGAACCTCCCGGTGATGTAGTCTTCGGTCATGGTCTTCTTGGGCGAGGTGAAGATCATCTCGGTCTCCCCGTCCTCGATCAGCTCGCCCATCCACAGGAACGCGGTGCGGTCGCTGGCGCGGGCCGCCTGCTGCATGTTGTGGGTGACGATCACCACGATCAGCCGCTCCCGCAGGCGGAACATCAGCTCCTCGATCTTGGAGGTGGCGATGGGGTCCAGGGCCGAGCAGGGCTCGTCCATGAGCAGCACTTCCGGGTCCACCGCCAGGGCCCGGGCGATGCACAGGCGCTGCTGCTGGCCCCCGGAGAGGGTGGTGGGGTTGCTCTTGAGCCGGTCCTTGACCTCGTCCCACAGGGCCGCGTCCACCAGGGCCTTCTCCGCCGCCTCCTTGAGCACGGTCCGGTTGTTCACCCCGGCCAGGCGCAGCCCGGCGATGGCGTTCTCGAAGATGGACAGGGTGGGGAAGGGGTTGGGCTTCTGGAACACCATGCCGATCCGGCGCCGGATCAGCACCGGGTCCTCGGCGGTGTGGTAGATCTCCCGGCCGTTGAGGGTCACCGACCCGGTCACGCTGGCGCCCCGGGTGAGGTCGTGCATCCGGTTGAAGGCGCGCAGCAGGGTGGACTTGCCGCAGCCGGAAGGGCCGATGATGGCGGAGATCTTCCGGGGGGGGAACTTGAGGGTCACCCCTTTGAGCACCTGCTTCCGGCTGAATTCGATGGAAAGGTTGTCGCACGCGAGCATGGAGGTTCTCGATCAGGATTGGAGGCTGCGCCGGTGCCACCAGAGCACGAACCGGCTGAGGAGGGTCGCGCCCAGGATGCCCAGCACCAGGACCAGGGCGCCGCCCCAGGCCAGCCGGTGCCAGTCGTCGTAGGGGCTGATGGCGTAGGTGAAGATGGTGTGGGGCAGGGTGGCGATGGGATTCTTGGGGTCAAGGTTCAGGAACGGGTTCCCGAACGCGGTGAACAGCAGCGGGGCGGTCTCGCCGGCGATGCGGGAGACCGACAGGATCATCCCGGTGAGCACCCCGGGCGCTGCCGCCCGCAGGGAGATGGACGCGGCGATGCGCCAGGCGGGGATGCCCAGGGCGTGCCCGGCCTCGCGCAGGCTGTGGGGCACCAGGTGCAGCATCTCCTGGGTGGTGATCACCACCACCGGCAGCATGATGAAGGCCAGGGCCACCGAGCCCGACAGGGCCGAGAAGTGGTGCATGGGCACCACGACGATTTCGAAGGCCAGCAACCCCATGACGATGGAGGGGATGCCGGAGAGCACGTCGCAGGCGAAGCGCAGGGCCGAGGCCACCGCCGGCTTGGCGAACTCGGTCATGAACACCGCCGCCCCGACGCCCACCGGGATCCCGGCCAGGGTGGCGGTGCCCACCACCACCAGCGAGCCCACGATGGCGTTCTTCAGCCCGCCCCCGGCCTCGCCCGGGGGCATGGGCAGGTGGGTGAACAGGCCCAGGGTGAGGGCCGAGGCGCCCTTGGCGAACAGGTGCCACAGGAAGGCGAACAGGGGGATCACGGCCAGCAGGGCGGCCAGCAGGCACACCCCCTCCATGAGGTGCCCCTGGATCTTGCGCAGGCGGTGGGAGGTGCTCATTTGGCCTCCTGGGGCGCGCCCATGCTGCGGTTGAGGTAGATGAGCATGACTCGGGCGGCGGCGTTGAGCAGGATGGACACCAGCAGCAGGATCAGGCCCAGGCTGATGAGGGCGCTCACGGCCAGGTTCGAGGGCGCTTCGGTGAACTCGTTGGCGATGACCGAGGCCAAGGTGTAGCCGGAGGCGAACAGGGAGGCCTTGATCTGGGGGGTGTTGCCGATGACCATGGTCACCGCCATGGTCTCGCCCAGCACCCGGGCCAGGCCCAGCAGCCCGGCGCCGAAGATGCCCTTCCAGCTGTAGGGCAGGATGAACCTGCGGATGGCCTGCCAGCGGGTCGCCCCCAGGGCGTAGGCGGCCTCACGCTGGGCCGTGGGCACCTGCAGGATCACCTCCCGGGTGACCGACAGGATGAAGGGCAGGGCCATGATGGCCAGGAGCAGCCCGGCGGCCAGGAAGCCCACCCCCAGCGGGGGGCCGGAGAAGATGGGCAGCTTCTTGAGGCCCAGGGGCGACTTGTAGATGGCGACCTCCACCTTGCGCACCAGCGGCACCAGCTGGAAGATGCCCCACAGGCCCAGCAGCACCGAGGGGATGGCCGCCAGCAGCTCCACCGCCAGGGAGATGCCCGCGGACAGGGACCGGGGCAGGATCTCCACCAGCGCCACCGCGGTGAGCACGCCCAGGGGCAGGGCGATGGCCATCCCGATCAGGCTGGTGTAGGCGGTGCCGTACAGGAAGGTGAGGGCGCCGTACTTCTGGTTGGTGGGATCCCATACGGGGGAGAAGACCGCGCCGATGCCGTGGTCCCGGAACGCCGGGATGGAGCCGTGGACCACGAACACGATGGCCACCACGATGAGCGCGGCCACCACCGCGGCGCAGCTGCCGGTGAGGAGGCGGAAGATCCGGTCGGCGACGCGGCCGGTGGACCGGTTGTAGACATCCACCCTGGGGGCGGCCGGGACGGGAACTTCCATCACCGGCGCCGGCCGGGGTCCGACCGGGGGCCGGGGCGTCTCCACCGGCGCCGGCCGGGACGCCAGGCCCGGCCGGACCGGTTCCAGGGTAGATGGGGCGGGAACATCCATGAATCCTTCTCTTCGCAAGGGAAGGCCGCCTGGGGCGGCCTTCCCGATCATCATGCGGGAGACCGCCTACTTGATCTTCTCAATGTCCTTCAGTTCCATCTTGACCAGGGTGGTGGGCAGGGGCGCGTAGCCCAGGTCCTTGGAGTAGCCCTGGCCCTTGGTGACGGCCCACACCATGAAGTCGTGCAGGGCCTTCTTCTTGCCGGCATCCTGGAGGGACGGGGAGATCAGCATCCAGGTGAAGGTGGAGATGGGATAGACGCCCTTGCCCGGGGCGTTGGTGATGGAGACCCGGTAGTCGGCGGGGATCTTGGCCGTCGCGGCCGCCTTGGAGACCGAATCCAGGGAGGCGTTCACGTATTCGCCCGCGGCGTTCTTCACCGGCGCGTAGGCGATCTTGTTCTGCAGCGCGTAGATCAGCTCCACGTAGCCGATGGAGCCCGGGGTCTGGCGCACCATGCCGGCGACCCCCTCGTTGCCCTTGCCGCCCAGGCCCACCGGCCAGGTGACCGAGGTGCCGACGCCCACCTTCTTCTGGAACTCCCCGTCCACCTTGGACAGGAAGTCCACGAAGGTGTAGGTGGTGCCCGAGCCGTCGGCCCGGTGGACCACGGTGATGGGCTCGGCGGGCAGCTTCACGCCCGGGTTGTCCTTGGCGATGGCGGCGTCGTCCCACATGGCGACCTTGCCCAGGAAGATGTAGGCCAGGGTCTCGCCGGAGAACTTGAGGCCGTTCACGGGCAGGTTGTAGATGGGCACCACCCCGCCCAGGGCCAGGGGGAAGTGGTAGATGGGCTTGATCTGGGCGTCGTTGAGCTGCTGGTCGTTCATCGGCCCGTCGGTCTCTCCGAAGTCCACGGTCTTCTCCACCGAGAACTGACGGATGCCGCCGCCGGAACCGATGGATTGGTAGTTTATCTGGATCTGGGGATGAAGCAGGTTGTACTCATGGAACCACTTGGAGGCCAAGGGGTAGATGAAGGTCCCGCCCGCTCCCGACAGGCTCGTCGGCTGGGCAATGGCTGCTGGAGCCAGCAGGAGAGCGGCGAGACCTGCGCGCATGAAGAAACGGGTTGTCATGGATTCCTCCCTCATGGTCCCCATGCTGAAGGGAGGGTGTGACCTAGGGATCCCAGGGCTGTGACAACCGTGTAACTTCGTGGTGCAACGGGTTTTGTTTTTTGCGGCTTGGGCTTGAAATCATTCGAAATAACCAAGGCCTCGAGCAGGGTCACCCAGCCGCCGGCGGACTGGGCAGGATCCGGTGCTTGACGTTCACCCCCTCCAGGATGAACAGCACCTCCTCGGCGATGTTGGTGGCCTGGTCGGCGATCCGCTCCCAGTTCTTGATGACGATGATCAGGTGGGTCGACCGCTCGATGCGCAGGGGGTCGGCCAGCATGCCCTTGAGCAGATCGGTGAACATGTGGGCGTACAGGGCGTCCACCTGGTCGTCCTCCAGGATCACCGCCCGGGCCAGGGCGGTGTCGCCGTTGAGGAAGGCGTCCACCGCCCGGCGGACCATGGAGTGGGTCATCCGGCCCAGGCGCTCCAGGCTGTCGCCCATCGGCACCGGGGGCTGGACGTTGAGGATCAGGGCCCGGCGGGCGATGTTGCAGCAGTGGTCGCCGATCCGCTCCAGTTCCGGGACGATCTTCAGGGAGGAGGCGATCAGGCGCAGGTCCGAGGCGAACGGGGCGCGCAGGGCCAGCAGGTCGATGCAGGCCTGGTCCATCTTCAGTTCGGCGGCGTCCACCCCCTTGTCCAGCTCCGAGACCCGCTCGGCCTTGGTGTTGGACCGCTCGCCCAGGGCCTGCTCGGTCAGGGTGATCATCTCCTCCACCTGCCCGGCCATGGCCAGGAGGCCGAATTTCAGATCCCGCAGATCGTAATCGAAATGACGCATGGTCGATCGGCCCTCCCGCTGGCTCGGACGTGGACGGCCTCCGCTCCCGAAAGGACGGGTTGGCTGGAGGGGTGCCGCCCATTATAGATGAGCACGGAGCGGCGGCTCCGGTGTAATTTCCAGGTAAACTCAATAACTGGCCCAATTAAGCAGCCCCCTTGCCGGAAACGCCGCTACCTGGGAGAATGGGCCATGCGCCGGGGCCGGCCGGAGCCGTTCCGCGTCCAACCGGTGCATCCGATCTATCCAGGGATGTTCCTCTCGAAAAAAAGGTTCATTCCGCCCCCCCACTTTCAGATCCATCGAAAACCGAATCCAAAATCCACCCATCCCAATATAAAAAAGCCTGCCCGACCCATGCGTGGGATGGCTTTTGCCCGAGGAGATCTCGTTTTGGCCAAAAAAACAATGCTCATCAACGCCACGGATCCGGAAGAAATCCGAGTGGCGACCCTTCTTGACGGCGTGCTCTCGGACTTCGACATCGAGTTCGTCCATAACGAGAAGATCAAGGGGAATATCTACAAGGCCAAGGTGGTCCGGGTGGACCAGAGCCTGCAGGCCGCCTTCATCCACTACGGCGGCCAGAAGAACGGGTTCCTGCCCATCGGCGAGCTGCCCAAGGACCTGGTCAGCCCCGACGGCCGCCGGGGCCGGATCCAGGACCTGCTGAACCGGGACCAGGAGATCATGGTCCAGGCGGTGCGGGAGGAGCTGGGCAGCAAGGGCGCCATGATGACCGCCCAGATCTCCCTGCCCGGGCGCTACCTGGTGCTCACCCCCGGCAACCCCATCAACGGCATCAGCCGCAAGATCGAGTCCCGGGAGGAGCGGGAGCACTTCAAGGCCCTGATCGACGAGCTGGACATCCCGCGCCACTCCGGGGTCATCGTCCGCACCGCCTCCCTGGGGGTGACCAAGGAGGACTTCCAGCGGGACCTGGACTACCTCCTGGACACCTACAAGGAGGTCCAGGCCCGCTACAAGCACCGCCAGGGCCCCGGGCTGGTCTGGCAGGAGGACGACGTGGTGACCCGGACCCTCCGGGACGCCTTCACCGCCGACATCGAGGAAGTGAACATCGACGACCTGGAGACCTTCCACGCCGCCCAGGGCTTCTTCAAGCGCACCATGCCCCAGCACCTGCACGTGCTCAAGCACTACCTGGGCAAGAAGCCGCTGTTCTCCAGGTTCCAGACCGAGGAGCAGATCGACCGGGTCTACGCGCGCAAGGTGCCCCTGCCGTCCGGCGGGGCCCTGGTCATCGACCAGACCGAGGCGCTGGTGGCCATCGACGTGAACTCCGGCAAGACCACCGGGGACAACGTGGAGGACATGGCCTTCAAGACCAACATGGAGGCCGCCGAGGAGGCCGCGCGCCAGCTGCGGCTGCGGGACCTGGCCGGGCTGGTGGTGATCGACTTCATCGACATGAAGCGCGAGGGCAACAACCGTTCGGTGATGGAGCGGCTGGTGGATTGCCTCAAGGAGGACAAGGCCCGGATGGAGGTGGGCAAGATCAACCGCTTCGGCGTGCTGGTCATGACCCGCCAGCGCCTGCGCCCCTCCCTCCAGCACGTCACCCACGAGCCCTGCCCCACCTGCCAGGGCACCGGCAAGGTCAAGAGCATCGAGGCCCTGGTGCTGAGCGTGGTCCGGCGGGTCAAGGCCATCCTCAGCCGGGACGCCATCGCCGAGATCCGGGTCAAGCTCATGCCGTCCCTGGCCCTGGCGGTGCTCAACCAGAAGCGCACGGACCTGACCTCCCTGGAGGACGTGTACGGGTCCAGGATCGTCATCCTGGCCGATCCGGAGATCCCCTTCGGCGAGATGGCCGCGGAGATCGAACGGGCCGAGGAGGCCGAGCCGGAGAAGGCGCCGGCCCGGGCGGCCCGGGAGCGGTTTGCCGAGCCCGAGGAGGAGACCGTGGTCCTGGGCGGCGACACGCCCATCTCCTTCGAGAAGGCCCTGGGCGAGGAGGGCAAGCGTCCCGCCCCGGCGGCTCCCGCCGCCGGACGCGAGGCCACCGAGGCCGAGATCAAGTACGACCGCCGGGATGCCCAGCGGGCCGCCTTGGACGAGCGGGAGCGCCTGCGCGCCCTGTTCGAGAGTGCCAAGCCCCACGATGGGATGCCCCTGGACGAGGACGGCGAAGCCCACCCCGCCCCGGAGGCGGCGGAGAAGCCCGGCGCCTCCCGCCGCCGGGGCAGGGGCGGCCGCAAGGCCGGGACGGCGGACCGCGCCGCTTCCGCCCTCGGGGAGCCGCACCTCCCGGAGCCGCACCCCGGGGAGCCCTCGGCCCCGGAATGGGCCGAAGAGCCCGTCCCCGGCCACCCGGCTCCGAGGCCCGAATCGGCCCTGGACCTGGCCGCGCTCCCGGCCCACGCCCCGGCGCCGGCCACTCCGGCCCCGGTGCCCGTCCCGGCCCGCCCCGCCCCCCCCGCTCCCGAGCCTCCGCCGATCATCCTCACTGCCGACCTGGTGGCGGATCTGCTCACCCCTTCGCCCCGGCCCCGCCTCCAGGGCCCCGCCAAGGAAGCCCAGCCGGCCGCCGTCGCGGCCGCGGCGGAAAGGCCCGCTCCGGCCCGGCGGGGACGTCCGCCCAAGGCGAAGGTCCCCGCCCCCGCGCCGGCCGAGCCTGAAGCCCCGGCGCCCGCGGTGGAAGAGCCCGCCCCGGCCGCCCGGAAGGGCGCCCCTAGGGCCCGGTCCGCCAAGGGCCCGTCCGGCCGTGGGGCCTCCGCCGGGGAAGGCGCGGCCGTGGCCGCCGCCGCGGGCACTCCCAAGTCCCGCAAGAAATAGCCCGGCCCGGCCGCCATGGGGCCCAGGCCATCCAGTGCGCGTGACCGCCGGCCCCAGGCCGTCCGGATCCTGCCGCTGGGGGCCCTGACCATGGCCCTGGCGGCCCAGGGCCTGCCCCCGCTGCCCCCGGCCGAAGCCGGCCCGGTCGCCCCGGGCCAGGGGGAGCTGCTGCCCCTGCGCCCCATGTCCCTGGAACCGGACCAGGGGCGCATGGAGCCGGTACGGATCCGGGGCCGCAACGTGGAGGAGGGCCCCGGCGGCTGGACCCTGGAGGACGGCGCGGTGGAGAGCCAGGACCTGCTGCTCCTGGCGGACCGGATCCAATACAGCCAGGCCACCGGGGAACTGGAGGCCGAGGGGCACATCCGCATGGAGGGGCCGGGGCTGCGCATGCGCTGCGGGCGCCTGCGCATGGACTGGAGCCGGCGGATCGGGGAGGCCTGGATCCTGGAGCTGGAGCTGCCCCCCAACTGGATGCTGAAATCCGACAAGGTCGAGTTCAACACCCTGCAGCACTGGGAGTTCGAGAAGGTCGAGCTGAGCCCGTGCCCCGAGGAGAAGCCCGGCTGGAAGGCCCTGGTCTCCAAGCTGTCGGTGGACCTGGACCACTACGCGCGGCTGCACAACCTCTGGATCTGGATCTTCAACCTCCCGACTTACTACTACCTGCCGTACGCCATCTACCCGGCCAAGGCCGAGCGCACCTCGGGCGTCCTGCCGGTCTCCATCGGTTTCGGCGGCCCCACCGGGTCCTCCCTGGCGGTGCCGTACTACCAGACCCTGGGGAAGACCGCCGACGCCACCGTGACCCCCCAGTACTTCACCAAGGAGGGGATTCTGTGGGGCGGCGACCTGCGCTGGAACCCCGAAGCCACCCACAAGGGCGAGATCTCGGGGCTGTTCATCGACCAGCACACCGACGACCAGCGCCGCTACCGGATGAGCGTCAAGGAACTCTGGCAGCGGGAGGACGGCTGGCAGTTCACCACCGACATCAACCGGGCCTCGGACATCCTGCTGGACACCGACTACGGCAGCGGCATCTCCCGGCTGGGCACCAACTCCTTCGACAGCGCCGCCTACCTGGGCCGGAACTTCACCTGGGGCAACGTCAACGTCAACGCCGCCCAGCAGCTCACCTACTTCCTGCCCGACGACCCGTTCTACTCCACCCAGTTCCCCTCCTCCATGCGCAAGGACAACGTCCCCAGCTTCCAGGCCAACCTCTACCCGGTGCCGGTGTGGGGGGCCTACCTGGACGGCGGGCTCCGCTTCAGCCAGCTGGCCTACAACCTGAACCTCGGGCCCAACTCGGTGGTGCCCCAGTCCAACTACGACTGGCAGCGCAGCGACGGCAACGTCCGGCTCTCGGGGCGCCTGGGGCAGTGGGGGCCCCTGCGCACCGACCTCCAGGTGGGGGGGCGGTACACCCACTATTCCGCAACCCTGTCCACCTCCTTCTTCGACACGGTGGGCCTCAACGGCGCCAACCTCGAGGTGCCCACCTCCCAGGCCCAGGCGGCGGTGCCCTTCATCGTCGACGGTCCCCCCGCGGACCGGGTGCTGGGCTCGGCCCGGATCCAGTTCACCGCCCCCCCCATCGGGCGCGAATTCCGGGACGTGCACGCCTTCGGCTACCGGGGGGAGGTCAAGCACGTGCTGGACCCGTACTTCGCCATCGCCGACACCAGCCGTTCCGGAGCCGAGGGCAGCCTGCCCCACTTCGACGGCGTGGACTCCGTGCCCGGGGTGGACGACACCGCCGCCGGGGAACAGAGCCTGGAGCTGGGGGTGAAGCAGCATTTCTTCGGGCGGCCCGGGCCCGGGGTGCCGTACCTGGACCTGGTGCGCTGGCGGATCTCGACCAAGTACCAGTTCAGGACCATCCTCCTGCCCGATGGGCGGTTCCAGAAGGGCTGGGGCTCGGTGGACAACGACATCGACGTGGAGCCCAGCGAGAAGCTGCACATCAGCTTCCACCAGAGCACCGACGTCACCGACGCCACCGCCGACAACGCCGTGTCCGCCCAGTACAACTCCGGCGAGGGCACCCGGTTCTCCCTGGCCTTCTTCTCCACCGGGATCAACCGCCTGCTGGTGCGCCAGAAGGGGGTTCAGCTGGGCGGCCTCCAGCGGTTATGGAGCGACCAGGTCAGAGTGGAGTTCTCCGCCAACTACGACATGACCCAGCACGGCTTCGCCACCAGCCAGGTGGCGCTGGCCAAGGTCCAGCCCTGCGTGGCCGAGTCCCTGCGCTACTCCCACGTGGCCATCCAGGTGCCCGGGGCGCTCACCAAGGAGGACCGGATCGACCTGGTGGTCACCCTGCGCAGCCTGGGCGACCTCATCCAGCTGACGCCCTGAGCCGACACGCCCTGACCTGGGCCGACCAGGACCGGGCGTAGCGCCCCGTTGGAGCGGTTCTGCGCGGCCCAGCGGCTGTCCTGGGCCTTCCTGGCCGCGCCCCTGGCCAGCCTGGAGGCGGCCGGGGAACCCACGACGTTCCTACCCGTACTCAGGTCGATCCCGGGCCGGCTGCGCTAGGTGCTGGCCCTCAACCGCCGGGTACCCCTGGGGGCCGTGCTCCAGACCCTGGTGTTCCGCCCGGAGGCCACGGCCCGGCTGAACATCCCCGACCGGCTGTTCTGGTGCCACTCGCTGCTGGGGCCTTTCTTCTGGGTGCGCGGCAAATGCTCCCCGCCCCAGTGATCACTCCCCCCCGCCCAGCACCTCGATCCGGTTGCGGCCCTTGCGCTTGGCCACGTACAGCGCCTGGTCGACCCTGGCGTACAGGGTGGCGCTCTCGGTGAAGTCCGGGGCGCCCAGGCCGAAGCTCATGGTGGGGAAGACGTTCTGGCCGGCCCCCAGGGTCACCGGGGTCTCGTCGATGCGCCGGCGGATCTTCTCGGCCACCTCGGCGCCGGCGTGCAGGCTGGACTCGGTGAGGATGATGGCGAACTCCTCGCCGCCGATCCGGAAGGCCAGGTCGGACCGGCGCAGGGAGGCGCCGATGCGCTGGGCCACCGCCCGCAGCACCTGGTCGCCCACCAGGTGCCCGAACCGGTCGTTGATCAGCTTGAAGTAGTCCAGGTCGCCCAGGATCAGCACGAACGAGCGCCGGTGACGGTCCCACTGGTTGATGGCGTGCTCCAGGTGCTGGTTGAAGGCGCGCCGGTTGAGCAGCTCGGTGAGGGAGTCGGTGAGCACCTCGTTGCGCAGAGTGCTGGTCTCCAGCTCCAGCACCTTGCGCTGTTCCACCAGGTCGTTGATCTGGGTATGGCACTCGGCCTGGATGCGCTTGACGTGGATCCACTCCACCGCCCGCTTGCAGGCGTGCAGCATCATGGGCCCGGACAAGGGCAGGGTGAGCCAGTCCATGGCCCCGGCGGTGAGCAGCCGCCGCTGCCCGGCCTCGTCCGGCAGGGAGCCCACCAGGATGGGGTAGGGGGGGCGGTCCAGCCCGGCCAGGCCGGCCAGGGTGTCATGGACCCGGTTCACCGAACGCCCCGCGCCCAGGAACAGGATCGGCGGACGCAGCTCCCGGGCCGCCTGCAGCAGGGCCGGGAGGGTGGTGGCCTGGAGCTCGAAGCCCAGGTGCTGCGCCACCTCGGTGAGCTTGCGGGCCTGGGCGTCGGGCAGCCCCGCCGCCAGGAGGGTGGCCCGGGGCTTGGGTCCCCGGGGGGAACTGCCGTCCATGAGCGGGCCCAGGGTGGTCAGCAGCCGGTGCAGGGAGGCGCCGGCCTCCACGAAGCCGTCCCCGTCCACCTCCGCCAGCCGGGCCTGGTCCGCCGGCCCCGGGGGATGGTCCAGGATGAGGAAGATGGGCAGGTTGCGGAACAGGCTGCGGGACTCGGCCCGGAGCAGGTTGCACATCCGGTAGCCGTCCAGGGGGTCCCCGGCCGCGTCCACCAGCATCAGGTGGGCCCCGTTCCAGGCCTCGCTGGCCAGAGCGTGCAGGTGGTCCGGGACCACCCGCACGGTGTGGCCTGCCCCTTCGAACGCGGTACGCAGCCGTTCGAGGAGCATGTCGTGCCTGGTGATGGCGAGCAGGTTCATGGCCGGGACAAGACGCTTTGGGCAAGCTTAACTCGGCCGCGGCGGATTGGACTATCGATTTATTCCGCGAGCCCCTGCTCCGTCAGCCAGCGCTCGCCGTCGATGGCGGCCATGCAGCCCGATCCCGCCGCGGTGACGGCCTGGCGGTAGACGTGGTCCTGCACGTCGCCGCAGGCAAACACGCCCGGGACCGGCGTGCGGCTGGTGCCCGGCTCCACCTTCAGGTAGCCCACCTCGTTCATGGGCAGCTGCCCTTTGAACAGGTCCGTGTTGGGCTGGTGCCCGATGCCCACGAACAGTCCTTCCACCGCCAGTTCCGAAGGCTTCCCGGTGACCGTGTCCTGCAGGGCCAGGGCGCGGATCTTGGTGACGGTCCCGCCGCCCGGGAGCGCCTGGTCCTGGGTGAGCACGTCGGTCACCTTGGCGTTCCAGTGGAACTTGATCTTTGGGTTTTTCATCGCCCGTTCCTGCATGGCCTTGGAGGCCCGCAGCCGGTCCCGGCGGTGGATCACCGTCACCTGGGTAGCGAACTTGGTGAGGAAGGTGGCCTCCTCCAGGGCGGTGTCGCCCCCGCCCACCACCGCGATCTCCTTGCCCCGGAAGAAGAACCCGTCGCACGTGGCGCAGGCCGAGACCCCGCCCCCGGTGCGGCTCAGCTCCTCGTCCCGGCCGATCCCCAGCCACTTGGCGCTGGCCCCGGTGGCGATGATCACGGCGTCGCAGGTGTACTCGTCCCGGTCCGTGGCGAGCCGGAACGGGCGCTTGGAAAGGTCCACCTTCAGCGCCGTCTCGGCCCGGACCTCGGTCCCGAAGCGCACGGCCTGCGCGCGCATCTCGTCCATCAGCTCCGGCCCCTGGATGCCTTTGGCGAAGCCCGGGTAGTTCTCCACCTCGGTGGTGATGGTCAGCTGGCCTCCCGGCTGAATCCCCTCCAGCACCAGGGGCGCCAGGTTGGCCCGGGAGGCGTAGATGGCCGCGGTGTAGCCGGCCGGGCCGGTGCCGATGATGATAAGTCTATGATGGGACACGGGTTGCTCCGGAAGGGGCCGCGGGGCAGGGGTGGCGCGGCAACTTCATTGTAGCTGCCCCGGCCCTCCGGTCAGAACTGCGCCTCCTCCGTGCTCCCGGTCAGGCCCAGGGTCGACGCCCCGCCCCCGCTCACCGCCTCGGCCACCGCGTCGAAGTACCCGGTGCCCACCTCCCGCTGGTGGCGGACGGCGGAGTAGCCCCGGCGCTCGGCCTCGAACTCGGCGTCCTGGAGCCGGGCGTAGGCGGTCATGCCCTCGTCCCGGTAGGTCCGGGCCAGCTCGAACATGCCGTGGTTCAGGCTGTGGAACCCGGCCAGGGTGATGAACTGGAACTTGTAGCCCATGGCCCCCAGCTCCCGCTGGAAGGCGGCGATCTCGGCGTCGCCCAGGTTCTTGCGCCAGTTGAAGGACGGCGAGCAGTTGTAGGCCAGGAGCTTGCCGGGATGCTTGGCCAGCACGGCCTCGGCGAAGGCCCGGGCCTGGGCCAGGTCGGGAGTGGAGGTCTCGCACCACAGCATGTCGGCATACGGCGCGTAGGCCACCGCCCGGGCCGCGGCGCAGGCCGGTCCGCCCTTGAGGCGGAAGAACCCTTCGGGGGTCCGTTCCCCGGTGAGGAAGGGCTTGTCCCGGTCGTCCACGTCGGAGGTGAGCAGGTTGGCCGAGTCGGCGTCGGTGCGGGCCACCAGCACGGTGGGCACCTCCAGCACGTCCGCGGCCAGGCGCGCCGCCACCAGGGTGCGGATGAAGTGGCCGGTGGGCACCAGCACCTTGCCGCCCAGGTGGCCGCACTTCTTCTCGCTGCTCAACTGGTCCTCGAAGTGCACCCCGGCCGCGCCGGCCTCGATCAGGGCCTTCATCAGTTCGAAGGCGTTGAGCGGGCCCCCGAACCCGGCCTCGGCGTCGGCCACGATGGGGGCCAGCCAGTCCCGGGTTGGGCCGCCCTCGGCGCACTCCACCTGGTCCGCCCGCAGCAGGGCCTGGTTGATCCGCCGCACCAGGGCCGGCACCGAGTTGACCGGGTACAGGCTCTGGTCCGGGTAGGTCTGCCCGGACAGGTTGGCGTCCGCCGCCACCTGCCAGCCGGAGCAGTAGATGGCCTTGAGCCCGGCCCGGACCATCTGCACCGCTTGGCCGCCGGTGAGGGCGCCCAGGGCGGGCACGAACGGCTCCCCCTTGAGCAGCTGCCAGAGCCGCTGGGCCCCGCGCTGGGCCAGGGTGTGGACGATGGGCACCGACCCCCGCAGCCGGGCCACCTGGCTGGTGGAGTAGGGCCGGGGCACGCCGTTCCAGCGGGAATCCAGGGGAGTGATCATGAGGCCTCCAGGAGGGAGGGGTCCGCCAGCAGCAGCAGGTCGTAGGCGGACAGGGTGAGGAAGGCGGGCGGTTCGCGCATCAGGATCAGGGTCTCCAGCAGGTCCCCGGCCTCCAGGTAGCGGCCCTCGGCGAAGGCCTCGTCCCCCACCTCGGCCCGCACCTGGACCAGGGCGTCCTGCACGTGGCGGTGGAACAGGGGCCGCTCCAGCCGGCCCAGACCGGCCACCTCCACCTCGTGGTGGAGCCACTGCCAGAGCTGCATGCGGCTGATCTCGGCGGTGGCGGTGTCCTCCATCAGGCCGTAGAGGGCCACGCAGCCCTGGCCCCGCAGCCAGGACTCCAGGTAGCGCACGGCCACCCGCAGGTTCTGGCACAGCCCTCGGGCCGTCACCGGACCCTGGGGCACCTCCAGCAGCTCCTCGGCCGTCACCGGGCCGGGGACCTGGTGGAACTGGTTGGATCCGGCCAGGTGGGTGGCGAACACTTCCATGGCCACCGGCACCAGGCCCGGGTGGGCCACCCAGGTGCCGTCGCAGCCGTCCCGGACCTCCCGCAGCTTGTCGGCCCGCACCTGGGCCAGGGCGCGCTCGGTGCCTTCGGGATCGCCCTTCTGGGGCACGAAGGCGCTCATGCCGCCCATGGCCGAGCAGCCCCGCCGGTGGCAGGTGCGCACCAGCAGCCGGGCGTAGGCCCGCAGGAACGGCTGCTCCATGTGCACCGCGCCCCGCTCGGGCAGCACCGCTTGAGGATCGGCGCGGAAAGTCTTGATGAAGCTGAAGATGTAGTCCCAGCGGCCCAGGTTCAGCCCCGCCGCCCGGGTGCGGTGCTCGTGCAGGATCTCGTCCATCTGGAAGGCGGCCGGCAGGGTCTCGATGAGCATGGTGGTGCGGATGCTGCCGAAAGGCAGGCCCAGCTGGTACTCGATGGCCTCCAGCACCTCGTTCCACCACCGGGCCTCCAGGTGGTGCTCCAGCTTGGGCAGGTACAGGTAGGGACCCAGGCCCCGGGCATGCAGTTCCCTGGCGTTGTGGTACAGGAACAGCCCGGCATCGAACAGGCCGGCCGGAACCGGAACCCCGTCCGCCTCCAGGTGGCGCTCCTCCAGGTGCAGGCCCCGGGGCCGGACCATCAGGGTGGCGGGCTCCGGGCCCACTTCGTAGACCTTGCCGGTGGCCGGATCCAGGTGGCGGAGTTCGCCCCGGATGGCTAGGTAGAGGTTCTGCTGGCCGGTCACCAGGTTGTTCAGGGTGGGGGCCAGGCTGTCCTCGAAATCGGCCATGTACACCTTCGCGCCGCTGTTCAGGGCGTTGATCAGCATCTTCCGCTCGGGGGGACCGGTGATCTCCACCCGCCGGTCCAGGAGGGGTCCGGGCAGGGACGCCACCGCCCATTCGCCCCGGCGGATGGATTCGGTTTCGGGCAGGAAGCCGGGGCGGACCCCCCGGTCGAAGGCGGCCTGACGCTCCCGGCGCTGGTCCAGGAGCTCCCGCAGCGGGCCCTGGAAGCGCGAGGCCAGGTTGCGCACGAAGGCCAGGGCGTCGGGGGTCAGGAGGTCAGGGGTGGGGCAGGGCAGGGTCCGGCCTTCAGGGGCCTCGAAAGAAGGCTTGCTTTTCATGGTGCACTCCCGAGAATGATTCTCAGTAATAAATTGACCCATCCCGGACCCCATGCAAGAACTCATTGAAACGAAACGGGTTGAGTTGTCAAAAACAGAAAAAACAGACCAACCACGCTTGTCAACTTTGTAAAGGAGCCCGCCCATGCCGGAACCGTCCACCGCCCGGACCGAACCCCGCCTGGGGGCCAAGGTGAAAGCCCTCCGCCGCCAGGCGGGCCTGAGCCAGGTCCAGATGGCCGAACGGCTGGCCATCAGCCCCAGCTACCTGAACCTGATCGAGGCCAACAAGCGCCCCCTCACCGCCAACCTGCTGATCCATCTGGCCCACACCTTCCAGGTGGACCTGCGCGCTTTCGCCCCCGAGTCCGACCAGCGCCTGGCCGAGGACCTGATGGAGGCCTTCGGCGACCCCCTGTTCGAGCCCCTGGACCTGCCGGCCTCGGAGGTCCGGGACCTGGCCCAGAACGACCCGGCCGTGGCCCGGGCGGTGTTCCTGCTCTACCAGTCGTACCGGGAGGCCCGGCGCCGGATGCAGACCCTGTCCGACCAGCTCAGCGACGGCCAGGGCTACCCGGTGAACTCGGCCCCCCTGCCGTCCGAGGCCGCCGGGGACTTCATCCAGCGGAACCTGAACCACTTCCCGGACCTGGAGGAGGCCGCCGAGGCCCTCTGGCAGGACGAGGGGCTGGATCCCGAACTGCTCTATCCCGGCCTGGTGGGCGCCTTCCGGGCCCGGGGCATCCAGGTGCGCATCCACTGGGCCGAGGAGGCCCGGGGCATCCTGCGCCGGTACGACCCCCAGGCCAAGGTGCTGAGCCTGTCCGAACTGCTTCCCCCCCGCAGCCGCACCTTCCAGCTGGCCCACCAGTGGGCCCTGCTGTTCCTGGGCGACCTGCTGGACCGGCTCACCGAGGATCCCCTCCTGGCCGGCCCGGTGGCCCGGTCCATGGCCAAGGTCGCCCTGGCCAACTATTTCGCTGCCGCAGTGCTGATGCCCTACAGCCCCTTCCTGCGCGCCACCAAGACCGCCCGCTACGACATCGAGCTGCTCTCCTCCCGCTTCCAGGCCAGCTTCGAGCAGGTCTGCCACCGCCTGTCCACCCTGCGCCGGCCCGGGGAGGAGGGGGTGCCGTTCCATTTCCTGCGCATCGACATCGCCGGCAACATCTCCAAGAGCTTCTCCGCCTCGGGCATCCGCTTCGCCCGCTACTCCGGCTGCTGCCCCCGCTGGAACATCCACGCCTCCTTCCTCACCCCCGGCCTGATCCGCACCCAGATCAGCGAGATGAACGACGGGCGCAAGTACTTCTGCATCGCCCGCACCCTGTCCAAGGAGACCGGCTGCTACCGGGGCCAGCACGCCATCCAGGCCCTGGGCCTGGGCTGCGAGATCGGCTACGCCCGGGAACTGGTCTACGCCGATGGCCTGGTCCTGGACCAGCCCCCCGTGCCCGTGGGCGTCACCTGCCGCCTGTGCGACCGCACCGACTGCGAGCAGCGGGCCTTCCCGCCCCTGCACCAGGCCATCCAGGTGGAGGAGGATCTGCGCCGGAGCAGCTTCTATGCGCACCTGGCGGGGGAGGTGCCGCGGGGCGGGCTAAGGACCAATGGGCGATAAGTCCGCTTCCATGACTATTCCAGGCCTTCCAACCTGTTGCTCACCGCCCTTACCTTCGGGGTGGGGGTGAGCGGGGCCAAGGTCACGGTGGGGCTGGTGGAGATCAAAGGCATGGCCCTGGCCACGGTGGCGGCGGTGCTGACCAGCCTGAAGAGCTTGCCAAATAAGTTTGATTCGCTAAATTTTCTCCAGACCGGCCTCCTTTCCTTCGGTTTCGGTAGGCACTTGACGACCATGCGTCAGTACCGAGCAGGCGGAGCTTGTCGAAGAGTTCCGCCACTGGTTTGAGAACGTCTGTGCAATTGATGTGCCATGGTTTCGCGTTAATCATGCGTCCGATCTGGCCATCAAATGCAATCTGCGCGGAATCGATGCTGTACATCTTGCGACCGCGCTTGAGTTTACCCATGGGTTTTACGGCCACCATGGTTTCGTAACCTATGACAAGCGGCTCGCCGAGGAAGCCAAGGCGTCGAATCAGTTTGATTGGGTTGAAACGGACCCTGCTTTCAACATTTAGGGAGGTTGCGAGGAAAAGGATTTGAACTCAAGCGACGGGAGGGGGGGGGGTGGGAAATCCCACTTGCCCACCATTAAGCCGCACCCGTCATATTTCCAACCGTTGCCCTGGGTCAGGTCCGCAGCCGGTGCAGCTTGGTCAGCCCGAACCCCAGCACCAGCACCATGGGCGACAGCACCCCCCACAGGGGCGGGAACTCCCCGGCCTTGGCCGCGCCGGTGAACAGCGCCTGCAGCCCCATGAAGATCAGCCCCGCCACCAGGGCGTAGCCCAGGGCCTGGCCCCGGCCGCCCCGGGGGGAGGGGAAGGCGAACGGCAGCATGCAGAACAGCAGGCAGGGCCCGGCCAGGAACCCCAGCAGCCGGCTCCAGATCATGGTGGCCCGCTCGGGGTCCGGGGCCCACTTCTGCCACGCGAACAGGTCCTTGGTGGGGGTCGCCTCGGCGGAGGTGGATTCCCGCAGGGCCCGGGACGGGAACAGCTCCGCCGTGGCCGGGCCGTCCACCAGGGCGAGCCCGTTCCAGGGCAGGGCCCGGGAGCGCTCGGCGCCGATCTCCCAGCGGAGCATGATGGGGATGTCCGGGGCCGCCGGCTTGAGCGGGAAGCCCCAGCGCACCGGGCCGTCCAGGAACCACACCACCCCGGTGGAGCCCAGGTTCAGCCAGGCCGGACGGGTCTGGAGGGAGAGCGCGGGGCGCCCCAGGATCTCCCGGTAGAGGTTGTCGGCCCGCTCGAAGGCCAGGGGCGCCACCCCCGCCTGGAGCACGAAGGTCAGGGCCACCACCCCCCCCCAGCCCCGGATGCCCGCCCGGCTCCACTGCAGGAAGCTGACCCCCCCGGCCCGCAGGGCCACCCATTCCCGGGACATGGTGGCCTCGGACAGGGCCAGCACGCCCCCCAGCAGGAAGGCCAGGGGCAGCACCACCGCCAGGAAGGTGGGCAGGTTCCACACCCAGTAGTGGAGGAAGACCAGGCCGGAGACGCGGTTGTGCACCAGGTCCCCTGCCAGGCTGGCGTACTCGATGAGGAGACTGAGGGCCAGGAAGGTGCCCATCACCGAGCCCCAGTTGCGCCACCACAGGTCGTTGCTCCAGAAGGACAGGACCCGGCGTCCGGTCAGCGGCCAGTCCCGCCGCTGGGGCACCAGCCACTTGGCCGCGGTCACCAGCCGGCGGCCCACTGCCTGCAGGAAGACGACCAGACGGGCCAGCTTCGGCGCGGTCTGGACCCAGTGGATGGCCGCCCGCACGGGAGGCAGCCGGCGAAAGCGGTTGGAGTGATGGGGGTAAAGCTTGCGGGCGAGGAGGATGAACCCCGCGACCAGGAACAGCAGGGGCAGCAGGAAGAGGGCGATCTGGTTGAAAGGCGATGCAACTTTGTCGGATAAAACATGATTTTCAAAGTACTTCATCACCAGGTAGTAGATCAGGATCACCCCGAGGCTCTTGATCACGGCGCCCCCCCGCTGGAACCTCGGGTGCCCGACCCCCAGCGCCACCCCCAGCAGGAGCAGGGCGCAGCTGGCCAGGGGCAGGGTGAACCGGCGGCTCAGCTCCACCAGCGCGTCGGGGGTGTCCTGGGCCATCAGCGTGTCGGTGGCCTGGAACCGGCAGTTGGTGGACTTGAGCAACTTGGGCATGGGCGGCACGTCGATGGTGTAGGAGTGCTGCCGCTCCCGGATCCAGGTGACCTTGCCGTCGACCTTGCGGTAGGTGATCCCGTGAAGATCTTCAAGATGAAGATTTATCTCCGAATGTTCCAGCGGCTTCTCGGTCTGGCCCCAGGTCAGCCGGGTGGCCACCAGATGCTGGACCCTCTCGTTGGTCACCTCCATGAGGTGAATCTGGTGGTCCCGCGCCACCCACACGGCGCTGCGAGGCGCCCGGGGGGGCGACCAGGGGGATGCCCCCGGCCGCAGGAACCGGGTCCGGGCCTCCTCCAGCATGCGGGTCTGGACCGCCTGCTGGGTGGCGTTGGACCAGGGCACCAGGTAGTGGGCGTTCAGAGTGCCCAGGATCACCAGCACCGCCGAGAGCAGCAGCCAGGGCTTGACCAGCACCCGCATGCCCACGCCCAGCCCCTGGGAGGCCACCAGTTCCGACCCCTCGGACAGGTGCTGGGTGCCCATCAGCCCCCCCAGGGTGGCGGCCATGGGCAGCACGATGCCCAGGTTCTCCGGCATGGCCAGCAGCAGCAGTGGACCCACCCAGCGGAACGGCGCGCCCACCGAGAAGATCTCCTTGGTCACGCCCACCACCTCGTAGGCCATGAGCATGCCGCCGTAGAACAGCAGGGCCCCCACCAGGGGATACATCCACCGTTTCAGCAGGTACTTGATCAGGATGGGCGAAGACACGGTCGCGGGCTTTTCGGCGTGGGTCGGAGGGCAGGCGGGGACCGCGGGGGTCCCGGTCCAGGATTCGAGGTTCAGGCCGCCATTTCCAGGTGGATCCGGTCAGACTGAAGGCCCAGATTTAGGTTTCGATAATGTATATTATGTAACCTTGAATCCCGGCCGCCACAAACTGGCCAGCGTGCGGACGGCTGCTGCGCAGGATGGGCGGAATGGAGGGTCAAACTGGGCTCCCCGCAGGAGTTCTGGGTTCTGCTTATGCTATCAGGGCCGAGGGCTGGATGCGGGCGGACGAGGTGGAGTTCCGGCCCGGAACGCCTACCCTGGTTGCGGAGGCGTGCCATGGCAGCGTCCACCATCTGGATCGGAACCGCCGGGTGGGAGGTTCCCGCCCAGTTCGGAGGGGAGTTCCCGGGCCCGGGGCCGGCGCTGGCCCGCTACGCCCGGCGGCTGCCCGCCGTGGAAATCAACACCACCTTCTACCGCCTGCACCGGGAGGACACCTTCGCCAAGTGGGCCTCGCTGGTGCCCGAGGGGTTCCGGTTCGCGGTGAAGGCTCCCCGCCTGGCCACCCACTTCCATCGCCTGGGCCCGGGGGCGGACCTGGCCCCCTTCCTGGCCGGCGCGGTCCGGTTGGGCGCCAAGCTTGGCCCCGTGCTGGTGCAGCTCCCCCCGTCCCTGGCCTTCGAGGGCCCCCGGGCCGGCGGGTTCCTGGAGCGGCTGCGCCGGGACTTCGCCGGGGACGTGGTGCTGGAGCCCCGCCACCCGTCCTGGTTCGCCGGCGAAGTGGACGGACTCCTGCGCGCCTTCCGGGTGGCCCGGGTAGCGGCCGATCCCAGGGTCGTGCCGGCGGCGGGCGAGCCCGGTGGCTGGGAAGGTCTGGTCTATTATCGCCAGCACGGCTGGCCTGAAATGTACAGGTCATGCTATTCCAAGGAATATCTGAAAAACCTAAGTGAGGCTCTAGAGCGGGGGCCTGCGGCCTGGTGTGTCTTCGACAACACGGCCGAAGGCGAGGCCGTCGCCAACGCCCTGGATGTCCTGGAGTTGGCCGGGGTGGCCTGGGATCCGGAGCCGGTCCCCTGCCCTGACTGAGAACCGTTCTCAGCCCAGGAGGCTCCGAACCGGGTCCCGCGGCGGGATCGCTTCAGGCGCGGCGGTCCTGGGACCGACCGTCCCAGGCTCCCAGGCCCTGACCCCCCCTCAGATCACCTTCGCCGCGAACAGGTCGTGGATGTGCACCACCCCACACGGCCGCTCGCCTTCCTTCACCACCAGGAAGGTGATCTTGCGGGCCTCCATGCTGTGGGCGGCCTCGGCGGCCAGGGTGGCGGGGGTCACGCACACGGGGTTGGGGGTCATGATCATCCGGGCGGTGAGGCTGAGGGGGTTGCTGCGCATGCGCTGGGCGCCCTGCAGGGCCCGGCGGATGTCGCCGTCGCTGATGACCCCGGCCATGGCCGGCCCCTCCATGACCACCGCCATGCCCAGCTTGCCTTGGGTCATCACGCCCAGGGTCTCCACCAGGTCCGAGTCGGCGGCCACCTGGGGGACGTCCTCGTGCATGACCTCCCGCACCTTCAGCAGGCGGGCGCCCAGGTTCCCGGCCGGGTGGAACTGGGCGAAGCGCTCCAGGGTGAAGCCGCTCTCCACCATGTGGTGGGCGGCCAAAAGGTCGCCCCACACCAGTTGCAGGGTGGTGCTGGCCATGGGGGCGAAATTGAGGGGGCAGCCTTCCCCTTCCGGGAGGGCGTAGGTGAAGCACCACCGGGCCGCCAGCCCCAGCCGGCTGTCGGCCCGGGAGGTGATGGCGCCGATGGGCACCTCCATGCGCACCAGGCTGGGCAGCAGGCGGATGACCTCCTCGGTCTCCCCGCTGTTGCTGAGGATGAGCATGGTGTCCTCGGCCATGACCATGCCCAGGTCGCCGTGCAGGGCTTCGGCCGGGTGCAGGTAGAAGCTGGGGCAGCCGGTGGAGGCCAGGGTGGCGGCGATCTTCTGGGCCACCAGCCCGGACTTGCCCATGCCCGAGAGCACCAGCCGGCCCCGGCTCTGGGCCACGTGCCGGGTCCAGGACTGGACCAGGGCCTCGTCCCACGCGCCCTCCAGGGCCTCGATGGCCCGCCGGGTGGCCGCCAGCACGTGCCGGACGGCCGTGGCGGGATCCGAGGTGGGAGCATGGGGCAAGGGCAGGTCGGGGACCACGGAGGCTCCTGGTTGCGGCGCAAACACCAAGGATATCCTAGCGCGCGGCCCTCGGGTTGTGCAGCCGTGGCGGGCTTGGCCCCGCGACGGCTGCCGGTGCGGACGCTTCCTCCGTCAGTGGTCCTGCGGCGCCGACATGGACCCGGTGGGGGGCGCGGGGCCGATGAGGCCATAGAGGCTATTGTAGGTCTTGGAGCCGTCCGGGTTGGTGAGGGTGTCCATCTCGGCGAACACCGCGTAGGAATTGCCGAATACCACAGCTAGGTTGCGCTGGGTGCTGGTATCGGGCTCGACATGGCTGCCGAAGGCGCCATTGGCGGAGGTCTTGATGATGCCGGAGAGGGGCAGGAGCGGGCCCACGAACCGGGCGTTGCCGGTGCTGTCGGTGAGGGTCGCGACGCCCTGGTTGTCGATGTTCAGGGTCCCGGTGTCGGTGGTCACGGTTCCGCCGGTCAGGACCAGGGGGGGACCGGCCAGGGTGGCGCCGGTGATGCTTTCATAAAGGATCGTCCGGGGGCCAGCCTGTCCGGGCTGAAAATCGGAGCTTGGGGCTTGGGGCAGGAAGATCCCGGTGCCCGGGAAGACCCCAGTGCTCACGGTGCTGTCGGTGACCACCTCGTTCAAGGCGTCGCGGAAGGCCGTGTAGGGATTCCCGCTGGTGTCGGTCAGCGAGAGGAGGGTGTTGTTGCCCAGGACGGAAGAGATGCCGCTGGCGGGGAACGAAGGGGTGGTGATGTACTGGGCCGATGCCTGCCCGGCAGCGATGCCCGGCAGCGAGGCGTCGGTCAGCCTGAGATTGCCGGCGGCGTCCACCTGCAGGGTGCCGGCGCTGCAGCCGCCGGGGCTGAGCCGCACGTAGTTCAGGGCCAGACTTCGCGGGCTTGGCGGGGCGATGGGGGTTGGAGGCAGTCCGAAGATGACCGCGAGGGTCTTGTTCGGGCCCAGGTTGATGGCCGAGGCGGCCAGGAACCGGCCCCCATCGGGGACCTGCAGGCTGGTCATGTAGTTGGAGCTGGAGAGGTTGGGATTGCCGTCGGCATCGATCGGGATGGTCAGTTTGGACTCACTCACAGGGGTGGTGAGATCGTTCCAGGTGAGGCTGCCGTTGCCAGGGAAGGATCCCGGGATGGTGACGCTGAAGGTCAGCAGGTCGCCGACGCTGGCGGAAGCGTTGAATTTGTAAGTGGTCGGGCCCGGAGGACCGGAATTGTTGTTGCCTCCGCAGTCGAGGAAGAGGGCCAGGGCCAAGGCCGTCAAGGCCAGGCAACGGACGAGAGACATCGAGATCCTCCCTCAGGGATGGCGGCCCGGAACGCCCGGGTCGCGAAGACTCCGGGGCTTGCCGAAACGGCTTTTCCGCAGTCCCAACGAAATATAAACTGTTTATTTTTGTTGGCACGGGTTGGAAGAAGAGAAATTACAGCGGATTTATTAATATTTATGATTCCATTTTCACCTCTCGGTTGACATCCATTCGATATGCCACCATCTTTTCCACGCTTACAGCGTTGATGGCCATTCCACCGATGAACGCTATCAATATTAATTAATGGACGAGCCCACCATGAAACGGATCCCCCTGCCCTTGCTCATCCTGCCCCTCGCCGTCCTGGCCGGGGCCACTCCCGCGCGTCCGAAGGCCGCCAAGGTCGGCGCCTACCGGGACGTGGACCCGGCCGACGGCGCCGCCCGGGCCGAGGTGATGGCGGCCAAGGAGGCCGTCCAGAAGTACTTCGTGCCTGCGCTGCTGAAGCTCGACACTGTCCAGAAGGCAGCGTCCCAGGTGGTGGCGGGCACGAACTACCGGCTGGAGTGCTCGGTCACCGAGCCCGGGGGTAATTCCACCTGGGTGTTCGTGGTCTGGAAGCAGCTGGACGGCACCTGGCTGCTGACTGACGCCAAGCGGGAGGGAGGGTTCGGCCCGACCCCGTCCAGCACCCCTCCGGCGGGTCCCTGAAAGGCTTGATTCCAGGAGCGTCGCGGGCCGGGTTTTGCTAAAATTTCGCAATAGCAAGGACCCCGCCATGATCCAGCCTCCCGCCCGCACCGGGGCCCTGCCCCCTGCCCTCCCATGAGCGGCGGACCCGAAGACCCGCCCGGCGCCTGGACCGGGCGGCGCATCGCCCACCTGGACATGGACGCCTTCTTCGCCTCGGTGGAGCTGCTCAGCCGGCCCCAGCTGCGGGGGCTGCCGGTGGTGGTGGGCGGGGGCCGGCGGCGGGGGACGGATCCGGAAGGCCGGTTCCGCCGGCTGCGGGAGTACGTGGGGCGCGGGGTGGCCACCACCGCCACCTACGAGGCCCGGGCCTTCGGGGTCCACTCGGGCATGGGCCTGATGAAGGCGGCCGCCCTGGCCCCGGACGCCATCCTGCTCCCGGCCGACTTCGAGGCGTATTCCCGCTGCTCCCGGCTGTTCAAGGCGGCGGTGGCGGAGATCGCGCCTACCATCGAGGACCGGGGCATCGACGAGATCTTCATCGACCTCACGGACGTGCCGGGCGAGACCGTGGACCTGGCCCGGCGGCTCAAGGCGGCGGTGCGGACCGCAACCGGGCTGACCTGCTCCATCGGCGTCACTCCCAACAAGCTCCTGTCCAAGCTGGCCTCGGAGCTGCAGAAGCCGGACGGGCTCACGGTGCTCACCCTGGCCGACCTGCCGGGGCGCATCTGGCCCCTGCCCGCCTCGGCCCTCAACGGGGTCGGCCCCAAGGCCAGCGCCCGGCTGGAGGCCATGGGGTTGCGTACCATCGGCGAGGTGGCGGGCACGGACATGCGCACGCTGGTGGCGGCGTTCGGGCACAGCTACGGGACCTGGCTGTGGGAGGCGGCCCACGGCGTGGACGACCGGCCGGTGGTCACTGAGCGGGAGATCAAGTCGGTGAGCCGGGAGACCACCTTCGAGCGGGACCTGCATCCCCGGCGGGACCGGGAGACCCTCACCTGGATCCTGGTGGACCTGTGCACCCGCCTGGGCGGGGACCTGGAGCGCAAGGGCGTCCTGGGCCGGACCATCGGGGTCAAGCTGCGCTACGACGATTTCCGCACGGTGACCCGGGACCATACGCTGGAGCGGGCCACCGCCGATCCCAGGGAGATCCTGGACGCGGCCCGTTTCTGCCTGCGCCGGGTGTCCCTGGACCGGCCCCTGCGCCTGCTGGGGGTCCGCGTGGGCACCCTGGTGGCGACGGGGCCGGACGAGAGCGGGAACGAGGATCCTTTCGGACCCGGGGCGCGGGCGTTGCCGGGCATGCTGTTGCCGTGGGAATAGTGTTCATTGCCGGTTTTTGCCCAGGCTGATCCAGCAACCATGGCATTTGTACTGGCACCAGAGGCGGACCTTCCCCATCATGGGCCCGGAGGTCTTCCGATGAGCAGCCACACCCTGCGCCTGGACGACGGCCTGGTGCACTACCTCCAGGACCATTCCCTGCGGGAGCACCCGCAGCAGACCGCGCTGCGCCTCGCGACCCAGGGCCATCCCCGGGCGGAGATGCAGATCTCCCCCGAGCAGGGGGCGCTCATGCAGCTCTTGGTGAAGCTGATGGGCGCCCGGCGCACCCTGGAGGTGGGCGTGTTCACCGGCTACAGCGCCCTCACCGTGGCCCTGGCCCTGCCTCCGGACGGGCGGGTGCTGGCCTGCGACGTGAACGAGTCCTACATCGCGGTGGCCCGGACGTTCTGGGAGCGGGCCGGGGTGGCCGACCGCATCGAGCTGGTGCTGAGCCCGGCCCTGGCCACCCTGGACGACCGCCTGTCCCGGGGCGAGGCGGGCAGCTACGACTTCGCCTTCATCGACGCCGACAAGATCAACGTGGACGGGTACTATGAGCAGTGCCTGGAGCTGCTGCGCTCCGGTGGCCTGATCGCCGTGGACAACGTGCTGTGGAGCGGCAAGGTGGCCCGCTCCGCGGACCCGCGCCTGGACCCGGACACCGCCGCCCTGCAAAAGCTCAACGACAAGCTGCACCACGACGACCGGGTGGACCTGGCCATGGTCTCCATCGGCGACGGGTTGACGCTGGCCCGGAAGCGGTGAACGGGCCGTCCTTCAAGACCAGGTGGGCCGGCTTCTAGCCGAGTTCACCCAGGGTATCGGGACCTTCGACGTACAACCGGTACCCCTCCGCCCGCAGCCGGTCCTGGACGTCGCGCAGGTCGGCGGGCTCCAGGGATTCGCTTTCGAACTTGAGCAGGGCGGGGTGGAACCGGCGGAAGTCGATCATCCGGATCACCTCGCCGTCGTAGCCTTCCACGTCCACCTGCAGGTAGGCCGCGTCCAGGAAGCCGTGCTGTTCCAGGACCGCCATGAGGGGCAGGCAGGGCACCCGTTCGGCCACCATGGCGTCGGAGGGGATGCCGGAACGCTGGTGGTGGTGGGCCTGGAAGGAGGGGATGCCCGCGGTCCCGTGCTCGAACTCGCCCAGGCGGGCCGGGTCCACCCGGTAGAGGACCGCCTCCCGCTGGGTGGCGTGCACCGCGCAGCGGACCGGGACCACTTCCGGGAATTCGGCGTAGTTGGCCATGAGCCGCTGGAACAGGTCGGGCAGCGGCTCCAGCACCAGGCCCGGGAGGCGCCGGGCGGTGACCCGCCAGTACAGGTCGTCGAACAGGACGCCGTCGTGGGCGCCCACCTGGACGAACTTGAAGGAGCCACGCCGGCGCAGGAGCCGGTTGAAGAGGCGGTCGCAGCGCCCCACCGGTTCCACCCGCAGGCCCAGGGGCTCGACCATCCGGTTGAACCGGTCCAGGAGCGCCATGTCAGCTGGCCCGGAGGGCCTGCCGGGCCTCGGCCGGGTGGAACACCCGCGGGCGGACCGGGGCCTGCTCGCCGAAGGCCAGGATGCGCGGCCACAGCTCCATGGCGGTGCGCAGGTCCTGGTAGGCCGACCGCAGCCGGGCCCTGCCGCGTACGATGAAAGGCCCCGGATCGTCCAGATCCAGGGCCTGTTCCCGCACCAACTCGCGGTAGCGGTTCCAGAAGGGGCTGTGCCAGGCCCCGGGGTGGTCCTCGGGATGCCTGGCCGGCTCCACCAGGGCGAACCACAAGGCCCGGAGCTCCTCATCCTCCAGCGCCGGGCGGGCGTCGAACCGGAAGGCGACCCGGTCGGCGGCGCACAGGCCGGCGTTGATCATGGTCTTGAACAAGGTGGCGAGCCCCTCGTTCACGCAGTCGGCCACCAGGTGCGAGCGGGAGGCCATGGAGCGCAGGTGGGTCTGCACCGCGTCGCAGTAGCCCACCCGGATCCCCGCCAGCCGGGACCAGGCGCGCAGCAGGTAGTCTTCGAGGCGGAGCCGGGTGGGGATGAACGGGATCGTGCCCAGGGTGTTGTCCAGCCCGAGCACCGCGCCGGTGACCCGGAAATCGTGGTCGAGCACGCAGGGCCGGTAACGGTCCACCACGAACCGCAGCGGCGACTTCCCCAGCAGCACGTCGCCGTCGCCGGTCTGCAGGAACTCCCCGTGCAGGTCCTTGGCGTCCAGGTCCGGGTCCCCGGACAGGAAGGTCTGGACGATCCCGAGGGTCCCGGCCGGGCAGGCGCCTTCGTCCACCACCTCCACGGCGCCGGCTGCGAAGGGCTGGAGGGTGACGTTGAGGGCGAGGTCGGCGTTGGGGTCCCGGAGGTGGCTGCCGGTAGCCAGGTCCCGGCCCGCCAGGGCCCATTCCCGCGCCACGGCCTCGGCCCGGCGGCCCAGCATGGACCCGTAGGCGCCCAGGATGTCGAAGGGGACGTGCCGGCACCGGTCCGCGATCTCCGGGTGGACGAAGCCGCCCTGGAGGGCCGGGCCGTGGGGGCAGGGGTTCCGCCGGAAGAGTCCGTACGGGTGGACGTCGTCGTCCACGGACACTAGGTGTCGCTGCCAAACAGGTTGTTCACCCGAGCCAACCTGGGATGCTTTTGTTTGCGGACAACAGCATAAGGAGGGCTCGGGTGAACCTTCATAGGAAAGCAAGGACCTGCCCTGAA
>JBELAL010000027.1:0-66105 GCA_049508835.1 Holophaga sp. | reverse complement strand
CAACGCCTTCCTGCGCCCACTTGGTCGCAGCTCAAACGTGTCATGAATACGCCCGGTTCAGCGCTACTCCATGCACTGGTGTAGTTGTCGCTGACGCACTCCACACAGTGTCGTCGCCCAGCCGCCTCCGCAGGAACCTCAAGCTCACCCATGGCAACTGGCATGTGGACGAGACCTACATCCGCATCAAGGGCGTGTGGCACTACCTCTATCGCGCCGTGGATGCCGCCGGGCAAAGCGTGGATTTCCGCCTGAGCAAGCATCGGGACACGCTGGCCGCCGTGGCTTTCTTCGAGAATGCCATTCTCAGGCCCCACAACGATTCCCCAGAAATCCTCATCGTGGACCGAAACCCGTCGTACCCAATTGCCCTGGAATTGCTCAAGAAAAGTGGGAAGGCCCTCGCCACTTTCGTCGAGGCCCTCTTCCGAGGCGTTGCTTGATTGCCGCTTGGGAGGGGGCAGTTCTGCCCCGCCGTCGACTTTGCAACAGAACCCTCCTGATGACTTCGAACCCCCGAGCCCACACCTGGATGCCCGGCCTCAACCGGAGTTGGTCACGAACTTACAGAACTCCTCTAGGAAATCAATGAGCGAATCAAAAACCTCTGTAACTCGTTTTTCGTCGCCATCAGCCACGGCGTTCATCATTTCCAGGTGGTACTTGGCGACGGTGTGCCAATCCTTTGGACGACTGTAGGTGATCCAGAAACGCCTGGAGTGGGCGTAGAGCATCTGGATGAAGCGCATTGCGAAGCGGTTGCGGGAAGTTCCGTAGATGATGCGGTCACATTCCTGGTCGTAATGAAGGAAACGATGGACATCCTCGGCTATGGCTGCCTGCATCATACGGTCGGCACAGAATCGTAAGTTTTCCCGTTGGGCTTTGGTCGCATTGCGGGCAGCCTTGCAGGCGAGCATCCGTTCCACGGGGCGCCTGAGTTCTAGGATGGCGAGTTCATCCTCTACATGCAGCTGCGCCACGAAAACCCCCTTGCGCGGCAGCCGGCTGACAAGTCCCTGCTGCTCCAGGTACTGGACCGCCATCCGCACGGGAGTCCTACCCATGCCTGTCTTGGCGCTCAGGGTCGCTTCTGAAACCAAGGCACCCGGGGGCAGCACCTTGGTGACGATCATTTCCTCGATTAGGTTATAGGCCTGCTCGGTCTGGCTTCCACTGCCCTCGTCATCTATATGAACCTCCTGGATTTCATCGGGACCAACCTTCATGATCGCCACCTGCCTTTTCTGGGCTTATGAGAATACCAATTGATTGACAACCTGACGAAGCCTCAAATCCGACGCATCGTCCTTTTAAATATAATCTTTTTTTTTCTTGAGTGCATATCAGTTGGCTCTCTGTTGGATTCCTCGGATACCATTCCCCGCTACGCCGGCCCCGGTGCTATTCCTCCGCCGCCTTGGCCAGGACGTGCAGACCCGAACTGTCCTGAGATCCGCCTCGCTGGATTCTGCGCCTCGGCCCTCCCGGGGGACCTTCTGGAACAGGCTCGCGCCGCCCAAGGTAAACCTCAGCGCCAGAGTCGGGAACCCCGGCCCAGAAATGGGAGTACGAGGCTCGTCGCGGGCTGATCTGCAGCGGAACCCTCGCCAGTTGCGATTGAGCTCGATCTCCAACCGGGCTCCGTCTTCTCCGACACCGTGACGACCTTCCCAGGCGCAGGCTGTTCTCCACCCACCCCGTCAGGGTTACCTTGGGGAGGCCCCCGGACCTTAGTGAAACCATCCACCCCAGGGATGGAGGCGCAAAACTGGTCCAAGGCGAACCAGCCACAGGCAAAGCGGTGACAGACCGGGGTCGATCTCACCCCGAATTCCCAATAGTCCAATCGTGGCAGGCTCTGCCGCTTCGGGCTTGCTCAACACCGCCATTCGAGCGTGGGCTGAAAGCACTGATCCACCCCTCCAGACGTGTCCCACCACTAGCAGATTGCTCGTCTTTTGACCTTGACATTCAGTTGAAATCCAAGTAATATCTCAACCAGGAGGAGTCAAATGGGCAAAAACCTGATATCCGGTGCGATTTTCATATCCACTCTCATCACTTCCGGTCTTTTCCTTCGGGCCGAAATCAAAGTTGGCATCCAGTTGCCCACTACGGGTTCAGAGGCAACCTACGGCATGGACGTGGAGAACGCGATCAAGCTGGCCGCCGAAGAGGTCAATGCCAAGGGCGGTGTCCTGGGCCAGAAAATCGTCACGTTCACCGCCGATACCGGCTGTGATCCCCAGATGGCCTCAGCTGCGGCCGCCAAGTTACTCTCCAACGGTGTGGTAGCGGTGGTGGGCGGTTATTGCTCCGGTGCTGACCTGGCGACCTTGCAGCAATATGCCGACGCCGGGGTCCCGTACATCATCTGCTGTTCTAATTCCAGCAAGTTCACCACCATGAATCCAGGGTGCGCCTTCCTGATCAATTCCTTGGCTAACTTCCAAGTGGATACGGCCATGGCACTTTTCAAGAAAGAGGGAGTCAAGAAGATTGCTCTGGTCCATGAGGGCGATGGCTACTCCGAGGACCTGGCCAGCCTGACCCGTACCAAGTGGCAGGCCATGGGCCAAGAAGTGGTGGCCTATCAAATGGTCTCTAAGGGCGAGCAAGACATGTCCGCCCTGGTCACTCAGCTGCAGTCCAAGAAACCCGACATGATTTTCTGGACTGCTTATTACGCAGATGGCGCCCTCCTGGTCAAGCAATTGCGCCAATTCGGTTACCAGGGAAAGATCATCGTGGGTGATGGTTGTACTGATGCTCAATTCATTAAAATTGGTGGCAAAGCTACCGAGGGAGTGTTCAACCTTTCCAACCCTCTCCCGGAATTCCTGCCCAAGGGCAAGGATTTCATTGCCAAATACAAGGCCAGGTACCATACGAACCCAGGCGCCTACTCCGCACTGGGGTACGATGGGATGATGTTGTTTGCCGATGCCCTCCGCCGTGCAAACTCTATCGACCATAAGGCCCTCACGGCTGCCATTAAGGCGACCAAGAATTACCCCGGATTGTCTGGGAAAATCTCTTTTGATAATAACAACAATTTAGCCGCCTCCAATTTCGTGGTTCTGCAGGTCAAGAACGGTGAATTTAAATTATTCATGTAAATTAATCAACATTTTCTACTCCGGGACTTTGGTGATCCACTCGTTATTGGGCGATCCTGGAGGTATCACATTCCCTATATTGCTGCTGCGGGTCCGCAGCCATGAAGAGTGTGAGTCCTGAACGACGTATCGGTATGAGTGCGCTTCATTTTGGCCAAGGTTTTCCCAAGGCCGGCCTGTACCGTGAGACCGGCCAAAGCCCTGAGGTAGCCATCATTCGGAAAACCACCAAAATGGGATTGACAAACCTCGTCTTAGCGGTAAGATTTTGATGAGATCCCAAAGAGATCTTAGACTATGCGTAACATCCCTGGGTTGACCAACGCACTGGCGGCTGTGATCGCCTTGGTCAGGGTAGCTAGGGGCAGGAGAGGCTTACCCCTTATTCGCACAGTGACAGTTCTTTCATGGCCCGGTTCTCGAAAGGGATGCAGTTGCCTGACGGCCCAAGCAGTCCTTCATAGGTCCTACTTCCATTTCGACAACGTGCGAGGGAAAACCCAAATCGAAGGGGAAAAGCCTTACAAGGCAGGTTTCCACCAGGAATGGATTGCTGAAGCCAGCCAGCATCATCAGGTGATAAACGCTTGCGGCAGATCTGATTTGCGGCAGGAAGGGAAGCAATTACATATTTTCAAATTATGTACTAATTCATTTCGTCGCCCGGTCCAACCCAAGCGAGTATCCCCCAATGAATTCAAGATGAGAAGGGAGGTCAGTCATGAAAACGATCAGCCTCGAAGCCAACCATCCGCATCCCGCGAATTGGAACAGCGAACGGGAAGCCACCCATGCACCTTGCCCCACAGCGCGGGTTTTGCTTGGGATAGAGCGCAACCGAACCACGCCGCCTGAGGTGCATCCGGAACGCGCGGTTGCGGTCACCCGGAGCTACCTTGAGACCGAAGGGCAGTCAATCTTCACCCGCCGGGGCAAAATGCTTTTGCGTATTGCAGCTGAGCACCCGGTGAAGATCCAGGAAGGGGAGTTGATCATTGGCATGAAAGCCCTGACCCCCCGCGGCTCGCCAGTGTACCCCGAGGTGAATTGTGACTGGTTGGAGCGAGACCTGGACAAGCTGGCCAATCGGCACAATACACCTTTCCATGTCAGCGACCAGACCAAACGGGTACTGCGTGCGGAGGTGTTCCCCTACTGGAAGGGACGGCAAGTCATCGACCATATTCAACAAGCGATGCCAGAGGAGATCTGGAAGATCGACGAGCGGGGCGTGGTTTACCACCACTGGCGTTCCCGGACCATTGGTCAATTCAATGCCGGTTATGGGAAGGTATTGACGCAAGGTATGGAAGGCATCGTCGCCGAGGTGGAACGCTCTCTGTCCGGACTCGATCGCCTCGACCGGGATTACGGTTCCAAAAGCCAGTTCCTGGAATCAGTGACCATGGCCTGTGAGGCCGCGATGCTGTTAGCCAGCCGCTACGCCACCGAGGCCCTGCATTTGGCCGCTGGGGAACCCGATCCGGTTCGCAGGGCTGAGCTGGAGCATTCGGCTTCGGTCCTGCAAAGGGTTCCGGCCAAACCGGCGCAGACATTCCAGGAAGCTCTTCAGTCGTTCTGGATCACCCACCTGATGCTCAACCTAGAAACCGACGGCAACGCCTTCGGACCAGGTCGTTTCGACCAGTACCTGTACCCTTACTATCGCCACAGCATCGATTCAGGGGAAATTACCCAGGCCCAGGCCCAGGAACTGCTGGACCTTCTCTGGGTCAAGTTTGACGAGATCACATTGGCCAAAGACTCGGGGGAATCTGAATCCTCCAGTTCCTACCCCGATTTCCAGAACCTGAATATCGGAGGGCTCACCCGCCAAGGCTGGGATGCAGTTAATGAACTCTCCTACATGTGCCTTGACGCCCTGGAGCGCACCATGCTGCCCCAGCCCGGGCTTTCCGCCCAGATCGCCTCGGCCACTGATCCGAAATTCTTGCTGCGTTGCTGCGAGATCCTACGATTGGGCACCGGCATGCCAGCCATGTTCAATTCCGATGCCATGGTTTTGGGCATGGTCAATCGAGGCAAGACCTTGAACGACGCGCGGGAGAGCAGCCTGAACGGGTGCGTGATAACCTGCTGCGACGGCAAAGACCGCATGGCCTCCAGTGGCTATTTCAATCTGGCCAAAGTCCTGGAGTTGGCTCTCAATGACGGGATTGACCGGTTGACCGGCGAGAAGCTGGGGCCGCCCACTGGGGACCCCCGTGCTTTCACCAGTTTCGACGAGGTCGTGGTCGCCTTCAAGACGCAAGTGGAGTACTTCGTAGCTCTCAAAGTTCGCTACGACGACATTGCGCGGGATATGTATGCCAAGTATTGCCCCGTGCCGTTTACTTCGGCAGTGATCGACGACTGTATCCACGATGCGGTGGATTGGCATGCCGGCGGGTCCCATTACAAAATTGCCACCATGAGTGGGGTCGCGGTTGGCACAGTGGCCGATGCCCTTGCGGGCATCCGCCGGCACGTGTTCGACGGAGGCAAGGTGTCCATGGCCGAAATGATCAACGCCCTGGACAAAGATTGGGAGGGACACGAGCTTCTGCGCCAGGTATTGATCAACAAGACTCCCCATTACGGCAACGATGATGATTACGCCGACAAGATGGCGGTGCTGGCGCAGGACATCTTCTGCTCGGCGGTGGAAAGTTACACCGACAATCAGGGTGCCCATTACTGGGTCGACTTGCTGCCCACCACCAGCCACCTTCCTCTGGGCGCATTGACTGGCGCCACTCCAGATGGCCGGCGGGCACGGGCATGGCTGTCGGAGGGGGTGAGTCCGGTGCAGGGCCATGACCGGAAGGGTCCCACCGCCTCCACCCGCTCTGTGGCCAAGCTGGATCACGCCCGGACCAACGGGACCTTGCTCAACATCAAAATCAATCCCCAGACGGTGAAAGGTGATCGGGACCTGCCCAAGCTGGCAGCCCTGATCCGCGCTTACTTTGCCCAGGGCGGCCACCACATGCAGTTCAACATCGTCGATCGCAAAACCCTTCTGGAGGCCATGGAACGGCCAGAAGAACACCAGAACCTGCTGGTTCGTGTTGCGGGATACTCGGACTACTTTGTTCTCCTGAGCAGGGAGATCCAGGAGGAAATCCTATCCCGCTCCGAACACGGGGTGTGAATTGGTGCCACCTTGCCCCGCAAGGCATGAAGCCGGCCAGCCGCAGAAGGGTCTCATCTTTGACATACGCTCCTATGCCATACACGACGGGCCGGGGCTGCGCACCACGGTGTTCTTCAAGGGCTGTCCCCTGCACTGCATGTGGTGCTGCAACCCCGAATCCCAGACCCACCGGCCCGATATCCTCTGGCTCCGGGAACGATGTTTGGGCTGCGACCTGTGCCTGCCTGCTTGTCCCAGAGCCGCTTTGAGTACTACCCCTGAAGGCCGTAAGCGGGTTGATCCAACTTGCTGCGATTTCTGCGGTGCGTGCGTGGAACAATGTGCGGGAGAGTCCCTGACCATAATGGGACGCTGGCTGACCGCAACTGAGGTGCTGGCGGAGGTCATGAAGGACTCCCTTTATTTTGAGGGATCGGGCGGTGGGCTGACCCTCTCCGGAGGGGAGCCGCTGGCACAGCCAGCATTTGTTGCCGAGTTGCTTTGGCGTTACAAGCATGAAGAAAGAGGCCAGCACACGGCGGTTGAAACCTGCGGGGAGGCGCCCTGGTGCGACATCGAGATGCTGGCGGGGGACGTTGACCTCTTTCTTTACGATATCAAGCACATGGACCCGGGTGAACACATGCGCCTCACTGGCCGGAGCAACGGACTCATCCTGGATAACGCGCGCCGGTTGGCCCAGGAAGGCCGCAGGATGATCATTCGATTGCCCCTGATCCTGGGGATGAATGATAGCCAGGAGAATTTGGCGGCTACCGCCGAGTTCGTCCACTCCCTTCCAGGGGTGCAGCAGGTCGACTTGCTTCCGTATCACCGGCTCGGCGAGCCCAAGTACAGCCGCCTGGGACGGACCTATGCTCTGGCCGGCAGCCGAGCTTACGATTCTGATCGCGTGGCGTGGGTGAAAAATTCTTTGGAAAAGTACGGTTTGAAGGTGCAAGTGGGGGGGTGATTCATTTCTCCAGGAACCCCCAGACAAGGCTACTGATAGCGTCGAATTGTCCAGGTCCGGAACAACCTTGCTAAGGTGCGGTTCAGGCTCTCTCAGGACAAAATTCATAGGAGATCTCTGATGGCAGACCACCGGATCAAGGAGCATCCCATTCTGCATATTCCCCCGGAAGCCCTGGTCGGGTTCACTTGGAAGGGCCTGGAACTGCAGGCGCGGAAAGGGGAGACTATCGCCTCTGCTTTGATCGCCAATGGTATTCGCGTATTTGGTCACCACTTCAAGGACGGTGCGCCATTGGGGATCTTCTGTGGCAAAGGGCAGTGCACCCAGTGTTCGGTCATCGCCGACGGACTCCCGGTCAAGTCCTGCATCGTCCCGGTCAAGGAGGGCATGGCGGTTGCACCCATGGACGGTAAACCGGTACTGCCGGACGTAAACAAGGCGGATGTGCGCTTCCGGGACATCGAGACCCTGGAGGTGGAATGTCTGATCATAGGCGGAGGCCCGGCCGGGTTGTCCGCGGCTATCGAACTGGCCAAGGCCGGGGTCGGGGTGATCCTGGTGGACGACAAAGCCCGACTGGGCGGCGAGCTGGTGCTGCAGACCCACAAGTTCTTCGGATCGATCGAGGCTTGTCATGCCGGCACTCGCGGCATGAACATCGGCGCCAAGCTTGAGAAAGAAGTCCAGACCTGCGCAAACGTGCGGGTCTGGACAAAGAGCAATGTTCTGGCGGTGTTCTCCGACCGCAAGGTGGGCGTACTTAAGGAAGGGCAATATCTCCTGGTACAACCGCACGTGCTCCTGGTGGCCACCGGTGCTCGGGAAAAGTCACTGGTATTCAAGGGGAACACCTTACCGGGCGTTTACAGTGTAGGGGTGTTCCAGATGTTGGTGAACCGGGACCTGGTGCGCCCCTCCGAGCGCCTTTTCATCATCGGCGGCGGCAACGTTGGATTCATCGCCGCCTACCACGCCCTGCAGGCGGGGATCCAGGTGGTCGGCTTGTGCGAGGCCCTGCCCGAGTGCAGCGGTTACAAGGTCCACAAGGACAACCTGGCCCGCATGGGTGTGCCGATCTATACCTCGCACACGGTGGTGTCCGCCAACGGCAAGGAGGAAGTGGAGTCGATTACCATCGCCCAGTTGGACCCGGAATGGGGGCCCATCCCCGGCACCGCCAGGACTTTCAAGTGCGACACCGTGCTGGTAGCTGTGGGGCTCGAACCGGTGAACGAGTTCACTGCCAAAGCCAAAGAATACGGCCTGCCCGTGTTCACCGCCGGTGATGCGGAGGAGGTCGCCGAGGCCAGCGCGGCCATGTTGACCGGCAGGATCCGTGGTCTGGAGATCGCGCGCAGCCTGGGCCGCGATGTGGGTGAAGTACCGCCTGAATGGCACCGCACGGCGGAGATTCTGAAGGCCCGTCCTGGAAGCAATATTTTCGAGGAAATGCCCGAGGATGAAAAAGGCGTCTTCCTGATTTCCCATTGCTCTCCGGATATTCCTTGCAACGTCTGCACCAGCATCTTCCCTCCGGGATCCCTCAAGCCCACTTCCCAGAACGGGGAAATGCTCAGGGTACCAACTCTCAACGAGCATGATTACCTCGCTTGTGAGCAGTGCGTGGCCATGTGCCCTGGCTTGGCAATGACCTTGGTGGACTATCGCAAGCAGGTGGGCGAGGCCCTGGTCTCCATCCCGTACGAATTTCCCATCAATACCCTGGAGGCGGGCCAGAGCGTGACCGTGATGGACACCCTGGGCCAAGTGCTTGGCAACGTCCCGGTGATGGAAACCCGGACGCCGAAGTTCGCCGACCAAACGGTGCTGGTCAAGGTGCGCGCACCTTTGGTCATCGCCAAGCAGATCGCCGGGATCCGGGTCCTGCAGCCCTGGGTCGCGCAGGCCATGCCGGAGGTCGTCCGCCGCCTGGAGGACGACGAGGTCGTGTGCCGCTGCGAACGGGTGTCCGCAGGCGAGATCCGCCGTTACATCCGGGACGGCCTGCGCGACATGAACGAACTGAAGGCGGCCACCCGGTCGGGGATGGGCGCTTGTGGCGGGAAGGCTTGCCCAAGCCTGATCTCGCGCCTGTTGCGGGAGGAGGGCGTCCCGCCCTCGGAGGTCACGGAACTAACGCGCCGACCCATTTTCATGGAGGTGTCCATGGGCGCTTTCGCTGGCCTGGTCACGGGCGAAGGGGCTGTGCCCGATATGGCCCAGGCCCATGCTGGCAGCGCGTTCCAGGGAGGCCTGTGATGAACGGCACGGTTTACGATGCTATTGTCATCGGTGCCGGCAGCATCGGCATGCCATGTGCAATGTACTTGGCCGAGAGGGGCCTCAAGGTACTCTGCCTCGACCAATTCGCCTCCGCCGGCCAGGGGAGCAACAAGGCCGCCCTGGGCGGAATACGGGCCACCCACTCTGCCCCGGCCAAGATCAAGCTGTGCCTGGACAGCCTGGCGGTGTTCTCCAGTTGGGAGGGGACCCATGGCTACAACATCGAATGGGCCCAAGGCGGCTACACCTTTGTGGCCTATCGGGCGCAGGAGGAGAAGCTGCTCAAGGACTTGCTGGTGGTCCAAAAGCAGGCAGGCCTGAACATCGACTGGAAGGACCACGACGAGATGCTAGAGTTAGTCCCCGGGCTGCGCGAGGATGGCCTGATCGGCGGCACCTTCTCCCCGGAAGACGGCTCGGCCTCGCCCATGCGCAGCAACCTCGCCTTCCACAAGAGGGCGTTGGAACTGGGGGCCTGCTTCCGCTTCAGCGAACGAGTCACCAACATCATGCGGCGCAAGGGCAAAGTGGTCGGGGTGCGCACCGACAAGGGCGACTACGCCACCGGTTGCGTGATCAACGCGGCCGGTCCCTGGGCCCGGGCCGTGGCCCAGGCCGGCGGACTGGACGCTCCGGTGGCGCCGGACTGCCATGAGGGTGGCATCACCGAACCGGTAGCGCCCTTCCTGAAACCGATGGTGGTCGACATCCGCAAGGCCCCTGGATCTGCCAACTACTACTTCTACCAGCACCGGCCGGGACAGGTGATCTTCTGCTACACGCCCAACCCCGCCATCGTCGGGTCCGACCGGCGGGAAACTTCCACCTTCCTGCCGCTGATCGCGCGCCGAATGGTGGACCTTATGCCCAAACTGGGCAACCTGAAGATCCGGCGCACTTGGCGCGGACTCTATCCCATGACTCCGGATGGCTCACCGATCGTAGGCCGTTCCCAGGTGCTGGAGGGGTACATTGACGCCATCGGCATGTGCGGCCAAGGCTTCATGCTCGGGCCGGGGGTCGGATCCCTGGTCGCTCGCATCGTCACCAACCAGCTCAGCCATGGGGATGAAGCCATCCTTCAAGAGCTGCATCCTGCACGGGTTTTCGGGGGCGCGGAGGCGTTGAAATAGGCAGGCAACAAGGTCTTTGGACAAGGATTTCTGAAAGGGCGAACCCAGGGCAAGGGTTCTTTCAATTGCTTACGCTCCATCGGGCCCTTGGCCCAGTAGCCACGGCCGGGAGCGGGGACATGAAGTTCCTTGGCAATCTTGGCGAGACCGACAACGGAGAACGCAACAAGAACGATTACTTCATGATGCAGGTCCTGTCCTCGGATCAGGCCAAATGGTCTGAAAACCGGATCGTTCACACGGCTTCCATTCCAGCTCCGTGAGGAGTTGGCCGTTGCGTATCCAAGGTTCCATGCCGATTGAACCTGTGGAATTTGAGGGCATGCATATTGTTATGAGGGATCCAGGTTTCCCTGCACTTCCCTGAACAGGGAATCGGAATTCCCTGTTCGCTGGGGAAGGGAATTCGGTCCCGAGACTATGGATAAGGCAATATCCACTGGGCGCTCCTGAGGGATCGGAGGAGTAAGGTCGGTCGCAATTGGGCGGAAACCGCATATTTCCCTGAAAAGTTCCCTGTTCAAGGGAATCTCAGGTGCGGCAGGGTTTGTATGATCCACTGCACTACCAACCGTACGGCTCAGTATTAGCTGAGCCGTTTTTTTTGCGTCCTCTTCGCCTTCGGCGAATGGTGCCCAAGCGGAGGACGCACCGCGTCCGGAACGGTCCGCCGAAGAGAGCTGCCTTGTCCGAGACGCGGCAGCAGTGCTCCTGGCGGCAGCGGAGATCCACGTCGGCGGCCTTCATGCCCTGGTGCTCCGGGTAGCCGTCCCGGATCAGGCCCATCCACTTGTGATCAAGGTATTGAAAAAATCATCAATTTGCCTGGTACCATCGACCTCGGAGGACCGCATGCCTGCTCTGAGCGCCCGCCTGGGATTGATCCTCTGCTGCCTGGCCGTCATCCCCCGTCTGGCCGCCGAATCCCTTGCCGACACACCGGCTCATTCCCACCGCGGGGAATGGAAGCTCGATGCCTTCACCTGGGTGAAGCTGGCGCCCCACGAGACGGGCGCGGCACCCAACGAGCAACCCGTCACCTTGGCCCCGGGCACCCTCGCCCTGGACCTGGGCTCGATTCAGTTGAGCGGGCCGCTCGGCGATGAACCCCTCTTCGCCAAGGATGAACTGGCGGCCCTTGCGGGCCCGCTCAGCGAGGCCTTCGCCGCGGCGGCGCCCGACCAGGACGTGGAGCTGGTCAGCACCTACCGCCGGAGCGGCACCGGCTTCCTTCCGCCCAAGGCCGTCACGGTCCGGTTGTTCCACCAGGGCGGCGCGCTGGAGGTTATCGTCCACGACGCGCGGCTGGATTTCCTGGACACCTACTACCGGACCCGCGCGCAACCCCAGTTCACCTTCGGTTCCCGCCGCGAGCCGGGCCCAGTCCAGCTCCTGGGCCCCCTCGGACGGCGTCCGGATTGGCTGTACTTCCTGGACGGCCGGAAGCCGGTCCCCGCCGCCCCGGAGCCTTTGGCCGCCGACGCTCCGGCCCGCGCCGCCATGCCGTCGGCGCCTCCGGTCCGGGCCTGGGACGAGGCCGCGTGCGTGCAGCGGGAGCAGCACCTGAAGGCCCTCCAGCGGCTGCGCGACGAGAACCTGATCAGCGAAGATGAATTCCAGCAGAAACGCCAGAAGGTGATCGACGACCTCTAGAAGTCATATTCGGCCCTTCAGGACGGGGCCCGGCCTACTTCCGGTGCGGCGTTCGCCGCGAGGGATTGCCGCAGCAGGATCTGCAGGCTTCCGGCCGGGCCCAGGGTCACGGCCCGGTGGAGTTCGTTGCGGGCAGCCGCCAGCTGCAGGGGGCGTTCCGCGGGCCGGAGCCGCATCTCCAGGGCGATGGTCAGCCCCTTGAGGGCGTGCCCCGTGCCGGAGCCCGGATGGATGTGCAGCGCCAGGTCCACGAGGGCCCGGCTTCGCTGCAGGCTGGCCGTGGCGTCCAGGCCGTGGCCGGCCTCCCATTCCGCGCGCATCAGCCAGGACTCGGCGGCGGCTTCCAGCAGGGACCAGGATGCCCGCTGTTGCAGGAGCGGCTGCATCCGGCGCAGGGCGTCGGCCAGGGTCGGCCGGGGGTCCTGGCCGCGGCTCATCTCCACCCGCGCCTTGAAGTTCAGGATCTCCACCAGCAGGTCCCGGTGCCGGAAAAAAGAGGTGCGGCCCAGGTCGTTCATGACTTCCGCCAGGTCCGGATCCGGGTTCTCGCCGCGCCGGAAGCGGCATTCCGCCAACTGCCAGCGGAGCAGCATCCGGTCGGCGAGCAACTCCGCCGCCAACGGGGGGTGCGCCCGCTGGTCCAGGAAGGCCAGGGCAGCCTCCAGGACCGGGCCGGGGTCGCGCCCCAGGTCGCGCAGCCGGTACGCCCGCGCCAGGCTGATCAGCAGCCAGTCGTCCAGGAACTCCTGGCGAGCGGGATCCAGCCCCATGGCTTGTTCACAGCGGGTCTGCAGGGCGTCCAGGAAGGCCTGCCTGAGCCGGCCCTGGGTGGCCTGGAGGAACGCCAGGCGTCCGGCGGCGACGAAGTAGGTGTGATAGGTGGAATCGTCGCTGTGGCCGACGGCCAGGAATCGTTCGGCGGCGGCCATGGCCGCGCGGAAGCTCGCCTCCGCACCCTGGAGATCGCCCGCATTGTAGAGTTCCCGGCCCAGGTCGGAGCGGGCCAAGGACTCCACGCTGGCGGCCTCGAACTGCCAGGGGTGGGCGTCGAGGGCGGCGCGGGCGCTGGCGGCGGCCCGCCGGTAGTCCCTGCTGGCGAGGGCGGCCAGGGCGTCCGTGATATCGGGCGTGGCGCCTTGCGCGCCCTTGCTTCGCCGGAAGAGTTCCTGGACCCGCTGCGCCACCTGGCCGGAACCCGGAGGCTCGATGCCGGTGACGAAGATGGCCTGGTTGGTGGCCAGGTGGGCGGCGCCCACCATGGCCCGGGCCAGGGACCAGGCGACGTCGGGCCCCTGGAAGCTGGCGGCCCAGGCCTTTTCCAGTTCCTCCTGGGCCTCGCCGTAGGCTCCCAGCATGAGCAGGGCGTGGCCCAGGGCGTAGTGGCCCGGAGCCTGGCTGCCGCGCCCCAAGGTCGCCATCCTGGCGCGGATGCCCGCCATCCGGGCCTGCACCTGCCGGTGTGCGGGCCGCAGGTCGTGCAGGGGCATCATCTTCTCGAGCCGCAGGTCCTTTTCCAGGTCGGCGGCTTCCAGGGCGAAGAACTGCTCCGCCTCCGCCCGGGCCTGCTGCTGGCGGGTCAGCCGGTTCTTCTCCACCAGCCGCCCGGCGAGGACCAGGCCTCCGGCCAGCAGGACCGCCATAGCGACCGTGCGGTACTGGCGGAATTGCCGCCAGCGCTTCTCCAGGGTGCCCACCGGGCGGGCATGGATGGGCGCGCCGCTGGCGAACAGCCAGAGGTCCTCGGCCAGGGCCTGGGCGGAGCCGTAGCGAAGCGCCGGGTCCTGCTCCAGGCACTTGCGCAGGATGGTCTCCAGGTCCCGGGGCAGGTCGGGGTCGCTGCTCCGGGAGGGGGGGAAGACCCCCTGCCGCCGGATGGGAATGGCCCCGCCTTCGGCCGCGGGGGCATCGAGGAACAAGGCATAGTGGAGGGTGGCGCCCAGGGCGAAGACGTCCGTGGCCGGACCCACCAGCCGGCGTTCACCCCGGCTCTGTTCGGGCGCCATGAAGGCGGGGGTCCCCAGCAGGCCCGGGCCCAGGGTGAGGGTAGGCTCGTCCATGGCCATGGCCAGCCCGAAATCGCAGACGAACGGCACCCAGCACCCCCCGGGGCTGCGCTCCAGGAGGATGTTGGACGGCTTGAGGTCGCGGTGGATGAGCTTGAGGCGGTGGGCGGCGTGGATGGCCTCGGCCACCTGGGCCAGGATCACCACCACCTCCTTGACGGTGAGTTCATGGGCCACCTGGGACAAGGTCCGCCCCCGCACCAATTGCATGGCGATCTTGGGGATCCCCCCGAAATTGTCCACATCGTAGATGCGGCATATGTTGGGATGGACGATGCGGCTCTGGATCTGGGCCTCGTGCATGAACCGGATCAGCCCCACCGGCTCCATCCTGCGCAGCACCTTCAGGGCCACGGTGCGGCACAGCACCACGTCCCAGGCCTCCCACACTTCCCCCGCGCCCCCCTGGCCGAGGATCGGGCCCAGGACGTACCGCCCGGCGCCCGGCTGGTGGCCGTCGAGCCATTCCGGCTGGGATGGAGAATCCTTGGGCATGACGCAACTCGCCGAAATGTAGGTTGGAAATCTGGATAATAAATTGTCCTTTCATATGTTGAATTTGTCAAGTAATTTAACGGTTTTCTCTCCGCAAGGCTTTGCACTCCGCAGAGACCATCATTTATTTAATTTTTATGAATCTTACCTTCGATCCATCTTTTTAAATAAATAATTTAAATCTGCCTTTGGCGTTCGCGGCGATCCTGACGGAGGTCGGGACCCCTGCCGCCCAATGGCAGATCAGCCGGCGCCACCGGGCCGACATCCACCACCCGTGCGAATGTCTGGCCTACCGTCTGGATACCCGGTTCCCTCGGGATCGGGATGCAGGTAAGGTGACATATTGGAGTTTTCAACATGCGTTTCTATCTCGCGGCGGTCCGGAAGGAAAGTTGTAATGACTTCGTCGCCCTGTTCCCCGGCATCCCCGAATGCGTCGCCTTCGGCTCGGACACTGAGGAACTCGCCCTGGTGGCGGCCGACACGCTCCAGCGGCGCCTGGAGGCCTGCCGGGACCAGGGGGATCCGGTCCCCCCTCCACTCTCCCTGGAGGAGGCCAGGGCCCGCGACGAGGCCCGGGACGCCGAATTCTTCCTGGCCGTCCCGGCGAACCTGGAGGAGGGTCCGCCGGTGAGCTGCGTGATCGCCCTGGCGGCCGGGCTGTGGGAACAGGTGGACCGCCACGCCCGGCTGCGGGGGCTCACCCGCAGCGGCTTCCTGGCCTTGGCGGCCCGGCGGGAGATGCGCAACGAAGCCTGAGGTTTGAATTCAGTCGCTATCCCCGGATGGGTCGCCGGCGGCAACGGACTCGGCGGAAGCGCGCGCACGGTGCAGGGCCTGGCCCCTGCCTGCGCTGAGCAGGTGGAGGCCAGGCCCAGGCGCGCGGTCAGGCGCTGACCCCGGACTAAGACCGGTTCCAGGGCCGGCCTGCGCCCGTTGGTTGGTCGAGTCCGCCCGGTGCTTCCACTCCGCGCCGGACCGGGCATGCAGAAAAAGATTGACGCAACTCCGTGGCCTTGGTTAGCCTTAGGCACGCTCTAGAAGATATTGAAAAGTTCAACAAGAAGTGCGTGTGAAATTGGATCGATAGAGGCAGGGAGAACCGCTTTGAATGAACGAACGAAGACCTCCTGAAGGACCCGACGGAATGGAAGCGTCGATATTCCATGGTGTCTCTGGGGAACCGGGCCGGTTCGCCGGCGGGCTCCCTTTCCCGCCTGTCCAGCACGCCCGGACGGCAAGCCGGGACCTGGGGTTCCGCGTTCGCCGGCACTGCGCCGGCCGGACCGGAAGGTCCGGGCAGGCGGAATCCCGGCCAGGTTTTTTTTGGCTTCGAATGTTGAATTTTTCAACTAATGAATTCAATATGATGATCTTCCCATGGATGTTCCTTGAACCGGTGGTGCGGAAAGGCCGAATCACGAGGCCCAACCCAGTGCGCCGCCTCCGTTCCGCCACTCCCCACGATGGATTTCCCCTGCGCGCCGGATCGGCTGGCGAGGAAGGACCTTGGCCACGTCCTTTCGAGCCCCGGTCACCCGGAATGCTCCGTCCGGCCCGGTCCGGGGCCCGTTCCCGAAGCGCCCGGACCCTTTGCCAACCCCCACTTCGGTTTCTGGAAGTGAACCGCTAACTGCCCCTGTTCCATTTCTTGCTGCAAATCCCTTGCATGCAATTTCCCTAAAGGAAAAGCAATGAGCCGCTCTCGCATCGTCCTCACCGCGCTGACCGCAGCGCTGCTGGCCCTCCCGGCCCTGGCTGACGAAGTCACGCCCCACTACATCAACGTCCCCGGCACCGACACCAAGCTGAAGGTCTACGGCTTCGTGCAGGGCTATGCCGAGTACTACGCCAACCAGAACGAATTCTGGAACGGCGCCCTGGTCGACAACGACACCAGCCACAACAACGCCCAGACCTACCCCGACCAGCAGTTCATGATGACCGCCCGCACCTCCCGGTTCGGGTTCGCCACCATCACCCCCACCGCCGGGCTGGGCGATGTCACCACCAAGGTCGAGCTGGACTTCGCCATGTATCACGGCGTCTCCAGCCTAAGCCCCTGGCTGCAGCCCCGGATCCGCCACGCCGTCCTGGGCATCGGCAACTGGACCATCGGCTACACCTGGTCCAACTGGGTCGACCTGGATACGGGCGGCGAGACGGTCGACTGGGTCGGTCCCGTCGGCCAGGCCGGCTTCGACACCCCGCGCTTCACCCAGTTCCGCTACACCCTGCCCATCGACAAGAACAACAGCCTGGCCATCTCCCTCGAGGACAACAACAACCAGGGTACGTTCTATGCCGGAACCCCGGTGGCCAGCAAGGGAAACACGGTGGTGGCCGACAGCAACGCCCAGCCGGACGTCAAGTACCCCAACCTGGTGGTCGCCTACACTTATTCGGACAAGTGGGGCCACGCGGCCCTGCGCGGCCTGATGCAGAACTACGGCGCTTACGACGCCAACGGCCTCGCGGGGACCCAGCGCACCAACGCCTGGGCGGGCGCGGTCCAGTTCTCCGGCAGCATCAACATCGGCAAGGATTCCCTGGTCGGGTCGGTCTACACCGGCAAGGGCCTGGGCGCCTACGGCGCCGACAACGGATACGACGAACTCATCAACGCCGGCGCCAACAAGGTCGACTTCACCCAGAGCACGGGCTGGCAGGTGGGCTACACCCACGTCTGGACCAACGCGGTGCGCTCCAACATCGTGATCAGCGGCCTCTCCTACGGGACCGACGCCAAGATCGCGGACAACTACACCTCCGGCGGCGTCACCGCCGACACCACCAACTCCGGCGACGTCAAGAACGCCTACAGCGGCTTCCTGAACACCTTCATCAAGGTCGCCAAGAACTGCGAAGTGGGCGTGGAGTACGGTTATGAGTCCCTCACGACCTTCGGCTCCCAGGGCGTGACTAAGTCGGACGGCAGCCTGAGCAGCAAGAACGCCGAGAACAAGGTCCAGCTCTCGGTGACCGCGACCTTCTAGACGTGGGCCGCTTGAACTCCGCCCGGAGCATCCGGAAAGTTCCCGGTAACGTTCCGGAGCCGGGCGGAATCTCCTATATGGAGGAAGGTTCCCGAAGGACCTCCTCCCTGTCGTTCCGGCCCGAAGGGGTTCGACCGGCTCTCGAGCGCCCCGAAGACCTGAATGGTTGAGCAGTGGCGAAAGAAGGCCCCCGCGAAAGCGGGGGCCTTCCTGGTTGGTTTCCACGATTTCCCCCCAGCCGCCGCGCTGGCGCAGGGCAGATGGTCCATTTCAATCTTGCCCCTATTCCTTGGAGTGTTCCCATGAAGAAACTGGCTTTCGGATCCCTGCTCATCGTGGTGGCCGGCGCCTGGCCCCTCCTGGCCGAGGCGCCCCAGACCCTGCCGCCGGCGGTCTGCGCCCAGCTGAAATCCGGCAAGCAGCTGGGCAAGGTCTGGATGAATCCCAAGTTCGACGTCACCCAGGGCTTCGTGGTGGGCAAGGTGGAGTGCGCCGTGGACAACGCCTACTCGGACACCGTGCAGTACTTCCCGGTCGCGCTGCGGCGCCTGGCCATGGACGGCTCCCCCAACGTCCTGGACCTGACGGTGGTGGAACTGAGGGTCGCGACCAATTCCGGCCTGGGCTACGAAACCGGCACCATCGGGGTGGAAGGGATGATCAAGGGCCCGGATGGGACCGTGCTGATGGCCTTCAACACCCGGGAGGAGATCGCCAACCGGGAGAACCAACGGGCCGACCTCACCGGCGCCATGGACAAGATCGCCTGGTCCCTGTCCAGGGACCTGGGCCCCGGGTACGAGCGCGCGCTGGAGGTGAAGCGGCGGCTGGCCGAGGAAAAGATCGAAACCGGCGCAATGCCCCCCCCGCCGCCGCCCGAGCAGCCCCTGCCCCTGGACCAGCGCCTGATGCGCCTGGAGGACCTGAGGCAGAAGGGTCTCATCACCCAGGAGGAATACGAGGCCCACAAGAAGGAACTGCTGAAGAACCTGTGACCCGGCCCGCCCGGGCCGGTGCCCCCCTGCCGGTTCGGGGGTAGAATTCCGGCCTGGGGGGTGCCCATGCAATACACCACGTTCGGCCGGACCGGCCTGAAGGTTTCCCGGCTCGCCTTCGGGGCGGGCCCCATCGGCTACCTGGGCAGCAGCCAGGAGCAGGCGGGGAGGGTGCTCAACCTGCTGCTGGACCGGGGCGTCAACGTCATCGACACGGCGGCGGCCTACCTGGGCTCGGAGGAGCTGATCGGCAAAGCGGTGGGTCACCGCCGGGGGGACTACGTGCTGGTCTCCAAGTGCGGCCGGAAGGTGGAAGGCACCACCGGCGAGGACTGGTCCGCCAAGGTGGTGGCGGAGACCGTGGACCGCTCCCTGCGCCGCCTGGGCACCGACCGCCTGGACGTGATGCTGCTGCACTCGTGCAAGCTGGAGGTGCTGCGGCGGGGCGAGGCCCTGGGCGCCCTGGTCCGGGCGCGGGAGGCGGGCAAGATCCGGTTCGCGGGCTACTCCGGGGACAACGAGGCGGCCGCCTTCGCGGCGGGCCTGCCGGAGGTGGACGTGCTGATGTGCTCGGTCAACCTGTGCGACCAGGTGAACCTGGACGCGGCTCTGCCGGCCGCGGTTCGGTCCGGGGCCGGGGTGATCGCCAAGCGCACGGTGGCCAATGCCGCCTGGAAGCCCCTGGAGGACCAGCAGGGGATCTACCGGGACTACGTGCAGCCGTACGTGGACCGGTTCCGGGCGATGGCGCTGGATCCCCGGGACCTGGGCTGCTCCGGGCCGGAAGCCTGGATGGAGATCGCCCTGCGCTTCACCCTGGCCCAGCCCGGCGTGCATGTGCTTTCGGTGGGCACCACCAGCCCGGCCAACGCCGAGGCCAACCTGCGCCTGCTGGAAGCGGGGCCCCTGGAGCCCGGCGCGGCGGCCCGGATCCGCCAGGCCTTCCGGGACGCCCAGGGACGCTCAGGCGGCGCCTGGCCGGGACTCACCTGACCGGAGGGCTGCGCCGGTCCAGGGCGGCTTCCATGAAGGAGAACAGCCGGTCGCTGTCGCAGTAGGCCACGTTGAACCGCAGCCACGGGCTCGGCGACTGGTCGGGCCGGAACAGGTGTCCCGGCGCGAGCAGGATGCCCTCCGCCATGGCGGCCTGGGAAAGGGCCAAGGTGTCCACCTCCGGATCCAGGGGGCGGGCCCAGAGGAACAGCCCGGCCCCCGGCTCCAAGAACAGCTTGAACTGGGCGTTCTCCAGCCTCCGGCCAGTCCGCTCCTGGGCCTTGGCCAGGCGGTTCCGCAACTGTTCCAGGTGCTTGCGCACGTGCCCCTCCAGGGAGATGGCGTGGACCAGGCGTTCGTTGATGACCGGGGTGGACATGCCCGAGACCAGCTTGTGGTAGACCAGCTCCTCCAGGAGGCCGGGCTCGGCCGCCACGAAGCCCACCCGCAGCCCCGGCGCGATGGACTTGGAGAAGCTGCCCACGTAGACCACCCGGCGCAGCTGGTCGGCGCCGGCCAAGGTGATGGACCGGCCCGGGACCAGGTCCGCCGAGACGTTGTCCTCCACCACCAGGAAGTCGTGCCGCTCGGCCAGGCGCAGGACCCGGAACGCGGTGGCGGCGCTGTAGCTGGCGCCGGTGGGATTCTGCAGCTGGGTGTTGGTCAGGTAGAGGCGGGGGTGGTGGTGCTCCAGCAGGGCCTCCAGGACGGCGGTGTCCGGGCCGGTGGGGGTCATGGGCACCCCGGCCAGGTGCAGGCCCCGGAGGCGCAGGGCCGACAGCAGGTTGGTGTAGCCCGGGTCGTCCACCAGGACCGTGTCCCCCGGCTGGGTCAGGCGGCGCACGATCAGGTCCATGCCCTGGCTGGCGCCCAGGGTGAGCAGGATCTGCGCCGGGGGCGCGTCGATCTCCAGCTCCGCCAGCTGCCGGGACAGCTGCTGGCGCAGGGGCTCGTAGCCCTTGGGATGGCCGTAGGGGACGGCCCCCTGGGGGTGGAGGGCCAGGTGGCGCAGGGCCTTGCTGACCGCGTCCAGGTCGTGCCAGTCCTCGGGAAGCCAGCCGCACCCGGCGTAGATGTTGCCTTCGCGCTGTTCGTAGATGTTGCGCAGGAGCCAATCGCCGTTGAGGGCCGACTCGTCCGGGCTCTCGGCATGGTGCTCCCTGCGCCCCGCCTCCGCCACGTAGAACCCGGATCCCCGCCGGGCGTTCAGCAGGCCGGAGGCCACCAGCCGGTCATAGGCTTCCACCACCGTCGAGGTGGAGACCCCATGCTTCTTGGCGAACTCCCGGATGCTCTGGGTGCGCTCTCCCGGCCGCCATTGCCGGGACAGGATGCTGCGGGTGATGCCGTTGACGATCTGGGCCACCAGGGGCTCGCCGGAACTGGGATCGAGGGTGAACATGGGCAACCGCCGGAAGGGGAAGGGGAAGGGGATCGTTATGCTCCCAGACCCGGTACAGGTCCCGGTCCGGAGCGCCACAGTCTGGCCAGGTTATTCATGAATTGTACCTGTAACTGTAGGGTTTCGGCCACTACAGTTTCAGGATCCAAACCCCGCGAGCAGAAGCTGAGAGGAGATCCCATGGACACGCTGGAGAAGTACCGCAAGTACGTGAACACCGCCTGCGTCAAGGCGGTGGAGCCGATCGTGGTGGCCCGGGCGCGGGGCGCGCGCATCACCGACACCTCCGGCCGGACCTACACGGACCTGTTCGCCGGGATCTCGGTGGTCAACGCCGGCCACTGCAACCCCGAGGTGCTGGCCGCCGCCAAGAACCAGATGGACCATCTGGTGCACGCCAACGCCTACACCTACCACATCCCGGTGGTGGCGGACCTGGCCGAGAAGCTGGCCCAGATCACCCCGGGACGGCTCCAGAAGAGCTTCTTCGGCAGCGGCGGGGCCGAGGCCAACGAGGGCGGCATGCGCCTGGCCAAGCAGTTCACCGGGAGACAGGAATTCATCGCGCTCCAGGGCAGCTTCCACGGGCGCTCCGTGGGCACCCTCTCCCTCACCGGCAACTGCGGGCGCAAGCGGCGCGGGGGGCCCTACCTCCCCGGGTGCACCTTCCACCCGGCGCCCTACTGCTACCGCTGCCCGTACGCCATGGCCTACCCGGGCTGCGACCTCCACTGCGCCAAGGACCTGGAGCGGACCATCCAGTTCGACACCGCCGACGACGTGGCCGCCTTCGTGGCCGAGGGCGCCATGGGCGAGGGCGGCATCATCATCCCGCCGCCGGGCTACTTCAAGGCGGTGAAGGAGGTCCTGGACCAGCACGGGATCCTGCTGTTCATCGACGAAGTCCAGTCGGGCTTCGGCCGCACCGGCAAGCTGTTCGCCATCGAGCACCACCCGGTGGAGCCGGACATCCTGACCATGGCCAAGGGCATCGCCGACGGGTTCCCCCTCTCGGCGGTCATCGCCCGGGAGGAGATCGCCGACTCCTTCCGCCCCGGCGACCACCTGTCCACCTTCGGCGGCAACCCGGTATCCTGCGCCGCGGCCCTGGCCAACATCGCCTTCTACGAGCGGGAGCGCCTGTGCGAGCAGTCGGCGAAGAAGGGCGAGACCCTCCTGGTCGCGCTGAAAGAGCTCCAGCGCACCCAGCCCCTCATCGGCGAGGTGCGCGGCCTGGGGCTGATGGTCGGAGTCGAGCTGGTGCTGGACCGCCAGACCAAGGCCCCGGCTCCCGAGGCGGCCGCCAAGGTGCGGGCGCTGATGCGGGAGAAGGGCTTCCTGGTGGGCCTGGGCGGCACCTACGGCAACGTGCTGCGCATCCAGCCTCCGCTGGTGATCGACCCTGCCGACCTGCAGCAGGCAGTGGCGGCGCTGGCGGAGTGCCTGCGCGCGGTCTGAGTCAGAATCTCAGGTCCCGCTCCCCGGCCTTGATCCGCTGGAGGAAGGTCTCGGTCTTCTCCCGCGCCTTGGGGTTGGTGATGTTGTCCAGTTCCTTCCGGATCACCCCTTCGGCCAGCTCGCGCAGCTCCGGATCGGAGTAGTCCTCCACGTACTCCTGGAGGGTGACCAGGGCGTTGGGCTGGCAGACGTTGGCGATCTGCCCGGTCTTGGCCAGGCGCATGAACCGGTCGCCGGTGCGCCCTTCCCGGTAGCAGGCGGTGCAGTAGCTGGGGATGTAGCCGCCACGGAGCAGGTCCTTGAGGAATTCCGCCGGGGAGCGGTGGTCCGCGGGCTCGAACTGGGGCACCGGGTCCTCCTCGCCCAGCTTGTGCTCGTGGGCGTAGCCGCCCACGCCGGTGCAGGAGCCGGCGCTCACCTGGGAGATGCCCAGGGCGATCAGCTCGTCCCGGTAGCCCTTCGGCTCCCGGGTGGAAAGCAGCATGCCGGTGTAGGGCACGGCCAGGCGCAGCACGGCGACGATCTTCTTGAAGTCTTCGTCGTTGACCAGGTGGGGGAAGTCCTTGGCGCACACCCCGGCGGCGGAACGGATGCGGGGGATGGACAGGGTGTGCGGGCCGCAGCCCTCGGCCGCCTCCAGGTGCTCGGCGTGCATCAGCAGGCCCACGGTGTCGTACTTCCAGTCGTAGAGCCCGTACAGCACCCCCAGGCCCACGTCGTCGATGCCCCCGTGCATGGCCCGGTCGTGGGCCTCGGTGTGGTACTCGTAGTTGCGCTTGGGCCCGCCCCGGTGGACCTCCAGGTAGGTGGGCTTGTGGTAGGTCTCCTGGAACAGCACGTAGGTGCCGATGCCGGCCAGCTTCAGGCGCTGGTAGTCCTCCACCGTGGTGGCGGCGATGTTGATGTTCACCCGTCGGATGGCGCCGTTCTCGAACTTCAGGGAATAGATGATGCGGATGCAGTCGAGGATGTACTCGATGGGGCAGTTCTTCGGGTCCTCCCCGGCCTCCAGGGCCAGGCGCTTGTGCCCCATGCGCTCCAGCACCCGCACCTCCGCCTCCAGCTGGGCGGGATCCAGCCGGTGCCGGTGGATCAGGTTGTCGTGGTTGTAGCCGCAGTAGGAGCATCGGTTGACGCAGTGGTCGGAAAGGTAGAGCGGGGCGAACATGACGATCCGCCGGCCGTAGATGTGCTCCTTGATCTTGCGGGCCAGCCCGAAGATCTCCCCGAGCACGGTCGGGTCCTGCACCTCAAGCAGGACCGCCGCTTCCCGGTGGGTCAGACCGCCGAACCGCGCGGCCTTGTCCAGCAGGGAGCGCACCAGGGCCCGGTCCCCCGCCTTCGCCCCGGCCTCGGCCAGGGTCTCGACGATCTCTTCGTGGCTAATGAAGGTCCCGGCATCCATGGACCTGGGGTCATAGGCTGACATCTTTGCCTCCTTGGGCTGCTGCGGCGCTGAATTGGCTATCCTTGGGGCTCTCCTTGGACAGGGCGGTCTTCACCGAGGCGCCCGGCACCCGTCCCAGGCGGCCGGTGAGGGCGCTGAGCTCGTCCACGGTGCCGTCGACGATCAGCGCGATCACCGCCAGGCCGCGCTCCCGGTACGGGATCCCCATGCGGCCGACGATGATGGCGGCGAAGTCGTGCAGGATCGCGTTGATCTCGGTCGCCGCGGACAGGTTCTCCACGACGATCCCAACGACCCCAAGGCGCCTGGCCATCCAGCTTCCTCCCGGCGACCGCTGGACTTCCTTCGGGCGTATGGGGAGCGCGCAGCCTGACGGCGTGATCGTGCCTTGCGCTGCTTCCCGCTCGGGGGTGAGGCTTCGCGGTCAGAGCAGTTCATTATCTCCCGCGCCGGACCGGGCTCCTGTGTCCCGGGTCACATCACCGGAGCCGGGGCCGTTCCGCCCTTGAAGTTTTCAAGGCCCTTCAACCGGCTGCAGGTCCGCACTTTACATCCACGGGGGATGGGCGCAAGGTGACTTGTCATGCACCTGACCAGCATCACCCACCGGAAGCAGCTGTTCGATCTGGCCACGCACTGGTTCGCGGACTCCCCGCGTCCGGACGACGGCCGCTTCCTTACCCAGGTGTTCAGCTACGAGAACCTCATTACTGCCCGGGTGGTCCGGGCGCTGCTGATGGGCATCAAGGACGCGGTCCATCCGGGGCCGGTGCGGCTGCTGCGCCTGCACGCCAAGGACGAGCTGCGGGACGCCATCGTCCAGGCCTGCCGGGACCCGTCGCCCCAGGAAGCGGACCTGTTCCGGCAGTACCGTCAGCGGCCGGAGGAGTTCTTCCCCGGCACCCCCACCGACGTGGTGCTGGGCTTGCGCACCGACGGCTCCATCCTGGGCATGGCCCGGGTCAAGCGGCTGAGCCGGATCGCGGAGAAGGGGTCCCGGCGGGTCGCCGACCGGCTGGCGGGGGCCATCAACGAGCGGGCCACGGCCGTCGCCATGCGCCGGGCCGAGACCTACGGGATCCCCCTGCGCCAGCTCCTCTCCAGCAAGTCGGAGATGGCTGAGGACTTCGCCCAGGCCGAGCGGATCGTGTCGCGAACCTTCCGGGACGGCGGGGTGCTGTTCCAGCCGGAGGACCTGCGCATCGACGACGGCATCGGCTTCAAGTTCGTGGGCACCCCCGAAGAGCTGGGCGCCATCGAGAAGGCCATCCGGTCCCACCCGTCCGTGCTGGCGGTGCAGCGGGAGGAGCACCACGGCCACTACAACGACATCAACCTGCTGGTGGACCTGGAGTTGCCCCCGGCCGGGCAGATCATCGACCTGGAGCGGCGCCGGGACTGGTCCCAGATGGGGGGGCGGGGGCTCAGCCCGGAGGACCTGGAGCGGGGCTTCCCGGACTACGTGCAGGCCGGCGAGCGCAGCTTCCGCGCGGAGGTGATCCTCACCACCCGCGCCGACCTGGTGGAGAGCGAATTCGGCAGCGCCATCCACGAAGCCCGGATCATCGAGCAGCGCCAGGGCACCTACTCCGGGCGGATCGCCAGCAACGCCTCCTTCATCATCACCTACATGCTGATGCTGGCCCTGTCCCCCACCATCGCCACCCCCGAACTGCCGGTGAAGATGTGGGGGCGCTACCTTCCCGACGTCTATTCGGTGGCCATCTGGAGGCTGTTCGGGATCACCCTGGGCCGGGAGCAGGTGGACTCCCTGGTGCCCTGGAACGCGGACCTGATGACGGGATAGGCCGGATATACTCGATCCTGCCCGGAACGGGAGATTGCGGAGTCTTCGATGAACACGAACGGTGCTGCCTCCGGCTTCACCTGTGCCGAACTCGCGGAACGCCTTGGCGGCACCCTGCGCAACTGTCCTGGGGACCGGGCCATCGTGGACGTGCGGCCCCTGGAGGAAGCGGGCGCCTCATCCCTGAGCTTCCTGGCCAACCCCAAGTACCGGGCCAAGGCCCTGGAGAGCCCCGCGGGGGTCATCCTGGTGGATCCCAGGACCGACCTGGGCGACCGGCCCCAGCTGGTGATGGAGCATCCCTACTGGGGCTTCGGCCGGGCCATCGGCTGGCTGCACCCGGAGCCCGAGCCGGAATGGTCGGCCCAGCCCGTGCATCCCACCGCCCAGGTGGGCCCGGGCTGCCGGGTCGCCCCGGGCGCCACCATCGGCGCCCGCACGGTGGTGGGCGCGGGCGCCCGGATCCACCCGGGGGTCCACATCGCCGAGGACTGCGTGCTGGGCGAGGACTGCGAACTGTTCCCCGGGGTTGTCCTGTACCGCCGGACCCAGCTCGGGCGGGGCGTGCGCATCCACGCCAACTCGGTCCTGGGCTCGGACGGCTACGGCTACGCCACGGTGGCCGGGCGCCACGTGAAGATCCCCCAGGCCGGCTGGGTGGAGGTGGGCGACGAGGTGGAGCTGGGCGCCTGCACCACCGTGGACCGGGGTGTCCTGGGCCCCACCCGGATCCAGGCCGGCACCAAGGTCGACAACCAGTGCCAGATCGCCCACAACGTCCAGGTGGGCGAACACTGCCTGATCGTGGCCCAGACCGGCATCTCCGGCAGCACCACCCTGGGCCACCACGTGACCCTGGCCGGCAAGGTGGGCACCGCCGGCCACATCCACATCGGCAGCGGCACCGTCGCCTCGGGCAACACCATGATCGGCAAGGACGTCCCCGACGGCAGCTTCATCTCCGGCTACCTGGCCCGCCCGCACCGGCAGTGGATGGAGTGCCAGGCGGCGCTGAACCGGCTGCCGGGGATCCTGAAGGCGCTGAGGGAGAAGCAGGGGGGACGGGACTGAGTTCGGCCCCCACGCTAGAATCTACGCATGCTGCACCGCCTCGTCTACGCCGACTGGGAGGCTCCCCCTGACGCCATGGGCTTCGAGATGTCCCTGGGCGAAGTCCTGGAGCGCATCTGGACCCTCCTGCCCGCCATCCTCCGGGACAGGGACGCCGCCCTGGCAGCCCCCGCCGCCATGCCGGCGAGGTTCTGGGACGACTGCCTGGACCTGTACCTGGCCACCCCGGCCCTGGTGAACGTGGCGCTGAACTACAAGATCTGCGTGGAGCAGGGGCTGCCCCTGCATCCCACCCACTACTTCGAAGTGAACGATCTGAACCGGAACACCCAGACCTACCCGGTGGCCATGGTGGACGGGGCCAACGCCATGTTCCTGCACGCCATAACGGTGGCCCGGGCGGTGTACGCGCTGGATCCCGAGGCGCCCAGGCTCCTGGCCCGGTTCCGGCGGGAACTGCCGCTGATGCTCCATGGGTTCATCTACCTGAGCGTGAAGGACAAGTACACCTGGCGGGCGTCCGAGCCGCGCAAGATCGCCAGCCTGGCGGAGACGGTGGGCCGGGCCATGCGCCCGGTGGTGATCGTGGGGGCCGCCCACGGGTCGATCATGTCCGGGCTGGTGTTCGCCAACCTCGTCGGGGCGCCCCTCTACTTCATCCGCTTCTCCATGTTCAAGCGCAACGACAAGGTGCCGATCATCGCCCCCAGCGACCGGGCCTGGCTGGAAGCCTACCAGGAGGGCCCGGCGCTGCTGTTCGACGAGGACGTGGCCAAGGGCACCACCCTGACCCGGTTCGGGGAGGCCCTGCGGCCGATGTTCCGGGAGTGTTCCACGGCCAGCGTGCTCCGGCACTCCCTTTCGCCCTGCTGGCCGGACTTCATCGGCCACGCCTGGAACGACTGAGGAGCCTGACCATGGCCGAGCCCACCGATGCCCTGGAAGCCCTGGTCCCGGCCGATCCCGGGCTGTTCTACCGGCGGGACGATCCCAACGATCCGCGGATGGGGGAACGGGTCCTCCTGGGCCGCGAGGGGCTGGGGCGGGCGGACGTGGCCCTGCTGGGCTGCCCACAGGACGAGGGGGTGCGCCGGAACCGGGGCCGGGCCGGGGCGGCCCAGGCGCCGGCCGAGATCCGCCGGGCCCTGTACCGCTACCCGGTTTCCGCAGCCCACGAGGGCCTGCGCCTGGTGGACCTGGGGGACGTGCAGTCCGGGGCGACCCTGGAGGCGACCCACGAGGCCCTGCACGCGGCGGTGCGCTGCTGCCTGCGCCTGGGACTGAAACTGGTGGTGCTGGGCGGCGGCAACGACATCTCCTACCCGGACTGCTCCGCCCTGGCGCTGGAGGCGCCGTCCCTGCTGGCGTTCAACATCGACCGGCACCTGGACGTGCGGTCCGGCCAGGTGCGCAACAGCGGCACCCCGTACCGCCAGCTGCTGGAGGAAGGCTTCCTGCGCCCCAGGGCGTTCCACGAGGTGGGCATCAACTCCTTCGCCAACTCCCAGGCCTACCTGCGCTACGTGGAAGCCCTGGGGGTGGGGGTGCACCAGCTGGCGGAACTGAGGGAGAAGGGGGTGGGGGCCACGGTGCGGGCCCTGGCGGAGGCCAGCGACGCGGACGCCGTGTTCTTCGGGTTCGACCTGGACGTGGTCCACGCGGCCGAGGCGCCGGGGGTGAGCGACCCCGGCCCCATGGGCCTCACCGCCAAGGAAGTCTGCGAGATCGCCGACGTGGCCGCCGGGGATCCGCGCACCCGCATCGTGGAGATCACCGAGGTGAATCCGGCCTTCGACCGGGACGGGATCACCGCCAAGCTGGCGGCGAACATCGTCATGCGCAGCCTCGCCAACCCGCTGTCGAAGGCCTGAGCCGGACGGCGGAGATCCGGGTCCGGCCGGCTCATAAGATTTGGGATATATTTCTCTTAAATGGGGTTATTTCGTCCACAACCCGAAGAAACGGAGTCCCAGAGTCGGGAATCGGGTTCATCGATGCTGGATGGTGACCTTGGAAATTTCAAAGGTTGGCGGAACCCTGTCGTGCTTTTCGGCCCGGAGCCGGGGTTGGGGCGTGTCTGATCTGTTTGTTAATTTCTGATAATAATTGATTTAATGAGTCAACTTCATTCGTGCTTTTGATCACGAATTAATGACGTTCGGGTCCGAAAGAGTTAAGATTTAAAGATCGATAAGTACTAAATCTTTTTGAATTTAACCAGGAATCGTCCGGTTGGCTGCAAACGGAGAACCGTATGACCGTGGGGCTTCTTTTCGATTCGACTCGCTGCATCGCTTGCGGGGCCTGCGCCCAGGCCTGCAAGGAACAGAACCACCTGCCGCCGCCGGTGGAGGAGCGCACCACCGCCTACACCTGGACCACCGTCTCCACGGTGAACGGGCACAACGTGCGCAAGCTGTGCATGCACTGCCTGGTGCCCACCTGCGCTTCGGTCTGCCCGGTGGCGGCGCTGCACAAGACGCCGGAGGGGCCGGTGGTCTACGACGCGGACAAGTGCATGGGCTGCCGCTACTGCATGATGGCCTGCCCCTTCGACGTGCCGAAGTACCAGTGGGACAAGCCGGTTCCGGTGGTGGGCAAGTGCATCATGTGCTACCCCAAGGTCCAGAAGGGGGAGCCCACCGCCTGCGCGGAAGTCTGCCCGGTGCAGGCCACCGTGTTCGGGGAGCGCAAGGACCTGATCCTGGACGCGGCCGACCGGATGCGCAAGAACCCCGGCACCTACACCAACACCATCTACGGTTTGAAGGAGGCCGGCGGGACCGGGGTGCTGATGCTGGCCAGCGCGCCCTACGGGGAGCTGGGCCTGAAGACCAACCTCCCCGACGAACCCCCGCCCATGAAGACCTGGCAGGTGCTGTCCAAGATGCCGGACTTCGTGGCGGTCTGGGGAGCATCCCTCTACGCGGTGCACTGGATCACCTCGCGCCGGGACGACGTCGCCAAATCCGAAAGGAGTGAACGATGAGCCAGGCCAAGCCAACCCCATCCGAGCGGTTCCGCCCCGGTTTCTGGACCGTGCTGTGCGGGATCCTCTTCATCGCCCTGGTGGCGATCACCTACCTGCGCTTCACCCGGGGCCTCGGCGCGGTGAGCAACCTCAGCGACCGGTTCCCCTGGGGGATCTGGATCGGCTTCGACCTGCTGTGCGGGGTCGGGCTGGCCGCGGGCGCCTTCACCGTCACCGCCGCCATCCATATCTTCAACCTGAAGAAGTTCGAGCCCATCGCCCGGCCCACCATCCTCACCGGCTACCTGGGCTACATCTTCGTGGTGTTCGCCCTGCTGTTCGACCTGGGCCAGCCGTGGCGCATCTGGCACGCCATCATATACTGGAACCCCCATTCCGTGATGTTCGAAGTGGCCTGGTGCGTCATGCTCTACACCACCGTGCTGTCCATCGAGTTCTCCCCGATCGTCCTGGAGCGCTTCGGGTTCAAGCGGATCGCCCACGCCATCCACAGCCTGATCACGCCCCTGGTGATCGTCGGGGTCATCCTGTCCACCCTGCACCAGTCCTCCCTGGGATCGGTCTACCTGATCGTGCCTTCCAAGCTCCACCCGCTGTGGTATTCCCAGCTCCTGCCCCTGTTCTTCTACCTCTCGGCCATCGCCGCCGGGCTGGGGATGGTCATCCTGGAGTCCTACCTGAGCGGCCGTGCGTTCGGACGCCACCTGGAGATGGACCTCCTGGTGCCCCTGGCCCGGCCGATGGTGGCGCTGCTGGGCATCTACGGCCTGATGCGCCTGCAGGTGATCCTCCACAACGGCGCCTTCCACGACGTGCTCAACTTCACCTACGAAGGCAGGATGTTCCTCCTGGAGTTCGTGGTGGGCGTCCTGGCGCCGGTGGGCATGCTGGCCTTCCGGAAGTTCCGGACCAATCCCAAGACGCTGGTCTTCGGTTCCTTCCTCACGGTCCTGGGGTTCACCATCAACCGCCTGAACGTGAGCGTCACCGGCATGGAGCGGGCCGCCGGGATGCACTACCTGCCCTCGGTCATGGAGATCACCGTGTCGGTGGCGTTCGTGGGCATCGCCATGGCGGTGTTCGCCCTGGCCGCGCGCTACCTGCCCATCTTCCCCGAGACCCGGTTCCCTGAGCCGGCGCTCACGCCCCATGCCCTGCCCGGTCTGGTGGTCGCCGAGGAAGGAGAGTAGATGCGCACCCGGATCGGCACCCGCCTGATGCTGGGCGCCGGCCTGGCGACCCTGCTGGTCACCGGGGCGATGGCGGTCCTCATCATGCGGTCCCACGCCGACCAGTTGCTGTTCGAGCTGACCCAGAGCGCCAACCAGGTCAGCGAGACCATCAAGAGCAGCACCCACTACGACATGCTGGAGAACCGCCGGGACGACCTGCACCGGCAGATCCGGAACATCGGCGACCTGAAGCAGGATGGGATCCAGAAGGTCCGGCTGTTCAACCAGGAAGGCCGGATCATGTTCTCTTCCGACGCCGGGGAGATCGGGACGGTCCTGGACCAGCGGCACGAAGCCTGCTTCGCCTGCCACGCCGAGGGCCGGCCCCTGGAGAGGCTGGACATCCAGTCGCGGTCCCGGATCTTCCGGGCCGCCGACGGCACCCGCATCCTTGGCATCATCAACCCGATCCCCAACGAGCGGTCCTGCTGGACCGCCGATTGCCACGCCCACAACCCCCAGCAGAAGGTGCTGGGGGTGCTGGACGTGAACCTGTCCATGGAGCACGCCGACCGGCAGATCCGCACCAGCCGCTTCATCATGCTGGGGCTGGCCGGCCTGGCCGTCCTCGCCAGCAGCCTGATCATCTGGTGGCTCAACAGGAAGCTGGTAGTCCGCCCAGTGGCGGCGCTGGTGGAGGGAACCCGGCGGGTGGCCGACGGGGACCTGGCTACCACCATCCTGGTGAAGGGCCACCACGAACTGGGTGACCTGGCCAGGGCCTTCAACGCCATGACCCACCGGATCGCCGAAACCCAGCGCCAGCTCACCCAGGCGGACAAGCTCGCCTCCGTGGGCCGGCTCGCCGCCGGGGTGGCCCACGAGATCAACAACCCCCTCACCGGGGTCCTCACCTACGCCTCCCTCCTGGCCAAGCGCCACGAGGGCGATGCCCAGACCGCCGCGGACCTGGAGGTGATCGTCCGGGAGACCAAGCGTTGCCGGGGCATCATCCGCGAGCTGCTGGACTTCGCCCGGCCAACCGCGCCCCTGCGCAAGCCCACCGACATCAACAAGGTGGTGGGCCGGTCCGTGGCGGTGGTGATGAACCAGCTGACCGAGTACCACGTGGAGCTGGTCATGGACCTGGCCCCGGACCTGCCCGAGGCCTCCGCCGACGGCAACCAGATCCAGCAGGTGCTGGTGAACCTCCTGCTCAACGCCTCGGACGCCATCGGCCCCGAGGGGGGGCAGATCCGGGTGGCCACCGGCACGGCCCAGGTGGTGCCGGTGGGCGAGGCCGCCATCAACTGGGCCAACGGGGCCAGGACCATGCTGGAGGTCCGGGTGGAGGACACCGGTTCTGGCATCCCTCCCGATGCCCTCACGCACATCTTCGAGCCGTTCTTCACCAGCAAGGGCGCCCGAGGAACCGGGCTCGGTCTGGCGGTATCATGGGGCATCATTGAAAGCCACGAAGGCACCATCGAGGTGCAGAGCGAACTTGGACGGGGAACCCGGTTCACCCTGCGCCTGCCCCTGGCCACCCGGAACGGCGCGGGGTCCGGCCCGGCGCGACCCAATCAGCTATCTTCATAAGGAGTACAGCCATGACCGTCCTGCTCGTCATCTTCATGCTTCTGGCTTTCGTCGGCATCGACTACCTGGTCCGCCAGAGCACCCAGCGCATGCGCAACAAGCGCGAACGCCAGGAGCGGGAAGCGATCCTGAACCAGTCGATCCGCCTGGAGTTCAAAGACGAGGCCAAGAGCCTCAAGCGGGTCGAGGTGCCCGGGCACAAGGCCCGGATCCTGGCGGTGGACGACGAGGCCGTGGTGCTGGACTCCTTCCGGCGCATCCTGGTCCTGGAAGGCTACAGCATCGACACCGTGCAGACCGGGCCCGAGGCGCTCGGCCTGGTGCGCCGCAACGACTACGACTTCGTCTTCACCGACCTGAAGATGCCGGACATGGACGGTGTGGAGGTGGTCAAGGCGGTCAAGCACCTGCGCCCGGACGTGGACATGGTGGTCATCACCGGCTACGGCACCATCGAGACCGCGGTGGAGACCATGCAGTACGGCGCCTGCGAGTACGTGCAGAAGCCGTTCACCGCCGAGGAGCTGGCCGAGTTCGTCAACAAGCTGCTGGTCAAGCGCCAGGCCCGGCTCGAAGCCCTGCGCCAGCCCACCGTCCGGATCGTCTCCCCCAGCCAGGCCGAGGAGACTCCCGCCGGCGAGTACAGCGTTCCGGGCGGGGCGTTCCTCGCGCCCGGGCACACCTGGGTGCGGATCGAGTCCGACGGCCAGGTGCGGGTCGGCATCGACGATTTCGCCAACAAGGCCCTGGGCTCCGTCGGCGCGGTGCAGCTGCCCCAGCCCGGCCAGGAAGTCCGGAGCGGCAGCCCGCTGTTCACCTTCACCCGGGGCGCCGAGCAGGTCGCCTTCCTGGCCCCCGTCAGCGGCAAGGTCCTGCAGCTCAACGGCGCCCTCGGCAGCGAGCCCTCCCGGATCACCCGCAGCCCCTACCGGGACGGCTGGATCTGCCAGATCGAGCCCACCGACCTGGCCGGGGAGCTCGGCGGCCTGAAGATCGGCAAGCCCGTGGTGGCCTGGTACGGCGAAGAACTGACCCGCCTCCAGGCCAAGAAGAACGCCCAGGCCGACCCGGCCAAGCCCCTCCCGTGGGCCGAGCTGCAGGAAGCCTTCCTGGCCCCCGGAGCGGTGAAGGCCTAGACGCATTCGGGTCCCGACCCATCGCCCTGGTCATGGTTCTCAGTTCGCTGGCGCGAACTAAGAACCATGGAAGGGAGTCCGGCGGAGGCACAGAGCCCGTGTTTCACCCATTGGGGTACCAGCATCGGTACGTGCCGACGAAGCCCATTCCAACTTGGACTTCGCTTGCTTTTCGCGCCCGGAACCCGGGCCTCCAAGGAACCGAAGCCAATGATCCGGACGCTTGGAGGACGGCTAACGTGGTCGGACCAGATCGCCCGCAGCTTGCGAGGACGATCTGATCCGACCACGTACGGGTGAGGCGGCGCCTTGCCGGGGAACCACGGACCTGAAAACCCGGCGTCGGGTCGGGACACGGGCGCCCAATAGAATTAGACCTGGGTGAGGAAGCCCTTCTCCAGGTCCGTCCAGTCCAGGGCTTCCTTTCCGTCCTGGAGCTGGCGCAGGCGCTTGATCTCGTCGTCGTACCAGGTCATCGCGGACTTGCCGATGTGCATGGACGGCAGCTCGGCGCCCAGGTCCGCGGGTTCGATGCGGCAGACCCAGCCCGCCACGTAGGGGCTGGCGGTGATGGGACGGGCATCGGCCTTCAGGTCCGGATTGTCCTCCACCACCTTGCCGCTCACCGGAGCCCGGAAACGGAGTTCCTGGGCGCCGCGCCTGAGGCTGAACAGGGGATCGCCGGCGTGGACGGTCTGGCCTTCCCGGGGCAGGGTGATCTGGCTGACCTTGCCGGCCGCCTTGCGGACGAAATCGTCGATGCCGATCCTGACTTCGCCGCCGGGCTCGATTCGGACCCAGGAGTGGCCGGTGGAGATGAACGCGCCGCCGGGTATCCGGTATTCGCCCGGCACAAGGTCGTCCCCGTCCTCGCCGGGAGCGATGAGGCGGACCATGGGTGGGCGCTGTTCCAGCAGGCGCGCTTCGCGCCTGACCAGGAGGCGGTCCACGAACCCGACCAGCTCCTCGGGGGTGAACGGCTTGCGGATGTAGTCGGCGCCCCCGTGCTTCATGGTCGCCACGGCGGTCTCGATGCTGCCGTAGCCGGTGCAGACCACCACGTCCATGTCCGGGCGCAGGTGCTTCACCGCCTTCACCACCTCCACCCCGTCCATGTCGGGCATCTTGAGGTCGGTGAACACCAGGTCGTAGTCGTTGCGCCGGACCAGGTACAGCGCCTCCGGCCCGTGCTCGACGGTGTCGATGCTGTAGCCCTCCAGCACCAGGATGCGGCGGAAGGAATCCAGCACCACCGGCTCGTCGTCCACCACCAGGATGCGTGCCCGGGGGTCCGGGATCTCCACCCGCTGGAGGGTGCGCGCCTCGAAGGCGAAGTCCAGGCGCACGGGGGTATTGAGGATGGCTTCGCGGCGGGCGCGGTCGCGCCTGGCCTGGGTCCTGCGGGTCACTTCCCGCAGCAGGAAGTCCAGGCCCACGAAGCCGGCGAACAGGGAGAGGATGAGCAGGACGGTCATGAACGGTTTCCTTTCGGGGCGTCTTCCGGGTCTGCCTTCCTGCACCCCCGGACCACGCGCCAGCCGATGCCGGCGGCCAGGAGGATGACCGCCAGCCCCAGCAAGGCGTTCATGAGGTTCAAGGGGAGACATTCAAGGTTGTGCCAATTGAGCAGGTCGAACATGGGGACCTCCTGGCGGGGAACAAGGGCGTTGGGGAGCGGTCCGGGGGGATCAGACCGAGTAGGGAGGGACGGGCTCCGGGGCTTCCGGCATGGCTTCCGGCCGGGACTCGAAGATCGGGAGGTACCTGGAGACGATGGTGAAGACGCTGAAGCCGGTCGCGGCGATCCCGAGCATGATCAATACCTCGATCAGGGACGGGAAATAGGTCTGGGCCGGCCAGTTCTCCATGCCGGTGATGGCGGTGTTCATCCGGTTGGCGGCGAACCCTCCGAGGACCAGCAGGCACGCCAGGTACAGGCCGCGCCTGGAGAGCCGCACCCGGTCGGACAGGAGCAGGAGGAAGGGGGCGACGTAACCCAGGACGATCTCGGTGTAGAACGCCAAGGTGTAGTAGGACGCCTTCAGCAGCTCGTGGAGCATGCCCCGGCCCAGGAGGTCCTGGAACCGCACCACCAGGTACACCGCCAGGGCCAGGGCCACGATCTTGGCCAGGTTGGCGCGCAGCTCCGGCGCCAGGATCTCGCCCCGGCTGCGGGACACCACCAGGGTCTCGATGAGCACCATGGAGATGCCCGAGGCGATGCAGGAGATGAAGAACAGGATCGGCAGCAGGGGCGAGTACCACAGCGGGTGCAGCCGGGTGGGCACGATCAGGTAGAGGGAGCCGAAGGAGGACTGGTGCAGGGTCGAGAGCAGCACCCCGAGGATCATGAGGGGCAGGGAGACGGCGTGGATCCACTTGCAGGGCGCCTCCAGGTGGAACTTGGACAGGACGATGGGCGCGAACTCCAGGGACAGCACGGTGGTGTAGAGCATCAGGCACCAGCTGATCTCGCACATGACCGAATGCACGTTCCACATGACCAGGGGATGCCAGAAATGGTCGGGTCGGCCCAGGTCGATGATGAGGACCAGGACCACCAGGAGGTAGCCGATGAAGGCGGTGAGGATGGCCGGCCGGACGATGGGTTCGTACTGCCTTGCGTGGAACAGGTGCACCGCGGCCACCAGGGTGAAGCCCGCGGCCGCGAGGCCGATGCCCAGGAAGTCGAACCCGATCCAGATGCCCCACGGGAACTGGTCGGACAGGTGGGTGGTGGCGCCCAGGCCGAGCCAGAACCGGGCCGCGGAGGAGACGATGCCGGCCAGGATCAGGAGGGTGGCGACGACACGCCAGCCGGTCAGGCGCGGGAAGGTCAACGTTCGCATGCGTCGTCTCCTTTGGAGGAATCGCGGTCCTTGCGGGCGGCCGCTTCATGGGCCCGCACCGCGTCGCGCCGGTTGGTGATCCACCAGATCCCGGCCAGCATGACCCCGCCGACGGTGAGCACGGTGGGCGCCTTTTCCAGGGCGTTCATGGTCAGTACCGGCATGGGGGCGTCCTTGAGCCGCGGGTCGAAACCGAGCGCGGCGAAGGGGACGGGACTGATGTAGAGCATGGAGGTGCCGCCGATGTCCTCTTTGCCGTAGATGGCCGGCACGTACTTGCCGGGTTCGGCGGTGATGCGCCGGGTGGCCTCCTCCAGCAGCTCGTCCCGGTCGCCGAACTTGGTGGCGCCGGTGGGGCAGGCCTCGGCGCAGGCCGTGGAGAGTCCCTGCTGGAGCCGTTCCGCGCAGAACTTGCACTTGCGGATCCCAGGCCTGGTGCTGCCCCATTCGTACCTGGGCACGTGGAAGGGGCAGGCCTGCAGGCAGTACCGGCAGCCGATGCACTTTTCCGCGTCGTAGACCACGGGGCCCAGCGGGGTCTTGGTCAAGGCTCCCACCGGGCAGACCGACGCGCAGGTCGGTTCCAGGCAGTGCTGGCAGAGGTGCCGCACGAACCGGCCGTCGTGTTCGCTCAGGGCAGTGAAGGCGGTGAGCGACAGCCGGTCCTCCACGTCCGGCGGCAGCTTGTTGGCGGCCTTGCACGCACCCTGGCAGGCGTTGCAGCCGACGCAGAGGGAGATGTCCAGCAGCATGGCTCTTGGTTTGGGCATAGAATCGTCCTGTCTGGGGGATGAAGGCTTGAACCAAGTCCCATACCCCAAGTGGTTGTGAATAATGGTTTGGACCTTCTACAGGCTTTGTTTTATCCAAGCCCTGGGTGGGTCCGTCCGGATGATTGGGCAAAGCCTAGTTGGAAATCTCTTTACTCCTAGGATTGCCTCTTGTGACCCCCTGAACAATGCTCCAATGCCCCATTGATATGGGGATTTTCCCCCAATACAGGTAGGAAATGGAGCATGCTCCATTTTTGATTTAATTCAGGGTTTGAGTTCGGAAATTCTTTATATGGTGAAGCATGTTCTTTTTTTACCGTCAAATTGCGCTGTTGGAGCATTATAATTAGGTACAGAACCATGGTTTTTTGGAGCATCTCCCGGTTCGATTTTCCCGAACCTCGCGGTATGGTTCCAACCCACCTTGTTCCCCGGAGAACATTGCCGATGGACCACGAGGGCAGTCTGCCTGGCAGGCGCGGCAAATGGCTGCTGGCGGCGCTTGTGGTCGGCGGGATCGCCGGCAACGGGTTCGGTCTGCCGGTGCTCGCCCATGCGGAATTCCGGTTCGGCAGCCTGTTCACCCTGCTGGTGCTGCAGCTCTACGGGGCGGTGCCGGCGGTGGCGGCCGCGCTCATCGGCAGCCTTCCGCTCTGGCTGCCGGGAGGGCACCCCGAGGCGGTGGTCTGGCTCACGGCGGAGGCCGCCTTCCTGGGCTGGTTCCTGCACCGCCGGCGGACCGGCCTGGTCCAGGCCGACCTCCTGTTCTGGGTCCTGGCGGGCATGCCCCTGGCCTTCGGGTGGCTGCTCCTGGCGCAGAAGGCCACCCCGTCCGCGGCCGAGCTGGGCGCGGCCCACGCCATGGTGAACGGGTTGGCCGACGCGCTTGCGGCCAGGCTGGTGTTCCTGGCCTGGGCCACGGCGTTCCGGGGGGAGCGGGTGCCGGCCCAGGAAGCGGTGTTCGACCTGCTGGCCGCCTTCGTGATGGTCCCGGCCCTGGTGCTCATGGGGCTCGGCGGCCGGAGCGGGTTCCGGCCGATGGATCCCCGTCCGGTCCTGCTTCCGGTGCCCCTGGTGCTGGCCGCGGCGCTGGGGGCGGCGCAGCTGGTCAGCCGCAGAAGCACGCTGGCCTTCCGCCGGCTCGGGACCCTCGCCCGGGGGCTGGCTCCCAGGCTGGCCTCGGGCCAGCCGCCGGAACGCTGGCCGGAAAGCAGCCTCCAGGAGACCAGCGAGGTCATGGACCAGTTCCGCGCCGCCACCGACCACCTGGCCCGGCAGTTCCGCCAGGTCCGGCAGAGCGGCGAGCAGTTCGAGCAGAAGGTGGCGGAACGGACCCTGGAGCTTCAGAAGAGCGAACGGAAGTTCCGCATGATGATGGAGAACGCCTATGACTGGGAACAGTGGGACGCCCCCGGGGGCGACATCCTGTACTCCTCCCCGTCCTGCGAGCGCATCACCGGCTTGCCGGCGGAGTGCTTCGAGCGTGATCCCGGCGCGCTGGACCGCCTGATCCATCCCGGGGACTACCCGCGCTGGAAGGCCCACTACGCCGCCGTCCACCGCCCGCCGGAGGCGGGAGGGCCGGTGCCTGGACCGTCCTGCGAGACGGACCTCCGGATCCTGCGCCCCGACGGCGCCGAGCGCTGGGTGGAGCACACCTGCCATCCGTTCTTCGACTCCCACGGGACCTACCAGGGCCGGCGGGTGAAGGTCCGGGACATCACCGACTGGAAGCTGGCGGAACAGGCCCGGGAGCATTCGGCCGCGCTTGAGCGGTTCAGCAAGACCCAGAAGGCCATCATCGAGTGCAACCAGGCCATCATCCGGGCCAAGGACGAGGACGACCTGCTGCGGGAGTTCTGCCGCATCAGCATGAAGGTCCACGGGGTCCACCAGGTCTGGGTGGGCTTGATCGGGCCGGGCGGGATCGAATCCATGTGGCTGGCCGCCGCCATCGGCTTCCAGCCGGGCTCCTGGTCCCGGGCCTGGGCCCGGCCGCGGCTGGCCCGGGAGGACGACCCGTTCGGCCAGACCGCCGCCGAGGTCGCCATCCGCACCCGTCAGCCCTGCATCCAGGGCAATCCGGCCCCGGGCCAAGGCCCGGACAACCCGGCCAGGGGCCAAGGCCAGGGCAAGGCGGACGGCCAGGGTCCCGGCGCCAGCACCCGGTCGACCATCGCCCTGCCGCTGCTCTCGGGACAGAAGGTGCTCGGCGCGCTGGTGCTCAATTCCGTGAACCCCGACAACTTCGCTGAGGAGCCCGGGCAGATGCTGCTGGAGCTGGCCAACAACCTGGCCATCGGCATCGTCGACCTTTGGACCCGGGCCGAGCGGGACCGGGCCCTGCTCACCGCCGAGCGCCAGGCGGAACAGCTGCGTTTCCTGGCCATGGAGCTGACCCAGGCCGAGCAGCGGGAGCGCAAGCGCCTGGGCCAGCTGCTCCACGACCACCTGCAGCAGCTCCTGGTGGGCGCCACCTTCAGCGTGGAGACCGTCAACGGCCAGGTGGAGACCCGGGTGGCGCGGAAGACCCTGGAGAAGCTCACCGAGACCCTCCAGGAGGCGATCCAGGTCTCCCGCCGGCTGGCGGTGGAGCTCAGCCCCCCGGTGGTCCGGGAAAAGCGCCTGGGGGCCTGCCTGGAGTGGCTCCGCCTGGAGTTCGCCCGGAACCACGGCCTGAAGGTCGCCCTGGACCTCGCCGGCAAGGTGGATCCGGATCCTGAGCCGGTCCGCATGTTCGTCTTCGAGGCGGTGCGGGAGCTCCTGCTGAACGTGGTCAAGCACGCCAAGGTCGACCATGCCCTGCTCAAGCTGAGGGTCCTGGACGGGCAGCGGCTGGAGATCACGGTGGCTGACCACGGCGCGGGCTTCGACCCGGAAACTCTGGAGGCCGGAGCCTTCCCGGCCGATGGGCTCGGGCTGTTCAGCCTCCGGCAGCGACTCCGGTTCCTCAAGGGCAGCCTGGAGATCAAGAGCAGCCCCGGCGGAGGCAGCAGCTTCACCATGGTCGTCCCGGCGCAGGGATGGCCGGAAGAACGGAAGGGTTACCGCTAATGCAGTAAGGAGGACACCAGCATGCCCACCAGGATCCTGATCGCCGACGATCACGACATCATCCGGACCGGCCTCCGCAGCATCCTGGAGGCGAATCCCAAGTACTTCATCGTGGCCGAGGCCGGTTCCGGCGCCGAGGCGGTGGAGATGGCCCGGCTGTACGCGCCCGACCTGGTCATCATGGACGTGTCCATGCCGGGGATGAGCGGCATCGACGCCACCGCCACCATCCGCAGGGACCTGCCCCGGTGCCGGGTCCTGGGCCTGTCCATGCACGAAAGCCGGGACTACCTGGTCAAGATGCTCAAGGCCGGCGCCTCGGGCTACGTGCTGAAGATATACGCCGCCAAGGAGATCGGAGCCGCGGTGGAGGCGGTGTGCGAGGACCGGACCTACCTCAGTCCGGGCATGATCGGCGGGATGGTCAAGGACATCCTGGCCGAGGGGGGGCCCCAGGGCGCCAAGGTGCCGGCCCTGTCCCCGCGCCAGCTGGAGGTCATGAAGCACATCCTGGGCGGCAAGTCCCTCAAGGAGATCGCCTTCAGCCTCAACCTGAGCGTCAAGACCCTGGAGAAGCACCGGCTGCAGGTGATGGCAAAGCTGGGCGCCAACAGCAGCGCGGAACTTGCGGTGATCGCCATCCGGCTGGGGCTGGTGGATCCCTGGAATCTGGCCTGAAAGCCGGGTTCAGGCGCACCCTTTCTATCCCACGATCCGGAAGCCTTCGTTCCGGGCGGCGTCCTGCAGCCGTGCATCCGCGGATCCGAAGACGACTTCCAGCCCGCCCTCGGTCCGCAGGAGCAGGGCGGAGGCCAGGTGAACCGCATCCGGCGCCCGGAGCGGATGCTTGAGGCAGAGACCTGCGGCGGCATCCGCGGCCCGGTCCATGGAGATCCTGGCCATCCGCTCCCAGAGGGCCGAAAAGGCCGAGAACCTCCGGCTCAGCGCTTCTCCAGGGACGCCTTCCCGGGCCAGGCGGGCCAAGGCGGAATGGACCTCGACCTTGGCCAGGGTGGAAGAGGCCAGGGCCTTGGCCTGGCCCGCGGCCGCACGGATGGTGTCCGAGCCGGCTTCGGGATGGATCAGCTTCACCAGCATCGAGGTGTCCAGATACAGAATCAAAGTCCACCCCGGTCCTCGAGGACGATGCGCGCGAGGTCCGTGCCGTCCGGTTCCTCATCCAGGGACGGCAGTTCGGGCTTGCCGCCGGTCCAGGCGACGAAGGGGAGGCTTTTCAGCGCCGATTCCCATGGCTGCTCGTCCTGTCTGGCCAGGGCCTGCTCCAGCAGGTCCCGCACCGCCTCGGAGAGGGTGACGCGGGTGTTCCGGGCCAGGGCGAGGCGCCTGGCATGGGCTTCCAGCCTGGCCGATTCGGCCGCGGAGATCCTGAGATGGATGGCCTGGTGCAGGCCTGGGCTTTTCCCGCGGGGGCCATGGATCGAGTGGGGGCGCTCAGGCATCGTGCAAACTCCGTACTACATTGTAGAACAAGATTCTACATCATGCCAGAGTCCTGGGTCCCTCGATACCGCCAACCGCAAGCAGGTGCCGGGCGGGTCCTACCGGCTGCTTCCTTCCGCGGCCATAATGCCTGCCGGAAGGAAGCCGCCCGATGAGTCCAGTACCGCCCCCGCCGGAACCCCCTGACCTGGACCCGGTGGACTGGGGCGGCACCCGAGCCCAGGCCCACCGGATGCTGGACGACATCCTGGACTACGTGCAGCGGGTCCGGGAGCGGCCGGTGTGGCGGCCGGTTCCCGAGGAGATCCGGGCGGCCCTGCGCGAGCCCCTCCCCCAGGATCCCGCCGACCTGGCGGAGGTGCACGAGGTCTTCCTGCGCCTGGTCCTGCCTTACGCCCCCGGCAACGTGCACCCGGGGTTCATGGGCTGGGTGCACGGGGGCGGGTCGGTGGCCGGGATGCTGGGGGAGATGCTGGCGGCTGGGCTCAACGCCAACTGCGGCGGACGCGACCACATGCCCATCGAGGTGGAGCGCCAGATCCTGCGCTGGCTGGCTCCGGTGTTCGGGATGCCCGAGGGGGCCGGGGGGCTGTTCGTCACCGGCTCCAGCATGGCCAACTTCATGGCGGTGCTGGTGGCCCGGACCGGCGCCCTGGGACCGGAAGTCCGGCAAAGGGGCCTGGGGTCCGGCCCGCGCCTGGCGGCCTACGCCTCCACCGCCGCCCACAGCTGCATCCGCCGGGCCATGGAGATGGCCGGGATCGGCAGCGACGCCCTGCGGGTGCTGCCGGTGGACCGGGCCGGGCGCATGGACCTGGACGCCCTGGCGTCGGCCGTGGCCGGGGACCGCCGGGCGGGGCTGCGCCCGTTCCTGGTGGTGGGCACGGCCGGGACCGTGGACATCGGCGCCATCGACCCGCTGGAGGAACTGGCCGCCTTCGCCCGGGAGCAGGGCCTGTGGTTCCACGTGGACGGGGCCTACGGGGCCCTGGGCCTGTTCGCGCCCAGTCTGGCCCCGCGCCTGGAGGGCATCCGCCTGGCCGACTCCATCGCCATGGACTTCCACAAGTGGGGCCAGGTGCCGTACGACGCCGGCTACCTGCTGGTGCGGAACGGCGAACTCCAGCAGCGCACCTTCGCCTCGCCGGCGGTCTACCTGCGCCGGGAGTCCCGGGGCCTGGCGGGGGGCTCGCCCTGGCCCTGCGACTTCGGCCCGGACTTGTCCCGGGGGTTCCGGGCCCTGAAGACCTGGTTCATGCTCAAGACCTACGGTACCCGCCGCCTGGGCGCGGTGATCGAGCACACCTGCGCCCTGGCCCGGCACCTGCGGGACCGGGTGGCTTTGTACCCGGAGCTGGAGCTGATGGCCCCGGTGGACCTGAACATCGTCTGCTTCCGCCTGAAAGGGGACGACCCGGACCGCCTGAACCGGGGTGCGGTGGCGGACCTGCACGAGTCGGGGCTGGCGGCGCCCAGCACCACCACCCTGGACGGGCGCGTGGCGATCCGGGCCGCCATCGTCAACCACCGCACCCGGGCCCGGGACCTGGACGCGCTGGTGGAGGCGGTGCTCGCCCTGGGGCGGAAAAGCCCCCATTTTGCTGAATTCAAGAAACCCTTCTATCATTGGTGATCCCCGCCAATGCAGGAGGCTGTGCCGTGCCCAGGCTTTCCGACCCCTTCCAGGTGAAAGGACTCCACCTTCGCAGCCGGCTGGTGATGGCGCCCATGGTGACGGGACTGGCGGAGGACTCCGCCCCCGGCCCGGCCCAGATCCGGTGGTACCAGGACCATGCCCGGAGCGGGGTGGGGCTGGTGGTGGTGGAGGCCTGCGCGGTGGCCGAGGACGCCCGGATCACGCCCTTCAACCTGGGGCTCTGGGACGACGCCCAGGTGCCCGGCCTGGCCCGGCTGGCCCAGGCCATCCAGGCCGAAGGGGCGCCGGCGGTGCTGCAGCTGGTCCACGGCGGGGCCCGGACCTACCGGGCGGACCTGGCCCAGGAGCGGATCGGCCCGAGCCCGGTGGCCGTGCTTCTCGGGCCGGCGCCCAGGGCCATGACCGAGGCCGAGATCCTCGGGGCCGTGGACGCCTTCGCCCGGGCCGCGGGCCGGGCCCGGGCGGCCGGCTTCGGCGGGGTGGAGATCCATGCCGCCCACTACTACCTGCTGTCCCAGTTCCTGTCGCCGTTCACCAACCGCCGCTCCGACCGCTGGGGCGGGGACCGGGACCGGCGGGCCGCCCTGGCCGTGGCGGTGACCCGGGCCGTGCGCCGGGCGGTGGGGCCGGACTACCCGGTGTTCTGCCGCCTGCACGCGGTGGAATTCCTGCAGGACGGCCTGAGCCGGGAGGACATCGTCCATGCCGCCCAGGTCCTGGAGCAGGCCGGCGTGGACGTCCTGGACCTGTCCGGCATCGGCACCGCCTCCATGGGGGAATGGCAGGGCCAGCCGTTCCTCAACTCCAGCTCGGTGCTGCCCAAGGCGGCCGCGCCGGGCGCGTTCGGGCCGTACGCCGGCGGCATCCGGACCGCGGTGGGCATCCCGGTGATCGCCGTGGGCAAGCTGGGCGAGCCCGGCGCGGCCCAGGAGGTCCTGGACCGGGGCCAGGCGGACCTGGTGGCCCTGGCCCGGCAGCTGATCGCCGATCCCCGGGCGGCGGAAAAGCTCTTGACGGGCCGGGACGAGGAGATCAACCGCTGCCGGGAGTGCCTCTCCTGCTTCGCCGCCATCCGCAAGGGCGGCGTCAAGTGCGCCGTGAACCCGGCCCTCTGAACCCGCCATGGCCCCCGCGCCCGATAAGTCCATCGTGGTACTGACCGGAGCCGGCATCTCCGCGGAGAGCGGGCTGAGGACGTTCCGGGCCGCCGACGGGCTCTGGGAGGAGCACCGGGTCGAGGACGTGGCCACCCCGGAGGGGTTCCTGGCCAACCCCGACCTGGTGCACACCTTCTACAACCAGCGGCGGGCGCAACTGGCCACGGTCCAGCCCAACCCCGCCCACCGGGCCCTGGCCAGGCTCGAGGAGCACTGGCCGGGCGGGGTGCTGGTGGTCACCCAGAACGTGGACGACCTGCACGAGCGGGCCGGGTCCCGGAACCTCATCCACATGCACGGGGAACTGCGCAAGGTCCGCTGCCTGGCCTGCGGCCGGGTCCAGTCCTGGGTCGGGGACACGTCCAGGACCACCCCCTGCCCGGCCTGTGGCCAGGCCGGTTTTCTCAGGCCCCATGTGGTCTGGTTCGGTGAAGTGCCCCTGGAACTGCCCCGGATCCAGGCCGCGCTGGAGCGCTGCGGGCTGTTCCTGGCGGTGGGCACTTCCGGCAATGTCTACCCGGCGGCCGGGTTCGTGGAATGGACCGGGCCCAGGGCCTACGCCCTGGAGCTGAACCTGGAGCCCTCCCAGGTCAGTTCCCGCTTCATGGAATCCCGCCTGGGCCCTGCCTCCCGGACCGTGCCCGCCCTGGTGGACGAGTGGCTGGCCGGGAAGGTGTAATCCCAATCCAATAGATACAGTTTTCCCGTGGCGGACGGTACAACCGGGTAGACCGTGCCCAAGCAATTTTGTCTTCCCCAAGATTTTGTTCTGGTTGATAATTCTCAGCAAACCCTTTTCTGCCCGGGACCCCGCGAATCCCGGCTTGTCAACGGAATCATGTATTTTTCGTGCCGTGTCCAAGCCAGGGACGGTCACCGGGTAGCCGGCCCTCCTTGCCTTGGATACGTTCTTTCCACTCAACTGCAGTCCCAGGAGGCATCATGAAATCGTCTTTAGTATCGGCTTTCGTCGCCATCACCCTCGCGGCGGGCTTTGTGGCCTGCGACAAGGGAAGCAAAGAAGTCAAGATCGGCGGCGTGGGCCCAGTCACCGGTGAGGCCGCGACCTTCGGCGCATCCACCAAGAACGGCATGGAAATGGCCATTGGTGAGTGGAATGCCAAGGGCGGCGTCATCGGCAAGCAGATCAAGCTCGCCTTCGCCGACGACAAGGGCGACCCCGCGGAGGCCGCCACCGTCTTCACCAAGCTGATCGAGCAGGACAAGGCCTGCGCCATCGTCGGCACCGTCATGTCCAAGTGCTCCCTGGCGGGCGCCCCCATCTGCCAGAACGCCAAGATCCCGATGATCTCCACCTCCTCGACCAACCCCAAGGTCACCCAGGTGGGCGATTACATCTTCCGGGTCTGCTTCATCGATCCCTTCCAGGGCACCGTGGGCGCCAAGTTCGCCTTCGAGGACCTGAAGGCCAAGAAGGCCGCCTGCCTGTTCGACGTGGGCAACGACTACACCAAGGGGCTGTCGGAGTTCTTCAAGGCCAAGTTCACCGCCCTGGGCGGCGAAGTGGTCGGCTACGAAGGCCACGCCACCGGCACCACCGACTTCAAGGCCCAGCTGACCAAGCTGCTCGCCGCCAAACCGGACGTCCTCTACGTGTCCGACTACTACAACGACGTGGCCCTGATCGCCAAGCAGGCCCGCGAGCTGGGCTTCAAGGGCCCCCTGCTCGGCGGCGATGGCTGGGACTCCCCCAAGCTGGTGGAAGTGGGCGGCCAGGCGGTGGAAGGCTGCTTCTTCACCAACCACTACTCCCAGGACGGCACCGACCCGATGGTGCAGACCTTCGTGAAGACCTACCAGGCCAAGTACAGCGCCGTGCCGGACGCCCTGGCGGCCCTGGGCTACGACGCCATGAACGTGATGCTGGACTCCATCCAGCGCGCCGGCGCCACCGACGGCGAGAAGGTCCGCGACGCCATGAAGGCCACCGACCTCAAGACCGTCACCGGCCAGGTGAAGTTCGACCAGGACCGGAACCCCGTGAAGTCCGCCGTCATCATCGAGATCAAGGGCGGCAAGCAGGTGTTCAAGACGACTGTCAACCCGTAACATCCGGTTTTCCAACAGGGGGTGCCCAACCGGGCACCCCCTTTCCAAGAGGGGGATACCCTATGGGTTCAATCTTCAGCCTCCAGCAGATCATCAATGGTCTTCAGCTGGGTGCCATCTATGCGCTGATTGCGCTTGGCTACACCATGGTCTATGGGATCGTGCGTCTCATCAACTTTGCCCATGGTGACTTCTTCATGGTTGGCGCCTTCGCGTCCTATGGGGCATTCTTCCTGTTCAATGCCTTCCTTCCGCAGGGCAACGTCCTGGCCTTCGCGGTCCTGATCGTCGCCATGGCCGCGGGGGCGGCGATCGCCATGATCTCCAACCAGTTCGCCTACAAGCCCCTGCGCTACAAGCCCAAGCTCTCCAGCCTGGTGACCGCCATCGGCGTGTCCATGCTGCTGGAATACCTGTTCTCCGCCATTCCGTTCATCGGGCCCTCGCCCCGCGGCTTCCCGGAACTGCTGGCCAAGCAGGTCTACCGCTTCGGCCCCGCCGAGATCTCCAACTACGTGATCATCGACCTGGTGGTGGCCGCGGTGCTCATGACCGGCCTCACCCTGCTGATCATGAAGACCCCCCTGGGCCGGGCCATGCGGGCTGTGTCCCAGGACAAGGACGCTTCCAAGCTCATGGGCATCAACGTGGAGATGGTCGTCGGCTTCACCTTCGCGGTGGGCGGGTCGTTCGCCGGCGCCGCGGGGCTGCTGGCCGGGCTGACCTACCCGCGCATCCAGCCCTACATGGGCATCCTGCCCGGGCTGAAGGCATTCATCGCCGCCGTGCTGGGCGGCATCGGCAACGTCCCGGGGGCCATGCTGGGCGCCTTCATCATGGGCCTGGCCGAGACCTTCGCCACCGCCTACAACTCGCTGCTGGGCGAGGGCATCGCCTTCGTAATGCTCATCATCGTCCTCCTCATCAGGCCCACCGGCCTCCTCGGCGAGAAGATCGCCGACAAGATCTAACGGAGCTGGCATGGACAAACTCAAAAGTTCACATTTGCTGATCGCCGCGGTGATCTTCTATGTGGTCATCCAGGCCCTGTCCGTCACCGAGATCCTGAACGGCTACTTCATGGTGATCATCGAGCGCTCCCTGATCGGGGTGATCTTCTGCATCAGCCTGAACCTGATCAACGGCATCACCGGCCAGTTCTCCCTGGGGCACATGGGATTCGCCGCGGTGGGGGCGTACGTGTCCGGGACCCTGACCACCCTGGTCTTCCAGCTGAACCCCCACAACATCGGCAACAACGTGCTGGTGTTCCCTCTCTGCGTCATCGCCGGGGGCATCGGCGCCTCCATCGTGGGCTTCCTGATCGGGTTCCCGTCCCTGCGCCTGAAGGGCGACTACCTGGCCATCGTGACCCTGGGCTTCGGCGAGGTGATCCGCACCATCCTCAACAACATCGATTATGTGGGAGGTCCCCGCGGGCTGCTGGGCATCCCCAAGTTCTCCAACTTCACCAGCATCTCCCTGTTCACCTTCTTCACCATCGTGCTGCTGCGCAACCTGGTGTTCTCCTCCCACGGGCGGGCCATGCTCTCCATCCGTGAGAACGAGCTGGCCTCCGAACTGATCGGGGTCGACACCACCCGGTACAAGGTGCTCGGCTTCGTCATCGGCTCTTTCTTCGCCGGCATCGGCGGCGGGCTCCTGGCCCACCTGCTGCAGATCGCCCACCCGACCCAGTTCGGCTTCTACGCCTCCGCCCTGATCCTGATCATGCTCTATGCCGGCGGCATGGGCTCCCTCACCGGCTCGATCCTGGCGGCCTTCTCCCTGACCTTCCTCACCGAGGGCCTGCGGGTGGGCATCGACTGGCTGCGCGACACGGTCGGGATCCCCATCGGCACCGAATGGACCATGGTGATCTACGCCGTCCTCCTCATCCTCATCATGCTGTTCAGGACCGAAGGGCTCATGGGCATGCGGGAATCCAAGATCCTCATCATCGAGGAGAAGCACGTATGAGCGCACTGCTTGAAATCAAGGACATGAGCCACTGGTTCGGGGGCCTGAAGGCCGTCTCGGACTTCTCCTTCGATGTCCCGGAAGGGGTCATCTACGGCCTGATCGGGCCCAACGGCTCGGGCAAGACCACCATCTTCAACCTGTGCACCGGCATCTACACCCCCACCCAGGGCAAGATCCTGTTCGAGGGTCAGGATGTCGTCGGCAAGAAGCCGTACAAGATCGTCCAGGGCGGCATCGCCCGGACGTTCCAGAACCTGCGCATCTTCGGCAACCTGTCCCTGATCGACAACATCCGCGCCGCCCGCCACTTCAGCTCCAAGTCCGGGCTGTTCGCTTCCTTCCTGCGCACCCCGGGGTTCATGAAGGAGACCAGCGACGTGATGGACGAGACCATGAACCTCATCAAGCTGATGCATCTGGAGAAGCGCGCCAAGGACTTGGCCAAGAACCTCCCCTACGGCGAATGTCGCCGTCTGGAGATCGCCCGCGCCCTGGCCACCAAGCCCAAGCTCATCCTCCTGGACGAGCCCGCGGCCGGCATGAACCCCAAGGAGACCGAAGACCTGTCCGGGCTGATCTACCGGGTCCGGGACGAGTTCAAGGTCACGGTCTTCCTCATCGAGCACCACATGAAGTTCGTGGCCGGTTTGTGCGAGAAGGTGAAGGTGATCGACTTCGGCGAGACCATCGCCGAAGGCAAGCCTCATGACGTCATGAAGGAACCCAAGGTGCTCGAGGCCTACCTCGGGCGGAAGGCGGTCGTATGCTGAGCGTGAAGAACCTCAAAGTCACCTACGGCCGGATCGCGGCCATCACCGACGTGTCCTTCGAAGTCCCCGAGGGCAAGATCGTCACCCTGATCGGGGCCAACGGCGCCGGCAAGACCACCACCCTCCGGGCCGTCAGCGGCCTGGAAGTGCCCGCCGGCGGCACCGTGACCCTGCGGGGCAAGGACATCACCGGCATGCCGGCCCACAAGCTGGTGGAGGCCGGGATCTCCCACGTGCCCGAAGGCCGCAAGATCTTCCCCACCCTCACGGTGCGGGAGAACCTGGAGCTGGCCGGGTGGGTCATCAAGGACAAGACCCTGGTCAAGCAGCGCATGGAAGAGGTGTTCGAGATGCTGCCCCGCATCAAGGAGCGCATCGGCCAGCTGGGCGGCACCCTGTCCGGTGGCGAGCAGCAGATGCTGGCCGTGGGCCGGGCCATGGTCACCGGCGGCGACCTCATGCTCCTGGACGAGCCCAGCATGGGCCTGGCCCCGGTGCTGGTGGACGAGATCTTCGACAAGATCGTGGCCATCAACAAGAAGGGCACCACGGTCCTGCTGGTGGAGCAGAACGCCAGCGAGGCCCTGGAGATCGCCGACTTCGCCTACGTGCTGGAGGTGGGCTACACCACCATCTCCGGCCCGGCCAAGGAGATCGCGGCCGATCCCCGGGTGCGGGAAGCCTACCTGGGGGTGTAGTACCCTCCCGGTGCAAGACCAGACGGCGGGCAGGATCTCCGGATCCGCCCGCCGTTTCCGTTCACCGGAGTCAGGGCTTCTGCTTCTTCTCGATCTTCTGGCCCACCAGGATGTCCAGCTTGCTGAATTCGAGGGTCACCCTGCGGGTTCCATCCTCCCAGACGCAGAAGGTGTGGTCGCCGGCCTTGCGTTCCTGCGCGGGGACGCCCAGCAGGCGGATGGCGTCGGGCCTGGTGGTCAAGCCGATCTTCAGCCCGTGCAGCTGGTCGAGGTTGGCGGAGGCCGGTTCGGCCAGGGCGACGACCGCGGCGACGGCGATGAAACCGCCGGCCAGGAACGAGAGGCGATGGGGCATGGTCATGGATGCTCCTGGGGATTGGGCCAAAGGTTTCGATTCACCCAAGATGACTTTAATGTTGATTTTGTCAACAAATCACGCGACATCCTTTGCTTGCCGCCCTTGAGCCAAGCGGCCCGGGTCACGCGCCGGTGGTGTCCCGCAGCCAGTCCCGCAGGCCCAGGCGGACGTGGCCGTCCCGCCCGGCCACCGTGTCCGCGTGCCAGAGGCCGTTGCGGATGGCCTGCTCGGTGGCCTCCGCCGCGGCCTGGAACAGGGGGTCGAGCAGCGCCTCGTGGACCACGGCCACCGCCGGCATGGGCGCCGCCGGATCCCGGCGCCCCTCCAGGAGGAGCGCCCCGGGCAGGCCGAAGTTGGCCAGCACCAGCGCTCCGACCGTGAACCGGCGGCCGTCCGGGAGCGGAGCCAGCCGGGAGCTGGTGCCGATGCCGCCCTTGAGGCCGAAGCAGGACATGCCTCGGCCGGCGCCCACCGCCTGGCGGACCTGGGCGGTCATCACCGCGCCCACCGCGAAGGTGTTGGTCAGGGCGATGGGGTCTCCAGCACGCCCAGTTCCTGGACCTGGACCAGGCCGGCGCTCTTGCCGAACCCGTTCAGGACGGTGACCGCGGCCGGCGCCTTGGCCAGGAACAGGTCGCCCGGATGGGGGACCACCACCGTCACGCCGGTCTGGCAGGCCCCGTCCGCCAGGGTGCAGTGGCCGACCGCCACCCCGCCCACGTCGGTGATGCGGTCCCCCGCCCCCGGCTGCAGGGCGCCGGTCCTCGGCATGGCAGCGGGAAGGCCCGCGGGATCCTGGTCCAATGGGGACGGCTCCGGAGCAAGAAAAGCGGTGGGAGGGATCCAGGATCCCGTCCCACCGCTCGGGGACTGCCGGCGACTACGGGTTGACCGAGGCGCGGAACACCTGCTTGCCGCCCTTGATCTCGATGATCACGGCGGACTTCACGGGGTTCCGGTCCTGGTCGAACTTCACCTGGCCGGAAACCACGCCCATGTCGGTGGTCTTGAGGGCGTCGCGGATGTCGGGGCCGTCGGCCTTGCCGGCGCGCTTGACGGCGTCGAGCATCAGGTTGGTGGCGTCATAGGCGAGGCAGGCCAGGGCGTCCGGCTCGGCGCTGTACTTGGCCTGGTACTTCTTCACGAAGTCCTGGACCACCGGGCGGGTGTCGTCCTTGGCATAGTGGTTGGTGAAGTAGCAGCCTTCCACGGCCGCTCCGCCCACTTCGACCAGCTTGGGGGAATCCCAGCCGTCGCCGCCGATCATCGGGCCCTTGAAGCCCAGTTCCCGGGCCTGCTTGGCGATCAGGGCGGCATCGTTGTAGTAGTCGGACACATAGAGCACGTCCGGCTTGCCGGCCAGGATCTTGGTGAGCTGGGCCTTGAAGTCGGTGGTGCCGGTGGCGTGGCCCTCGAACCCGGTGACCTCGCCGCCCAGGGAGGTGAACTTGGCCTTGAAGAACTCCGACAGGCCCTTGGTGTAGTCGTTGCCGACGTCGAACAGGCAGGCGGCCTTCTTGGCCTTCAGCTCGTCGAACGCGAACTTGGCGCCCACCGTGCCCTGGAACGGGTCGATGAAGCAGGCGCGGAAGATGTAGTCGCCCACCGCGGTCACCTTGGGATTGGTGGAGGTGGGGCTGATCATGGGCACCTTGGCGTTCTGGCAGATGGGGGCGCCGGCCAGGGAGCACTTGGACATGACCGTGCCGACGATGGCCGAGACCTTGTCCTGCTCGATCAGCTTGGTGTAGACGGTGGCGGCCTCGGCCGGATCGCCCTTGTCGTCGGCGAAGGACATCTTGATCTGCTTGTCCAGGACGCCGCCCTTGGCGTTCCATTCGGAGACGGCCAGGTCGATGCCGTTCTTGGTGGATGCGCCGAAGGTCGCGGCCTCGCCGGTGACCGGGCCGACGCCGCCGAGGTTGAAGGTCTTGCTGCCGTGATCGCAGGCCAGGAACCCCCCGGCGACGATGACGGCCACGGCTGCGGTGATTGCGAATAACTTCATGAGGCCCTCCTTATGGGTTTGGGATGATCGGAACGGCCACCGGCTCCGGGACTTACCCCGGACCGGAGGCGATGCAGAGGTGGCGATCTGGACGCCGCGAGAGCGCCAGTGGACGCTGGCTCGGATGTGAAAATGGCTCGATTGATTCTGATATAAAAGAATTTCATGTTTTTTTCCAGTGTCAAGCAAATAATCAACTGGCCATGGATAAACCTTCTCCGGGGTCGTTCAGAGGGTTTTCCGCTTGGCGATGAGCACCTCCACCACCGTGGGGTCGGCCAGGGTGGTGGTGTCGCCCAGGTCCTTTTCCTTGCCGGAGGCGATGTTGCGCAGGATCCGGCGCATGATCTTGCCGGACCGGGTCTTGGGCAGCCCGGGCGCCACCAGGATCAGGTCGGGGGTGGCGAAGGGCCCGATGTGGTGGCGCACCTCGTTCTTGAGCTCCCCGAGCAGTTCCGGAGTCTCCTCCCAGCCGGCCTGGAGCAGGACGTAGGCGAAGATGCCCTGGCCCTTGATCTCGTGGGGGTAGCCCACCACGGCCGCCTCGGCGCAGGCCGGGTGGGTGACCAGGGCGCTCTCCACCTCGGCGGTGCCCAGGCGGTGCCCGGAGACGTTGATGACGTCGTCCACCCTTCCGGTGATCCAGTAGTAGCCGTCCTCGTCCCGGCGGCAGCCGTCGCCGGTGATGTAGTAGCCGGGGAAGGGCTTGAGGTAGGTCTCCACGAAGCGCTGGTGGTCGTTCTGGATGGTGCGGGCCATCCCGGGCCAGGGGTGCTTGATGGCCAGGAGGCCGGAGACGCCGTTGCCGCTCAGTTCCACGCCCTTCTCGTCCAGCACCGCCGGCTCCACCCCGAAGAAGGGCAGGGTGGCGGAGCCGGGCTTGAGGGGCGTCGCCGCGGGCAGGGGGCTGATGAGGATGCCCCCGGTCTCGGTCTGCCACCAGGTGTCCACCACCGGGCAACGGCCCTCCCCGACCACGTGGTAGTACCAGCGCCAGGCCTCCGGGTTGATGGGCTCCCCCACGGTGCCCAGGATGCGCAGGGAGGACCGGTCGTAGCGCTGGACGAAGGCGTCGCCCTCCCGGGCGATGGCGCGGATGGCGGTGGGGGCGGTGTAGAACTGGGTGATGCCCAGGCGCTGGACCATCTCCCAGTAGCGGCCCGCGTCCGGGTAGGTGGGGATGCTCTCGAACAGCACGGTGGTGGCCCCGTTGCACAGCGGGCCGTAGACCACGTAGGAGTGCCCGGTGATCCAGCCGATGTCGGCCACGCAGGCGAAGATGTCTCCCGGACGGTAGTCGAAGACGTAGCGGTGGGTCAGGGCCGCCTGGAGCAGGTAGCCGGCGGTGGTGTGGGCCACCCCCTTGGGCTTGCCGGTGGAACCGGAGGTGTAGAGCAGGAACAGGGTGTCCTCGCTGTCCATGTGCTCGATGGGACAGAACGGCCGCTCGCCGTCCATGGCCTCCCGCAGCCAGACGTCGTGCTGGGGGTAGAAGGGGATCTTGTTCCCGGTGCGCTTGACGATGAACACGAACTGCACCGTGGGGCAGGCCATCACCGCCTCGTCCACGGTCCGCTTGAGGGGGAGGACCTTGCCCCCCCGCAGGCCCTCGTCGGCGGTGATGACGGCCTTGCAGCGGGCGTCGTTGATGCGGTCCCTCAGGCTCTCGGCGCTGAACCCGGCGAACACCACGTTGTGCACGGCGCCGATGCGGGCGCAGGCCAGCATGGCGTACACCGCCTCGAGCATCATGGGCAGGTAGATGGCGACCCGGTCCCCCTTGCGGATGCCGTGGTGGCGCAGGACGTTGGCCAGGCGGCAGACTTCCCGCTGGAGTTCCCGGTAGGTCACCGAACGGCCCTCCCCGGGAGTGTCCGCCTCCCAGATCAAGGCCGTCTGGCCGCCCCGGTCGCCCACGTGCCGGTCCACGCAGTTGTGGCAGACATTGAGCCGGCCGTTGAGGAACCACTGGACCTGACCCCATTCCCAGTCGAAATCCCGGACCTTGCCGAAGGGGTGGAACCACTCCAGGACGGTGCTGGCCTGTTCGCCCCAGAACCCCTCGGGGTCGGCGATGCTGCGCTGGTAGAGCTTCCGGTAGGCGTCCATGGACGGCACGTGGGCCCCCGCCCGGCTGGCGGCAGAGGGAACGTAGATTTCCTGCGATTCGAGGGGTGCGCCTTCGGGGGTGGGGGTCATGGGTGCTCCTGTCGAGGAAGGGAGGGAGGAGGCGGACAGGCTACCTCAATTTGCAGTTTCTATGAATAGGATCGATGCTGTTTTTTTCCAGGAGCAGGCGTGCGCCAAAAGGCGCTCTTGGGGTGAGCGGCACATACCGGCTCCCGGCCCCCAACCGGGAGTAGACTGCGGGCATGGAAGCCCAAGTTCCTGCCGAGCAGGCCCTGCAGCTGCTGTTCAAGAAGCTGCATCCCCACCTGGAGGATGCGGCCCACGCCCTGGCCTCCGGGGCCCGGGCGCCGGACCTGGAGAAGCTGCATCACCGGCTGGAGCGGGCCTGTCTGGAAGCCTCCGAGGTCCTGGACGGCCTGGCCGGGGCCTGCGATGGGGAGCTGGGAGACGCCCTGGAAACCCTGTCGGCCAACCTGGTGCCGGTAGGGGCCAACTTCCAACAACAACTCATCCTGGTGCAGCTGTGCCTGGAGGAGGCGCCGGCCGAACTGCTGCCCTACGCGCCGCCGGGGAGCGTCACGGCCTCGAACTGGGGCAAGCGGATGCGGGAGTTCCTGGCCCGGATGGAGGATCCGGCGTTCCAGGCCCGGCAACGATGGGCTGGGGTGGATCCGGAGATCGGGGATGAGGCCAGGGAAGACTAGCGCATCGGCACAGGCCCCGCCGCGGCCCGCGCATACTGCCCCGGCCAAGAGATCTCGGCCCCCAGCTCCTGGGCGGCGGCCAGCGGCCATCTGGGGTTGCGCAGCAGCTCCCGGCCCAGGAACACCACATCCGCCGACTCCTCCTCCACGATGGCCTGGGCCTGGGCCGGGCGGGTGATCAGCCCCACCGCCCCGGTGGCGAGGCCGGCCTCCCGGCGGATCCGGGCGGCGAAGGGGACCTGGTAGCCGGGCGCCAGGGGGATCGCCGCTCCGGGCACATTGCCGCCGGAGGAGCAGTCCACCAGGTCCACCCCCAGGGATTTCAGCCGGTGGGCGAGCCGGACCGACTGGTCCGGGTCCCAGCCGCCGGAGACCCAGTCGGTGGCGGAGATCCGCACCAGCACCGGCAGGTCCTGGGGCCAGGCCGCCCGCACCGCGGCCGCCGTCTCCCGCACCAGCCGGGTGCGGTTGTCGAAGGACCCGCCCCAGGCGTCGGTCCGGCGGTTGGAGAGGGGGGAGTAGAACTGGTGCAGCAGGTAGCCGTGGGCCGCGTGCACCTCCACCACCTGGAATCCGGCCGCCCGGGCGCGCGCGGCCGCTCCGGCGAAGTCGGCGACCACCTTGCGCAGGCCCTCCTCGTCCAGGGGGCGGGGCGTGGGGTATCCGCTGTCGAAGGGCTCGGCGCCCGGCCCGACCCCTTGCCACCCGCCCTGGGCGGGTGCCAGCACGCCGCCGCCCTCCCAGGGCGGGGCGGTGCCGGCCTTGCGCCCGGCGTGGGCCAGCTGGATGCCCGCAACCGCGCCCTGGCTCCGGACGAACCGGACGATCCGGGCCAGGGGCTCCACCTGGGCGTCCTGCCACAGGCCCAGGTCCCGGGGGCTGATGCGCCCTTCCGGGGACACGGCGGTGGCTTCGGTCATCACCAGCCCGGCCCCGCCCTGGGCCAGCCCGCCCAGGTGGACCAGGTGCCAGTCGCCGGCCAGGCCGTCCCGGGCCGAGTACTGGCACATGGGCGACACCCCGATCCGGTTGGGAAGGGTCAGCCCGCGCAGGGTGAGGGGTTCGAACAAGGTAGCCATGGTCCGCACCTGTCAGAAATAATGGCCCCAACGGGGGATTTCGGATATAGGCTCAAGGGGTTGGCCCTTATTCTATCGGGGAAGCCATGGCCAGGATCATGATCGTGGACGATAGCCGGTTGGCGCGCACCTTCACCGCGGCCTGCCTGCGCAAGGAGGGCCACGACGTGCTGGAGGTCGATCCCACCAGCATCTTCGACGTGCTCAAGGCGGCCAAGGAAGCGACCCCCGACCTGCTGATCATGGACTTCCTCATGCCCAACTGCCCCGGCACCAGCCTCGCCCGGGTGTGCCACGAGGATCCGGACCTGCGCTCCATGCGCGTGCTGGTCGTCACCGCCCACCGCGACGACGAGGTCACCATGCGCCTGCGCAACATGGGCGTGGGCGAGGTGCTGTACAAGCCGGTCGAGCCCCAGACCCTGGTGGAGGCGGTCCGGCAGCTCCTGCCCTAGCCTTACTCGAACGTGAGCACGCCGCGGTCCTTGCGGTAGGCGAAGAGTTCGCCGAACCGGCCCCAGGCCACGACGGTCTCGAAGGTCAGTTCCGGGTCCTCCATGGGCAGCCGCCCGGCGATCTCCTGGAACAGCTCCTCCCGGGGCAGTTCGCCCTCGCGCAGCTCGAGCATTTCGCGGACCACGCGGAACAGCTTCAGTTCCAGCAGCTGGCGCCGCCAGATGAACTTGCGCTCGTCCATGCCGGCCCGAACGAACTCCCGGCCCAGCATGGTGAGGACCACGGACCGCTTGGGCGTCTCCACCAGCTCCAGCATCTCCAGGCCCTTGACGGTGGTGAGCACCTTCTCGAACGGCTCGTTGGTGTGGGCCACCACCTGGAACAGGTCGCTGCTGCCCCCGTGGGCGTCCAGGAATTCCAGCAGCCCCAGCATGTCGGCGTACTGGGCCCGGGGCAGGGGCTCGACGATGTCGGTCTCCACGGACGGTTCCACCGTGGTCACCTGGATGTCCGGCAGTTCAGTGCTGGTGATGATGTCGTGCAGCTGGTCCACCAGGCGCAGGAATTCCGGGGAATGGTGGTCCCTGGGCCGGGGCAGGGGATTTTCGACGATGGTGCGGATCCGGCCTGGGTTGGCCGACAGCACCACGACCCGGTCGGCCATGATGACCACCTCGGATATGTTGTGGCTGACCATGAGGATGGAGAGAGGATCGCGGCTCCGGTCGTCCCAGATGTCCAGCACCTCGGCGCGCAGTCCCTCGGCGGTGAGGGCGTCCAGGGCGCTGAAGGGCTCGTCCATGAACAGGATCTCCGGGTCCACGGAGAGGGCCCGGGCGATGCCCACCCGCTGCTTCATGCCCCCGGACAGCTCCCGCGGATAGGCCTCCTCGAATCCCTCCAGGCCCACGATATGGATGGCGTACTTGGTGCGCTCCTTGATCTCCCGGCTCTCGAGCCCCTTGGCGCGCAGGACGACCTGCACGTTCTGCTCCATGGTCATCCACGGGTAGAGGGCGAAGCCCTGGAACACGATGGCGAGGCTGTCCAGGAGCCCCTCGTGGGGGTGGCCGTGGAGGAACACCTGGCCTTTGGCCGGTTCGATCAGGCCGGCGCCGATGCGCAGGAGGGTGGATTTGCCGCAGCCCGAAGGGCCGATCATGCAGACGAACTCGCCCCGCCGGATCGCCAGGTTGATGTCCTCCAGCACCCGCAGGGGCTTGCCGGTGCCTCGGTCGAACGATTTCTGGATGCCCTTCAGCTCCAGGATGATGTCACCATCGGCGGAATTCTTGCCGTTCATGAGAGCCTCACTTGTCCAGGGAATAGCGGGTGAATGCCAGCTTGTACAGGCGCTTCCAGACCAGCCGGTTGAAGGTGACCACCAGGGCCGACATGAGCAGGCAGCTGGCGACCAGCACGGAGAGATTGCGGTCGTTGGCCGCCTGGCTGATGATGGAGCCCAGGCCGAAGGTGGTCAGCGTCTTGCCGTTGAAGCTGTAATACTCGGCGACGACGGTGGTGTTCCAGGCGCCGCCGGCCGCGGTCACCCAGCCGGTCACCAGGTAGGGGAAGACGGCGGGGAGGTAGAGTTCGGTGAACCGCTGCCACCGGCTGAACCTGAAGCTGGTGGCGGTCTCCCGCAGGTCGCTGGGGACGGCCATGGCGCCGGCGATGACGTTGAACAGGACGTACCACTGGGTGCCCAGGAGCATCAGCACCACGCTGCCATAGTCGAGCCCGATCCCGGACCGGGTCAGGATCGCGATCACCACCGGGAACAGCATGGGGGCGGGGAACGACGCCGCCACCTGCACGATGGGCTGGAAGAGCCTGGACAGCCGGTCCGAGAGGCCGATGGCCAGTCCCGCCGGCACCGCCCACAGGGTGCCGAGCACCGTGGTGACTAGCACCCGCGCCATGCTCAGCCCGCCGGCCTTGCCCAGGACCGGCCAGGTGTCCCGGGGGATTCCGGTGAGGAACCTGACCAGCTCCACGGCGCACCAGACCACCAGGAGGGCCAGGACCACCAGGGCCACGGTGCCCAGCCACCAGTAGCTGGCCCAGACCTTGCGCTGGTCCGTCCTCAACGCACGCTTGCGGCCGGAGGGTGGCCCCTGGAGCCGCAGGCGGTGCGCCCGCCGGGCCTCCCACAGGCGGAGGAGCCGGGACCGCCGCAGGAGGCGCAGCAGCCAGCTGCGCGGGACGTGGCCCTGGCTGGTGTCCTCGATCCGGAACCGCTGGGCCAGCACCACCACCGGCCGCCAGAGCACCTGGTCCAGGAACACGATCATGACGATCATCGCGATGACGGCGGAGATCATGGCCGGCACGTTGCCCTTGTTCGCCGCCACGCTCATGTAGGAACCCAGCCCGGGCATGCGGAAATCCTGGTCACCCAGCTGGAAGGCCTCGGTGATCATGAGGAAGAACCAGCCGCCGGCCATGCTCATCATGCTGTTCCAGACCAGGCCGGTGGTGGCGAAGGGCAGCTCCACCCACTTCAGCCGCTCCCACCAGGTGAACCGGTAGGCGGTGGAGGCCTCGAGGAACTCGTGGGGCACCGTCTTGAAGGAATTGTAGAGGCTGAAGGTCATGTTCCAGGCCTGGCCGGTGAAGATCATGATCACCGCCGCCAGTTCCAGCCCGAGGTTACTGTGCGGGAACAGGCCCACCAGGGCCAGCACCACGCCGGGCATGAAACCCAGGACGGGGATGCTCTGGAGGATGTCCAGGATCGGGATGAGCAGCTTCTCGGCCCGCTCGTCCTTGGCCGCCCAGAAAGCGTAGACCAGGGTGAAGCCCAGGGAGATCACATAGGCCACCAGTCCCCGCATCATGGAGAAGAAGGTGTACTTGGGCAGGGCCCAGACGGACAGGTCGATGTCCACCACCGGGCGCTGGACGCCGGTCCACTGCCGGCCCAGGACCACCAGGCCGTACAGGACCGCCAGCCCGGTGAGGATCACGAAGGCATCGACATAATACCGGCGCCGGAAAGGGTAGGCGAGCGCGGTGGCCTGGCCGCGCACGGTCTCGAGGATGTGGTTGAACATGGGGAGTCCGGGTACAAAGATGCTGGATAGGGGCGCCAAGGTGCCAACCAGGGATTTTCCCATGGTGTTGCAACGTTTTTGTTACTTATAATTCAGGACGTTCCGTCACCCAAGACTTGGAGATCGGCATGGACATGCGTGCGATGGGTTTCAACACCAAGCTGGTGCATGCCGGCATCCCTGAGGATGCCCTGGGCAGCGTGGTCACCCCCGTCTACCAGACTTCCACCTTCGCCTTCCGCAACGCCAAACAGGGGGCCGACCGTTTCGCGGGCCTCGCGGACGGCTACATCTACAGCCGAATCGGCAATCCCACCACCGCGGCCCTGGAGCAGAACGTGGCCCAGCTGGAGAACGGGTTCGGCGCCACCGCCACCGCCTCGGGCATGGGGGCCGTCTCCACCGCCTACATGGCGCTGCTGAACCGGGGCGACCACGTGGTGAGCACCGCCTCGGTGTACGGCCCTTCCCGGGTGCTCATGGAGAAGCACATGGGCCGGTTCGGGGTGGAGTCCGCCTTCCTGGACACCTCCGACCTGGACCGCCTGCGCCGGGCCGTAAAACCCAACACCCGGCTGGTCTACGTGGAGTCGCCGTCCAACCCGGCCATGCTGGTCACCGACCTGCGGGGCGCGGCGGACATCGCCCACCAGGCCGGGGCCCTGCTGGTGGTGGACAACACCTTCGCCAGCCCCTTCCTGCAGAAGCCCCTGGACCTGGGGGCGGACGTGGCGCTGCACTCGGTGACCAAGTTCATCAACGGGCACGCCGACGTGGTGGGCGGGATCCTGGTGGCCCGCACGGAGGCCCTGCACAAGCAGCTCCGGGCCATGGTGGTGATCATGGGCTGCTGCATGGACCCGCACCAGGCCTCCCTGGTCAGCCGGGGCCTCAAGACCCTCTCCCTGCGGATGGAGCGGGCCCAGGCCAATGCGATGGAGATCGCCCGGTGGCTGGAGCGGCACCCCAAGGTGGAATGGGTGAGCTACCTGGGCCTGCCCAGCCATCCCCAGCACGAGCTGGTGCAGCGGCAGATGGCCGGGCCCGGCGCCATGATCTCGTTCGAGGTGAAGGGCGGCGTGGAGGCCGGGGCCAGGCTCATGGATTCGGTGCGGCTGGCGGCCCTGGCGGTGTCCCTGGGCGGGGTCGAGACCCTCATCTGCCACCCGGCCTCCATGACCCACGCCAGCATGGGCCGGGAGGCGCGCCTGGAGGGAGGGGTCTCCGACGGCCTGGTGCGCTACTCGGTGGGCATCGAGGACGTGGCCGACCTGATCGCCGACCTGGACCAGGCCCTGGCGCAGGTCTGAAGCCAGCCGGTCGCCCAAACCCGCCCGTACCAACGGTGCTGCCCTGCAAATTCCTATTTCTCAAGGATTCCGGGGAAGGCATGGGCAGCCGGACAAGACCGGTCGGGGGGACCCGGCTGGTGCTGGGAACCCTGGCCCAGGGGTGCCTGTGGGGGCTGCTGGGCTGGTTCCTGTTCCCGGCCGCGCCCATGGACCAGATGTTCCTGACCCTGATCATGAGCGGCATCGCCGGGGGAGCATCCTCTTCCTGGCCCCCCTGCACCTGGCCTACGTGTGGTACGCCGTCCCGCTCATGGTGCCCGCCTGCCTCCGCCTCGCCGCGGGTCCCCTGGCCAGCCAGAAGGCCGCGGGCAGCATGGGGCTGGTGTACCTGCTGGCCATGCTGTTCGCCTCCGCCAAGACCAGCCGGTGGATGGGCGACGCCCTGGCGCGGGGGGCCGAGAACGAGGAGCTGGTGGACCGGCTCCGGGCCGCCAACGCCGGTCCGGAAGCTCCTGGCCGGAGGGTGATGGCCGGTTCAGGTCGCCGCGCCCAGGCCGTCGATGCCTTCCAGCTTGGTGCGGATTTCCCCCAGGCTGAAGGGCTTGCGCAGGCTGAACACCCCCGGGCGGCCTTCCAGGAGCGGGGCGAGGGAGTCGTCGCTGTAGCCGGTGGCCATGAGCACCTTCTGGGCGGGGCGCAGCTCCAGCAGGCGCTCCAGGGTCTGGGCCCCGTTGAGGCCGGGCATGTTCATGTCCAGCACCACCAGGTCCACCTGGAGCCCGCCGCGCAGGCGCTCCAGGGCCTCCGCCCCGCCTTCGGCCGTGTGCACCTCGTGGCCCAGGGAGGTGAGCATGGGCGTCACCGCCATGCGGATCAGTTCGTCGTCGTCCACCAGCAGGATCCGCAGCGGGGTCCGCTGCGCCGGAGGCTGCGGGGCGGGAACCGGGTCGCCGTCCGCCGGCGTCCCGGGCAGGGGCGGGAAGCCCAGGATCACTTCGGTGCCCTGGTCCGGCTGGCTCCGGATCCGGAGGGTGCCCTTGTGGGCCTTCATGGTGCCGTAGACCATGGCCAGCCCCAGCCCGGTCCCCTTGCCCTGGGGCTTGGTGGTGAAGAACGGCTCCACCGCCTTCCGGGCCACCTCGGGGCTCATGCCGTGGCCGGTGTCCTGGACGCTGAGGGTGATCTCCGCCCTGGGGTGGCGGTCGGTCCGGATCTGCAGCGAGCCGCCGTCGGGCATGGCGTCCACCGCGTTGACGCAGAGGTTGATCAGCGCGTGGCTGAGGGCCGCCGCATCCCCCTGCACCAGCCCGAGGTCCGGGTGGAAGTCCGTCTCGACCCGGACCCGGCTCAGGGTGGTGTAGCTGAGCAGGTGGATCACCTCCTGGGCGATGATGTTCAGGTCGACCGGGCCCACCGCTTCCAGGTCCTTGCGGGCGAAGTAGAGGAGGCTCTTGACCACGTCCCGGCCGCGGCCGCAGGCGCGGATGATGGTGTCCAGTGACGCCGCCTGGAACTCGGTGCCGGAATAGGCCGTGCGCATGGCCGAGGCCATGCCCATGATGGCTGCCAGGACATTGTTCATGTCGTGGGCCACCCCCCCGGCCAGGCTGCCGATGCTGTCCAGCTTCTCCGCGTGCTGCAGTTCGGCCTGCAGCCGGCGATATTCCGCTTCCGCCTCCACCTGCCGGGTCCGGTCCTGGTGGATGCCGATGATCCGGACCGCCCGTCCTTCGCGGTTCCGCAGGATGCGCCCGTTGGACTTGACGTGGTGGACGCCGCCGTCGGGATGGAGCACCCGGAATTCCAGGTCGTAGCCGCCCTTCCCGGCGATCGCGGCCTCGATGGCCGCCACGGTCGCGGCGCGGTCTTCGGGGTGCAGGCTGGTGCGGCACCACTGCTCGAAGCTCGGCGGCTCAGCCCCGGGCTGCAGGCCGTTGAGCTCGAACATCAGGTCGCTCCAGATGACCGTGCCGTCCTCCAGGTTCCGGTCCCAGATCCCCAGGCGGCCGGCCTCGGTGGCCAGCTGCAGGCGCCGGGAACTCTCCCGCAGGGCCTCCTCGGCCCGTTTCTGGACGGTGATGTCCCGGGACAGGGAGAGGTTGTAGTGCTTGCCCCGGATCTCCAGCACCGACGAGGAGATCATCGCGATGAAGGTGCTGCCGTCCTTGCGCCGCGCGGGCGCTTCGAACCCGAGGACGGTGCCGCGGGCCTCCAGTTCGGCCACGTGCCGGGTCCGGTCCTCGGCGCGGGCCCAGACGCCCAGGTCCCCGGGGAGGGTGGAATGGCCGATGAGCTCGTCCCTGGAGTAGCCGTACATCTTCACGTAGCTCTGGTTGCAGGCCAGCATCCGGCCGGTGGCCAATTCGGTGATGTCGATGGCGTCCGGGCTCATCTGGAAGATGTCCGTGAACATCTGGCCCGACGAGCGCAACTCCTCCTCGGCCCGGTCCTTCTCCTCCCGCTGCCTGCGGTTCACCGCCTCCCGGTCCGTCAGGCTGCGCACGTAGCGGGCGATGGTCAGGTAGAGCAGGAACGAGGTGACCAGGACGAAGGCCAGGCCCTTGAGGGAATGGGCCGTCATCATGGCCGAGCGATCCCGGAACAGCAGCCCCACCGCCCGGTCCGAGAACAGGATCCACAGTCCGGCGAACCCGGCGTAGACCAGGGCGATCCGCGCCGCCCCCCAGCGGTGGGAGCCGCCCTCCGGCGGGGCCGGGGGGGCGGGTCGATGGGGGCTTGGGAGGGACTTGGACACCGAGGGCTCCTACCCCGCCCGGGCCGGTGATGGGGTGTGGCCGGTCCGGGCCCGCCTGGCGGCATGGCACACGGGGGCGGCGTCATGGGTGCCCGCAGCGGGCCCCTGCACTGGGTTGGCGTTCAAGACGTGGAGACAGCCGGTCAGGCGTTGCCGAACCATAGCCGATGATATTGAATTCTGCAAGGCGGAATTGCCTGCATTCGCTTGGCCGTTGGTTCGGTCCCAGGCGGTCAGAACAGGCTGGTCCCGTCCATCTCCTGGGGCTTGTCCAGGCCCATGAGCTTGAGCAGGGTCGGCGCCACGTCCGCCAGGGCGCCGCCGGAACGCAGCTGGCGGGCCTCGAAGCCCTCGGCCACCAGGACCGCGGGGACCGGGTTGATGGTGTGGGCGGTGTGGGGATTGCCCTTCTCGTCGCGCATGCACTCGCAGTTGCCGTGGTCGGCGGTGACCAGAAGGGCGCCCTTCCTGGCCAGGATGGCCCAGGCCACCTGGCGGATGGCGTCGTCCACCACCGCGCAGGCGGCGGAGGCGGCGTCCAGGTCCCCGGTGTGGCCCACCATGTCCGGATTGGCCAGGTTGCACACCAGGAACCGGTACTGCCCGCCCTGGATGGCCTGGAGCAGGCCGCGCACCACCTCGTGGGCGCTCATCTCCGGCTGGAGGTCGTAGGTGGCGACTTTGGGGGAGGGGACCAGCCGGCGGTCCTCGCCTGCGAACGGCTCCTCCCGGCCGCCGTTGAAGAAGTAGGTGACGTGGGCGTACTTCTCGGTCTCGGCGGTGCGGAGCTGCTTCCAGCCCTGGCGGGCCACCAGCTCGCCCAGGATGTTGGAGAGGTTCTGGGGCGGGTAGGCGACCGTGACGTAGGGCTCCAGGTCACGCTCGTAGGCGGTGAAGGTGACCAGGCGCACCTTGGGGACCCGCTGCCGGGGAAAGCCGTCGAAGGCGGGGTCGACCAGGGCGTGGCACAGCTCCCGGGCCCGGTCGGCCCGGAAGTTGAAGAAGATGACCCCGTCCCCGTCCCGCAGGGGTTCGAACCCCGCCAGCCGGGTGGGGGTGACGAACTCGTCCGTCTCGCCCCGCTCGTACGCGGCCTTGATGCCCGCAAGGGCGTCCTCGGCCTCGTGTTCCCCCGCCCCGTCCACCAGGAGCTTCCAGAACCGCTCCACCCGGTCCCAGCGCTTGTCCCGGTCCATGCCGTAGTAGCGGCCGCACAGGGAGGCGATCTTCACCAGCGGGCCGTTGCGCAGCTGGAAGGCCAGCCACTGTAGGTAGCCGTCGGCGCTCTTCTGCTCGGTGTCCCGCCCGTCCAGGAAGGCGTGGATGAACGTGGGCACCCCTTCGTCCTGGGCCCACTGGGCCAGGGCGACCAGGTGGTTCTGGTGGCTGTGGACCCCGCCGTCCGAGACCAGGCCCAGGAGATGCAGCCGGCCGCCGGAGGCCTTGAGCCCGGCCAGCAGGCCCCGGATGGCCCCATTCTCCCGGAAGGTCCCCTTGCGGATGGCCGCGTCGATGCGGGTGAGCTCCTGCCACACCACCCGGCCGGCGCCCAGGTTCATGTGGCCCACTTCCGAGTTGCCGAACTGGCCTTCGGGCAGGCCCACGCCTTCGCCGCCCGCCTCCAGCTGGGTGGCGGCGTAGCGCCGGCGCAGGTCGTTGAGCTGGGGCATGCCGGCGACGAAGGTGGCGTCGAAGGAGTTGCGCAGGCCGTCGCCGAAGCCGTCCAGGATGAGGAGGGTGATGGGGCCTTGGATCATGGGGCCTCGCGTGGGGAAGGGGTCACTAGGTGTCGAGGCTAAACAGGTTGTTCACCCTTGAGGCGGGAGGCCTGCCTCCCAGGGACGAATGCGGTCGATGGTTATTGTAGTAGTGAAGCCAAACCGCCAGGGCTTTGCTCCGCTC
>JBELAL010000026.1:0-69051 GCA_049508835.1 Holophaga sp. | reverse complement strand
TTGAGAGGCACAAGCTCCTCCGCCGACGGGTCCTTCCTCCGCTTGGCCATGGGCAACCTCCGTTGCCCATGAGCCTATCGACCCTCAGCCTACGAGTTCACGCACCCGTGCCGGAAAGACACGACCCACGCGAGGGTGCTAGTCATTTCCGGGCGGGACGACAAGTTGGCCGCGGACAACGTCGAGGCCATCAAGGACCTACCCGGCGTCTACAACAGGGTCCTTCCGGGCAAGACCCACGGTTTCGGCTTCCTGGCGGGTGAGACCGAAGTCATGGCCGGATGGCTGACCGAGCACATGACCCACCGAGCCCCCGTCCCGGCCAAGACTAAGGCGGCGCAGCCAGCCCAGACCTCCTGAAAATTGGCGCCCAAGGAGCCCACCCTCAGCAGGAATCCCAAGGCCCGGTTAGACCGCCGCTAGGCACGCTCGCCGGAAGCTCACGCTCAAGCCGACAGCGGAACCGAGGCCGGTCTGTGGGGTGCCGCTGGATCCTGCTGGCGGTGCCAGTGGCGGAGTGGCTGGCTCGCCTTCTGAGGTGAAAACGGGGCCGGATGAAAATTCCTAGACTCACCCCAGACTCATGGCGGGTTTTCTTGACCCAGGACCATGCCGATAAAAAACAAGGCCCATCATTATTTGACGGGCCTTTTGCATTGGTAGCGGGGGCAGGATTTGAACCTGCGACCTTTGGGTTATGAGCCCAACGAGCTACCGGACTGCTCCACCCCGCGCCGGTTTGTTGAGGATAGCAGGGCCACGGGTTTGCGAGCGACGCTCGTTTCGCGTCCTCTCCGGGATCGCGGGATTTGTGGCGTTTTGGTGACGCCCAGCTTCAGTTGAACGTCTGGTGATCCCTCCCAAACCCGGAGGCATCACATGGCAAACGCATACCCAGGACTGAAGAAGATCGGTCAATTCTGGCACTACGAACTCAGGGTCAACGGGCATCGGCTCCACGGGTCCACCAAGGCAACGGACCTGCCAACGGCAAAGAAGGTGCTTGAAGCCAAGCGGCGGGAAGCACTGGAAGGTCAGTACCGGATCGTCAGCCGGATTCCAACGCTCAAAGAGCTTTTTGACCAATGGTTCAATAACCATCGGGCGGTATTCAGCGTCAAGCACCTTGTCCCGGTTGAATGCATTTATCGGAATTGGCTTCATCCTCGGCTTGGAGCGGTCAAGATCGACCAGATCGGAGGCAACGCCGTTGATGCTCTGCGGTCTGAGGCGATCACCTTGGGACGGTCGCCACGGTACGTCAACAATATCCTTCAGGTGCTCAGGCTACTTTTGAACTATGGGGTGAAGCTGGGGTCCATCAAAGACGTTCCCATCAAGATCAGGATGGCCCGGATTCAAAAGAAGCCCCGCCAAATCCTCCCCGGCACAAGGGTCCAGGAGTTTCTAACTACCGTGGATCAGTCCGCCAAGAATCCCCATGTCCCGGTCATGCTCCGTGTGATGGTGGGCTTGGGACTGCGGGAAAGTGAAGTACTCGGGATGAGGTTGGAGTGGTTTGATATGGAGAACCAGACCTATACCGTGGGTAAGGCGAAGGGCAAGGAGGCACGGGTGCTGCCGGTTCCTGCGTGGCTCTGGTCCGCAATCCATGAAATGCCGAAGGTGATCAGCCCGTGGGTTTTCCCCGCCGTTGATGGCAAACCCCATCGCTCTCAATATTGCAAGAATGCACTGGGACGTGTATGCAAGAAGCTCGGGCTCGGCAATGTCACGCAGCACAGTCTCCGTGCCACTTTCGCGTCTCTACACGCAGAGGCGGGCACACCAATCCCCGAGATTCAAGGGATGTTGGGACACAAGTCTATTCAGACGACCATGCTCTACGTAGAGCAGTCTCTCGATGCCAAGCGTAAGGCTCAGGATGCCCTTGGGAAGCGGCTCGGGCTCGGCTAAGCATTCTGCTTGGGCTCCTGCGGAGTCGATTGGACTGTTCTCGAATCATCCTGGTCGAAAATCAAAAAGGTCATATTCAAAAACTGGAAATTTTTGAGCAAATTGGAAAGGGGGTAGGCCCCCCTTGACATTGCTGACCTTGAAAACGTTTGGGGGTGATTCCTGGGGCACCTTCGGGTTCCTAGCTTGGCTTCGATACCTGTATGCTTGATTAGACGGCAATTGTGTCGTCAGCCATGAGGGAACAACCAAAATGTCCAACGTCGCATCAGCCTTGAAGGAAGAGATTGTCCGTCTGGCCCGTAAGGAAACCCGAGCCGAAACGGAAGGGTTCAAGAAAGCTTCTGCCCAACTCCGATCTGAGGTTTACGCTCTGAAGAGGCGTGTGGCTTCTCTTGAGAAAGTAGTCTCACGCCTTAGCAAGAGTGCTGCTGCAGGCAAGAAATCCATGACCACCCCTCCTGACGCAACCCGAGTTCGGTTCAGAGCAAAAGGGCTGATTGCCTTGCGACGACGACTGGGGCTTTCAGCAATGGATATGGGAACCCTGCTGGGTGTATCCGCGCAGACTATCTACAACTGGGAAGGCGAGAAATCCCGACCCCGCCAACAGCAGATGGTTGCCTTTGCGTCACTGAGGGGGATAGGGAAGAGGCAAGCTACAGCCAAACTCGCCGAATTGGCTGGCTAGGATGAAAGGGAAGATCGTATTCAGAGCGGTTTTTAACCTTGAGACGATCACCTTGGCATGGAAGGTGTAGTAGTGAAACTGTGGGGGTTCTTGGACTCCTCCTTAATTTTCTTGGCTTCCTTCCAGACGAAGGTCTTGCCCGGGTGTCCACCATGCCCTTCCTATTTGGACTGGTTTAATTGAATCCTTCTAATCGCCTGGAATCGTTCTTCCGAGATTGACAACCAATGCCGATTCTTTTTCTCAATGTATGCCTTAAGCCGTTTGAGGTGAGGCTTGAGTTGTTTCAGAATCGCGTTGCCTCTCATCACCTTAGCTGCCCTAAATGCGTAGGTTGTAAAGTTTCGGCGTCCGACGTAAGAGTACTGAATTAGGATTCGCTTTGTTTTAAGGGCTGTCCGAATTCCTTGACTGATGTCTGACCTTATTCTGACGCGATGTGCCAGACGAATCCCTCCTCGCATTTTGGCGTAATACCTGCTCAAAGCTGCCGTCCTCAGGCGGCTAGACTTCCCGTCGAAAATGAAACCCAGGTATTGGACAGGATGATCACAAGTCATCGACTCACCTATCCTCCAGAATATATGTGTCGTTGATTTATCCGGGTGAGCCTCCAAGGCGAGCTTTGCGATAGCGCCCTCGATGAGGCTCCTCACATCAACCAATGACTCGTCAGGGACAACGCAGATGATGTCATCGCAATATCGCCGGTACATTCCTCCAATTGAAGCGAGTGCACCAGCAACTTCCACATCGAAGTCGAGCATGTAGAGGTTTGACAGGAGGGCACTGATGGGACTCCCCTGAGGGATCCCAGCAAGCATTGGCGTCCCGGTTTCCGGATCAATACGGCGTTGAACCAGTCCTGCATTTCGAATGTGCAGTCGAAAGCCCTCCGCATCGCATATCTGCCGCCTCTTGAACGCCAGCTTATTGTGAAGACCGATTCCGAATGCTCGAAATGCGGCCGTCCGTTCGACATACGAGTAACGAGTCACCGACTTGAAAATGTTGTAATGGTCAGGTGGCAGGACAGAAGAACCCAAAAGTCTTGCCCACTGCCGTTTGAGAATCCAATGGTCGATGTTTTCAAAGAAAGACGTGATGTCAAAGGTAAATACAGTGCATCGGTTTTGGTGGGCAATTTCTTCAAATACCTCATTAGCGTATTGGATGTTGCACTTGGAGCGGTTCTTACGAAATGCGGTCACACACTCCGAGATTCCCTTTGCCTCTAACAACTCCTCGTAGGCGACGCCCATAATTTCGGAATAGTAATAATACAGGGCGGCATCTCGATGCGAAGCGTAAAAGATTGGTCGATCTTTCAATTTGGGCTTCAAGGATCCATCCGCTTGTCTCTTTACTTTAATCGTTTGCAGCTTTATATGAAGAAACGGCATGAATGACCATGTCGCGACCCTGCTTGGGTCCGAAACCAATTTAAGCGCTTCCTCACCAAAAAAGGGTCTGTCGAAGTGCAAGTAATTACGCTTTGGAATAATGATCGGCATGATAGTCGTTCCAAATCTATCAGGGCTGAACTGGGGAGGGTTGGTTGGCGGCGGTCCATTCGACCCCTCCCCAGTTACTAAACTTCCGAGAGAAAATCGGAAGTCGATCACCACTTGCGTGGCGCCGCATTGCGAGCCTGATGCGGTATATTTGCTTCCAGACGGAGGTGACCATGAACCTGACGATCCAAGGACCCAGCTCCTGGGTGGCGGTCCTCCTGGCGGCGGGCGCCCTGAGGGTTGCGCTTGCAAGTACCTCCCTACATCCAAGTTGATGTAGGCAAAAGTATCTTAGTGCCACCGCTTAAAATTTGCAAGAAATTAAATGAGTTAGGAATTGAGGCATTTGTGTGACCCATCCCTTTGGGTTCTGTGCAGACAGCCAGATCCTCAGCACCTGCTACAAAGTCAACCCGGCCACCGGCACCAGTAGAACCCGGCAGCACCCCACTGAACGGCCTATTTCCCGCTGCCGTAAGCTCCATGGGATGACACGGGTAGTTGTATTCAAAATTCATGGGGTCAGACTATTCGGCGAAGGAGGTCAATTCACATGGCTCAAAAGAAACGAACCATCCCGAATGCGGAATATGAAAAGAAACGAGCGAAAGGTGATGCAGCAGCGGCAAAACTACGTAGGGAACTGGAAGAAAAAAAGGGAGCAGGAACCATTGAAGGCAAACATATCGACCACAAGATACCAATCGCCAAGGGTGGTCATCCGACTTCCAGAGCAAACATGGAGCCGATTCCTGCAAAGGAAAACCTAAAAAAAGGCACAACGGTGAAGCGGGTCAAAAGGACCAAATAGTGCTGGCTCCATGACTCTGGTTCATTCTCAGCAAAGGTGATGGATCCCCCGCCAGTCCCAATGCATGGACTCAACGGCGTGGTCTTCTTCAAGGCGTTCGTATTGGCAGTGCTGGTGGTCGAACCACCCAGGCCCTTTCCCGGCGATCAACCACTCCGGCGGCGTTGACCAATGTTCATTGCCGAAGACCGTGGGCACCTTCTCCCGGGTTCCCCAAAGATTGACATCAAACCCGCGTTCCTGGACGACCAGTCCCTTTGGCGGCACGGTTGGGTATAGGGCTGAAATCTCATTGACCGTCTCGGCCCCGAGAGCCATGAAGGCTACCCGTCCGCCCCCATCAAGTCGATTCAGCACGGTCCAGACCCCGTAGTTGTTGTGCTGGTAATCAGCAGGAGGTTGTGATGCCTGAATGTTGCTCTCCGCCAACAAGGGGGACAGATCGAACTCCGCCATGGCGATGAGACGGCAGGACGGAATCCCAATCCGAATTTATCGTGATTTGATAGAATGACCTAACTGATCCACTCTACGCAGAGGCTGCTGCTAAGATTTACACATGCACGTCCCGATGATTCGGGATGCTCTGTTGGGAACAGGAAACCTATGAGCACCTCTCGTGAAAATGCTCCACTGGTGGAACTGATCGCAGAACTTCGGTGGGAGCCAGCACACCAAACAGGACTCCCGATGCAGGTTCCAGGGCTAGGTTCTACCTTCATGATAGGGCCGGGTCCTCAAGCCTCTAAAGTTGATGAATTTTTTATTCACTTTGGATCGGAAATACGCAAGACTGGCCATACGGAAACTGAAAGGCTTGTCCCACCAGGATTGCCATTTCTAGCACACCAACCGATCTTCCGGTTCAGGAAAAGTCGTGCGGAAACTTTGCAGTCTCTTTACCAACTGGGCCTTGGCCTATTTTCCGCAAACGCCGTACCGCCATACGAGACTTGGAAGGATTTCCGACCAGTAGTTGAGTCTGGAGTCGAAGGAATGCTGCAGGCTCGACCCATGGAAGAACGTGATAAGCCAATCGTTTTGGCAAGCCTTCGCTACATTGATGCTTTTACCACCAAGCTAACTGAGGGACGGGATATTGTACGGTTCCTTCAGGAAGTGATGAACATCTCAATTTCAATCCCTGTTGCCCTTTCACAGCATTTACAACCTGGTACTAATGCTAAGCCTGTTATCCAGCTTCAGATTCCAATGAAGGAAGGGTTGGTTATGACTTTCGGTATTGGCGAAGGCATGGCCAATGGCGAAGCGGCAATCTTGATGGATACTAATGTGGCATCAACACTCCCTACGAAACCCAACGTTGTGGCAATAATGCAAGTATTTGATGATGCACATGATGCAATCGATAATACCTTTTCAAAATTAATTATACCAATTGAACATTTGATGCCCAGAAAAATGAAGGAGACGCAATGACAACCTGCGAATTGCCCCTTGCTATGCAAGGAAAATTTTCAGGATCTACGATTTCATGCATCAGTCCTTTAAAGGAAGGAATCTCGGTTCCAATTAATTTGGAAGCGTTAATGGATTATACTATGAGTGGTGCACAATTTATGGGTCCAACAGCACAATTTGGAATAATTAGGGTTAAATTAGGCACTGAAGATACATCATTGTTCAGACAGCAAAATGCTGAGGGTGTCCAAAAGTTTGCAGAAGAATGGAAAGCCTTGTTGCTGGATCGAGATGCTCCGGTCACCGCGAAAGCACTAATGGCAACCGTTAAGCCATTATTTCAAGCTTTGTCGGTATATGGTGCTGGCGCGGTCGATTTAAGTGGCCTATCTCCTGACAGTGTTAACGGAATGCATCTTGCGGTCATTCTTCGGGCAACATTCTCCAGAAAAAACCAGACTGTTGGATGGGAAACCGCACTCTCTGTGGCTCGCGAAGCTCTCAACAGGGATTGTATTAACCCAGATCGTGCCCTTGCCGGGCTCTCCTGAGAGGCGCCAGCGATCATGGCATTCGACTTGGCATCTAGAATTCCCATCGGCCCGGAGGATGTCGGAATCGCACTAAGCCGTGGTGCTCTCGGTAGCCATTTGGGAGTCGCATATTGCGACGAAAACGGAAATCCCAGATTGCTACATTTTGCTTGGCACCGACAACTCAAAGTTGATCCATATCCTCCAGACAATCCAACATGGATTGCTTCAATCATGTTGCTTTACGAGGAATGCACTTCCCAGGCTGTGGCGTTGGTTTGCGGCATGGCAGATAAATACGGCAACAAGCATGGGTTGGCTGAGGGCATTGAATATGGGATCAACCTCTTTGTTGGCGGCAAGACGTTTGACTTAGATGGGACGTACCGCCCTAGCCCGGATAATGATGGTGTCACTTGTGCCACGATTATTTCCAAAATCTTTAATGATATTGGCTTCCCTTTGGTCGATTTAAAAACTTGGAAACCCAATGCCATTAATAAGGCATGGGGGAATGCCATTGTTTGTATGTTGGAAGCAACGCATGTAAATCCTGCTCATATTGAGAGGGTTAAAATGAACGTTTCAGGGCTACGCCTGCGTCCGGAGGAGGTAGCCGCCGCCGGGGAGCTTAATCCAGATGACCGGCCCGCTCCTCATTCAATAATTGAATATCGAGCTGATGAGCTACTTCGCCAAATAGACTCCTCATGTGGATCAGACCGTGATCTGCCTGAAGGTCCGTTTAGACCATGCATCGCAGCCTATAGGTCCGCTGTCAACGAATTATTTAAGTCAAGGGAACGAGATGTTCGGCGCCGAATTAGAGCAAAATCAAAATTTAGATCAGTTACTGCGGCCGCGTTGAAATTCAGAAGGAGAATATCTCGATGGCAGATTCGCCGAATCCCATGGTTGAGGTTAAAACTGAAATATTTTATGCATGGTAAAAGAAATAGACACTTCAAAATCAGAATCATTTCGACCAAAAAGAATCTTTAGTGAACCGAGTGCCAGCGAATTCCAGGGATCACATATAGCTAATCTCTTTTATCACTGGCAAAAAAATTTTCAAAATGTCAGGGAATGAATCTTTTCTGGCCATCTCCCAAAAGGTGGGTCACGCGGCCTCATGGTTGACCTTGTACGCAAATTACCATTCAATCTTCATCATCCTGATTAGCAGCGTCGGTCTGGAAGAACCATTTTTTTGCCTCCAAATCATAGGTTCCACCAAGTGCTTCAATGGCTTTGTGGATGAAGCCTGGTTCCAAAGACCTTTCTAGCTCGAATTCAGCAATTTCAATGATTTCGGCGGCTGTCCAGCCCCCATTCGGATTCTCAGCGATAATTTTACCAACCACCTCGGTATTGGACGGCCAGCGCGAATCGCCCCATTCAGGGAGATAAAGGTACTGGCCCATATCCACCTTCATGGCCCCCGATCGCAGGGCAATGGATTGGATCAGGGATGGATCAACATTCAAATCAATGCCCTGAGCATGCTTGGATAGTTCCTGGAGAAGCAAGGTGTAGTGGATGCCCTTCTGACGCTGGTTCAACGTCTGGAGCAATGAATTCACCAAGATGGTTTGTTCGTCTTTGGAGTACGGAACATCGCGATCGGTCAAGCCCCAGAGTCCTCTGCCTACACGGATCAAGGGATCCTCCATCACGATCTGGAAAGTGGAATTCAAGCCACGATCGCGAAGCAGACGTTGCCGAATCTCCACCGCCGTCATCGGCCGCCCTGCATTCCGGACCAGGGACACGATGGCTTGGTGAATATCAATCCGGAAAGCAGAGCCATCGATTGCAGTTCGTTTGGCGGTCCATACCATTCTGCCAAGCGGTACCACCAGGTCGGACTTCTTTAAGGCAATGGCAATGGCATGTGGCGTAATCTTTGAGTAGAGGTCCGGGTAGCTTTCCGCCAGGGCTGAATATATTTCGGAGGCATGCCACTGCCTCTGTGAATCGGAAGAGTTGATGAGATCCTCGACTTCCATTCGGAGGATATCAAGTTCCTCGTCGTCAAGGTCTAGGTGGGACCGAAGGCCATAGGTGCCACGTCCAAAGAGGAAGGCAATCTCAGAAAGAATTTTTCTGAGCCTGTTTTCATTGGCCTGGCGCCCATATCGTTCCTGAACCCTGACCGCAATTTCCGTGATGTGAAGTGGAGTGGGAGATTCCACCAGAACGGCCTCGATGATCGGCATCAGGCTGCTACCCACGGTGACCAGGAGATCCTCATCACCATTCATTCCAGAAAAATTCAGATTCGGGAGGACTTCCTCCCACAGTTCATCGCGTAATTCTTCGCCGGGGCCAATCAACATGCCGTTGACCAAGACGCGGGCTTCTGCCCTGGTTATCCTGGCCTCGACCTGGGATTTCATGAGATTCAAGGTCGAGTCAATTAGTGTATCCCACTGTTTTTGTTGTATTTGTGTTACGTAGTATTGCCCATTGTGGCTAATCAGCGAAACGGCACCCTCACAGCAATGCTCAAGAATCCATTCGAAGGCGTACGGGTGTTCAGCCACACCAGCAAACCATGGATCAAGCACATCAATGCCAAAGAGCGGCAGGGCAGACTGGCGATCCTTCAAAAGCCCTAGCAAACGTGGGACAAGTTGGTTCTTGAACGGGGCGTTTCTTCTAAGGATCAGGAGATTTGCGGTCTCTATCTGCCGTACACGTTCCCTACTGATGCCAAGATCCTTGCCAATGTTTTCCAGGGTCTTGGGTTCGTCCTCAAGCCCCATCCGAATGCGGATAACACCTTGCCTGTTGGCAGGGAGGCGGCTGATCGCTTGCTCCAACTGGCTCAAGAAAAGTTCTTCTGGCTGACCTTGGAATGACCCCAGGCCACCATCCTGTTGGCCTGGGGTTTTCTGCTCAGACTTTTCGCCAACCCCTTCAAACGCCACGAGGTCACCTTCGCGATACCCGGGGAACCATTTGCTGAGCATAAGGGTGGCCAACTCCGTGACCGTCTTCTTCCCCATGTTTTTCAACCCGAACAGCCCCTGAGTCTTTAGCTCCGCAATCTGATGAACGTACTCAATTTTGGCACTGGTGAAGATGTTCGTGGCCCGGACCGAGAGTTCAAAGTTACCTAGGGTGGCCTGGAGTAATGACGTTCCGGCTAGGTAGAGCCGATCGAGAACATTGGAGACGCTCGGAAATTCCCCGGTAATGAACTGGAACCGGTAGACGTTTAAGTAGGAACGCAGCTTGTCCGGAAGGGCCATTTCCTTGCTGAACAGGGCATCATCATTCTGGATGCCAAACGCCATAGCAGCTTGGTGCGCCTCCGCGTTTTCGATGGCAAGTCTGACTACCCATTCTGAGGATTCCGTCGGCTCGAAGGGCAGAGGCATGGGCACGGTAGGTAGCGGAACCCCGAGGAAGGAAAGTTGGCGCTGCCATTCGGTGGCCACCCCAAGCTCTGCCTCACTGGTTTCGTAGCCCCAACCGGACAGGATCGGGAAAAGCCCCAGGCCCTGGACGACGCAGACGGGTTTGCCAGTGGTGGCCAGGGGCTGGGGCAGAGCATCCTTGGCGGATGAGGTCACCAGGATGACACCCGGGAACCGTTCAACCGCTTCCTGGAAGGCGTCCGCATCCGGTCGCCAGAAGCCGATGTGTATGACGACTGTGTGATCCCGCTCAAAAATAGCCAGCTTGCAGGCATCGGTAAGGGAATCAAGGTCACGGTGGACCGTGATGTTCCAACCCTCGTCAGGCTGCCAATGCAGGAGATAGGCTTTAAGTGGAAGCACGAATCGTTACCCCTGGATCCCCTCTTCGACCTGCTTGAAGATCGATGCAAAATCGATTTCACCAGCTTCGGCTCGGCGTATTAGTTCAGTTACGCCCCATTCCGCAAGCCGTTCGGCCCAGCGGTACACTGGCATGTCGCCCGTTGTAATCAAGGACTTGATGGCAGTGTAAATCTCCCTGTTGGGGTCAATCGTGGCGACGCTGAAAATGGTCCCAGCCCCCTGGATTTCATCGGGGATGACCCCCGAAGCCAGAGCGAGGGCGATCCCAAACCGGTAACCATCTGCCATCTGGTTGAAATGCTCGTCGTCCTTGAGCCGCTTGAGCCCAGTATGGGTCTTCTCCGTAAGGCCTATCATGGTCGGTTCTGTCACTGTGCTGCTCATACCGTCACCCGTTCGAGAATGGAATGCCGTGGGTTGACTTCCTTGATCTCATACTCCGCCCCGATCCTGGAGGCAATGGGGGCCAGATCCGTTTCCCTTCGGATTTCGCCATCATGGACCAGAAGCACGAGCTGGCTAGTTGTCGTGGGGAGGTAGCGGAGGATGTTGTCCCGATGATGTAAGTCAAGACGGCCAAAGGGGGTATCCATGACCACAGGGCCTGCGGCTCTGCCGGTTCGTGCAAGTCCGTCAATTAAGGACAGGGCCACGATTTGCTCTGCACCAGCACTGCGGATGGTTACTGGATTCCCATGCTCATCAATGATGGTGAGGCCGTAGTTGGTATTGATTTCCAGCCTGCTATAAGCTTTCTGCGTCGTCAGGGTCTTGAAGGATTCAGAGGCCCTGGCAGCTACACTCAGGCGTAGCTCTTCCCGGAGCTTTTCGATGCTGTCCGCAAAAACCTTGCCTAGGTCACGGTAGATGGTCACCAGGGCAGTGCTCTTTTTCGCCCTGGCTCCCGGTAACCCTTCAATCGCCTTGGAGATAATGGCAAGTTGGTTCTTGGCCTCATCCAGCTTCTTTTGGGTGTCGTCGATCTCCTTACCGAGGGTGCCTTCCTCCTTGACCAACCCATCCCGCCTGACCTTCTTGTGGGCCACGTCAGCGTCCTCGTAGGTCTTGGCGGCCTCCCGCAATTTCTCCAGTTCATTCGCGATGTGGCTCTGTTCGATATTGAGCTTGGTAAGATCGTTGTCGATGGAGGCGATCCGGGGCCAGATGAGGGGTTTGATCACTTTGTTGAGATCCCGAATCTGATCAGACAAGTGCAGGAACTGATGCTGGTCTACAGAAATTTGCCTCAGTTCCTCTTCCAGTACACCGAGATCATGGCCGACCTTGGCACGGTCCCCTTCCGGAGTAGGTTGTTTGCAGGTGGGGCAGAATCGCTGCTCCAGCATTTTCTTCAAATCTTCAATTCGGCCTTCCAGCTTGGTTCTCCGGGTCATGACCCCGGAGATGTCATCCTGGAGGTTCTGAAGCTGGGTCCGCTTTTCGAGCAGCTTCGGTTGCAACAGGTCGCGCCAAGCTTCCGCCAGCAGCTTCTGTCGATCGGCCTTCTTGCTTTTCACGCTCTCTTCGACTTCTTTCTCCTTGCCCTTATAGAATTCGTACTTTTGTTTGTCCCTCAGGACGGCAGCCAATTTTTCGAGTTCATCATCGAGCTTGGTGCGGTCGTCCTTGTTGGTCTTCAACTTGTCCTTGAGGGATGACAGATCCAGATCGAAGGCTTCCTGCTTTCTCTGCCATTCGGCCTGCTTTTCCGCCTGAGCCTCCAGACCCTGAACATGCTTCAAATCCCTGGTCTGTTCCTTCTGAGCTTCTTTCAGCAGTGTATCAAGCTGGTCCCTGCCTCTGGTGAGGGTCGGGACGCCGAGCACCTGTTCGATTGCGTCCTTGATCTCCTGGGCGGCGGCGGTGCCTTCGATCAGGAGGTTCTCGTACTCCTGGAGAAGTTCGCCGTCGAACAGGAAGAATCGGGATACCTGTTCCGGGACGAACTGGTTGATCTCCTGTTCGATGAGATGGGCGGGGATGGCCAGACTGTCCTTGAGCAGCCCAGAGATGACCTCAAAATCCTCGGGCCGACTCGGCTTGGTCACTAAAGGTTTCTTGGTGGCCCGCCGACTGAGCGTGTAATGGTGCCCGTCTGCCTCGAACTTGACGCACGTCTCCATGGTCCAGTCGCCTTCCAGGGCGGCCTCCTTGTTCACCATGTCCTGGAGGGGGATATCCCGAAGGTGGCGGCCTTTGGCGGCCTGATAGAAAGCCCACCGCAGTGCATTGAGGATGCTGGTCTTGCCCCGCATGTTGTCGCCGTAGATGACCAGCACGTTTTTCACCGAATCGCTGGGGAAATCGAGCTTCAGCGTGCCCTTGAAAGGCATGAAATTGGTTGCTGTCAAAGAGATGAGCTTCATTTCACGCTCCCTCCTTCGATGCTTGGCATGGCTTGGGCGAATTCGTTTACCAGCCGCTTCATGTCCTGGTAAGAAGCTTGGGGATCGCGATCAAACTGATGCCGCCGCTGTATGGCATAGGCTGAGCGGATCAAGCTTACGTCGAGGGGCAAGTTCAACTCCTTGGCCACCGATAACAAGGTGACCAGAGCCATATCAGGAACTTCTGGTCCGCTCATACCTCCTCCTCGCTTTCGTCTTCAATGCCGTCTTCAACGGTGAGATCTGGGTCCAAGCCGAGATCCAAGGCCATGGCCCGCAGGTTGGCACCCGAGTCCCGGTTGATCGCGGATTTGGAGAATTCCATGGCCCGGAGCAACTCGCTTTTCAGGATGGCTAGCTGTTCCGGCTCATCCTCCAGAGAGTTCGGAATGACAATAGCGTCATGGATGACAGCAATGTACTTGTTCGCTGCCTTCCTCAGCACCCGGCCGCGCCGTTGAATGAACTGCCTCGGATTCTGTGAACTGGCGAGGATGAAGGCATGCGTGATGGTCGGGATGTCGATGCCCTCGTCCAAGCATTTGATGGAAACTAGGATGCCGCCGAAAGTCTTGAAATAACTCAAAGTTGCATATTGGTCACCAGCCATGTCGGTGAAATATTCGATTGGGTCAAGTTTGAATTTTTTCAACTCGGCCATTACTTCACCAAGCTGCGTAGAATCCTCGCAATAAACCAGCCAGCGTTCGCCCGGGCGATACTCCCGGCTGATGATCGACCCGATCAGGGTGACCTTCTCGGCGGCTTTCTTGGCCACCCTGGACCGCTGGATTAGGAGCATCTTGACCCGGTCCGACATTGGTCGGTTGCCCTGGGCATCAGCCTTCTGTTTGACGATCTCCAGGGTTATTTTCTTTGATAAGTCATGCCATTGCTTGGATTCCTGGGCACTCAGGTGGATCGGGTGGGGGAAATACTCGTATTCCACGAGCCGTTTGGCCTTGATGGCGTCCTGCAAGGTGAAGGGCGGCTGGATGATGGGGCCAAAGTAATCAAGGATGTTCTGGGTTCCTTCTAGATCACCGTAACGTTTTGGCGTGGCGCTCAGGCCGAGGCGGGATCCGGATTTGATCTGCATGGCCTTGGAATTCTTTCGGCTACCGATCTGGTGGACCTCATCTGCTACCACCATCAGGTGGTCGCCGCCGGAAACCGCTGCAAGGAATTCATCCATGGATGCGGTCTGCATGGTCGAGATCACGATCCGCTTGCCCAGATTCAGGTTCTGGCAGGTGAAATCCTTGAGCTTCCCATTCTTCCGCCAACGGTTGTTGCCGCTACCGGCCAACAGGACGATGGCATCTGAGACCTCCTGGCTGACCTCTCCAGCCCATTGGTCCAGTAGCAGGCGGCTCGGGACTAGGATCAGGACCGGATTCCCTAACGCAACGTGCTTCTTGATGGCCAACAGGGCGGTGAAAGTTTTGCCGCTCCCAGTGGCATGCTCAAAGATGCCCCTGTGGCCATAGTCCTCCCAGGACTGGATGGCTGTTAACTGATGGCTCAGAGGGGTTCGTTCCTTCAGCTTTGGACCAAGATCTTCGTCGCTCACGCTGTCCAGGTCTCCAAGAGAAACGTTGATGAGTTTTTGCTTCGGCGCATCCGGGAAGGGAATGGTCAAAACACCTGGGACGATGCCCGACCAGAGGCGATCGAAATAATGGTCATGACGATTGACCCTGTTGGCTTCAAAGTCCCCGCGCCAGCTACAGAAGACTTCGATGGCCTCGTGGTTGCCATGCAGATGCCAGCCTCTCCACGTTTCGTTGGAGGAACCGATGAAGCTGATGCGGTTTTCGTAAGCGTCTTTGAAGATACCGATCTTCTCGTGGTACTGGCCGGAACTACCCGGCCGGAAGGCAATCCTGATTTCCAGAGAGCCGACGGCAATCAAGGTCGCCAGCACCTGGGTCTGATAGGAGGTGGCCTCCGAGGAGAGTAGCCGGTCGATTTCCTCGGACAAGGACCGTTCTACCACTTGGCTGCGGGCATCGTAGCCATCCTCGATCGAATGGACATCATCCTCTGTCAGATCCGGGGAGCAGACCAATTGAATCTTCCCGCCACGCCGGGCAAATTCAATGATGGGCGTCCCAATCAGGTAATAGACGGATGAACGGAAGAATCCGACAGCCCGTCGGTAATGCACGGCCTGATAAAGGCAGGGGCGATAGAAATCCTCGACTGGATCAGATTCGCCGGTTCGATATTCCGTATTGATTGGCAAGGCTGCCAACCCGATGTTTGGCATGGTTTGTCACCTGCTGGGACCACGAAGGCGGCGGTCGATGAAACGGGCTTTGGAGGATTCCATGTAGGTATCTTCAGCCTCGGTAACGACCCATCGCCGGTTCAGGGCCTGGGCGACGGATCCCGAGGTGTTCGAGCCTCCAAAGGGGTCGAAGACCAAGTCGTGCTCCTCCGTCAGGAAGGAAACGAAGAAGGCGACGAGGGTTTGCTGCATCCTTGCCGGGTGTGACTGGATGCCCTTGGCGCGGCAGTAATCCAGGTATGGATCACCACAGGATTTCGTGTTGGATATTGATAAAAGGGAACCGAGGAAGGCCTCCAGTGATTCGTCCGTGAGGCAGGACGATGCGATCGCCCCCCCGTTGTCCCTAAGGAATGAGGTAGCTCCGATGCTATGTTCGCTTGGGCGTCTACCCGAATTGTATTTCTGTGCCTTCAGCAGCTTTAGCATGGACTTGCTATAGGGCAGCAAGGCCCGGCGATTGTCGGCCTTGGGCCTTGGTGTCTTGGACAGCCACCAAAGCCTCGTCCAGCTATCTTTCATCCGGCAGCGTTCAACATTCACGTATTGAACCGGACTGGGCAGCCGTGCGGGGTTCTGGCAGATGAATTCTTGGCAGAGGTGCAGGTTGGCAGCCTCCTTGAAGGCCATGAGCGCCTCCATGGGCAACAAGCTCATGGTCGGCTGATGGGGATTCCATGCGTTCCCGATCTCAATGACGATGGACCCATCAGGGGCGAGAAGGGAGGTTAACCTTGGGGCCAGGTCTTCAAGCCATGACAGGTATTCATCCCCATTCAAGTTGCCGTAGCTCTTCTTGTTGTTCAGGGGAAAGGGGGGTGAAGTGATAAGCATGTTTACTTTTCCTAGCAGCCTTTTGCCATGGGGACTGGCCAGGAAATCTTCGATCTTGGTCTGGTAGTACTTCCCGAGATAGGTTTTATAACCAGGGAATGGATGATTAATATCTGTTGTTGTGATGACCCGGCTAAGCACGCCTTGGGGTTGCTCTTGCCCGTACGTTTCCGGGGGACTTGCTTCATTCAGTTGATGCATGGGCAGAAGTCCTACTGCTAAAGGTCTTAAGGGGTTGTAGGATGGAGCCGCTCGGGCCTAGGCAAATTGGGAACTGAACCTTGACAATATCAGACCCTGACGATGGACGGGGGCGGAATCATAAATATCACCTTAGAGGATGGACAAAAATTGGCCAACAGGCAGTAGTTGATGGTCCTGAGAAATCACCCCAAATCACCTGTAACCTCGTAAAAGGAAGTGTATATAGAGGTTGCCGTTTCTAAATTCGCTGTGGCCAGAATTACCTGGACAACTTGCAACGTCCTAATTCCCGATCTGAGCCTAATCCCCACCCCCTCGTCCATCCCATCACGAATAGACGACGAAGAATATTCTATTCCTCCTCCAGGAGCCGCCCGCCTGAATCGAGGGAGCATCGGATCGAAGCATGAGTTCCTGGGGGCCCTGGGGTGATCCGAGGAGAAGCGCAACCCCAATTGAGAGGTCGGGCGAAGTGGCCTCCGGTGAAAAGGCTGGGCCTCATCCAATGGATGATGTCGCCAGTTACCTTGGCAAACGGAGAACTGGTTGTCAGGCTTGATGATTGCCAAGAATATCCAAAACATGGAGAGCCGAAACCATATCCTGGGAGGTCAGAATGTCCATTCTGAGATTCTGGTTGTAGGCCAGAAAGAGCCCAATGGCTGGGGACTTTATGACATGAACGGCAACGTGTGGCAGTAGTGCGAAGACACTTGGCACAATGATTATAACGGTGCTCCAGTTGATGGGGGCGCATGGGGAACCAATGGAGAACCAATGGAGAACGGGTGCTTCGAGGTGGCGAGTTTAGGAGCCCAGCCAGGTATATTCTGTCGGCCTATCGTATCGACTCCATCGCGGTCATCCTCAGTTCCGGCTCCATGGGACTCCGGGTGGTTGCGGATGCGCGGACTCAATGACTGTCTGCGATAGTTCCCCCACCAATCGCTGACAGGTGGGCATAGGCAGTGGCTGCCAAAGAGGGCGGCGACATCCAGCAGGGCGGTCTTCTCTCGACGAAGTAAGTCCATGGCCAGAGAGAGGAACATCGTTTTTCGTAGGGAGGGTTTCAGAAGCCATTGAGACGAACTATCCCTATGATAACACAAATCATTATAGTGTTTTCACAAAATCAGGGAGGGTTTCCGGATTAGGGATAGTTTTTCAAATTTTTATTCCAATACCAATAATTTTTGCAATAACATAATTTCTTATATTCATTTTTGTTTTTAACTATCCCTAATTCCCTAAATTATGAAAATACATTGAAATATAATGTCTATAGACAGGGATGGTTTAAAACATTATTATCCCTAAACTATCCCTTTATCCCTGCTGATATTTTCTATTTAGAGAAAAATTAGAACGAATCAGTAATTTTGCATAAATCTATGGTTTAAAACACAGTTAATTATTTTTCATGATTTCGAAATTTATATATGTACGGTGGAATGTGAATTGTAAAACGATACCATTCTGCACGACATTTAAGAACTATTTGCTATGGAGGCAACAATGAGAGAAAAAGGACGTATGCAAGATTTGGTCAACCTGATCAGGGTTCAACAGCAAGAGAAGCAACAAATTAGGGAAGCTGACGAGTGGAGATATAAAAAACTGTTAGAAATTCTCCCAGGAGGGATGGAAAACCTCTGCTCCATAATGAAATCCTGCACCGGCATCAATGGAGCATTGTTGTATGACATCCAATCGGCACTCCAAGAGGAGGAATATTTTTTCACCGACAAGGAGGTCAGGCAGGCATTGCGGGATTGTGGCTACCGACTCTGCCTCCGGATGATTCGTGGCACCAACCGCAAGCGTATCTATGTTTACACCCGAGAGTATGGAAGGAACTATGTAAGGAGGCGTCAAAAAAAGAGGCTGCTGTGATGATGGACAGGGTAAAATCAACCAGCCCCAACTTTCCCGAAATCAAATTTGCCTCCAAGGGACTATGGGTAATCCATAACCGGATTGGATGGTGATCATGAAGGCAACAGCAGAACAACTCGAACGCATCCGCAACCACGCCCTGCCATTCATTGCTACTCTCCACGGCATCACCCTAGAAGAAGCAAAGGATTATAACCTGACGTGGCAGGTCTTCAGGGAATCCAACGAGGCCAAACAAAACCGGACGCTTCACCCGGAGACATTTTACGGCTCGCTCAGAGAGAACCTTGGGAAGCTCTTTAGATTGAACAGCTTGGGCCAAGGAATATATGTCTCCATCAACGAATCGCTGTGTGGTAATCGCACTATAGATGACATAAAGCAAATCACTGCAGTATGGACTGATCTGGATGATAAAGATGTAGTCGCACCCAACGTGCCATTCGATTTTTCGGCTTGCAAAGTCGAACCTGAATGTTCAATGGTTGTAAACAGTGGGCATGGTACTCACCTTTATTGGGTGCTTGACCATAAAGTCCCCGTCGCAGAAGCAAAAAGGGCGGTCGAGGTCTTGTATGGAATCTACGAGCGTTTTCGACCCATGGGGGCTGATCCCAAAGTAAGAGAAATTAGCCGGGTTCTAAGAATGCCCGGTTTTATCAATCAGAAAGATGATCCCGCTCGCGGATATGTTCCAAAAGAGGTACGTCTTATTTATCATGGGCCTGTTCGTTATTCACTCGACCAGCTAAAATCTCACTTCCCATATGAAGGCTCACTCCCCTCCAGTCAAAGATTCAATACCGGTGATGTAGACCTGAGTTTCTCCTTCGAATATCAAACAACAATTCCGTTAGAAGAAAGACTCAAGATGGCTTCAGCGGCATTGGCGGAGCATCCTGAAGCTATCGAGCACGAAAATACGATGCCTGAGCATGATGACTGGCATGGAGAGCAAACAACCCTTTCGGCTGCAAGGTTATGCTGTCATTATGGTCTTCCTCCGCATAAAACATTCGAACTCCTCCTAGACGAATACAACGACCGCTGTGTCCCTCCCTGGGAACCGCCTGATTTGGCTCATAAGGTTGCAGAGGCATATGCTTTTGCCAAAGCGAATGGCATGATTGGACAGGCTCTCCCTGATTTTAATCCACAGAAGCGCCAGGCTCTCACTGATATGATCGAAGCCAATCAATCCCGTTTCCCCGTTGAAAATGCGGACGATGAATCCGAACCAGAGCCTACTGATGATCATGAGGCCGAGGCAAAACAACTAGATATGCGTTGCGCTCTTATGTCTCAGGATGATATGGGCTTTGCCAAGCGGCTTAAATTAAGATATGGCAATGTTCTACAATTTCACAATAAATCCTGGTATTATTACAACAAAAGATACTGGGAAGAGCGTCAAGATGCCCCAATCAAACTCCTTGATAGAGTGACCAATCAAATTAAGACAAAGGAAATCAAATACATTGACACCGACTACCAAAAAGAATTTCTGAAATGGGCTGATAATCTTGGTTCTGCTCCAAAAGTAGAAGGGGCTATAAGATTAGCTAAATCCCTCTTAAATAAGAATGACCCGTTCGAAATACCATGTAGTTCAATCATTAATTTTCATAATGGCACATTGGAACTTACGACTGGTAAACTTAGACAGCATCAATCCTCTGACAATTTTTTGTATTGTTTGCCTTATGATTATACACCTGATGCGAGAAGTGGGGCATGGGACCAGTATCTCAGCACTGTGTTTATGGGAAATGAGGAACTGATTCGTTATGTCCAAAATCTAATTGGTTGCACCCTGCTTAGCAATACTGACAATGAATTTTCGGTGTGGTTGTCTGGTGATGGTTCCAATGGAAAGACAACTTTCACCGAGACGATTGCTCATGCGCTAGGCTCACTTGCACAGCAAATCCCGAACGATTTGTTTTTGACAAAAAAGTATGGCCAGAATCATCCAACTGAAATTGCAAGGTTGCATCAAGTAAAATTTGCTACCTGCTCAGACATAAGTCTTAATTCAAAACTTGATGAAGGGACATTCAAGAGACTGGTAAGCACGGGCAAAGCTACCGGCCGATTCATGCACCGTGATTTTTTTGATTTCACAATGACTCATAAATTCTGGATCAGCGTCAACAACCTTCCTAGTGTGTATGACGAGTCATATGGCCTATGGCGAAGAATGATTGTTATTCCATTCAATAAAAAGTTCACACCCCAAGAACGCGACGATACGATCAAGGCCCGTCTCAAGGAGCAAATTGATGGAGTGTGGGCCTGGATGGTACGAGGTGCTATGGACTTCTACCACAGCGGTTTAATGGAACCGCCGGGATCGGTCAAAGAGGCGGTAGAACAATGGAAATCTACTGAAGACTGGTGGACTAACTTCCTTGCCGATGAGTGCATTGTAGCTGAGCATAAGAAAGTCCCGTCTTCGATGCTCTACGATGAATTTTTGGATTGGGCAAAAAGAAACTCTTCCCCACACATAAGTCATACAAGTTTTTCAAAACGGGTTGCACAGGCAGGCTTCGGAAAATACAAATCAAATGGCGTCAATGTATTTAAAGGAATTGGAATCAAGCACGGGTTCGACGACGAGGGCGAATCAGGCGGCCTGTAATACCCCGGACCTGAAAGTATTGCTATCAGAAGGTCCAGAGGTCCGTGGTAAGGCCCTGAACAAAACTGTTCCGTGTTGTTTCCTCGCAAGGATGACCTTCCTCAATGCCTCCCAAGACTGGTAGAGAATCGCAGTGCTGGAATCGGAGCAAGGCCCGATTCCAGGTGGCTTCTTTCACCCACGTATCCCTCCGGGAGAGATCTCCCCACCGAGTGGAGCCATGGCACATCTCGTTGGAGAACGGCTTCCATCCACAGGGGTCCAGGTGCTCAAACTCAATAATGACGGCCTTCTGTGGCCCGAAGAGTTGTGGCACGGTGGTGACACCAGCCTCCTAAAATGCTACAATTTCTACTCACCCGAGGGTTCATCCGGATCTTTGACTGGACAGCAAAAAGCCCCAGAAGCTGTTGCTTCCAGGGCTTATAACTTCACAAGAGTTGGTAGCGGGGGCAGGATTTGAACCTGCGACCTTTGGGTTATGAGCCCAACGAGCTACCGGACTGCTCCACCCCGCGCCAGTGTGTTGAGGATAGCAGGGGTGGCGGGCTTTGCAAAGCCTGATTGCGCCAATGGCGTTAATCTCTAGTTGCCGTTAGGGGCTCCGCCCCTTACGGCGACTTGTGCTCCTGAGTGCTAGGTCGGTCTGGGGTGGGCATGCGGGCTGGTTGGATGTTCCTGGGTTGGCTGTTGGGGTCGTCGGCGTTGGGGGCCTGGACTCCGGAACGCTGGTTCGAACGGCCCCGGTCGCCGCGCACCGCCAACTACCGGATCGAGGCGGCCCTGGACTGGGACGAAAAGCTGCTTTCGGGCCAGGAGACCCTCACCTGGAGGAACACCGGCGCCGCCCCCACCGCTGAATTCCCGCTGCACCTCTACCTCAACGCCTTCAAAGGTCCCCAGAGCATCTACCAGAAGGAGCGGGTGGAGGCCGCGGGCCCGACGGCGCTGGGCAGGGAGGCGCGGGACGTCCGGCACTGGGGCTATTGCCGCGTGCTTTCGGTGCACATGGAGAACCACCAGCTGGAAGGCCATCCGGGAGAGGACGAGACGGTCTACTGGGTCCGCCTGCCGCGCCAGGTGGCCCCCGGTGAGACCATCCGGCTGGAGATCGCCTGGCAGAGCCGGTTCCCGCTGGTGCACAGCCGCACCGGCTGGAGCCGGGACTTCCTGGTGGGAGCCCAGTGGTTCCCCAAGGCTGGGGTCTACGAAGGGGACAAGTGGAACTGCCGGGCGTACCGCGCGGGCGCCAACTCCTATGCCGACTTCGGCACCTACGACGTGGTGCTCTCCCTGCCCAGGACCCTGTTCCTGGCCCACACCGGCACTCTGGAGGGCTTCCGGACCCCCGAGGAAGCCCCCCTGGATCCCCGGCGCCCCGCCAACTACCTGTGGAGCATCCACGCCGAGGACGTGCACGATTTCGCCTGGGCGGCCCTGCCCAGGCGGACCTGGGAATGCCGGACCTTCCCGTACCGGGGAATCCAGGTGTCCTGCTACTTCCAGCCCCGGGACCGGCACGGGTTCGAACGCCAGCGCCTGGCCGTCCAGGCGGCCCTGAAGAGCGCCGGCGAGTGGTTCTTCCCCTACCCCTACCCGGTGTTCACCATCGTCGACGTGCCCGAGGGGGCCCAAGAGACGGAACAGCTGGAATTCCCCACCCTGGTCACCGCCTCCTGCCGCCCGTTCGACCCCCTGGACCGGCGTGCCCGCCCCGAGGTGCTCACCATGCACGAGGTCGGCCACCAGTGGTTCTACGGCATCCTGGCCCCCGATGCCGCCGAGGAACCCTGGCTGACTGAGGGGTTCGCCACCTGGTTCGCCCAGAAGACCGCGGAACGGGCCTACCAGGGCCTGTTCAGCAGCCGCCGGTTCCGGGCGGGGACCGACGCCGCCGCCTGGGCCGGCTATTGGCGGCATCCTTCGGTCGATCCCCTGGCCCGCTCCGGGTATCAGGCCCGGGACCCGGAGTCCCGCACCACCGCCGCGCGGTTCAAGGCCCCGCTGGTCCTGGACCAGCTGGAAGCCATGCTGGGGCGCCCCCTCATGGAGCGGGCGCTGATGGAATACACCCGGGAGATGGCGTTCCGCCACCCCACCGGCAGGGACTTCCAGCGGATCGCGGAGCGGGTCGCCGGCAGGGAACTGGACGGGTTCTGGAAGGATTTCGTGGAAGGCACCGACACCCTGGACGTGGTGATCGGGAAGGTGGAGGTGCGGGAGGTCCTGGAGGGAGGCTGGATGGAATCCCCCCAGGGACCGGTGTTCGCGGCCCCCCAGCCGGCTGCCCCGGGACGCCGGGGACGGCTGACCCTGGTGCGCCGGGGAGGCCTGCAACTGCCCATCACCCTCTGGGCGCGGCTGGAGAATCGCACCGAACAGCGCCTGGCCTGGGACGGGCAGGACCGTTGGGCCACCTTCGAGTTCGACAGTCCCGTGACCGCGGCCATCCTGGACCCGGACGGCAACTACCCCATGCTGAAGGACAGGCTGCACGCCAACTATTCCGCCCAGCCCGCCCGCAGGGGCCTGCACTACTGGTCCCAGATGGTCTGGGGCGCCATCACCGGTCTGCTCCAGGCGGCAGGAGCCGGGTGATCTTTCGCCAGAACCTGACAGAATGGCTACGCAAGGCCAACAACCCCTGTCCCCATCCGGGAGAGCCCCCCATGACCACCGTCAAGTCCACCGTAGACCGGCTCGTCGTCGCCCTCGATGTGCCCACCGCCGAAGAGGCCGTCTCGCTGGCCCGCAGGCTCAAGGGCCGGGTCGGCATGTTCAAGGTGGGCCTCGAGCTGTTCTGCGCCCAGGGCCCTGCCTTCATCCGGGAGGTCCAGGCGTTCGCGCCCGTGTTCCTGGACCTCAAGCTGCACGACATCCCCACCACCGTCCACCGGGCCCTGAACGCCCTGCTGCCCCTGGACCCCGCCCTCATCGACGTCCACACCCAGGGCGGCCCGGCCATGGTCGAGGCGGCCGCCGAGGCGGTGCGGGCGCATCGCCAGCGCGGCGGGAGGACCCGGCTGCTGGGCGTCACGGTGCTCACCAGCCTGGACCGGGAGGCGCTGACCCGCCTGGGGCTGGCGACCGACCCGGGCGACATGGCCCTGCACCTGGCCCGGCTGGCCAAGGAGTGCGGCTGCGACGGGGTGGTCTGCTCGGCCCAGGAGGCGGGGGCCGTGCGGGACGCTTGCGGCGAGGATTTCCACCGGCTCACCCCGGGTATCCGCCCGCGCGGGGGCGCGGTCCAGGACCAGGCGCGGGTGGTCACCCCCGCCCAGGCGCTCCGGGACGGCTCCACCTGGCTCGTGGTCGGGCGCCCCATCACCCGGGCCGACGATCCCGCCGCGGCGGCCGACGCCATCCTTGCGGAAATGTCCGAAGCCTGAAACGCGATGACCGCGACCTCCCCCCTGGTCTTCCGGCCCAGCCTTGCGCAGCGCGCGCTCGCCGCCCTGCTCTGCGCGGGCTCCTGGGTGGTGGGCCTGCGGGGACTGGTCCTGCTCCTGGGCAGCCTGCCCAGGCACCTGGCCAGCCTCCGCCTGGCCGCGGCGGCCGGGGAATCCACCGTCATGATCTGGGTGTGGCTCGCGGTCGGGGTCGTGCTGTGCCTGGCCGCCGGGATCCTGCTGGCGCTCTCGCTGGTGGGCCTGATCCTCATCGAAGGCACCCAGGTGCTGGTGGACGAAGCCGGGATCAACGTGGAGCACGCGGGCCTGCCGCGGATCCTGGCGGTCCGCCTGGGGGCCGGGCACCTGCCCTGGAAACAGGTGTACCGCCTGGAAAAGGGGAAGGTGTTCTTCATCCTCCGGGGCGGCCTGCCCGAGGGGGAGCCCAGCAGCCTCCTGTCCCGGCACTATGCCCAGTCCACCTTGAAATTCCTGGTGGTGGACGAACTGGAGCGGCTGATCCTGATCGTCCTGGAACGCAGTTCCAACCTGACCTTTTCCTGAACATTCCTCCGGGGCCGGATCGGATATTCTGGAAGCCCAAGCCGAACCGTCGTTCCCGCTCCGGCCCGGAACGAGTCCAGGCCGCACCTGGAACGTGATATGGATCCATTGAAGGGTATAGCGTTATGAACCCGTTCCTGCCCGTAATCCTCGCCTTGGCCCTTCCGGTCCAAAGTCTGCCCGACCGCTTCCGGGACAACCATGCCGCCTGGGAGGAGAGCCTGGACAAGGGCCTCGGCGGGCCGGTGCGCAAGGCCACCGAGGAGCTGCTGCAGCAGGAGGGCGTCGCCGTCAATCCCTCCGACTACAACGCCATGCACGCCATGGTGGCGACCCGCAACCTGGCCGCCCGCGCTTGCGTGGTGGAAGGGGCCTGGGAGGACGCGGTCCAGCACCTGGAGAAGGCCAGCCAGGCCGCCACCGAGAACGCCGCCACCGCCGAAGGTACCTTCGCCAAGCTGGTGGCCGAGCACCAGGAGAAGCTCAAGCAGTGGCGGGAGGAGACCGCCCAGCAGGAGAAGCGCCTCCAGGACCTGGATGCCATGCCGGGGCTCACTTCCGACCAGATCAAGCTGCGGGGGCAGATCCGGAGCTTCCTTGACGAGCACCGCAAGGCCATCGCCCAGAGCGAGAAGTCCCTCAAGGAGATCGACTCGCTGCTCGCCCTGCTCAGGAAGGAGCAGGAGACCTACGCGGCCGCCCTGGCCGAATGGCAGGGATTCCTGGCCAAGGAGCGGGCCGACATCAGCCGGCTCGGCACGGTCACCGCCTACGTGGCCGAGAAGCTCGAGCAGGTCAAGTCCGATGACGCCAGGCCCCGCACCGAGCGCCTGGCCTACGGGCGCAGGCTGCTGCGCCTGGACCCCGGCAACAAAGACTGCCAGCGTTTCGTGGCCGGCCTGGAGGGCAAGGCGGTGGAGCCTCCGCCCCCGGCCCCCGGCCGCAAGCCCCGCCAGCCCAAGGCCACGCCAGCGGCCGGCTAGAAGACGAACCCGTAGGTCACCCGGAGGAAGTCCGCCGGCGGGGTGCCCGGGGACACGGTGGCGGGCTGGGTGGGTGCGCTGTAGCCGGAGAGGGTCTTGTGGAAGGCCACTTCGACCGTTTGGCGCCAGCGGCGGTACGGCCTGAAGCTGTAGCCGAACCCCACCAGCCCGCCCAGGCGGGTCTTGTCCATGCTGTAGCCGTTGAAGTACTGGTCCCCGTAGTCGCTGCTGAACCGCTCCAGGTCCAGGGAGGGGCCCGCCACCAGGTAGGCGCCCCGGTGACGGAAGGCGTCCCCGTCCCCCAGGAACCACTGGGCCTCACCGCCGATGCTGAACAGTTCATGCTCCAGGTTGTAGCTGGCATAGCCCGGCGAGGTGTCCGTTCCGCTGGTGTCCTGGCCGTACACGTCCAGGCGCACCGCCAGGTCCTGCTGGACCGGGAAGCTGGCCGTGAACTGGACTCCCAGGGCGGTGTCGTAGCCCTCGTTGGAAGGCGGATTCGCCTTTCCGGCGCCAGGGTAGTTGGTGCTGTTGAAGCCGCCGGTGGGGAAGGCCAGGCTGAGGCCGATCCCCAGGTGGGGATCCTGGGCGGCCAGGGGAACCCCGAGGGCCAGGAACAGGATGAAGCTTGCGCTGCGTGAGATGCCCATGGAACCTCCCGTGGGACAGACCCTTGCCGGGCGTCCAGGGTTGAGCGCTGAGTTCTTCAAAGGTGGCAGCGCCCGGGCAGAGCGCGGTACCCTGGTTCCAAACGGAGCGGGCCATGACTTGGAAAAAGGATCTTGCCAAACTGAAGCAGGCCCTGGACAAAGAGGAGGATCCGCCGGCCAAGGCGGCTCCGCCCCCCAGGCCCAGGCCGGACCAAGCGGCGCCCAAGTCCATGGCGGAAGAGGACGACTTGTTCCTGAACGCCATGGGCGTGCGCACCCGCCCGGAAAAGTCCTGCCCCGCCCCTCCCCCGCTGAAGGAGGACCGGCCCGCGTTCCTGAAGCCCCAGTCCGCCGAGACCGATGGTCCCGGCGAGTTCGGCGCGGCCATGGGCGGCCTGAAGGGCCTCAAGCCCCTGCCTGCCGGCGCCCCGGCCTCCGGTCCCGGGCGGAAGGCCCCGGCCGGTCCTCCCGCGCCGGCGCCCGCCCCGGCCCCCGCCCCGGGCCTCCAGCCTCCGGTCGCCGAGCCGGCCCCTCCGGCCGCCGAAACGGCCCCTCCGGCCCCTCCGGCCTCCGTCCCCCCGCCCCAAGCGTCCGGACCCGCCGCGCCGCCCCAGGTGCAGATCAACCTGGCGGCCGGCATGGCCGTGGTGGTGGACGGCAGCCTGGACCTGAAGGGCCATGCCCAGAGCGATGCCGAGGAACGGCTCAAGGAGCGCATCCTGGACGGCTATGCCCTGGGCTGGCGGACCCTCCACGTGGTGGTGGGCGCCTCCCCGGATCTGCGCCAGGTGGTGCTGGAAATGCTCGCCAGCCCTGCCGGCCGTTGCGTTGCCCGCTATGCCCAGGCTCCGGTGCCCATGGGCGGGTCCCAGGCCTGGATCCTGTACTTCCGTAGTCCAGGCGCATCCGAAAACTAGGCGAAATGTTATTCCCCAGTTGACCCTATAATTGCTCCAACCAAACCAGGGAGAACCAAATGGGTCGGAGGAACAGATTTTGCACACTCGCGGCGATCCCGTTCCTGACCCTGGGCCTGCGCGCCCAGGGCGCGGGTGAGGCGCCACCGGCGGCCCAGGGCGGCCAGGAGGGCGCCGGCCCGGTCCAGACTGTGAAGGTGGCGGCCCACTTCTCCCGCTGGGAATACCCGGCGGAGGTGGCGCCCACCCAGGCCCAGCAAGCCTACGTGGTCCAGAAGGGGGACACCCTCTGGGACCTGGGCGCCAAGTTCCTGGGGAACCCGTTCGCCTGGCCCCAGATCTGGGAACTGAACAAGTGGGTGAAGGATCCCCACTGGATCTACCCGGGCGACACGCTCCTGGTGGAATCCTCCCGCGGGGCCGTCCCCCAGCAGCAGCAACAGCAGCAATCCCTGGCCCCCGGGGAGGTGGCCGAGCTGCAGCCCGACCTCCGGCGGGTCTCCAAGCCCATCCAGGAGGAGTACGGGTTCACCTTCCAGGACTTCATCCAGATGCCCTTCGTGGCTGCCCCCACCGCCGAAGCCTATTTCAAGCAGATCGGCGCCTTCAAGGTCGTGGGCCAGGAGGACAAGACCAGGAGCATCCTTGGTGACGGAGACGTCCTGTACCTGGGCGGCGGCTCCGGCCAGGGGGTCAAGGTCGGCGACCGGCTGGTGCTCACCAAGGTGGTGGCCCGGAAGTTCTTCCACCCCGACGACCGGCGTCGCCGGAAGGCCTTGGGCGACATCCTCGAGCAGGAGGGCATCGTCCGGGTGACCACGGTCTACCCCGACCAGTCGGTGGCCATCATCGAGCGGTCCATGGACGGGGTCAGCGCCGGCTGCTACGCGGCGCCCTACGCGGAGCCCCCCAGCATCGTCAACGCCCTGCGCCGGGACACGGCCAGCCCGGTCCCGGTCCGGCAGCCGGTGCTGAAGGTGATCTACATCCGCATGAACAAGATGGTGGCGGCCGGCGGCGACCTGGTGATCGTGGACGGAGGGACCAGCCAGGGCTTCAAGGTGGGGGACGTGCTGCTAAGCGCCCGCCCGGAGCCCCTGGACCCCGCCAACCCGGATCCGGCCGGGGCGAGGACCGACGCCTACGGCAACATCACCGCACTCCGGCCCGGCGCGGCCATGACCAACTACTACATGGGCCAGGTGATGATCGTCAAGACCGGCGAGCACACCGCCACCTGCCGCATCCTGCGGAGCACGGCGGAACTCGAGGTGGGGGACATCCTCACCCGTTGAGCCGGATCTCCACCACCATCCGCTCTCCCCGGCTGGGCAGCCGGTAGGGGTGGGTGCGGATCCGGACGCCCGGGGGGGCCTCCAGGGGTCCCTGGGATCCTTTAAGAGCCAGCAGAGGAGCCCCTGGCAGACCGTGGCGGCGCCACCACTCGCAGAGGAGTTCCAGGGTCCCCACCGCCTTGGCCACCCCCGCGTGTCCCCGGAGGGGCGGAATCACCTCGGCCTGGCCGGCCACCGGCTCCAGGTTGGCCATCCCCAGTTCCAGCACGGCCTGGCGGACAAAGGCGATTTTCTTCCTGGACCGGTCCACGGCGAACAGTTCCAGGTCCGGCCGGGCAAGGGCGATCGGCACTGCGGGAATGCCCATTCCGGTGCCGAAATCCACCACCCTGGATCCGGGAGGGAGGGGCTGCAGAAGAGGCAACAAGGCAGCGGAATCCAGGATCAATTCCTCGAACCGCTGCTCTTTTTCCAGAGCCGTAAGGGCATGGGTGCTATTCCATCGATCCAGCAGATCGAGGTAATGGGCGATGGGTTCCTGGGTCCACGGCGGCAGCGACGGTACCATCCGTCCAAAATACAGGGCTCTGTCTTTCCAGAGAATAGTAAGCCGGAGGCGACCGGCCCGGGGGAAACAGGCTTTCTTCGTTTCCTCACAATAGGAGATACATTGTTTATGAAATGTGTGGATTTCATCATCCTGCGCTTTAAAAGAAATTTGCCGTGGTGATGTCGCTATTGACAAAAAAAAATCCGCTTCAAATACTAGGTAACCAGGATGACGCTTTTTGAGCGAGGACCGAATGAACGAGAGTGCTAAGCCCTTTAAGATCGACTGGTCCAGCCGCAGCAAGCTCAGGGGGCCCGGTGAGCGCTCTTTGGGCGACCTGCTAATAAAACTGCGCAACCGACTGGCGCCCAGCGCTGAAGGAATTTCCATCACTTATCTGGACGACCGGGCCATGCGGAAGCTGAACCGGGAGCACCGCGGCATCAATCAAACCACTGATATCCTGAGCTTCCCCGCAAATCCCGAAAAAGGGGCGGTCCAGCACCTCGGCGATCTGGTCATGAGCCTCCCCGTGGCCGATAAAATGGCCAAAAAGCTCGGCGTGAGCCGGCGGCGGGAGGTGGAGACGCTGGTCATCCACGGCTTCCTCCACCTGTGCATGCACGACCACGAGAAGGACAACGGCGAGATGATGGCCCTGCAGGCCAAGCTGGAGCGGGAGCTGCTCGAGTCGGAGCCCCTGCTCATGTCGGTGAAGCGCGGCCGCAAGCCCGGGAGCAAGGTCAAACGGCTCAAGGACGGGAGCCGGGTGGTGGTGACCGGGCGGGCCGCGAACGCCATCGCCCGCAAGGAGGCCCTGAGGAAGGCCAAGCCGGCGAAGAAGGCCGGCAAGGCGCCCCGGAAAGCCGCGGACAAGCCCAAGCGGTCCCCGGGCCGACCGCGCAAGGTCGCCCAGGCCGAGGCTCCGGCCCCGCGGCGCACCGCCCGCCGCCGGCGCACCCCTCGCCTGCGCACCGGAGTGCTGGCCTAGGCCGCCGGCACGCCCTGGCCTGGAATGTGTTCTGAAGTGCCGCTAAGATAGGCATTCGGCCGCCTTGCGGCCAGACCCCCGGGAGTGCGTGTGCTGAATCTTCTTTCGGGCCTTGGCGTTGCCATCGTCGCGGCCCTGCTGTTCGTCCTGCTGAAGATCAATATCTGGATCGCCATGCCCATCGGCCTGCTGGCGGGCCTGGGCCTGTTCATCTACCTGGGGCGCAGGGTCCAGGCCAGGCTGGAAAAGGTGTTCACCCGTGCCACGGAAGTACTGAAAAAACAGCAGTTCGATCAAGCCATCGAGACCATGAGGGAAGGCTACCGGTACGGCCGGTGGCAGTTCCTGGTCAAGGGCTCCATCGACGGCCAGATCGGGGTGGTGCAATACCTGCGCAAGAAGAACGCCGAAGCGGAGCCCCTGCTGCGCTCCGCCAGCTACCAGCACTACATCGCCAAGGCCATGCTGGGGATCCTCCAGTGGCGGCGGGGCGAGAAGAAGCAGGCCAAGACCACCTTCGAACTGGCCCTGAAATCCGGCAAGAAGGAGAGCCTGCTGTATGCGGTCTACGCCTATCTGCTCAACGAGATGAAAGAGAAGGACAAGGCGGTGGAGGTGCTCAACAAAGGCCTCAAGGTCTGCAAAGACGATGAGCGCCTTCTGGTCAACCGCAACAACCTCCAGAACAACCGGCCCATGAAGATGAAAGTCTACGGGGACCAGTGGTACCAGTTCATGCTGGAGCGGCCCATGATCAGGCAGGAGCCACCCCCGTTCGCCCGAATTTCCAAGCGCGCCCTTCGCGGCTGAAGTACATTTCCCAACCTGGAGTCCCGTATGTCCGGCCACAGCAAATGGTCAACCATCAAGCACAAGAAGGGCGCCCTGGACGCCAAGCGCGGCAAGATCTTCACCCAGGTCCTCAAGGAGATCACGGTGGCGGCCCGCCTGGGCGGCGGCGACGTGGGGGCCAACCCGCGGCTGCGGCTGGCGGTGGATCTGGCCAAGGCCAACAACATGCCCAAGGAGAACTGGGAGCGCGCCATCAAGAAGGGCACCGGAGAACTGGAGGGGGTCAACTACGAGGAGGTGCTCTACGAAGGCTACGGCCCCGGCGGCGCCGCCATCATCGTGGAGGCCCTCACCGACAACAAGAACCGGACCACCCCCGAGATCCGCAGCTACTTCAGCAAGTTCGGGGCGGAGCTGGGCGCCTCCAACTCGGTGGCCTACATGTTCGCCAAGCAGGGCCAGATCGTCGTGGAACCGGAGGTGCCCGAGGACAAGGTCATGGAGGTGGCCCTGGAGGCCGGCGCCGACGACGTGAAGGACGAGGGCGGAGCCTGGGTCATCACCACCGATCCGGCCAATTACCAGGTGGTCAAGGACGCGGTGGACGCCGCCAAGCTGCCGGTCATCGAAGCCAAGATCATCCGCGCCGCCGCCAACCAGGTGCCGCTGGCCGGGGACAAGCTCAAGTCCTTCCTGAAGCTGGTCGAACTGCTCGAGGACAGCGACGACGTCCAGAACGTCTGGCACAACGCGGACTACGAGGAACCCGACGAATAGCCCCTACCTCTCCGCCACCCTCTGGAACCGGAACTTCACCCTTCTCTGCAGGGCGCGGCCTTCGGGGGTTTCGGGATTGCCTTCGGTCTGGGAGTCGCCGTGGGCTTCGGCGGCCATGGTGGCGGGGTCCACGCCCTGTCCGGCCAGGAGGCGCATGACCGTCTCCGCCCGCTGGCCGCTCAGGGCCAGGGCGTCCACGCCCGGGGCCCGGCCATGCTCTTCCGGGGCGGCGTGGCCTTCGCAGACGAGGGTGAAACCCGGGTAGTCCCGGGTCATCTGCTCGATGCGGGTGAGCAGGGGCTGGAATTCGGGGGGCAGGGCTGCGGAGCCCTCAGGGAACAGCACGGCGCCCCGGAAGCTGACGATGCGCATCCGGACTCCCACATCCTCCCCCGGCACCGGCTTCAGGTCGCTGAGGTGCTTCTCCAGGTCCGCGGCCCGGCTGGGGTCGAGGCCGGTGGACCCCGGCAGGATGCCTTCGCTCTTCATCCCCAGCTCGTGCTGGAAGGACTGGAGCACCTCCCGCAGTTTGCGCGTGTCCTGGGCGGAGAAGGAGTAGATCACGGCGAAGAAGGCCATGAGCTGGACCATGAGGTCGGCGAAAGTGATCAGCCAGAGCGAGTCCAGGTCGGTCCTGCGCCGGGTCCCCCCCAGGGGCGTCCTAACCATGGACTTCCTCGAACCGGCGGGTCTTGTGGCGGGGCGCCAGGGAGGCGTTGAGCTGCTCTTCCAGCTGGCCCGGGTTCATTTCCGCGGCGATGCCCAGGATGCCCTCCAGGATCAGGCGCTTGTTCTGCAGTTCCTCCCGGGAGCGCAGCTCCAGCTTGCCGGAGATGGGCACGGCGAACAGGTAGGCCACCACCGCGCCGTAGAAGGTGGACAGGAGGCTCAAGGCCATGCCCTGGCCGATCCCGGCGGGGTCCTTGATGCTCACGAACAGCTGTACCATGCCGATGAGGGTCCCCACCATGCCGAAGCTGGGAGCGGAGACGGCGATGAACCGGAAGATCTCCTGGCCCAGGGTGTGGCGCTCCTGGGTGGCGTGGATCTCCTGGGTCAGGACATCGTTGAGATAGTCCCGGGGAACCCCGTCCACCACCATCCGGAGGCCCTGGCGCATGAATGGGTCATCAGGCAGATGCTTCTCCAGGCCCAGGAAACCCTCGCGCCGGGCCCGCTGGCTCAGGCCCACCAGGTGGGTGACCACCGCGTGGGGGGAGGCCGCCTGGGTGAAGAAGGCCCGGGAGGCCACCGCGAACGCCGAGCGCACATTGGCGAGGGGGAACCGGATCAGGGTGGAGGCGGTGATGCCGCCGAACACCACCACCACGCTGGCCGGGTGCAGGAAGATCCGGGGGTTCGGGCCCGAAGCGATGACCAGGACCAGAAGGCCCAGGCCCAACAGAAATCCGATCAGGGTTCCACGATCCATGGCAGGTGCCTCGCACCAATTTATCGACAAGTGCCCTGAAGAAAGAAAGTTTCAGGCCAAGGAACGGCACCGGGCCCGGCCGAGGAGGCCGAAGAGGCATTGACAGGAGATTGGATAAATATAAAATAATAATCACAACCCAAGGAAGCCCCGTGCTCCGACGCCCAGCCCTCTCCGGTCCCTTCCCCAGGGGATGCCTGGTCCTCGGCCTCCTGTCCCTGGGCGGTCCATGGGCCCTGGGCCGGGAGGCGCCGCGGCCTGGGCCGGACATCTACGTGGCGGGGAGCGAGGACAACGTCCAGCCCACCGCCACCATCTGGAAGAACGGCCAGCCCACCCCCCTCGGCCAGGGCCCCAAGTGCGTCCGGCCCCTGGCCATGGCCCTCTCCGGCCAGGACCTCTACGAGGCCGGGTGGCAGGAGGCCCCTTCGATCCCCCAAGGCAACCGGGCGCGCCCGGTCCGGATCGCCATGGTGTGGAAGAACGGCGCCGGCACCCGGCTCACCCGGGGGAACACCTGGGCGGTGGCCATGGCCGTGAAGGTCGCCGGCAAGGACGTCTACGTGGCGGGCAGCGACGAAGAGCGCGCCACCTTGTGGAAGAACGGCCGGGAGATCCCGCTGGGGCCCCCAGGCGCCCGGTCCTGGGCGCGGGCGGTGGCCCTGTCCGGAACCGACGTCCTGGAGGCGGGCAACGCATGGTCCGGCCCGGATGACACCGAGCTGGCCATGCTGTGGCGGAACGGCCAGGCCATGCCCCTCACCGACGGCACCTATCCCGCCTGCGCCACCGCGATCACCGTGGCCGGCGCCGACGTGTACGTGGCCGGCTACGAATCCAACGGCCGGGTCAAGGTGGCCAAGGTCTGGAAGAACGGCAAGGCCCTGCCGCCCCTCAGCGACGGCAGCCGCGACGCGGAGGCGGAGGCGGTGGCGGTGGCAGGGTCCACGGTGATCGTGGCCGGGCACGAAGCGGTGGGGGCGAGCCTGACCGGCGGCGGCGGGGAGGACGACGTCCGGATGCCGGTGGCCACGGTGTGGAAGAACGGGACGCCCATCCGGCTGGCGGACGGGACCCGGTTCTCCTGGGCCCACTCGGTGGCCCTGGCCGGGACCGAGGTCTTCGCGGTCGGCGAGGAACTGGTCTCCAGCAATCCGGGCGAGAGCACGAACCGCGCCACCCTGTGGCAGGTGGGCGTGGATGGGCTGGTCCGGACCCGCCTCAGCAGCGGCCGCACCATCGCCAGCGCCTACGCGATCTGCGCGAGCCTGCCCCCGGGCACTTCCGGGAGCGGCGGCTCCGGGGACCTGGACCTGGCCGGGCCGGCGCTGATCCCGCTGCCGTCCCCGGTCAAAGCCCCGGCGGAAACCCCATGACCAGCCGCACCATGGCGATGCTGGGGTGCACCCGGCCGTCCTGCCGCCGGATGGTGATGGGCGGCCCCTGGGCCGGCAGGGCCGCCGCCGCCTCGAAGCCTTCGGGCAGGTCGGCGCGCCGGCTCCCGGCGAACAGGGCCAGGCCGTAAGGCTCCCCCTCCTTGAACAGCACGTCCTGGCGGTGCACGATGAGCAGCCCTGCCTCCCGGTAGGCCCGCTCGGCGCGCTCCACCTGGTCCAGGGGGAACACGCAGGCGAACACGCCGCCCGGGGCCAGGATCCGGGCCGCGGCCAGGGCGTAGTCGCCGATGTGGCCGCGCACTTCCAGCCGGGCCGGGACGGCCTGGGGGTGGCTGGCCTCCACCCGGGTGCCCAGGGGCCAGTACGGAGGCGAGCCGAACACCAGGTCGAACGGGGCCTCGCCCTGGAACAGCCCCGGGTCGCGCAGGTCCCCTTCGTGGATGGTGAAGCGGTCCAGCAGGCCGTTGTAGGCGGCGCTCTTGCGGGCCAGGCGGGCGGAGATGGCCTGGGCCTCCACCGTGTGCACCACCGCCCCCGGGCAGCGCCAGGCGGCGGCCATGCCCACGCTGCCGATGCCCGAGCCCAGGTCGGCGATGCGCCTGGGCTGGGGGCAGCGGGTGGTGCCGAACCAGGCCACCAGGATGTCGTCCCCGGAGAAACGGTGGCCCTTGGCGTACTGGAAGATGCGGAAGTGCCCGCACAGGTGGTCCAGGGTCTCCCCCTCCTCGGGCCCGGGACCGCCCGGGGGCCGGACTCCGGGGCGGGTCCAGCCCTTGAACGCGGCGTCACTCACCGTCGTCCGCCTCCGCGAGGTCCATCTCCACCAGAACGGCAGGGGCGGCCCCTGCGGGTTCCAGGGCGGGAGGCTCATCGTCGAGGCCGTCGAACAGCCCCCCGCGGGGGGGCAGTTCCACCGGCTGGAGCTGGGCCAGGGCCTGGGCCTCCAGGTTGCCCTCGCCGAAATCCGCCAGGCGCGGCAGGTCGGCCAGGGACTTGAGCCCGAAGTGCAGCAGGAACTTCATCCCGGTGGCGTACATCATGGGCCGCCCCACCACCGCCTTGCGCCCCACCGGCACGATCAGCTCCCGCTCCAGCAGGCTCTTGACCTGGTTGGCGCAGCTGGTGACCCCGCGCAGCTCGTTGATCTCGGGCATGGTCACCGGCTGGCGGTAGGCGATGATGGCCAAGGTCTCCACCTGGGCCGGGGTGAGCTTGCCGCTGCGGATGGTGGTCACCAGCTTGGCCACCAGGGCCTGGTACTCGGGCGCCGCGGCCATGCGCCAGCCGCCCCCCACCTCCAGCAGGCGCAGCCCCCGGGGCGGACCCAGGCGCTCCTGGAGCTTCTCCAGCCCCTGCAGCAGGGCGCCCTCGCCCAGCCCGGTCAATTCCCGCAGCCGGGCCATGTCCAGCACCTCGCCGCTGGACACCAGCAGGGCCTCCAGGGCTCCGGCCAGATCCCCGCCGGCCTCCCAGAGGGGCTCGAAGAACTCCAGGGTCGCATCGTCCATACTTTATTATGGACGGAACTGACCCAGGTGCTGCCCCACCCGCACCGGCCTGGCCGACACCGCCGGACTCCACCGGGCCGCCTCCGGGCCGCCGATGAGCAGGACCACGGTGGAGCCGAACTGGAACGTGCCCAGGTCCTCCCCGGCCCGGCACGGCAGCGCGGCCACCGCCAGGCTTCCGTCCCGGGGCAGGGCGCGCCCTTCCAGCCAGCGGGGGTCGATCACCACGCCCCCCACGTGGGTGGCGCCCACCAGCACCGCGGCCAGCTCCAGCCCCTGGTCCGGCCCGGTGCCCCGGGCGAGCCAGGTGGCCCGGCGGTTGCGCTCGTACAGGCGGGGCACGCAGGCCGTGCTGGCGTCGTTGACCGGCCACAGCTCGCCCTCCACCCGGCCCACGGCCAGGACCTCGCCTTCGAAGGGGACGTGGATCCGGTGGTAGTCCTTGGGGGCGAGGTACAGGGTCAGGTAGTGCCCTCCTTCGAACCGCCGGGGGTCCGGGTCGTGCTTGAGCAGCTCCTCGATGCGGTAGGGCAGCCCCTTGGCCTGGATGGCCATCCCGGCCTCGATCCGCCCGCCGGCGATCAGCCTGCCGTCCACCGGGCTGTTGACGAACCCCGGCGCCGGCTCCGCCTGGGGCCGGATCCCGGGCTTGAGCCGGCGGGTGAACAGGGCCTGCAGGCTGGGGTAGTCCTCCAGGGGCCGGTCCGCTTCGGCCAGGTCCAGCTGGTAGGCCCGGGCGAACCGGCCCAGCAGGGGCTTGCGCAGGGACACCGGCAGGGTCCGGCTGGCCGCCCAGCCTGCCGCCGCGGAGGCCAGGCGCTTGGGGTACAGGCGGAGCAGGTTCAGGGACAAAGGCCAGGGCTGCATCGCCTCCCACGTTAGCACGGCCAGTGCGAGGCCCAGGATCCAGGCGGCGGGCCGCCGGGAAAGGCGCATGCCATGGCGCCCCGAGGGCGCCTGAAGCTTCGCCGCGGGCCGGTGGTTCAAAGGCGCGCCTCCGGGTTCCAGGATAAAAGCGCTCCTGGGCCAGAAGAAAGGGCCTCGCTTTGAAAAAAGAGCCCATGGCGCAGCGCGGGAGTCGGATGAATGCGCTGAATCGATCATTTGATATCGATCACAATTTCATGGAATGCCGTCCGCCGGCTCTGCCGGCAGTAGATAATTCCTTTCATATAGAGGAAATGTGCCCGTTGGCTCCTTCTGAAGCCGGGATTTCCATCTGGCCTGTCGGGAGGGATATAGACGATGCATTACAGCGAGGAGAGTGCCATGACCAGCGCACCCCACCCTTCTGCCCATGGGGACACGCTCAAGGCGAGAATCCAACAGGCCACCGGCGTCAAGCTGAACCACTGCTACCAGTGCGGCAAGTGTGCGGCCGGCTGCCCGGCGGCCCAGGACATGGACCTGACCTCCTGCCAGGTCCTGCGCCTGGCCCAGATGGGCGACCCGGAATGGGACCGGAAGGCCCTGCAGAGCGAAGGCATCTGGATGTGCCTGGCCTGCGAGATCTGCTCCACCCGCTGCCCGCAGGAGGTGGAGGTGCCCAAGGTGATGGACTTCCTGCGCCGGGAGGCGGTGGCCAAGGGCCTGGCCCATCCCAAGAGCAAGGACATCCTGGCCTTCCACCGTGCGTTCATGGATTCGGTCAAGGCCACTGGCCGCCTGTACGAGATCGGCCTGGTGGCCGACTACAAGGCCCGCAGCCGTCATTTCCTCAAGGACGTGACCCTGGCGCCCAAGATGTTCACCCGGGGCAAGCTGCCGCTGTTCCCCCACCTGATCAAGGGACGCGAGGCCATGAAACGGATCTTCCAACGAACCCTCGGAAGCAAGGGGTGAAACCATGAGGATCGGCTACTATCCCGGTTGCTCCCTGCTGGGCTCCAGCAGGGAATTCGACGAGTCGGTGCGCGCGGTCGCCCAGGCCATCGGCCTCGAGCTGGCGGAAGTCCCGGACTGGAACTGCTGCGGCGCCAGCAGCGCCCACGTGCTGGACCACAAGCTCTCGCTCTCGCTCCCGGCGCGGATCCTGGCCCAGGCCGAGGCGGCGGGGCTCACCGAGGTGCTGGCCCCCTGCGCTGCCTGTTACAACCGCCTGACCTCCGCCCGGGCCGAGCTGGCGGCGGACCCGGTCCTCGCCAAGGAAGTGGCCGAGGTCATCGAGATGCCGGTCACCGGCAAGGCGAAGGTGGTGAACGTGCTGGAGGTGCTGGAGCGGTTCCAGGACACCATCAAGGCCAGGACGGTGGCCCCCTTCGGGCACAAGGTGGCCTGCTACTACGGCTGCCTCCTGGTGCGCCCGCCCAAGGTGGTCCAGTTCGACCGGCCCGAGGATCCCATGTCCATGGACCGCATCATGAAGGTCGCCGGCGCCGACCCGATCGACTGGAACTTCAAGACCGAATGCTGCGGCGCGGCCTTCTCCGTGACCCGGACCGACATGGTGGCCCGCATGTCCGGCAAGATCGTGGCCAACGCGGTCAAGCACGGCGCCGAGGCGATCGTGGTGGCCTGCCCCATGTGCCATTCAAACCTGGACATGCGCCGGCCCGAGATCAACAGCCACCTGGGCGCCGACCACCAGCTCCCGGTCCTGTTCATCACCCAGGCCCTGGGCCTGGCCATGGGCCTCGACCCCGAGGCGCTGGGGCTGCACCGGCACATGGTGCCCGCCCTCGCCCTGCAACCCGTCGCTGCCAAAGCCTGAGGGAGATCGACCATGTCACGTATCGGCGTATTCATCTGCCACTGCGGCGAGAACATCGGCGGCACCGTGGACTGCGCCAAGGTTGCCGAGGCCACCCGTTCCGTGCCCGGCGTGGTGCACAGCGTGGACTACAAGTACATGTGCTCGGACCCCGGCCAGAACATGATCAAGGCGGCCATCAAAGAGCACAACCTCACCGGCGTGGTGGTGGCGGCCTGCTCCCCGCGCATGCACGAGCCCACCTTCCGCAACGCCGTGGCCGAGGCCGGGCTGAACCCGTACCTGTGCGAGATGGCCAACCTGCGCGAGCACTGCTCCTGGGTGCACGAGAAGGGCGAGGTGACCACCCAGAAGGCCATCGACCTGGTGCGGGTGATGGTGGAGAAGGTCAAGCGCAACGAGCCCCTGCAGCCCATCCACGTGCCGGTCACCAAGCGCGCCCTGGTGCTGGGCGGCGGCATCGCCGGGATCCAGGCGGCCCTGGACATCGCCAACTCCGGGCATCAAGTTGTTCTGGTGGAAAAGTCCCCCTCCATCGGCGGGCACATGAGCCAGCTGTCCGAGACCTTCCCCACCCTGGACTGCTCCCAGTGCATCCTCACCCCGCGCATGGTGGAGGCGGCCCGGCACCCCAACATCACCCTGATGACCTACTCCGAGCTGGAGAAGCTGGAGGGCTTCATCGGCAACTTCAAGGCCACCATCCGCAGGAAGGCCCGCCAGGTGGACGAGAAGCTGTGCACCGGCTGCGGCCTGTGCACCACCAAGTGCCCCAACAAGAAGATCCCCGACGAGTTCAACGAGGGCCTGAGCACCCGCGGCGCCATCTATGTGCCGTTCCCCCAGGCGGTGCCCAACAAGCCGGTGATCGACAGGTCGAACTGTACTTATTACAAGACCGGCAAGTGCAAGGTCTGCGAGAAGATGTGCCCCACCAGCGCGATCCGGTTCGACCAGCAGGACGAGCTGGTCACCCTGGACATCGGCGCCATCGTCCTGGCCACCGGGTTCAAGATCATGCGCAGCGACAAGTTCCCCGAGTACGGCTACGGCAAGTCCAAGGACATCGTGGACGGGCTGCAGTTCGAGCGCCTGGCCTCGGCCTCCGGCCCGACCCTGGGGGTGATGAAGCGCCCCAGCGACGGCAAGGAGCCCGAGACGGTGGTGTTCGTGGCCTGCTCCGGGTCCCGGGACCGGTCCAAGGGCGTGCCCTACTGCTCCAAGATCTGCTGCATGTATACCGCCAAGCACGCCATGCTCTACAAGCACAAGGTGCACCACGGCAAGGCCTACGTGTTCTACATGGACATCCGCTCGGCCGGCAAGGACTACGACGAGTTCGTGCGCCGCGCCATCGAGGAGGACGACGTCAGCTACATCCGCGGCCGGGTCTCCCGCATCTACGAGGAGGACGGCAAGCTGGTGGTGATGGGCGCCGACACCCTGCAGAACGGCCGCCCGGTGGAGATCAAGGCCGACATGGTGGTGCTGGCCACCGCGGTCCAGTCCCAGGACGGGGCCGAGGAGCTGGCCCAGAAGCTGCACGTGAGCTACGACCCCTACAAGTTCTTCGCCGAGGCCCACCCCAAGCTGCGCCCGGTGGAGACCAACACCGCCGGGATCTACCTGGCCGGCGCCTGCCAGGCGCCCCGGGACATCCCCGAGACCGTGGCCCAGGCCAGCGGCGCCGCCGCCAAGGTGGCCGGCCTGTTCAGCAACGACGAGCTGACCCGGGAGCCCCAGATCGCCGTGGTCAACCGCATGCCGCCGCCGGTGTGGTCCACCTGCGTGGGCTGCTTCCTCTGCCAGAGCGCCTGCGCCTACCAGGCCATCGAGCAGGAGGAGATCAAGGCCCGGGACGGCAGCGTCATCAAGACCGTGGCCAAGGTCAACCCCGGCCTGTGCCAGGGCTGCGGCACCTGCGTAGCCACCTGCCGCACCAAGTCCATCGACATCCAGGGCTTCAGCAACGAGCAGATCTTCGCCGAGATCCAGACCCTCTAAAGGGAAAGCACCATGGCCGAATCGTTCGAACCGAAAATTACCGCCTTTGTCTGCAACTGGTGCACCTACGCCGGCGCCGACCTGACCGGCACCAGCCGCATCAAGTACCAGCCCAACGTGCGGGTGCTGCGCCTGCCCTGCACCGGCCGGATCGACTTCATGCTGCTCGCCAAGGCCTTCTCCAGGGGCGCCGACGGCATCATCATCTCCGGCTGCCACCCCAACGACTGCCACTACACCTCCGGCAACTACCATGCCCGGCGGCGCTGGATGGTCTACCGGGACTTGATGGACTTCATGGGGGTCGACATCCGGCGCATCACCTTCTCCTGGGTCTCGGCGGCGGAAGGCGGCAAGTGGGCCGAACTGGTCAACGAAGTGACCACCTCCATCCGGGCCATGGGCCCCTATACCGAATACAAGGCAATGGTCGCCGCGGGCGTCGAGTGAGGGCACGGGCATGGAACTGATAGAGAAAGCCAAACAGCTGCTGGAATCCGGTACCGTGAAGGCGGTCCTGGGCTTCGAGGCCGGCACCCACGGCCGGCGCCGCCCCCTGTTCGCCCGCACCGCGGAACGGGCCGCGCGCCTGGTCTGGGACGAGAACTGCGAACAGAACCTGGCCACCTACGTCACCCGCAAGGAAGTGAAGAAGCTGGGCAAGGTGGCCGTGGCCGCCCGCCCCGGAACGCTGAGGGCCCTGCTTCAACTCATGGCCGAGCACCAGATCCAGGAGCACGACGTGCTGCCGCTGGCGGTGGACGGCCAGGGCCAGGTGACGGAGCTGGGTTCCGCCCAGGCCATCGAGGAGCGCCTGGCCCTGGAACCCCAGCAGATCCCGGCCAAAGACCGGGAGCTCCTGGAGCGCCTGCGCAAGATGACCTGGGAGGAGCGCTGGGCCTTCTGGCAGGGCGAGCTGTCCCGCTGCATCAAGTGCTACGCCTGCCGCGCGGCCTGCCCCATGTGCTACTGCAGCCACTGCACCATGGACTGCAACCGGCCCCAGTGGGTGCCTCTCTCCAGCCACCCCCAGGGCAACCAGGAGTACCACACGGTCCGGGCCATGCACCTGGCCGGCCGCTGCGTGGAGTGCGGCGACTGCGGGCGGGCCTGCCCGGTGGACATCCCCATCCACTTGCTCACCTTCAGCGCCGAGGAGAGCGTGCATGCCCAGTTCGGCCAGAAGGCCGGCGCTTCCGCGAAGCTGGACTACGCGCTGTCCACCTTCCGCCCCGACGACAAAGAGTCTTTCATCCGGTAGGGTGCCATGGCCGATACGTACCACCTCCCCCAAGCATCCCTGGACGCCCTGTTCGCGGCCATCCTGGCCGACGGCAGACGCATCCTCGCCCCCACCGACCGGGACGGCCGGTCAGAGCTCAATCCGGTCACCAGCCCGGCCCAGGTGGCCAAGGACTACATCCAGACCGCCCTGTCCGCCAAGGGCACGGTGTTCCCCAAGGTGGAGCAGTTGCTCAGCTACACCACCGAGCCGGGCAAGGTCGACCTGGTGGACGCGGTCCCCAACGCCGTCCCCACGGTGCTGTTCGGCGTGCGCCCCTGCGAGGCGGCCGGATTCAAGGCCCTGGACGCGGTGTTCAACTGGGACTACCGGGACAAGTTCTTCAACGCCCGCCTGGAGCAGCTGGCGGTGATCGGCCTGGGCTGCACTCGCAAGGACGACGCCTGCTTCTGCACCTCCGTGGGCGGCGGCCCGGGCTCCACCCAGGGCAGCGACATCCTGCTGACGCCCATGGAGGGGGGCTACCTGGCCGAGGTGCTCACTGACAAGGGCAGGGCCCTGGTGGCCCTGGCGCCTGACCTGTTCAAGCCCGGGAACGTGGTCGACAAGTCGAAGCTCGTCGTGGACGTTCCCGCCGCCTTCGACCAGCCGGCCCTCACCGCCAAGCTTCCGTCCCTGTTCGAGACCGGACTGTGGGCGGACCAGGCCCTGCGCTGCGTGGGCTGCGGGGCCTGCGCCTTCGTCTGCCCCACCTGCGTGTGCTTCGACATCCAGGAGGAGGCCGATCCCAGGGCCGGGCGCCGGCTGCGGGACTGGGACTCCTGCGGCTTGCACATGTTCACCCTGCACGCCTCCGGCCACAACCCCAGGGAGACCCAGGGCCAGCGCTGGCGCCAGCGGGTCTACCACAAGTTCTCCTACTACCCCGAACGCTACGGCATGCTGGGCTGCGTGGGCTGCGGCAAGTGCTCCCGCGCCTGCCCGGTGGACATGAACCTCAAGGAACATCTCGTCGAAGCGTCAGGAGTGTGACTATGAGCGACCAGAACATCTACCTGCCCTACCTGATGCGGATCGCCAAGATCACCGACGAGGCTCCCAACGTCCGCACCTTCCGCCTGGAGTTCGTGGACGAGGCGGCGGCCCAGGGCTTCGACTTCAAGACCGGCCAGTTCGGGCTGTACAGCGCCTTCGGCGAGGGCGAGAGCACCTTCTGCATCGCCTCCAGCCCCACCCGCAAGGGCTACATCGAGTGCACCTTCCGGGAAGTGGGGCGGGTGACCGGGGCGCTGGCCGACAAGGAAGTGGGCGACGTGGTCGGCTTTCGCGGCCCGTACGGCAACGTCTTCCCCATCGAGGAGTGGAAGGGGAAGAACCTCCTGTTCATCGCCGGCGGCATCGCCCTGCCGCCCCTGCGCTCCGTCATCTGGAACTGCCTGGACCTGCGCGACTGGTTCAAGGACATCACCATCGTCTACGGCGCCCGCACCGTGGCCGACCTGGTCTACAAGCACGAACTGAAGGAGTGGGAGGAGCGCCCGGACGTGAACCTGGTGTGCACCGTGGATCCCGGCGGCGAGACCCCCGACTGGACCGGCAAGGTGGGCTTCGTCCCGCCGGTGGTGGAGAAGCTGGCCCCCAGCCCGGACAACACCATCGCCCTGGTGTGCGGCCCGCCCATCATGATCAAGCTGACCCTGCCGGTGCTGGCCAAGCTGGGCTTCGGGCCCGGCAGCATCTACACCACCCTGGAGAACCGCATGAAGTGCGGGCTGGGGAAGTGCGGGCGGTGCAATACCGGGCAGAGCTACGTGTGCAAGGATGGGCCGGTGTATACGCTGGAGCAGTTGAATCATCTGCCGGCCGAATATTAGAGCTCGGTTCCGGGGAGAGCCGAGGAAGCTTGTCATCTGTGCCGACCTCGCCTGAACCGAGGCAAGGATGGTTCCCGTCCAGTCGTCCACCGCTTCGGGGAAGGCCAGCCAATCGGAGTGCGATGACTCATAATTGGGGCATCACCCTAAGGTTTTCCATGATCACTTCCCGCCTGCTCGTCCCCCTGGCCTGCCTGGCCTGCCTCACCCTCTCGGCCCTGCCCCCTGGCCCGACTCCGAAGCCGGCCCCGGCCCAGGGTGGCCGGGCCATCATGGTGAAGCCCGTGGCCCCGGTCCCCGGCTCCGAGCGGCGCGTGGCCCTGGTCATCGGCAACGGCGCCTACAAGGACGCCCCCCTCAAGAACCCGGTGAACGACGCCCGGACCATGGCCAAGGCCCTGGCGGAATGCGGGTTCGAGGTGACCCGCCTGGAGAACGCCCGGCGCCAGGACATGCGCCAGGCCCTGCGGGACTTCGCCGCCCGGATCGAGCAGGGCGGCACGGGGCTGTTCTATTTCGCCGGGCACGGGATGGCCGTGAAGGGCCGCAACTACCTCATCCCCGTGGACGCCGACGTGCAGAGCGAGGACGAGGTGGAGGACCAGGCCCTGGCCGCCGACGCGGTGCTGGCCAAGATGGAGGCCGCCCGCAACCGGGTGAACGTGGTGATCCTGGACGCCTGCCGCAACAACCCCTTCGCGCGGTCGTTCCGGTCCGCGGCCCGGGGGCTGGCCCAGATGGACGCCCCGGCGGGCTCCATCATCGCCTACGCCACCGCCCCGGGCAGCGTCGCCGCCGATGGCGGTGGAGGCAACGGGCTCTATACCAAGCACTTGCTCCAGGCCCTGCAGGAGCCCGGGCTGAAGGTGGAGGAGGTGTTCAAGCGGGTGCGGGTGGCGGTCAAGGCGGCCAGTTCCGACCAGCAGGTGCCCTGGGACAGCAGTTCGCTGACCGGGGACTTCTATTTCCGGCCGCCGGCGTCCTTGGCGGCCGCATCCTCCGGGTCCTCGCCCGGTCCGCTCGCGCCGCCGCCCACGCCGGCCCAGACCCGCGCCTCCGCGCCGGGGGAGGACCTGTACCAGAAGGGCATGGCCTCCTACCTGGGCACCGGGATCCCGCAGAACTATCGGGAGGCCCTGGCCTGCCTCATCCAGGCCGCGGACCGCAACCATGCCGCCGCCCAGGCGATGGTCGGGCGCATGTACCATCTCGGGCTCGGGACCCCCGCAAACCCGGTCCAGGCCCTGCGCTACTACCGCTCGGCCGCCGAGCAGGACGATCCCATGGGCCAGAACGGAGTGGGCGCCGCCTGTGCGGGGAACATTCCCGGCTGCGGGCTGGAGCCGGATCCGGGCCTGGCACTGGCCTGGTTCACCAAGGCCGCCGACCAGGATTTCCCCGTCGCCCACCGGAATCTCGGCCGGATCTATGCCCAGGGCATCGGGGTGCCCAAGGACGAGGCCAGGGCCTTCCTGTGCTACCAGAAGGCCCTGAAGGCCGCCCGGCCCCTGGCAGAACGGGGCGACCCGGACGGCCAAGTGCTGATGGGTTACCTCTGCCGGGATGGGGAGGGGATGGCCAAGGATGATGCCCAGGCCGCGGACTGGTTCCGCAAGGCCGCGGACCAGGGCTCTCCCCTGGGCCAGACCGCCCTCGGGGTCATGCACCTGCAGGGGCGGGGCGTGCCCAAGGATGCCGCCCAGGCCGTGGCGTGGTACCGGAAGGCGGCGGACCAGGGATATGCCGAGGCCCAGAACGAGTTGGGCGTCTGCTATTGGCACGGCTATGGGGTCGCCGCCGACCCGGCCGAGGCCACGCGGTGGTACCGGAAGGCGGCTGACCAGGGGGAGCGATGGGCCTTGAACAACCTCGGCGCCGCCTACTTCAACGGCCAGGGGGTGCCCCAGGACCAGGCGGAGGCGGTGGTCTGGTACCGCAAGGCGGCGGAGCTGGGCTTCGCCGCGGCCCAGAACAACCTGGGCGCCTGCTACCTGAACGGCACCGGAGTGGCCAAGGACCAGACCCAGGCGGTGGCCTGGTTCCGGAAGGGCGCGGCCCAGGGGGAGCCCTGGAGCGAGAACAACCTGGGCTTCTGCCTGCTCAACGGGTACGGGGTGGCCAAGGACTACGGCGAGGCCCTGGCCTGGTTCCGCAAGGCGGCGGAGCATGGCCAGGGGTGGGGGCATTTCAACCTCGCCTACATGTGCGAGAACGGACTGGGCGTCGCCAAGGATCTGAACCAGGCTCTGGCCTATTACCGCAAAGCCGCCGAGCTCGGCATCGATTCCGCCAAGCCCGCGATCCAGCGCTTGACACCCCATTAGGTCTCCAGGGGTAAAATAGCTCATGATCCGCCCAGGCACCCCTGCGGATGCGCAGGCCATCCTCCGCATTTACAACCCTTACGTGACCGCCACCAGCATCTCCTTTGAAACCGTGCCGGTGCTGGAGGAGGTGATGGCGGCGCGCATCCGGGAGACCCTCGAGCACTACCCCTGGTACGTGCGCGAGGAGGGCGGCGTGGTCCTCGGCTACGCCTACGGCAGTCGGTGGAAGCCCCGGGACGCCTACCGGTTCGCGGTGGAGACCACCGTCTACGTGGCCCCGGGGGAGGCCCGCAAGGGCATCGGCGCCAGCCTCTACCAGGTCCTCCTGCCCGACCTGCGGGAGCGGGGATTCCACAACGCCTGGGCCTCCATCGCCCTGCCCAACGAGGCCAGCGTGGCCCTGCACGAGCGGTTCGGGTTCCGCAAGGTGGGCCACCTGCCCGAAGTCGGCTGGAAGTTCGGGCGCTGGGTGGACGTGGGGTACTGGGCCCTGGCGCTCTGAAGCGCCTGCCCAGCGGCGCCCCAGGACGGGCGCTTCCCGGGCGGCCGGAACTCCATTGGAATCATCGCCCCGGAACGGCGCTTCCCGGGCGCGGGAAAGGGCGGAAAGTTCCCGCTTCCACCGCCGGGAAATGGCATCAGAATCGACCATGGCCGGAATTTCCCGCCTTGCCTTCCGTGGGCATCTTTCCCCCCGCGCCCTGCCCCGGGCGCCGGGGATCCCGGGCGAGGGCGGAACCAGCGCCTTCCGACCGTGACACCTTGAGCCTGAGGAAGCCTCCATGGCCAGCAAGCGAACCAGCGTTCCCAAGCAGAAGAGCCCAGGGCCCGCGCCGGAACCGGTCGAGGCGGCCGGAACCGCCCTGGCCGAAGTCCAGGAAGGGACCGCCGACGCCGGTTTCCCGGTGGTGGGCATCGGCGCTTCGGCCGGGGGACTGGCGGCGTTCGAGGCGTTCTTCTCCGGCATGCCCGCGGCCGCCGATCCGGGCATGGCCTTCGTCCTGGTGCAGCACCTGGCGCCCGACCACAATAGCATCCTCACCGAACTGGTGCGGCGCTACACCCGCATGAACGTCTACGAGGTGGAGGACGGGATGGTGGTGATGCCCAACTGCGCCTACATCATCCCCCCAAACCGCGACATGGCCTTCCTGAACGGCACCCTGCAGCTCCTGGAGCCGGAGGCGCCCCGGGGCCAGCGCCTGCCGGTGGACTACTTCTTCCGCTCCCTGGCCCAGGACCAGCGGGAGCGGGCCATCTGCATCGTGCTGTCCGGCTCGGGCAGCGACGGCACCCAGGGGGTGCGGGCCATCAAGGGCGAGGGCGGCATGGCCATGGCCCAGGACCCGGACACCACCGATTACGACGGCATGCCCCGCAGCGCCATCGCCACCGGGCTGGTGGACTACGTGCTGCCTGCGGAGCGCATGGCGGGCCAGCTCCTGGCCTACGTGGCGCACGCCTTCGGCCACCCGCCGGCCGCCGCCGCGGTCAAGGCCCCCGAGGCGGAGAACGCCCTGAAGCGCATCCTCATCCTGCTGCGCACCCACACCGGCCACGACTTCTCCAGGTACAAGATGAACACCATCCACCGCCGGATCGAGCGGCGCATGGCGGTGCACCAGATCTCCGCCAAGGACGAGTACGCCGCCTACCTGCGCCAGAGCCCGGCCGAGGTGGAGGCGCTGTTCCACGACCTGCTGATCGGCGTGACCAGCTTCTTCCGGGACCCGGCCGAGTTCAAGGTCCTGGAGGAGCGGGCCATCCCCAGGCTGGTCGCGGGCAAGCCGCTGGGCGGGGACGTGCGGGTCTGGGTCCCGGGCTGCTCCACCGGCGAGGAGGCCTACTCCATCGCCATCCTCCTGCACGAGCGCATGGAGGTCCTGCGCCAGCCGTACCGGGTGCAGGTGTTCGCCACCGACATCGATTCCCAGGGGATCACCGCCGCCCGGGCCGGGGTCTACCCGGCCAGCATCGCCTCGGACCTGTCGCAGGAGCGGCTGGAGCGTTTCTTCACCGCCGAGCCCGACGGCAGCGCCTTCCGCATCCACAAGACCATCCGCGACATGCTGGTGTTCTCCGAGCAGGACCTGATCCGGGACCCCCCGTTCTCCAAGCTGGACCTGATCAGCTGCCGCAACCTCCTGATCTACATGGGAGTGGAGCTGCAGAAGAAACTCATTCCGCTGTTCCACTACTCCCTCAACCCGGGCGGCTACCTGTTCCAGGGCACCTCGGAGACCATCGGCGACTTCGGCGACCTGTTCATCGCCGTCGACCGCAAGGCGAAGCTCTACCAGCGCAAGGAGGTTCTGCTCTCCGCCCGGCCCGCCGAGGTGGGGCCGGTCCTGCCGCGGGTGACGGCCCGGGGCGGAGACCGCCCCCAGGCTGCCGAGTCCGGCTCCCTGCCGCCCAGGTCCAGCCTGCGGGAGCTGGCCGAACAGACCCTGCTGCAGCAGTTGGACTGTTCCGGCGCGCTGGTGGACGAGCGTGGGGACATCCTCTACCTGCACGGGCACACCGGCCAGTTCCTGGAGCCGACCCCGGGCGAGGCCGGGGTGAGCAACATCCTGAGGATGTCCCGGGAGGGCCTGCGGATGGACCTGGCCAACGGGCTGCACCAGGCCGCCCACACCCGGAACCCGGTGCAGTACGGCAACCTGAAGGTCAAGACCAACGGCGACTACTCTCTGGTGGACGTCACCATCCGGCCGGTGCAGGCGGGCCCCGGCGAGCGCCAGCAGCCGGGCCTGTACCTGGTCGTCTTCGAGCGTCCGCGCCCGGCCGAGGCGGAAGGGACCGGCCAGGTCTCGGCCGAGAGCGGCCCGCAGGTCGAGTCCGACCGGCGCGTCGAGGTCCTGCGCCAGGAGCTGCGGGCCAAGGAGGATTACCTCAAGGCCTCCAACGAGCAGCTGGAGACCTCCAACGAGGAGCTCAAGTCGGCCAACGAGGAGATGCAGTCGGTGAACGAGGAGCTGCAGAGCACCAACGAGGAGCTGGAAACCTCCAAGGAGGAGCTGCAGTCGGTGAACGAGGAGCTGGCCACGGTCAACGCCGAGCTGCAGACCAAGGTGCTGGACCTGTCCCGGGCCAACAACGACATGAACAACCTCCTGGCCGGCACCGGCATCGCCACGATCTTCGTGGACCACCAGCTGCGCATCCTGCGCTTCACCCCGGCCGCCACCCGGATCATCAACCTGATCATGTCCGACGTGGGCCGCCCCGTGGGCCATATCGTCTCCAACCTGGTGGGCTACGACCGCCTGGTGCTTGACCTGCGGGAGGTCCTGGACCAGCTCACTCCCAAGGAAGTGGAGGTGCAGACCCTCGAGGGCAAGTGGTACAACCTGCGCATCCAGCTGTACCGCACCCTGGACAACGTGATCGAGGGCGCCGTCATCACTTTCCTGGACATCTCCGACCTCAAGCGTATCGACCAGAGCCTGCGGGAGAGCGAGGGCCTGTTCCGGCTGCTGGCGGACTCCCTGCCCCAGATGGTCTGGACCTGCCGCCCGGACGGTCTGTACGACTACCTGTGCCCGCGGCTGTCGGAGTTCACCGGGCTGTCCAATCCCCAGCACCTGGGCCACCGGTGGGTCGACCAGGTCCACCCGGAGGACCGCAGGCGGGTGCGGAGCGCGTGGGACACCGCGGCGCACAACGGCGACCCGTTCCAGAACGCCCTGCGCCTGCGCCACCACAGCGGCGACTACCACTGGTTCCAGGTGGAAGTGGTCCCCGTGCGCGACGGGGCCGGCCAGGCCGCGAAATGGCTGGGGCTGGCCAGCGCGATCCCCGATCCGGGTCCGGGGCTGGACGGGCGCGGGCACAGGGCGAAGGACGAAGGGTTGAAGGTGCCGGATGGGAAGCCGGGATGACGAGAGAGCCAGGGCGGCCGAACTGCGGCGGGCGGAGGAGGAGAAAGCCCGCCTGGAGGCCCGGGACGGGCTGGAGGCCCTGCGGGCGTTCCGCGGACGGGCCGTGGCCGGGTTCCTGACCAAGCCCTACCGCTTCCGGGAGTTGGCGGAGGCGGTCCGGGCCGCCCTGGCCCGCGGCGCGGGCCAGCCGAAGCCGGGCCCGCGCCCCCCGGAGGCGCGGGCCGAGTGGGGCCCGGAGTGCGAGACCGGGCACCCGGCGCTGAACCTGCAGCACCGGAACCTGGTCCAGGCCTTCAACCTGTTCGCCGAAGCCGCGGTCAGGGGCCTCAGGGGAGAAACGGAGCAGGCCCTGGCCCGCCTGATCGAGACCTGCATGACCCATTTCGGGGTGGAGGAGAGCCTGATGGCCGCCACCGCCTATCCCGAAGCCCGGGAGCACCAGGCCCTCCACGCCCAGCTCATCGCCCAGGTCCAGGTCCTGGAACGGCGCATCCGCCAGACCCACGCGCCCCTGACGCCGGCCCTGCCGGATTTCATCCAGGACTGGATCGTGCTCCACATCCAGACCGAGGACAAGCTCCTGGGCCGGCACCTGGGCACGGGAGGGCACTGACCTCCGCTACTCCACCTCCTCCAGCCGGCGGAGATAGTCCGGGTCCGGCCAGGCCCCGAGGCCCGGGGTGTCCGGCAGGGTCATCACCCCGCCCTGGTACTCCACCCCGCCCAGGATCGGGTTGTCGGCGTGCTCGTACCAGGAATCCAGGTCGAAGAACTCGATCACGGGATTGGCGCTGGCGAAATGGGCCGCGGCGGTGACGCCCAGCCTGGACTCGGACATGCAGCCCATCATGCAGGGCCGGTGCCCGGCCTCGGCCACGTGGGCGACCTTCTGGGCGTTGTGGATCCCCCCGGACTTGGACAGCTTGATGTTGAAGTAGGGGGCCGCGTCCTGGCGGATCAGCTCCAGGGCCTGGGCCGCCGAGAACACCGACTCGTCGGCCATGACCGCGATCGCCGCGCTCCGGCTCACGTGCGCCAGTCCCTGGAGGTCGTCGGCCCGGCAAGGCTGCTCGCAGAACTGGATGTCGAACGGCTCGAACGCGCGCAGGCTGCGCACGGCCCGGGTCCGGTCCCAGCCCTGGTTGGCGTCGATGCGCAGCACCGGTTCGGGGCCCACCGCCCGGCGGATGTTCTCCAGGCGCCGGCAGTCGGCCTTGAAGTCCAGGCCCAGCTTGACCTTGATCATGCGGAAGCCCAGCTCGAGGTAGTGGACGGCCTTCTCCCCGGCGGTCTCCGGGTCGCCGATGCCGATGGTGAGGTCGGTCTCCATCTCCCGCCTCCGCCCGCCCAGGTAGGCGTACAGGGGCTGCCCGCAGGCCTTGGCGGCCAGGTCGTACAGCGCCATGTCCACGGCGCTCTTCAGGGTGCTGTTGTGGGGCAGGTGGGCGTCCAGGTCCCGCATCAGGGCGCCGGCCGCCAGGGGGTCGCGGCCCAGCACCAGGGGCCGGACTTCCCGGGCGGCGGCCAGGTCGATGAGCTGGGTCTCGCCGACGATGGACCGGAACGGCGAGGCCTCGCCCCAGCCGCTGATGCCCTCGTTGGTGCGCAGTTCCACCAGCAGGTTCTCGGCGCAGCTCAGGCTCATGGTGGCGATGGTGAACGGCTCCCGGAGGGGGAGGTCGAACCGGTAGACGCGCATCTGCTCGATGCGCAGGGCCGAGGGGCGGGAATGGGCTGCCATGGTTCTTCTCCTCACTGGGCCCGGGACGCGGCGATGGCCCGGATCAGGCGCTCCACCTCCTCGTCGGTGTGGGCGCTGGACAAGGTGAAGCGGAAATGGCCTCCGGGCGGACAGCCCGGGTAGTTGATGAAGGTCGGGAAGATGCCGTCCCGTTCCAGGATCCCGCCCAGGCGCCGGTTCCTGGCCTCGTCGCCGTAGGTGACCGAGAAGATGGGGGCCGGCGAGGCGATGGTGGGGAATCCGAGCGCGGCCATGCGCTCCCGCATCCGGAGGGTGCGCAGGCGCAGGCCGGTGATCAGCTCCGGGTGGGAGCGCAGGATTTCCATGCCGCGCAGGACGGCGGCGGTCACCGGCGGGGGCATGGGGGTGGCGCCGACGAACGCGCGGCTGCGCCGGATCACCTTCTCCAGCAGCCCCCGGTCGCCGGCCACCAGTCCGCCGAACACCCCGAAACCCTTGGAATAGGTGCCGGAGAGGATGAAGGCCCGGGGCGGCAGCCCGGTCTCCTCCGTGCTGCCCCTGCCGGTGGGCCCTACCACCCCGAGCCCGTGGGAGTCGTCCACCAGCAGCTTCCCGTCCATTTCCCGCACCGCCTCCCAGTAGGCGGCCAGGGGCGGGATCACCCCGCTGCCCGACACCACCCCGTCGGTGAGCACCAGAGGCTTCTCCCCGGGGCGCAGCCGGCGCTTGAGCTCCCGGGCCAGGTCCTCGGGATCCTTGAAGGGGTGGAGCCGCTCCCGGGGCAGGGCCTCCGCGGGGGTGACCACGCTGGCATGGGCGGAGGCCGAGATGAAGAACCGCTGGAAATCCTCCCGCACCGCCTCCAGGGCGACGGTATTGGACAGGTAGCCTCCGGAGCAGCACGCCGCCTCGTCCCGTCCCAGGAATTCGGCGGTCTTCCGCTCCAGCTGGACCAGGAGCGCGTAATTGCCCGTGGTGAGCCGGGAGCCCGCGCAGTCCAGCCCCTCGGTGGCGGCCGCCTCCTGGAAGGCGCGGAGCACCTCGGGATGGCTGCCCATGCGGTGGTAGTCGGTGCCGCCGAAGAAGACGTAGGTCTTCCCATCGCGGACCACCTTGGTGCGATCGACGAACCGCAATTCCGGAGCGAGTGGCATGGGTATCTCCTCAGAAGCCTTCTTCCAGCACCCGCACGTGGCAGCGCACCTGCCGCCCCGGTCCGCCCTGGACGGGGCGCAGGTGCTGGGGCCGTTCGCAGCCCTCCCGCGCCAGGGGGCACCGGTCCCGGAAGAAGCAGCCGGTGGGCAGGCGGCGGTTGCTGGGCAGTTCCGTGCTGGCCGAGGCGAGGTCGGCGCTCAGGGGGGCGCCCAGCTGGGGCACCGACTCCAGCAGCAGCTGGGTATAGGGGTGCCGGGGGGCCTGCAGCACTTCGGCGCACGCTCCCAGCTCCACGATCTGGCCCAGGTACATCACCGCCACCCGGTCGCTCATGTGCCGGATCACGGCGACGTTGTGGGAGATCAGGACGAAGGTGAGGTTCCGGCGGCGCTGGAGTTCGTTCAGCAGGTTGAGGATCTGGGCCTGCACCGAGATGTCCAGGGCCGACGTGGGCTCGTCCAGCAGGATCACTTCCGGCTGGGAGACCAGGGCCCGGGCGATGGCGATGCGCTGGCGCTGCCCGCCCGAGAACTCGTGGGGGTAGCGGTCCAGGTAGTCGGCGGGGATCTCCACCTGGGCCGCCACCTCCTCCGCCGCCCGGCGCAGTCCGGCCCGGGAGATGCTGCCCCCGCGCTGGACCTGCAGGGGCTCGCTGATGACCCGCCATACTGGCAGGCGCGGGTCCAGGGAGGACTGGGGATCCTGGAACACGATCTGCATGCGTCCGGAACCGTCCGTGGCGGTCCCGCCGCCCCGGACCATCCGCCCGCCGGTGGGCCGGACCAGGCCGATCAGCACCTGGGCCAGGGTGGTCTTGCCGCAGCCGGACTCGCCCACCACCCCCAGGGTCTCCCCCGGGCGGATGTCCAGGTCCACGCCGTTCAGGGCGTGGACGTATTCGTTGGTGCGCCCCAGCCAGTCCTTCCCGGCCGGGAACCACACCTGCAGGTCCTGCAGGGTCAGGATGGGCTCCGGACGCCCGGCCGGGGTCATGACCGCACCTCCTCTTCCAGCGCCCAGCAGGCGGCATGGCGCGTGCCCTCCCGGTCCAGGGCCGCCAGGGCCGGCCGGACCGCGCAGGCCTCCCGGGCCAGGGGGCAGCGCTCGGCGAAGGGGCAGCCCCGGGGCAGGCGGATCAGGTCGGGCACGCTGCCGGGGATGGCCTCGATCAGGCCCCGGGCCCCCACCCGGTCCGGCAGCGCGTTGAGCAGGCCCTGGGTGTACGGGTGGCGGGGCGAAGCCATCACCTCGGCGGTGGGCCCGTCCTCCACCACCCCGCCCGCGTACATCACGTAGACCCGGTCGCAGAACTGGGAGACCACCGCCATGTCATGGGTGATGAACAGGATGGCGGCGTCCTTCTCCCGCGCCTTCTCGCGCATGAGCAGCAGCACCTGGCGCTGGACGGTGACGTCCAGGGCGGTGGTGGGCTCGTCGGCGATCAGCAGCTTGGGCCGGCAGGAGAAGGCCAGGGCCAGCATCACCCGCTGGCGCATGCCCCCGGACAGCTCGAAGGGATAGGCGTGCTGGACCCGGTCCGGATCGCCCACGTGCATGTCCCGCAGCAGGGCCACCGCCTCGCCCTGGGCCTGGGCCACGGACATCGGCCGGTGCAGCCGGATCACCTCCACCATCTGGTCCCCCACCCGCCGGGTGGGGTTCAGGGCGGTCATGGGCTCCTGGAAGATCATGGCCACCTGGCTCCCGCGCAGCCCCAGCATCACCGGCTCCGGGGCCCCCAGGAGATCCCGGCCCAGGAAGGTGGCCGACCCGCCGGTCACCCGGAAGGCGCCCTCCACCAGCAGGTGCATGACCGCCATGGCGGTCACCGACTTGCCCGACCCCGACTCCCCCACCACCCCGACGATCTCCCGGGGCTCCACGTGCAGGGTGACCCCGTTCAGGGCCTTGACCGAGCCCTTGAAGATGGGGAATTCCAGGCTCAGGTTCGCGATGTCCAGGACGCTGGAGGCGGACATGGTCACTTGCCCTTCTGGCGGGGGTCGAGGATGTCCCGCAACCCGTCGCCGAACAGGTTGCAGCCCATGGCCGTGATCAGGATGGCGAACCCGGGGAAGGCCGAGTACCACCACTGGTCCAGGATGTAGTTGCGCCCGGTGGCCACCATGGCGCCCCACTCGGCGGTGGGCTGCTGGGCGCCCAGGCCGATGAAGCCCAGGGCCGCGGCCATCAGGATGGTGCCCCCCACGTCCAGGGTCGCCTGGACGATGATGGGCGGCATGGCGTTGCGCAGCACGTGCCAGCGCACCACGTGCCAGCGGGAGGCGCCGAAGGCCACCGAGGCCTTGGAATAGTTCAGCTCCCGGATCAGGAGGGCCTGGCCCCGGGCCAGCCGCACGTAGAACGGGATGCGCACCACGGTGATGGCCAGCATGGCGTTGAACAGGCTGGGCCCCAGGGCCGCGGCCAGGGCCATGGTCAGGACCAGGGACGGCACCGACAGCACGATGTCGGTGCAGCGCATGATCACCGTGTCCACGGCCCCGCCCACCGACCCCGAGAAGCAGCCCAGCACCGAGCCGAGGATGCTCGACACCGGCACCACGAACAGGGCCACGGCCACCGACTGGCGGCTGCCGTACAGGATCCGGCTGAACAGGTCCCGGCCCACCTCGTCGGTGCCGAACCAGTAGGTGCCGGACGGAGGCAGCAGCCGGTGCTCCAGGTCCACCAGGTTGGGGTTGTGGGGCGCCAGCACCCCCGCCAGGGCCATGACCAGCAGCACCAGGACCATGACCACCAGCCCGGCCATGGTCAGGGGGCTCTGGCGCACCCGGTACCACAGGAAGCCGGCCTGGTGGCCCAGGCCGCGCCCGTCCGGGCTGGGGACGGGGACGGGGCCCGGCTGCGCGGCCCGTTCGGCCAATGCGGTGTCCATCACCCGGCCTCCTTGATTCTCGGGTCGATCACCATGTACAGCAGGTCGACTACCAGGTTGAGGATGACGTAGGCGAACGAGACCACCACCGCGAACCCCATCACCGCGGGGAAATCCAGCGCCTGGATGCTGTTGACCACGTAGGCCCCCATCCCCGGCCAGGCGAACACCGTCTCGGTGAGCACGGCGCCGTAGAGCAGGTCGCCCAGGGCCAGCCCCAGCATGGTGACCGAGGGGATCAGGGCGTTGGGCAGGGCGTGGCGCAGGATCACGGTCCACTTGGGCAGGCCGTTGGCCCGGGCGGTGCGCACGTAGTCCTCGCCCAGCTGCTCGAGCATGGCCGAGCGGATCTGCCGGGCGACGATGCCCAGGTGCACGAACCCCAGGGCGAACCCGGGCAGGATGATGTGCTTCAGGCTGGCCACCAGGGTGGCGCGGTTGCCGGTGAGCAGAGAGTCCAGGATGTAGAAGCCGGAGATCTTGGCCGGGGGGTCGAGGCCCTCGGGCAGCCTGCCCCCGCCCGGCAGGATGGCCAGCTTGCCGTAGAACACGATGATCAGGATCAGGCCCAGCCAGAAGGCCGGGGTGGAGATGCCGGAGACGGCGACGGTGCGCACGACCTGGTCCGTGGTCTTGTTGCGGTAGACCGCCGACAGGATGCCCAGGGGGATGCCCAGCATGGTGGCCAGGAACAGCGCCACCAGGGCCAGTTCCATGGTGGCCGGGAAGAAGGCCCTCAGGTCCTCCAGCACCGGGCGGGAGGTGCGGATGGAGATGCCCAGGTCCCCGTGCAGCAGGCCGTCCAGGTAGCGCCAGTACTGCACCGGCCACGGGCGGTCCAGGCCCAGGGTCTGGCGGATGTGCTGGACGATCTCGTCGGAGGCCCGGTCCCCGGCGATCAGCCGGGCCGGGTCGCCGGGAATGAGGTGGGAGACCGCGAAGGTGATGACCGAGACGCCCAGCACCACCAGCACCAGGAAGGCCAGTCGCTTGACGATGATGCGGAGATAGGACATGGATGCCCCTGGAGGACCCGGGGATGGAAGGGAGGAAGGGGGACCCGGCCGCCGCGCAGGGCGGCCGGGTCCCGGTCGATGCCTACTGCTTGGTGATGGTGTCGATGTTGAAGATCTGCTCAAGCATCGGGTTGAACACGAAGCCCTTGACCGCCTTGCTCAGCGCCACCTGGGAGTTCTTCTGGTACAGGTAGACGTAGGCCGCGTCGTTGATGGCGATCTTCTGCGCATCCTGGTACAGCTTGACGCGCATCTTCTGGTCGGTCGTGGAGGCCGCGTCCAGCACCATCTTGTTCACGGTGGGGTTGTCGTAGAAAGAGCGGTTGCCGGCCAGCCCCTTGCGATCCTCCTGGAACCAGGCGTTCATGAACTGGGAAGGATCGGCGAAATCCGGGCTCCAGTTGCCGATGGAGAGGTCGAAGTCCCCTTTGTTGAGCCGCTCGCGCATGGTGGCGTTGGCCATGCTCTCCAGCTTGACGGTGATGCCCAGCTGGGCCAGTTGGGCCTGGGTGCTCAGGGCGATGGGCTCCCAGTTGGGGTCCCGGTTGGAATACAGGAAGCCCAGGGTGAGGTTGGAGATGTGGTTCTTGGCCAGCAGCGCCTTGGCCTTGGCCATGTCGTTGGAGAACATGAAGGCGCTGGGGTCGTGGGCCCACATGCCTTCGGGGATGGGCCCGCGCATCTGCTTGGCCTGGCCCTTCATGATGCTCTTGATGATGCCGGTGTAATCGGCGGCATAGGAGATGGCCTGGCGCACCTCGGGGTTGTTCAGGGGCGGCCGGCTGTTGTTCATGTAGAGGTAGGTGCACAGCAGGGACGGGTTCTGGGTCACCACCAGGTTGGGCTTCTTGGCCACTTCGGCGAACTGGTCCACCGGCAGGGTCTCGACGATGTCCAGGTCCCCGCTCTCCAGCTGCAGGCGGCGGCTGGCGGCCTCGCCGATGATCCTCACCACCATCTTCTTGAGCACGGGCTTCTTGCCGGCGTAGTAGGGGTTCTGGTCCAGGGTCAGGGACTGGCTCTTCAGCCACTCGGCCAGGCGGAACGGCCCGGAGCCCGCAGTATGGCCGGCCAGCCACGCCTTGGCGTTGTCGCCGTTCACCTCATGCTCCATCACCTTGGGGTTGATGATCCCACCGCAGTTGTTGGCCAGGACGTAGACGAAGTATGGGCAGACCTTGCCCATGTGGAACTCGACCGTGGTCGGGTTCAGCACGGTGCACGTGAGGTCGGCGGGGAACGGGTCCGCGGGTCCTTCCTTCAGCTTCATCAGCCGGTCGAAGGTGAACTTCACCGCGTTGGCGTCCAGCGTGCTGCCGTCGTCGAACTTCTGCCCGCTCTTGATGTGGAAGGTGTAGATCAGGTTGTCCTTGGAGATGGAATAGCCGGTGGCCAGGTCGGGTTCGACGACGGTGCCGGACCCCTTGTACTTCATCAGGCGCTGGTAGGCGGGATAGGTGATGGTCCAGTCGTTGTTGTCCTCGGAGACGCACGTATCCAGCATCTGGGGATCCGAGGACTTGCCGAGCACCAGGGTGTCGGGGGGCGTCGCGGCCCAGGCGCAGGCGGCGCCCAGGGCGATCAGGAGGGAGGTGGAGGTCGCTTTCTTGTTCATGGTAAGAAGCTCCTTTGGAGAACTGCGGATCCTTGACGGCTAAAGCGCCGCGGGGCGCCCAGGGGGTTGACCTATCTCGGTTTGTTTCTTGAGGATGTGGAATGCATTCTAGCCTTCCTTTGGCGGGCGCGGTCAGGAGTTTTACAGCTCGAACTGGCCCAGTTCCTTCTGCAGCCCCTTGTTGCGCAGAAGGCGCTGGTCCAGGCGGGAGCCGAGCCGGGCGATGACCGCGTCGGTGATCAGGTTGAACAGACAGCACAAGGGGGCCAGGGTGTCCCAGAACCTGCCCACGTCGGTGTCCACCTGGAGCAGGTCCACCGGGTACTCCCGGGCCCAGGTGCAGAACTGGTCCGCCACGAAGGCGGTGCGGATGTCCCGGGCGCAGGCGGCGGCGATCAGGCGCCGGGTCATGGCCGAGTAGGCGCTCAGGTCGGTGACCACCAGGTAGGGGTTGGAGAACTCCGAATTGAGCGTCTCCGCGTAGGTGCCGGACAGGCCGTCCACGAAGTAGACCCGGGGGCGGACGTACTCCAGGTGGCAGAACAGGGCGTTGACGATGCCCCGGGTGGACTGGATCCCGGCCAGGAACACCGCGTCGGCCTCGGCGATGCCCTCCACCACCCGCTGGAATTCGGGCGTGCGGGCCAGGCCGTAGGCGTGCTCGATGGCCTTCTTCTCCAGCTCCAGCTGCAGGGCCAGGGCATCGCCCTGGACGGCGTGGGCGCGGTAGGTGCCCAGCCGGTCCGTCACCAGCCAGGGCCGTCCTCCCCGCAGGACCTTCTTCAGGTCGTCCAGGTTGCGGTAGCCCAGGCGGCGCAGGAACCGGCCCACGGTGATCCCGGCCATCCCGGTGCGGGAGCCGATCCCGTCGGCGGTTTCGTACGGCAGCTGGTGCAGGTTGGCCAGCAGATAGGTGGCGATCCGCTTGCCCGCCGGGGTGTAGCCGGGGAATTCGCGCTTGAGCCGGTCGGCCAGTTCGGCTTCCTGCATGGCTGAGTCCCGGGAGGGTGTTGGAGGGATGACATTTGACGAAAGATGTTATGAAAGTACCATTTGTTAGGAAGTTGTCAAGGATTCAATTGAACGGCCGGGCAACCCGAACTGGAGTGGCGGAGGTGGATGCTCTCCAGGGAGTCGGGCCGGATGGACGCTCAGCCTGGATTCCGCAGTTCGGCCTGGATTTCTCTTTGTTATCCCCTTCATCCCCTTCATCCCCGCCAATTCAATCCTTGCATGCCGCCGGGGCATTGCTCCGAAGCTGGACCCGATCGCGCCGACCCACCCCGGCGAAAAGAAATGGCCGGGGATTAAAAGGATCAAGGGGATGAAAAAAGTTTCGATCACCGAGCCTTTCACCCCACCTATCTCAGCCCTGCATAGGCAAAGCGGCAATGCCAGGACGAAGATTCGAGCCGCCAAGCTTCAACTGGCAGAGTCCCGGCTCAGAGCACTTGGCTGAGGTGCAAGACCTTGAACTTTCCCTGGCTGGCCTCGGCTGCCCGGGTGAGCTGGACCAGGCACCCGGGACAAGCGGTCACCACGATCCCGGCACCGGTCCGCTCGATGGACTCGCGTTTCCGGGCCAGGACCATGGCCGCCGCCCCGGGATGATCCAGGTGGAAGGTGCCTGCGCCACCGCAGCAGGCGTCGGACTCGTCCATCTCGACCAGGGTCCCCGCGGCCCGCAGCAGCTCCCGGGGCTGGGCCCGGACCCCCTGGCCGCGGGCCAGGTGGCAGGGGTCGTGGAAGGTGAAGGTGACGCCCGGCCTGGGCGCCGGCCGGTACCCGGCCTGGACCAGGTACTCGGACAGGTCCATGACCTTGGCGCTGAAGGCCGCGGCCGGCTCCCGCCAGTCCGGGTCGTCCCGGAAGTGCTCGCCCAGGTGCTTCAGGGTGCCGCCGCAGCTGGCGCAGTCGGTCACCACCAGGTCCGCATTCCCGGCCAGGGCGATGTTCTCCCGGGCCAGGCGCAGGAACTCGGCGCCCATGCCGTGGGCTAGGTGGGGCAGGCCGCAGCAGGCGTTGTCCAGGGCGGCCACCGGCCCGGACCGGCCCAGCAGGTCCAGGGTGCAGCGGGCCGCGTCGGGGAACAGCAGCCGCATGCCGCAGCCCTGGAAGTAGGCCACCCGGGCGCCGGGGCGGAAGGACGCGGCCGGGGGCGCCCCTCCCAGCACCGCGGGTCCGGCCAGGGCGGCCAGGTACTGGCGGCGGGTGGCCTCCCGGGGGGCCGCGGACACCGGCAGCAGGGCATCCAGCCCCAGGCGCCGGAAGGCCGCCAGGATCCGGGCCCCGGCGCGCACCCAGCCGCGCCGGCGCAGGAATCCGCCCATGAGCCGGTGGCGGGTCCGGGGACCGCCCGCGGCGTCGGTGAAGAACTGGCGCAGGCGGATCATGGCCTGGTCGGTGGGCACCCGGTTGGGGCAGGTATCCGTGCAGGCCCGGCACAGCAGGCAGAATTCCACCGCCGCCCGGGGGCCGGCCCCGGGCTCCAGGAAGCCTTCGGCCAGGCCCCGGGCGATGGTGTTCCGCCCCCGCGAGCTGGCCCGCTCCAGGTCCAGCACCCGGAACAGGGGGCACACCGGGAGGCAGGTGCCGCAGCGGTCGCATTCGGCCACCAGGTCCCGGGCCTGGCGGAGCAGGTCGCGGCCGGGAGATCCGGCGCCGGCGCCGCTCACCACATCTTCCCGGGGTTGAGGATCCCCTTGGGATCCAGGCCGGCCTTGACCGCGCGCAGGGCGGCCACCCCGGTCCCGCCCAGGGCCTTGGCCAGGTAGGGACGCTTGGTGAGGCCGATGCCGTGCTCCCCGCTGAGGGTGCCGCCCAGGGCCAGCGCCGCGTCGAAGATCTCCGCCACCGCGAGCTCGATCCGCTCTGCCTGGGCCGGGTCCTTCCGGTCGCACAGCACCCCCGGGTGCAGGTTGCCGTCCCCCGCATGCCCGAAGATGGGGATCAGCAGGCCGTACTTCCTGGAGATGTCCCCGATCCGGCGCACCACCTCCGGGAAGGCGCTGCGGGGCACGGAGATGTCCTCCCCCAGGCGGTCCGGGGCCAGGGTCGCCAGGGACTGGCTCAGGCTCCGGCGCACCGTCCACAGTTCCTCGGCCTCGGCCTGGCTGCCGGCCATCCGGAACTCCAGGCTGCCGCAGGCGGCGGCCACGGCGCGCACGCGCGCCATCTGGGCCGACAGGGCGCCGTCGTCCTCCCCGTCCACCTCGATCAGGACGCACACCCGGGCCTCCGGGAGCAGGTCCAGGTTGCGGTGCTTGGCCACCGCCTGCAGGCAGATCTCGTCCATGATCTCGGCGATGGAGGGGACCACGCCCTCCTGGAGCAAGCGCTGCACGGTGGCGCAGCCGTCGTCCAGGGTCCCGAACAGGATCCGCGCCACGCTCCGGGCCTTGGGCATGGGGATCAGGCGCAGCAGGATCCGGGTGATGATCCCCAGGGTGCCTTCGGAGCCGGTGAACAGCCCGGTGAGATCGTAGCCGGTGACGTTCTTGATGGCCTTGCCGCCGGTCTCCAGGACCGCGCCGTCGGCCAGCACCACCTGCAGGCCCATGACGTAGTCCCGGGTGACCCCGTACTTGACCGTGCGCATGCCCCCGGCGTTCTCGGCCACGTTGCCGCCGATGGTGCAGAACTTCAAGCTGGCCGGGTCCGGGGGGTAGAACAGGCCCCGGGCGGCACAGGCGTCGTGCAGGTCGACGGTGCGGACCCCCGGCTCCACCGTCACCATCATGTTGGCCTCGTCCAGCTCCAGGATGGTGGTCATGCGGTCCAGGGCCAGGGCGATCCCCCCGGCCACGGGCACCGATCCGCCGGTGCGGCCGGAGGCCGCGCCCCGGGGAGTGACCGGGATCCCGTGCCGGTGGGCCAGGGCCATGACCCGGGAGACCTCGTCCGTGGTGCGGGGCCGCACCACCAGGTCGGGGCGCCGCCCAGGCGCCAGGGGCACGAAGGAGGAATCGTACGAGTAGCCGAACCGGTCCAGGTCCGAATCCAGGACGTGCTTCGCCCCCACGCACCCGCGCAGCTGCTCCAGGACCCCGGCCGGAAGCGCCATGGACGACCTCACGTGTTATTCACAGATAAGCTTCGCGTACTTCGGCTCGCATTCACCAGCAAGTTCAAGCCATCAGGACGGCGAGCCTACGGAAGGTTCCCTTCCCGATCAAAAGGCAGTTCGGTCGGGTCCTCCAGCGGCTGGAGGCGCGGATTCCCCTCCAGGTCCGGAAGCACCGCCTCCGACACCTGGATGACCTCCAGGTGGGCGGTGTCGGAGAGCCGCACGATCCGCGGCCCCTCCGGCCCGAGGCCCACGCAGGTGTAGACGGCCGCCTGCAGTGCCAGGCGGTCGCTGGCCATCACCATGGGCATCTTCACCGTCTTCGGTTCCCGGTAGGTGAGCGCGTTGGGGTAGGTGGCGTCGAAATCGGTCTGGTCGAACAGGCGCCGGGTGGTGATGTCGGCCATGCCGGCGCCCTGGGCGCCGCCGTGGGTCTCCTCGCTCAGGCCGAGCACGGCGTAGCGCTGGAACACCGGACCCTCGCCCACGCCCGGGACGACGAAGGTCCCCGTGACGTTGGGGTCCGCCCCGCTGCCGCTGAAGTTCTTGCCGATCCGGTCCACCACCAGGACGTCGTACCGCGGCACCAGGATGCTCGGCCTCAGGGCCTTGGCCTCCCGCAGCAGTTCCGGCTCCCGGGTTTCGATCTCCGCCCGGGGCACCGCCTCGATCCGGCAGGTGGCGTCCAGGGCGTTCTCCAGCACCGCCAGCCCGAACAGGACGCCGCCCCGCGCCAGCACCGCGCGCCCGTGCTCCAGGACGTTGCCGGCCAGGCGTCCGAAGCCGTCCGCATGGATGGCTTCCGCCCCCTGCCGCTTGCCCAGGCCCACGGCCATCATCTTCATCAGTCCGCTCTCGATCTCGCTGCGGAAGGCCGTGTGCGGCTTGATCCGGTTCAGGACGATGACCCCGTCCGCCTCGGCCGCGAACCGGTCCAGGTGGACCTCCCGCCCAGCGGCGGTGTGGCCGATGACCCGGGTCTCCATGGTGGCCCGGACCGGGGCCCCCACCCGCGCCTCGGTGATCCCCAGCGCCTCCAGCAGGGCGGCCTGGCCCTGGGCGGTGGCGCCGCCGTGGCTGCCCATGGCGGGGACGATGAAGGGCCGGCCGCCCCGGCTGCGCACGTGGGCGACCGTCGCCGCCACGATCTCCGCCAGGTCCGCCAGGCCCCGGCTGCCCACGGTGATGCCCACGCTCATCCCGGGCCGGATGGCCTCGCCGATCCCGGGCCGGGCTAACTCCCGGGCCACCGTTCCCGCCACGTCCTCCAACCGCCGGTCCTCGAACACCTGCCGGACCCGGGCCATCCGCGGCAGGCACACCGGCTCCAGGATCGCGCGGATGACTCCGTCGCGGTCCCAGACGCGCTCGCGCAGCCGCTGGCTCATGTCCGTCCTCTGGGGTAGTGGGGATGGATGAGTCTAGCACCGTGAGGCCTTTCCTGCATGACACGCCCGTGCCAGGCACAAGCACCCGTGCTTGGCCCGCCTGCTGATTTTCCCTCTCCCATCGCCTTCGGGCGGGGTAAAATCCAACCCCACATCCGAACAGCCAGGTAGGCAATGCCCCGTGGAGGTCGCATGATGGATTTCGAGACGGTCACCCGGTTCCCTCCGAATGCGGTGGCTTTCAAGCTCGCCATCGCGCTTGCCATCGGCATGCTGGTCGGCTTCGAACGGGAATCCGCCAGCAAGGACGCCGGCATCCGTACGTTCGGCCTGACGGCCATGTTGGCGGCTGTGACCATCATGATTTCCCCAGCCTTCTGCCTGGCAAGTCTGGCCGGGGTGATCGTCCTGATCGCTCTGTTCAACGTCCACAGCATGACCGCCAACCACACCCTGGAAATCACCACCGCGGCCGCCCTGCTGGTCACCTTCGCCCTGGGCGCGCTGGTCGGGCTGGGACACACCTTCACCCCGGTGGCCGGCGCGATCCTGATGACCATGCTGCTGGCCTGGAAGGTGGAGCTGGTGAAGTTCGCCGGCGGAGTGACCATCGACGAACTGCGCAGCGCGGTGCTCCTCGCCCTGATCGGCCTGGTGATCTACCCGATCCTGCCGGACCGGTTCGTCGATCCCTGGCAGCTGGTCAACCTGCGCGAGGCCTGGGTCACGGTTGTGGTGATCGCCGGGATCGCCTTCGTGAACTATGTCCTGCTCCGCCTATATGGCAACCGGGGCCTGGTCTGGACCGCCTTCCTGGGCGGCCTGGTCAACAACCGCGCGGCCATCGCCGAACTCATGAACCTGGTCGAGGGCGCCCGGATCGTGGGCGTGGTCCTGTTCGCCACCCTGGCCATGTTCATCCGCAACATCTTCCTCCTGGCCTTGTTCGCGCCCCGGGCCTTGTCCATCGCCATCGGCCCGCTGGTGGCCATGGCGGCCATCTCCCTCCTCCTGCCGACCGGCAAGAAGGGTGACGAGCCGGGCCAGGAACTGGCACTGAGCTCGCCCATCTCCCTGCGACGGGTGCTGTCCTACGGCATCCTTTTCCTGGGGATCCAGGCCGTAAGCACGTTGGCGGAGCGACTGTTCGGAGCCGGAGGCTTCATCACCGCCAGCTGCTTGAGCGGGATGGCCAGCAGCGCCAGCGCCACCGCCGCCGCCGCCAACCTCAGCGCCAGCCTGAAGATCACCCCGGCCCTGGCCGGCACGGCCACGGTCATTGCCTCCATGGCGAGCCTGGCGACCAACTTGCCTTTGATCTTCAGACGGGTCTCACGGCCGATCCTGGTCAAGGTGACGTTGTCCACCGCACTGCAGGTCGCCGTGGGGGTGGCGGTGCTCACGGGGCAGAGATTCCTGGTTTTCCGCTGAAACTGTCGCCGCGCGGGAGGAAGCCGGGGCCTGCCTGGCGGGGCCGGGCGGAACTGATTTGTTAATGAAAATGATTTCTATTTAGGCTAGCCTGGGACGATGCGGTGCCGTTCCCTGATCAACCTGGTGGCCCTGTCCGCCCTTCTCGCCCTGTCCGGAGGGTGCGGCCGCTCCCGTTCCGCCCGGCCCGCTCCGGGCGGGAAGCGGACCATCGTCGTCACCTACGCGGTCCTGGGCGCTGCGGTGAAGGACCTGGCGGGGGATGCCTTCACCGTGACCTCGGCCATCCCCAACGGCCTGGACGTGCACGAGTGGGAGCCCTCCGCCAAGGACATCGAGGCTCTCACCCGGGCCGACCTCATCGTCGAGAATGGGTTCGGACTGGAGGGGGGCATGGGCAAGGCCCTGGATCAGGCCCGCCGGGCCGGCGTGGCGGTGTTCACCGCCTCTGACCACGTCCCGGTCCGTCGGGTGGGAGCCGGGGAGGGCATCCCCGGGGACGACCGGGACCAGCGGCCCGGGGCGGAGGATCCCCACCTTTGGACCGACCCCCTGGCGGTCAAGGCGGTGGTGGACGCCCTGGCGGCGGACCTCCGGCAGCGCTTCGGGACCGACCTGTCGGCCCGGGCCGCGGACCTGGACCGGCGCCTGGACGCCCTGGACGCCGAGATCAAGGCCAAGGTCGGGACGCTCCCGGTCCCGCGGCGCAGGCTGGTCACGGGGCACGAGTCCCTGGGCTATTTCGCCCAGCGCTACGGGTTCAAGCTGGTGGGGGCGGTCATCCCCAGCCTGACCACCGAGGCGGAAAGCTCCGCCGCCGGCCTGGAGGCCCTCAAGAACCAGATCCGGGCCAACCAGGTCTCGGTGGTGTTCACCGAGCTGGGCACCCCCCAGCGGACCGTGGACGCCCTGGCCCGGGAGGCCCGGGTGAAGGCGGTGTCCCTGACCACCCACAGCCTGCCTCCGGACGGCAGCTACTTCACCTTCGAGCGCGGCCTCGCCGACACCATCGTCCAGGCCCTGAAATGATCGCCGACTGGTTCATCACCCCCTTCACCACCAATGCGTTCATGCTCAACGCCCTGCTGGCGGGGGTCCTGGTATCGGTGGCCTGCGGCATCGTCGGCACCTTCGTGGTGCTGCGGGGCCTGGCCTTCATCGGCGACGCCCTGGCCCACGGGGTGCTGCCCGGAGTGGCGGTGGCCATGCTCCTGGGCCTGCCGGGCATGGCGGGCGCGGCGGCCGGGGCCCTGGGGATGATCTTCGGGATCGGCTTCATCACCCGCCGCTCCAACCTGTCCTCGGACACCGCCATCGGCCTCCTGTTCGTGGCCATGCTGGCCCTGGGCGTGGCCATCGTGTCCCGGTCCCACAGCTTCTCCGGGGACCTGGTGCGGATCCTGTTCGGGGAGATCCTGGGCATCCGGGTCTACGAGCTGGTCATCCAAGCCGCCGCCACCCTGGCCATCGGGGCGGCGGCCTGGATCTGCCACCGGCCCTTCCTGCTGCTCTGCTTCAGCCCCGAGCAGGCCCGGGTCTCGGGCTTCCCGCCCCGGCGCTACCACGCGGTGATGCTGGCCATGATCGCCCTGACCGTGGTGGTGTCGTTCCGCACCGTGGGCACCCTGCTGGTGTTCGGCATGCTCCTGGCCCCGGCCGCCTCGGCGGCCCTGTTCTCCCGCAAGGTCGCCACCATGATCCTGGGCGCCATCGCCCTAGGCACCGCCTCGGTCTACGCGGGCCTGCTGGCCAGCTACCACTTCGACCTGGCCGCGGGCGCGGCCGTCACCCTGGCCGCGTCGGCCATCTTCTTCATCCTGCTCGGGGCCCGCCAGCTCCTGCCGGGGCCGGATCCGCGCCGCGCGGCCAGAGGGGCGCGGCCGTGAGCCCGCGGCCGTCCGCCGCCGAGGCCCGGGGCCTGGGGGTCGGCTACCAGAGGGAGACCGTGGTGGCGGACATCGCCTTCCGCCTGGAGCCGGGCCAGCAGATGGCCCTGGTGGGGGCCAACGGCTCCGGCAAGACCACCCTGCTCAAGACCATCGCCGGACTGCTCGCGCCCACCGCCGGGGCCCTGGAAGTGTTCGGCGCCGCGCCCCTGGGCCACCCGGCGCGGGTGGCCTACCTGGGCCAGTTCCACCCCACGAGCTTCATGCTGCCCCTGCGGGTCCACGACGTGGTGCGCATGGCGCGCTTCGCCCGGCACGGCCTGTTCGGCCGGCTCGCGCCGGGGGACGAGAAGGCCGTGCAGGAAGCCATGGCGGTCATGGGGGTCCGGGACCTGGCCCACGTCCCCCTGAACGCCCTCTCCGGCGGCCAGCGCCAGCGGGTGTTCCTGGCCCAGGCCTTCGCCCGGGAGGCCGAGCTGCTCCTCCTGGACGAGCCCGCGGCCAACCTGGACACCGCCTCCCGGGACACCTACCGGAGCCGGCTGCGCGCGCTGGCCGCCTCCGGGCGCTCGGTGGTGGTCGCCACCCACGACGTGGACGAGGCCGCCGAGTGCGACCTGGCCATGCTCCTGGCCCACCGGGTGGTGGCCTGCGGGCCCAGCGCCGGGATCCTCACCCGGCAGGCGCTGCTGGCCACCTTCGGCATGGTGGGCAAGTACCAGGAGGGCGGCATCGTCATCGTGGAGCGCGAGCACGGCCACGACCATGACCACGGCGAGGACCACACCGAAGACCGGGACTGATCCGGATCACCTGGCGGTGAACTCGTCCGCCATGTCCACAACGGTCATGGTGCCGTAGCCCCGGTGCGGCCCGATGGCCGCCCCGGCCACCATGAACTCGGGGTTGAAGATGTTCTTGCGGTGGCCCCGGTCCGGCACTCCGTCGTCGATGACCAGCTGGATCACGGCCATGCGGGGCGTCTCGTCGCCGTACATGATCACCTCGCCGATCAGCCCGGGCTGCTCCCCCCGGCGCAGGATCCGGTCCTTGAAGGTGGAGCCGTTGGCCCCCACGTGCCCGGTCTGGCCGGTGGGGCCCTGGTCCATGACGTGGTCCCAGGCGGCGGCGTGCAGGCCCTCGGAGAACGCCACCACCCCCTTGATGGGCTCCACCTGCTCCAGGAACTCCGCCGCCTCCAGGACGGCCGCCCGGCCTTCGTTGGTCCGGATCGGCACGTGGTCGCGCAGCCGCCAGAGGGTCCCCTCGAAGTGGGTCCCCAGGGCGCGCAGGTACTTGGCGTATTCCCTCGGGAACACGCGAATCTTGGTGATCTCCCGCACCACCGCCCGTTCCGCCTCGGTGCTCGGGGGCGCCGGGGGAAGGGCCCTGGCGGCCGGGATCGGCCGGACCGGCGGGACGGCGAGGCACGCCAGGGCCATCGGGACGGCGAAAGCCGATCGGATCAGGAAACCCGCTGCTCTCATCTGCGCCCTCCGCACCGGGCGGCGGCCACCGCCCGCCCTGATCCTACCGTCTCCCAGGATAGTACCGTTAGATTCAAGCACTTTTCGGCGCCCGTGCCAGGCACAAGCAACCGTAGCAGGCAGAGCCTGCAACGGTTGCTAGCACCGTTAGATTCAAGCACTTTTCGGCGCCCGTGCCAGGCACA
>JBELAL010000025.1:0-69291 GCA_049508835.1 Holophaga sp. | reverse complement strand
AGATCTTTCTGTCTCCAGTTTCTGGGCTTATAGCGTTAAATCCCGGGGGCCGGGGGCAGAGCCCCCGGATGATGAGGGGTCCGGCACGCTCTGGATGGGCCGGGCCAATACATGTTGTCTAGGCCAATTCCAGCGCCCTCTCCCGCAGCCCTGCGATCTGCCGCCGCACCTCGGCCATCAGCGCTTCGCGGTTGGGGTAGGCGCGGGGGTCCACCGGGGTGCCGAAGGCCATCGCATATTGCCCGGGACGGACGAACTTGGCGCCGGGGGGCAGCATCCCCCGGCCGCCCACCGTGGCCAGGGGCACGATCCGGACCCCGGCGTCCTCAGCCATGATGAAGCCGCCCTTCTTGAACGCCCCAAGCTGGCCGGTGCGGGTGCGGGTGCCTTCGGGGAAGATCACCACGCTCTTGCCGCCCCGGATCTCCTGGGCGGCCCGGTGCAGGCTGGCGATGGCGCGCTCCCGGTTGCTCCGGTCGACGAAGATGGTGCCGGCCGCCATGGCGGCCCACCCCACCGGGACCATCCACTTGATCTCCTTCTTGGCCAGGTACACCGCCGGGATGGGGATGGCGCTGATCAGCACCGGGGGGTCGAGGTTGCTCTCGTGGTTGGACATGAAGATGACCGGCTCCTGCCGGGTGCGGATCGGTTCCGGCAGGCTGTCCCAGCCTGTGATCGCGGTCCGGGTCCCGCACAGCCAGAACAGGGACCGTGCGAACAGGGGCCCCACGGTCCAGAAGGCCCGCCGGGCGCCCATGAACGGCACCGCCAGGAGGATGGCCAGGACCACGAGGGGCACCGAGAACAGGGCCCACAGGGTCACCGGGACGGCCCAGGCCAGGCTGCTGCGCCAGCCCTTGCCCGGGCTGCCCTTGACCGTTCCGGGATCCTGGTCCGCAGCCGCCCGCATCACCAGCTTTCCCCGGGCAGGACGCGCGGGTAGAGCAGGTGGTTCTCCAGGTAGAGGTGGACGTGCAGGTCGTCCTCCAGGTCGCGCAGGCCCAGGTAGAGGGCCCTCAGCCCCGGGCTGGCGTCCTTGGGCACGGTGTAGTCTTCGGTGATCATGCGGATGTTCAGGAACAGCTCCTCCACGGCCTGGTGCTCGGCGTTGATGGTGCGGAGCTGCTCCTTGGGCGTGCTGAGGGAGATGGGGATCGGGCCGCCCTTCTCGGTGGCGCACAGGGCCGGGAAGAGGTTCTTCTCCTCCATCTGGAAATGGGTGAGCAGGTCCTTCTCCAGGTTGCGGAAGTGGATGGCCACCTGGGCCAGTTCCGGATGGGCGGGCAGGTCGGCGGCCAGGCCCCCTTCCAGCAGGGGCCCGAACCGGGCCAGCTCCTCCCGGGTGAAGACGTGGTGGTGCTGGACGATGTGCTCCACCAGCTGGGACTTGGTGGCCTGCAGCCAGTCCTGGGCGACCCGTCCGGCGCTTTCGCGGGTGAGGGTCTCCAGGTCCCGGATCACCTCCTGGACCGGGATCCCGTGCCGCAGGGCGGCCTCGCGCAGGGTCAAGTTCCCCTCGGTGAGCACATCGACGCCCAGGCGGCAGAGCAGCCGGCGGGTCTGGGGATGCTCGGCGGTAAGGTTGTCGATGGGGGTGAGCGGGTCGATCGGCATTTACTTGTCCTCGGGGAGGTCCTACGTCCAGGATGCGGGGTCCGGGGGAGTCGACGCCGTGAGGGCCATCACAAAGTCGGGGGCGGGGTTGTCAAGGCACCGGGTCGTAGCCGCCATGGGTGAGGGGACTACAGCGGAGGAGGCGCCAGGTGATGAGCAGGCTCCCCCGCAGGGTGCCATATTTTTGCACGCACATGAGCCCATATTCGCTGCAGGTGGGGGTGAATTTGCACTGGGTGGGCAGGATCGGGCCCAGGGTGGCCCGGTAGGCCCGGATGGCGCCCTGCAGGACCCAGGCGCTGGGCTGGAGGCGGACCGGCAGCAGGGCCTCCAGCAGCAGGTACAGGACCACGGCGCGGACAGGGTGGGCCTGGACCCACTCCAGCGCGCCCTGCCCAGCTCTCCAGCCCGTCAGTTCGACCATGGAAGCCCCGGATCACCCAGTCTATTCCCCTTGGAGCCCGGGCGAGGCCTGGGGAACCGGGTCGGGGGTCCGGCTGCTCTGCTCCAGGTCCAGGATCCGTCCGGAGGCATAAGGTTTGGTGATGTAACTTTTAAGATTCTGGATCTGGCGCAGGACGGCGTTGGTGCTGGCCAGGCACTTGCGCAGCTCCTCCAGGTCCTGGGGCGTGGGGGGGACTGGGCTCTTGGCCATGCGGTCGAGCAGGACCTGGGCGGTGGCCAGGGGCTGGGCCAGTTCGTGGGCCATGCCGCCCGCCACCTCCAGCAGCGCCTGGTGCCGTTCCCCGGCCAGGGCGGCCTGGCGCTGGCGGCTGAGCCGGACCAGCATCCTCAGCTTGGCCAGGAGTTCGGAAAACGCGTAGGGCTTGACCAGGTAGTCGATGCCCCCGGCCTCGATGCCCTGGGCGATCCAGTCCTCCCCGATCCGCACCGCGCTGATGAAGATCAGGGGCGTGTGGGCGTTGAGGGGGCAGCGGGAGGCGTCCCGAAGCTGGCGGCAGGCTTCGATGCCGTCCATGCCGGGCAGGCTCACGTCCATGAGGATGCCCTCGAAGCCCGTCCGCATGCAGAGGTCCAGCGCTTCCGGGGCGGACTTGGCCAGCCAGAGCTGGAAGGGGGAGCGCTGGAGTTCCCGTGCGAACACCTTGAGGTTGCCCGGCAGGTCATCGACGATGAGGATCCTGCCCGGGTTTTCCGGAGTGGGGACGTACTTGTCAGCCATGGGCCTCCCGTCATCAGGATACCCCAGGGTCCCTCTTTTCCGCAGCATCAGGCTTGGATCATGCTGATCACGGTCTGGAGCAGGGTGTCGGTGGTGGTGATGACCCGGCTGTTGGCCTGGTAGCCGTTCTGGTTGATGATCAGGTTGGTGAACTCGGTGGCCACGTCCACGTTGGAACTCTCCAGGTTCGAGCCGAGGATGGTCCCCCGCCCGCCGGTGTTGGCGGCGCCCACGTTGGCGGCACCGCTGGCGAGGGTCGTGGTCCAGGTGTTGCCGGCCTGCAGGGACAGCCCGTTGTTGTTGGAGAACGTGGCTACCGCCACCTGGGCCAGGGTCATGGTCTGGCCGTTGGTGAAAGTGCCGACGATGTTGCCGTTCTGGTCCACTGACATGCTGCTCACCGAACCGGCCGCGTAGCCGTTCTGGGTAGTGGCGGTGGTGCCCGAGGCCTGGGCGTACGAGGTGAGGTTGGAGGCCGCCGAAGCGCCGGCCCCGGACCAGATGTTCCAGGTGATGGTCTGGCCCGCGGCGCCGTCGGTCCAGCCGGCGAGGGTCATGGTGGTCGCGGTTCCGACGGCGGGGGTCTTCAGGCTGCCGTCGTTGTTGAAAACGACGCAGGGTTTGCCGGTGACGGCGTCGGTGGGGAGACCGCTGAGGGTGACGGTGGCGCCGCCGTCGGTGGTGGCGGCCACGTCCCAGGTCCCCGCGGTGGCGGTGGCGGTGTAGGTGATCAGGACGTTGTGGGATGCCCCCAGGCTGTCGTAGACCGGGACGGGGGCCGTGAAGGTGGTGCCGGCGGTGGCCGCGGAGTTCAGGTTGGTGGTGTTGGAGAGGGTGGTGGTCGCGAAGGGCGGGCTGGTGGCCCCCGGGTTCAGGAAGACCGGCACCGGCGTCCCGTTGGCGTTCGCCACCCCGTTGACGGCGTTCCAGCCCATCACGCTGTTGCCGTTGGGATCCACCAGGAAGCCGTTCTTGTCGATGGTGAACTGGCCGGCGCGGCTGTAGAGGGCGGTCCCGGACGGGGACCTCAGGGTGAAGAACCCGTCGCCCTGCAGGGCCATGTTGGTGACCGTCCCGGTGCCCTGGGGGGATCCCTGGCTGAAGTCCTGGGCTACCGAAGCCAGCGCGGTGCCCAGGCCGATCTGCATGGGATTGCCGTTGCCCTCGGTGGAGGCGCCGCCCAGGGCCGTGTTGAACAGGTCCTCGAAGCTGGTGCTGGAGGTCTTGAACCCGATGGTGTTGAGGTTGGCGAGGTTGTTGCCGATCACCCCCAGGGCGTTGGCGTTGGAGGAGAGTCCGGAGAGGCTCGCGTAGAAAGCGGAGTAAAGGCTCATGGAGATCTCCCTAGGACGAGATTTCGTTGATGCTGGAGAGGGGATACTGCTGGCCTCCGGCGGTGACCATGACGGTCCCGTTGACGAAGGACACTGCGGTCACGGTGGCCATGGAGGTGGTGGTGGCGTTCACGGCGTTGCCGCTGGCGTCGGTGGCGGTGACGGCCACGGTATAGGTGCCGTCGGGCAACTGGACGCCGGAGGAGGACTGGCCGTTCCAGGTCACCACCTGGTTGCCGGCCGCCATGGCGCCGGGGGTGAGGGTGGCCACCGTCTGGCCCGCGGCGTTCTGGATGGCGACGCTGACCTTGGCCGCGGCCGACGGCAGGTTGATGCCGATGGAGGCCTGGCCGTTGGCGAGGTTCAGGCTGGTGGAGGTGACCTGCACGTTGGTGCCGATCAGGTTGGAAGTCTGGGCCTGGAACAGGGCCGAAACCTGGCCCTGCATGCTGGTCAGCAACGTGTTGGTGTTGGTCTGCTGCTCGAGGGCAGAGAACTGGGCCATCTGCGAGACCATCGTGGTGGGGTCCTGGGCCGTGGTCGGGTCCTGGTTCTGGAGCTCGGTCACCAGCAGCTGCAGGAAGGAATCCTCGCCCAAGGCTTCGTTGGGGCTGGTCAGGCTGGGCGACGAGGTGGTCGCGGTGGACTGGGTGGTGGGGTTGATCATGCCTGATTGCATGGGCGCCTCCCTGCGTGGTGGATATGCACGAGCCGTGCCGTCAGGCTACGTACTCGATGCGTGATGGGTTTTCGGACAGAACGGCCGAGTCGGGGGGCGTTTCCTGCCCGGCCTTGGCGGCCTCCACCTCGGCGACCGGGGCGGTCGCAGGCCCGGCGGCCTCGGACGCGGGCTCCTGCTCCTGGCGGCGGCCCTGCTGGAGGTCAAAACTGCCCAGGGTGAGCCCCTGGGACTTGAGGGAGGCCTCCAGGAAGGACCGGTGGTCCTGCAGCACCGGCACCGCGGACGGCTCGGAGGCCCACACCTTGGCGTGGACCACGGTGCCCTCCACCTGCAGCTTGATCTGGACCCGGCCCAGGGACTCGGGGTGGAGCTGAAGTTCGGCCCCCTGGTCCTGGTTCTTGATCAGCCAGCGGATGGTGCCGTCCACCTGGGAAAGGAGGCTCTCCTGGCCGGAAGGCAGCGACGCCTGGGTTTCCGCGGGGGCCGTGACCCGCACCGCGCCGGAGGCTCCGGGCTGGGCCTCCGCATTGATCGCCTGGGCCGCGGCCAGGCCGCCGGACCCGGTCCCGGAGCCCGGGGCCGTGGCGCTGGGGGCTTGGACCGGCGTCAGGAGGGCGGTCTGCCCGGCCAGGGAGACCTGGAGGGCCTGGACGAGGGTTGAAGCTTCGAGCCCCGGCACGGAAGCGGCCGATACGGCCGGGGCGGCCGGTTGCAGGGCCAGGCTCGCGTCGGGAAGGCCGGCGGCCTGGGCGTCCGTCGCGGCCTTGGGGTCCGCGGGAGCCAGCACGGCCGGGGCCGGAGAAGGCGCCGGGGCGACCGGCGCAGGGGCGTCATCGTACTGGACCTGGAACCGTCCGGGCAGAGTCTGGGTCTTGGGATCCTGGGGCGTCGCGGCGGCCGGGGCGTCTCCGCCCGGCGCCTGGGGGACGGCCGGGCCGGGATCCTGGAGCGGCGTGGCCTTGGCCGTGCCGGGGGACGGAGTCCCGGCGGCCGGTTGGGCCGGGGGCGCGGCCTTGGCGTCGCCGACCGGGGCGGAAGCGTCGGCACTGGCCTGGGCAGAAGAGGACCCGGCCGTCGCCGGCGCCTGGGTGGCCGGAGTTCCGGACGGGGCGGCGGAGCCTTGCGCCTGGGCCGCGGCGCCGGCGGAAGGGCCTGGGGCAGGGGCCTGGGGCTGGGCCTGGGGCTGGGCCTGGGGCTGGGGCTGGGCGGGAGCCGGGGCTTCCGGCGCGTTTTTCTGGGAGCGCCCGGCGGGTTGGGTTGAAGAAGGGCTGGGCGCCGGCTGGATCTGGCTTGGGGTGTTGGCCTGGATCGCCGGCAGGGCCTGCACCATCTGGGTGAAATAGGTGGAGAAGGCCTCGTCCAGGGCGGGCTGGGCGGAATCCTTCTCCCGGGTGCCGGAGGCGGGGGCATCGGCCTTGATCGCGGTGGTCGGAAGCATTGAACCTCCACTCCAGGCCAAGCCCGGAGGATACGTTGGGTCGCCATGGCCTTCGCACACCCCATGCCGAAACCACCCGGCAAAATCAGCCGGGTGGTGATTCCTGGGCAGCCATGGACCCGGAACGGCGATGGCAATCGCTCGGTTGGTTGGTTGCTTAGCAATTATTTCAAGTTAAAACAGAGCTACCCGGGAACCGGACCGGCCGGCATTAAAATCACATCATGGCAGGTTGCCCTGCCGCTTCTCCTGGGCCAGGGTCCGCTTGGCGTGGGCGGCCATGCCCCCCTTCTTGCCGATCTGCTCCATGTGGGTCCGGTCCTGGCTCACGGTCTCGCCGCCCTTCCGGCCGATGGCGGACATGTGCTCGCGGTTCTGGCTCACGGTCTCGCCGCCCTTCCTGCCGATCGCCTCCATGTGAGTGCGGTCGCGACTCACCGTCTCCCCGCCCTTCTTGCCGATCTCGGCCATGTGGTCGCGGTTCTGACTGATGGCCTCGCCGCCCTTGCGGCCGATGGCGGCCATGTGCTCGCGGTTCTGGCTGACGCTCTCCCCGCCCTTGCGCCCGATCTCCGCCATGTGGCTGCGGTCCTGGCTGACGCTCTCGCCGCCTTTCCGGCCGATGGCGGCCATGTGCTCGCGGTTCTGGCTGGGGGGAGTCTGGTAGGTGGTTTCAGAATGTTCTGCCATGGGGGCCTCCAAAAGGTATTTCCTGTCGCCAGGTATAAACGGATTCCTGGATTCACCAAAATACATGTAAATATGGATATTTTGGCAGAACTATTTTCGTAAAAATCACTATATAATTATTCATTTTGGCATTGATATTGTTTGATGTATTTTGTTATTAAATGTGTATTAAATTTATTTTATGTGAAAACAGCCAATTAGGCGAGCCATAGAGCGGACAGACAACGGCTATGTTCCGCTAAGAACCTGCCGAACGATGCCCCGATGCCCGTGGCTCCGCCCGCAGATCGTTTTCATCCCCCCAATCCCAACCTTTGCAACAGATATAACCGCACCGCGGCTCTATCAGGTGCAAACGTCCCGGGAATTTTTGCTTTTGATATGCCTTAATCCCCAGCAAAGATTTGCATGCCATTGTTCATCCTTTGAACTGAAATTTGCCGGGGAGAAGGCGGGATCGCGCGGCAAGCGCCTGGTCCGCCCGGAAGACCTTCTGAAGGATGAGGACCAGACGCTGGTGTGCCAGGGCGTCACGATCCGGAAAGGAACCATCGGCGCCTTCATGCAGAACGCGGGGATCTTCTCGTCCCCGGACCGTCCGGCCGGGGAGCGGGCTGCCGCCCGGAAGCTCCTGGTGGACTATGCCCGGGCCATCATCGCCATGGATGTCGTCAGCCCTCAGGACCTGCTGAACGACCAGGTGGACACCTTCGTCAGGCACGGTGTGAAGATCCGGAAAGGAATCCTCCTCTGCTTCTTCGTCAATGGCGCCACCTTCAGCTCGCCCCTGGACCCGGAGGAGCAGGCCGCCGCACGGAAACTGCTGGTGGAGGCGGCTCCGGCTCTGGTGGCCCTGGGCATGGACCGGGTGATGCGATGGAAGGATCCCGAAATCCAGCGCATCCTGGACCAGGCGCGGGCGGAGCTGTTCGGCAAACCTGGAACGGAGGCCCGTTCCTGACGCTGGCCGGGCGGACGGACTTTCCGCTCAGGGCGTCTCGGCCCTTGGCTTGGTGAGGCCCACCTGCTCGGACAGCAGCGCCGCCAGCTTGGCGTCCGCGGGGGCGAGCTGGTCCAGGATCCGGGCGGCCTTCTTGGGCTGCATCCCGGCCAGCAGGCTCACCGCCACGTCCTGGCGCAGCTGGGCCATCTCCTTCAGGGCCTTGGCCCCGGCGATGGGGTCCATGGCTTCGTAGGTGCGCACCAGCTGGAGGTCGATGGGGGGACGGGTGCGCAGGGCCTCGAGCTTGTCCAGGGCCTCCTTGACGCTCTTCTCCCGAGCCTGGAGGTCGGTCCGGTCCTTGTCCAGGGTGCCCTGGAGGGTGGCGAGACGCTGCTCCAGCGCGTGCAGGTCGGCTTCGCGCTGGGCCAGGGCCTTCTCCCGGACCTGGAGCTTCTCGGCCAGTTCGCCCAGTTTCACCCCCTGCCCGGGCGGGGCCTTGGGATCCTGGGCTGAGAGCCAGATGACCCCGGCGGACAGGGCGAGGGGAGCGAGGATCCACATCAGGCTTTTCATGTTCATGGGGCAACCTCCTGGAAGGCCGGGCCGAACCGGTAGCGCAGCACGGCCATCTCGTCCAGCTCCCGGGCCTCTTCCCGCAGCTGCTCGATGGCGTGCTGCTCCTGCCGCCGCTCTTTGAGCCGCTCCAGCATCAGGCGGGCCCGGTGGGCCCGGACCAGGTCCTGGCGGGCGGCGGCCACCTTGACCTCGGCCTCTTTCACGTCCTCGCCGGCGGCCACGATGCGGCGCTCCAGCGCCAGCACCCAACGTTCGACGGCCCGCCACCGCTCCAGGTCCACCGGCTGCCCCGGCGGCAGGCTGCGGGACTCCAGGGCCTCCATCCGGTCCTGGCGCAGCTGGGCCAGGCGGGTCCGGGCCTGGTCCAGCTGGGCCAGGGCGCGGGCCAGGCCGCGCTGGGCATTCTCTTCCAGGGATCGGCGCAGCCGCAGCAGGGACTCGAGCCGGAACCGGAACCGCCTGGCCACGTCACACCGCCGGCATCAGGAACGGGGCCAGGTCGATCCCGAAGATCTTCCCCATGCCCAGGAGGGTCTCATGGTAGCCGGAGCCCTCGGCCACGGCCTGGCGCAGGAAGGCCTGGATGGCCGGCTGGAACTGGATGGCCTGGTCGATAGTCGGGCTGGAGCCCTTGGTGTAGGCGCCGATCTGGATCAAGTCCTCGGCGTCGGCGTAGGTGGCCAGGAGGTCCCGCAGCTTGGCCGAGAGCTGCTTCTGCTCGGGGATGGCCAGGGTGGTGAACAGCCGGGAGATGCTGGGCAGCACGTCGATGGCCGGGTAGTGGTTCTTCGAGGCAAGGCGACGGGACAGGACGATGTGCCCGTCCAGGATGCCCCGCACCGCGTCGGCGATGGGCTCGTTCATGTCGTCGCCTTCCACCAGCACGGTGTAGATCCCGGTGATGGAGCCCAGGCCCTCGAAGGTTCCGGCCCGCTCCATGAGCCGGGGGAGCAGGGCGAACACCGACGGGGTGTAGCCCCGGGACGAGGGCGGCTCCCCGGCCGAAAGCCCCACCTCGCGCTGGGCCATGGCGAAGCGGGTGACGCTGTCCATCATCAGCAGCACGTCCTTGCCCTGGCGCATGAAGTACTCGGCCACCGCCGTGGCCGACAGGGCGCAGCGCAGGCGCAGCAGGGGGGTCTGGTCGCCGGTGGCCACCACCACCACGCTGCGGGCCAGGCCTGCCTTGCCCAGGTCGTTGTCGATGAACTCGCGCAGCTCGCGGCCGCGCTCCCCTACCAGGGCGATGACGTTCACCTGGGCGGAGGTGTAGCGGGCGATCATGCCCAGGAGGGTGGACTTGCCCACCCCGGAGCCGGAGAAGATGCCGATGCGCTGGCCCTTGCCCAGGGTGAGCAGCCCGTCCACGCTGCGCACCCCGGTGGCCAGCACCTGGCTGATGCGCCGACGCTGCATGGGGTTGGGGGGACGGTCGTGGATAGGGGCCCGCTCCCGGGCTCCCAGCTCGGGCCCGCCGTCCAGGGGCCGGCCCAGGGGGTCGATCACCCGGCCCAGCAGGGCGTCGCACACCGGCAGCTGGGGCAGGTGCCCGGTGCTCTCCACCAGCAGCCCCGGACGGATGCCGTCGGTGTTCTCCACCGGCATGAGCATCACCTGGTGGTCGTGGAAGCCCACCACCTCCGCTGTGATCCGGCGGCCGTCGTCCAAGTGGATGAGCATCTGCTCGCCCACTGAGGCTTCCGGACCCCGGGATTCGACGATCAGGCCCACCACCTTGGAGACCCGGCCCATCATCCTGCCCGCGGGAAGGCCCTTCACCTGGCGGGTGAGCTCGGCGAAGTCCATGGTCACATTCCTAGTTCCCGGAACCGCTGGACCAGGTCCCGGAGCAGGGCGGTGCGCTGCTCCAGGGAGGCGTCCAGCACCCCCTCGGCGGTCTCGATGCGCAGGCTGCCCTGGCTCAGGTCAGGGTCCTCCACCAGGGCCACGCCCGGATGGGCCCGGGGGTCCATGCCCAGGGACTCCAGGTCCCTGGGGTGCAGGTGGACCACCACCGCCCCCTCCTCCGCCTCCGGGGGGCCCGGGAAGGGGTGCGCCGCCAGGATGGCGTCCAGCACCGGCCCGATCCGGTCCTCCCCCTGGCTGATCTCCCGCGCGGCCAGGTACTCGCCCACCGCCAGGGACAGGGCCAGGATCTCGTCCCGGGTCGCCTGGGCGGTGAGGACCACGGTGCGGGAGAGCTCCTGGAGGTGGCCCTCCAGCCGCTGGAGGTGGACCTTGTACTGGCTCTCCCCGAACTGGTGGCCCTCGTCCTGGCCGGCGGCGAACCCTTCCTCGTAGCCCCGGCGCTGGGTGTCCAGGGCGTCCCGCTCGGCCTGCTGGAGCTTCTCGAAGATCACCTGGTCCACGGAGGCCAGCCGCCTCGCGTCCTCCTCCGGGGTGGTGAGGGCGGCGCCCAGGGGCGTGTCGTCGCCCTCCCCCAGGGGCAGAGCGGGGGCGAAGGGGGCGGTGGCGTAAGGGAACGACTCGACCCGGCGGTCGTCCACCAGGCGGGCCCGAATAATGCGCTCAACTGACATAGTCGTCCCCACCGCCGCCGCCGATGCTGATCACCCCTTCCTCCTCCAGCTGGCGGACGATCTCCACGATCTCGTGCTGGGCCTTCTCCACGTCCTTGAGCTTCACCGGGCCCATGAACTCCATCTCCTCCTTCATGAGCTCCACCGCCCGGGAAGACATGTTGCGGAAGAACTGGTTGCGCAGCTCCTCGCTGGTGCCCTTGAGCGCGGTGGTGAGGGACTTCTTGTCCACCCGCTTGAGGATCTCGGCGATGCCCATGTCGTCGATGAGCAGGATGTCGTCGAACACGAACATGAGGTCGCGGATGCTGGCGGCCAGCTGGGGGTTCTCGTTCTCGATCTTCTCCAGCACCACCCGGCCGGTGGTGCGGTCCATGCGGTTGAACAGCTCGGCCACCGCCCGGACGCCGCCGTAGGCCTCGGTGGCGAAGGAACCCAGCGCCTCCAGCTTCTGCTCCAGGATCAGGGAGATGCGCCGCACCACCTCGGGGCTGATCTCCTGCAGGTTGGCCATGCGCATGACCACGTCGGCGCGCAGACCCTCGGGCAGGCTGGAGATCAGGTCGCCGGCCTGGGAGGCGTTCAGGTGGGCCAGGATCAGGGCGATGGTCTGGGGGTGCTCGTTCTGGATGAACTTGCTGAGCTGCTGGGGGTTGGCCCGCTCGATGCTGGAGAACCCGGCGGAGGACTCCAGGGCCTTGGTGAGCCGGTCGATGATTTTGCGGGCGGCCTCGGGCCCCACCGACTTTATGAGCAATTTCTTGGCGTATTCGATACCGCCCTGGGAGATGTAGGTCTTGGCCAGGGTCATGGTGTGGAACTCTTCCATCACCTCCTCGGCCACTTCCGGCTGGACGTGCTTGGTGAGCGCGATCTCCTTGGAGATGTTCTGGATCTCGTCTTCTTCCAGGAACTTGAAGATGCTGGAGGCGGTCTCGTCGCCCAGGGCGACCATCAGCACCGCGGCCTTCTGGGCACCGGTCAGCTTGGCCATGTCACCTCCCGTCCTCGATCAGCCACGAACGGACCAGGGAGGCCACGGTCTCGGCGTCGCCGGTGGTGCTTTCCTGGATGCGCTTCTTGATCAGAGTCCGGCGCTGGGCCTCCGGGGCCCCCGAGGCCCCCTCGGCGTTCAGCTCGGCCTCGATCTCCGCCTGGATCTCGCCCACCGACTTGACCGGGGTGAACTTGCGCGGGGCGGGGGCTTCGCCGCCCGGCCCTTCACCCACCCGCACCCGCAGGGGCGCCGGGCGATTGAGGGCGGAGCCGAGGCGCTTGAGCAAGGGGAGCACCACCACGAAGAAGATGATCAATCCAAGGATGAGGTATCCGGCCTTGGGCGCCAGCTGCCAGCCCATGTCCACCCACTGCTGCCGCTGGGCTTCCTTCTCCTCCTTGGGATTGGTCAGCGCGGCGAAGGCGATGTTCTCCACCGTCAAGTCGTCGCCCCGCTTGGCCTGGAAGCCCACCGCCGAGGCCACCTGGTCGCGGATCTTCTTCAGCTCCTCGGGGGTGCGGGCCACCTGCTTCTCCACCGGCTCGCCTTTGGCGTCCTTGTCCCACTGGGAGGCGTGGTCCAGGATCACCGCGATGGACATGCGCTTGATGCTGCCCGGCGCCTGCTCCACCGTGCGCAGGGTCCGGGTGATCTCGTAGTGGGTGTCGGTCTCGTCGTGGTCCTTGACCCCGCTGGTCTTCCCCGCGGTCCCTCCGGTGGCCGGGGCGACGTTGCTGGCCGTCCCGGGCACCCCGCCCGGGGCGCCCTCGGCCTTCTCCTCGTGGTCCTTGATGACCTTGGTCTCCCGCTCCACCTGGCCCTGGGGATCGTAGGCCTCCTGGTCGGTCTTGACCTTGTCGAAATCGAGGTCCAGGTGGGCGGTGGCCCGGACCTTGCCCAGGCCCACCACCGGCTCCAGCAGATCGGTCACCTGGCGCACCAGGTGGTCCTCCTCCTCCCGCTGGACCTTCCGCTGGGAATCGGACGCCCCGATCATGGGGTCGTTGCCGATCCGGGACAGGATCCGGCTGTACTGGTCCACCACCACCACGTGCTCGGGCTTGAGCCCCTCCACGCTGGCGGCCACCAGGTTGACGATGGCCTGGGTGTTCTCGTCGGGCAGGATCCGGGTGCCCTTGAGCTTGAGCAGCACGGACGCCTTGGCGTCCTCCTTCTCGGTGACGAAGGGGCTGTCGTTGCTGGGGCTGATGTGGACGGTGGCCTCGCTCACCTGCTGGATGGACATGATGGTCCGGGCCAGCTCGGTCTCCATGGCCCGGCGGTACATGATCTTCTGGGTGAAGTCGGTGGTGGTCAGGCTGGGCTCCTCCAGCTTCTCGAAGCCGATGCCCTCGCCCTTGGGCAGGCCCTCCCCGGCGAACTGGAGCCGCAGTTCCCCGACCCGGCTCTCTGGCACCGAGACGGTCCGCTGGTCCGGGCTCAGGTCGTACTTGACGCCGGACTTCTTGAGGTCCTCGACGATCCGGTTGGCGTCGGTGGGGGGCAGGTTGCTGAACAGGACCCCCATGGACTCCTGGCTGGCCCACAGGCCGAACCCGACCAGGACCAGGAGCACCGTCAGCACGATGGCCGCCACCATGCCCTTCTGGGTGGCGCTCATGTCCTTGAGGGTCTGCTGGATCTGGGATGCGATGTTGGTGCTCTCGTCGGCCATGGGTTCCTTTCGGTGGCCGAGCTCCTAGGGCGCTACATCTGCATCTGCATCACCGCGCGGTAGGCATCGACCAGCTTCGATCGAACGGCCATCATCATCTGGAAACTGACATCAGCCTTCTGGACTGCCAGGATGGCCGAATGCATGTCAGTGGCATCCCCACTCATCAAGTTCCGTACCTCTTGCTCGGAACCGCTCTGGGCGGCGTCCACTTCCGCCAGGGCCTGCTTCAGCAGGTCGCCGAACGAAGGGCCGCCGGCGCCTCCCTGCTCGCCGGAAACCGCCTGGGTCCCGGTTCCGGACAGGGGCGTCAGGGCGGGGAGTTGGGTGCTGGGGGTCAGGGGATCCATGGGAAGAGCCTAGGGGAATTCACCTTAAGGGTGGTCCAAAGGGGCGGGGAGGGCCAGTCAGATTTCCGTCACTTGGAGCTAGGCCAAATCCGCCCAGATGGGGGGGCGTCCTTGGGCTTCACTGGACTCTAAGCAAGTCCTGGGCCGATAGCTCCATGGTCCGGACCGCCCGCACCACCGCCACGTTGGCCTCGAAGCTGCGGCCGGCCTCGGTGAGGTTGACCATCTCCTCCACCGGGTTGACGTTGGGGTACTTGACGATGCCGTTGGCGTCGGCGTCCGGGTGGCTGGGGTCGTACTTGGTAATGAATGGATCATTGGATGATTGGATCCCGGCCACCGCCACCCCGGTGATGGGGGTGCCGTCCTGGGTCTGGCCCAGGAGCACCGACTGGAACACCGGCTCCTTGCGCCGGTAGGGGCCCCCCTCGGGGGTGCGGGTGGTCTCCACGTTGGCGATGTTGGCGGCCGCCAGCTGGACCCGCAGCCGCTGGGCGAACATGCCCGAGGCGGCGATGCTCTTGATGGCGTCGAAGGTGGTGGCCATCACTTGGCTCCGTCGCGGATGGCGCCCAGGACCCGGCGCAGCTCGGCCTGGGCGAAGTTGGAGGCCAGCTGGTAGATGTTCTGGGTCTTGGCCAGCAGCATGGTCTGCTGGTCCAGGTTCACGTCGTTCAGGTCGTTGCGTTCGAAGGCCGTCCCGGCGCCGGCGCCGGTCTGGTACTCGGGGGGGGCGGGGGTGGAGGGGAAGTAGGAGGGAAGGCTGTTGACGTGACTGGGCGACATTTGCCTATCCAGGTCCGCCATGGACTGCTTGAAGGCCTCCTCGAAGGAGAAGTCCCGGGCCCGGTAGTTGGGGGTGTCGATGTTGGCGAGGTTGCCGGCGATCAGCGTCATGCGCCGGGTCGCCAGGGTCATGCTCCGGTCCATCATCTGGAGCAGCGGGTTGGTTGAAACGAGATCGAACATGGGAGCACCTGATGGGGGATGCCGAACCCGGACACCCGCCCCCCCCGTTCTGCACGGTTCGTGCCTTGATTTGCACAAGCCCTTGCCCGGAACACCCGGGGGCTTGCTAAACTGCACCCACACCCATAGGGATCCGGCATGATTCTCACCTTCAGGCAGGTTCAAGGCGTCACGGTCCTCGATCCGGAGGGAAAGATCACCCTGGGCGACGGCGACCAGGAACTGGGAGAGGCGGTGCGCGGGCTGCTGGACCAGGGCTTCCGCAAGATCGTCATCAACTTTTCCAAGGTCAGCTACCTGGATTCATCCGGGGTGGGCGAGCTGGTGGGGTGCTACACCTCCATCAAGAACCGGGGTGGGGAGATGCGGGTGTGCGGAATGAACAGCCGGATCTACAACCTCATCACCATGACCAGCCTGCATTCGGTGTTCGAGGTCAAGGACACGGAAGAAGAAGCGCTCGCCGGGTTCTGATCCGGCCCCAAGGCATGGGATGACTCGTCTTCCGCTGCCCCATCTGATCCTGGCGGCCACCCTGGGGTGGCAGGGCGCGCGGGGCGCCGGGGCGGAGCAGCCGGCGGCCCCGGCCGGGTCCCTGGCGCAGCCGGCCGGCGCCGGGACCCCGGCGCCGATCCTGCGGGGGGTGGACTTCCAGGGCGGCCGGGGGGACGATGCCGAGTTCGCCCTGGAGGCGGCGGCCCTGGAGGTCGGCGCGCCCTGCTCCGGCCCGGCGTTCCAGAAGGCCCTGGCCGCCATCCGGCTTACGGACCGGTTCCGGTCGGTGGAGGGCGGGCTGGTCCCCGTCCCGGACGGGGTGCGGGTCCGGATCCGAGTGGATCCCTGGCCCGCCCTCCGGCGCCTGGAGTGGAAGGGCGACGCCCGGCGCGGGCCGGTCTGGAAACTCATCCGCGGCCTGCGCAAAGGCATGCGCCCCGGGGACCAGCGCCTGGACGCCTGGGCCCGGGACCTGCGGGAGCATCTGGTGGAGGCGGGCTACCCGTCGGCCCAAGTGGCCTGGGCCCGGGCGGACGCCGACCGGACCCTGGCGGTCACCGTGGACGAGGGGCCGCCGACCCTGGTGCGCCGGGTGGAGCTGGTGACCAACCCGGCGCCCTATTCCGAGCAGGACATCCTGTCCGCCGCCGGGCTGGTGCCGGGGAAGACCCTCTGGACCCAGGCCACCCAGCTGGCCGCCCTGCGCAGCCTGCGGGCCCGGTTCCGGAAGCAGCAGCGCTACGAAGCCCGGGTGGACCTGTCCTGGGACGGCCAGGGCACCGTGCGGGTCACGGCCCTCCCCGGCCCTCGGGTGAACCTGGACTACGAAGGCGACAATCCCGGTTCGCTGAAGGACCTGGTGCCCCTGGCCCGGGCCGACCGCTACAGCCCGGAGCTGCTGGATGAGGGCGACCGCGCCATCGTGCGCGCCCTGCGCAACAAGGGCTACCTGGACGCGCAGGTGAGCCACCGGCGGAAAGTGACCAACCAAGCCGGCAGCCCCTGGGAGGAGGTGACGGTCACCTACGTGGTCCAGAAGGGCAAGCAGGCCAAGCTGGACGAGCTCCGCTTCGAAGGCAACGTCGAGGTGGGCGAGGCGGACCTGAAGGCGGCCGTCACCACCGGCAAGGTGTTCCATCCCAAGATGACCCCGGACCTGCTGGACGCGGTGGAGGACCGGGTGAAGGCCGTCTACGAAGCCCGGGGCTTCACCGCCGTCGCCCTGCGCCGCCAGGTGGAGCGCGAGGGCGGCCGGAACGTCCTGGTCCTGCGCATCCGGGAAGGCCCCCGGCGGCTGCTGCAGTGGGTGCGCCTGGAGCTTCCCCCGGGGCTCGAAGGGGATCTCTGGAGCCTGGGGGCCTGCCTGCCGCTCATCTTCGCCGACAACCCGGTCCTGGTCTCCGGCGCGGCCCAGGCCCGCACCTACGCCAGCGACCGCCCGGCCCTGGCGGGGGTGCGGGGCGTGGTCGCCCTGTCCGTGCCGGAGGCCGCGCCCGGCGCCACGCCGGCCCCCACGGTCCTGCTCCTCACCCTGGACCGGCCCATTCCCCTGCTCAAGACCGACCTGGCCCGGGTCTACAACATCCTCCGGCAGCAGCGCCTGCCGGCCCTGGGCCTGGTGCGGCCGTTGGTGCGCCTGGCGGTGGTGCCGGACGACGCCGGCGGCACCGGGGTGAAGATCGAAGTGCCGCCCCAGCCCCAGGAGAAGTTCCGCCGCCTGGTGGTCACCGGCAGCGACAAGACCCGGGCCGAAGCGGTGTTCCGGGAGACCCGGCTGAAGCCGGGCGCGCCCCTGGACACCGATGGGCTGACCCGGGCCCAGGCGCGCCTGGGCAACATCGGCGCCTTCCAGCGGGTGGACCTCAAGAGCCTGGCGCCGGACCGTGAGCAGGCCTTGCCGGAATCAGGGGAGGCGCCGTCCGCACCGTCCCCGCCGGTGCCCTGGAAGGAGGGGGACCTGCAGCTGAACGTGGAAGAGCGGCCCCCCTACGTGATCACCAACTCCTTCGGCTACGACAAGAGCCAGGGCTACTACGTGGGCGCCGGGCTGCAGCAGGTCAACGTGGGCGGCATGGGGCGCACCATCGACTACTCCATCCGCGCCGGCAACGGCACCATCCAGAACCCGACCCTGGCCAGGTGGTTCCCCACCGGCGCCTACAACCGCTCGGTGGACGAGTACAAGATCACCTACACCGACCCCTGGTTCGCCCCGCCCGCGTTGCAGGGGTGGCTGCCGGACCGGCTCCAGTTCCGCACCGAGGGGGCCTACATCCAGGAGCTGCGGGACCTGTACGAAGTGCACCGGCGCCGCTACACCGCCTCCTGGCAGTGGAACCTGAACCCGCGGGTGTCCCTGGCGCTGGGCTACCGCTTTGAGGAAACCTATGTCAAGGCGTCGGTGCTCGGGATCAACAGCTCCGACCTGGCGACCATCGCCCAGTACCCCGGCCATGCCACGATTTCCGCCCCCTTCATCCAGGTAGCCCGGGACACCCGGGACAACTCCTTCGATCCGACCACCGGCATTTACTCGGTGGCGCGCATGGAATTCGCCAACCAGGTGTTCCTCACCGACCCCAACAGCAGCTTCGTGAAGCTGGATGTGAAGAACCAGTGGACCTGGCCGGTGGGACGCAAGGCCAAGGCAGGGGTGCTGGCGTTCGGGGTCCACCTGGGCGTCGCCAAACCCACCGCGGCCTCGGCCCAGAACCTGCCCCTGGCGGAGCGGTTCTTCGCCGGCGGTCCGTTCAGCTTCCGGGGCACCGAGCCCGACGCCCTGGGGAACCAGGCCTACGTCCCCATGTTCGACCCGACCGGGAAACCTGTTTATGAGTCGGACGGCGTCACCCAGGTGAAGGTCGCCACTCCTCTGGGGGGCCAGGGCCTGGTCCTGCTCAGCCTGGAATACCGCTTCCCGATCCTCCGGAAGTCGGTCTGGGGCGAGGTGTTCGTGGATTCCGGGCAGGTCTACTACAGCCTCAGCCGGCCGGACGCGGCCGTGCTGGCCGAGCAGGCCCCTCCGGGCGGCACGCCGCCGGCGGCCTATCCGCCGTTCCGCACCGCCCCCGGCCTGGGCCTGATCTTCAAGATCGGCATCCCGATCAAGGTGGAGTACGCCACCGACCTGAAGCGGATCCTGGGCCGGTCAAGGTCCCAGCAGGACCAGGACACCCAGCTCAAGTCGCTGCTGGTCTCGGCGGGCTTCCAGTTCTGAGAAAAAGGCGTCCTGCTTCAGCCAAGGACGCATTATTTCCTTTTTCCGGTTCCTTGAACCTGTCAACATGGCTCCCCGCCCGATCCGGTGCCGGAGCAGCGATGAGCGAAGTGTACTTCTACGCCACCTGCCTGCTCAACCTCGGCGGTACCCTGGAGAAGCAGGGCGGGGGCCCGGCAGTCCAGCACATCGCCCAGTTCGCCGACCCCGCCCAGTGGACCCGGCTGCGCGCCCTGGGCGCCGCCATCCGAGCCAAGAACCTGCTCCGGCTGACCGAACTGCTGGAGCTGCTCCAGGCCCGGGGCGCGCACCGCCTGGTGAAGGGCAAGTCCATGGTGTCGGAGGAGATGGGCCTGAACCACTGGCTCGAGGCGCACGGCATCGAAGCCCTGGAGTCCGACCTGGACGAGTACATCATCCAGCTGGACGGCGAGACGCCCAGCCACATCATCATGCCCGCCATCCACAAGAACAAGGACCAGATCGCCCGGGCCCCGGGAGATCCACGTGGTGATCCTGGACAACGGCCGCTCCCGCATCTACCAGGACGAGGAGCTGCGCGCCACCCTGGCCTGCATCCGCTGCGGGGCCTGCATGAACCACTGCCCGGTGTACGCCCGCATCGGCGGCCATGCGTACCAGGCCGTCTACCCCGGCCCCATCGGCTCGGTGCTCACCCCCCAGGTGGAGGGCGTCGGAATCCGGCACCAGCTGCCCCACGCCTCCAGCCTGTGCGGCGCCTGGGCCGAGGTGTGCCCGGTGCAGATCCCCCTGCCGCGGCTGCTGGTGCGCCTGCGCCGGGAGTCCAGCCACCGCCTGCCGGGCACCACCGTGGCCGAGGCCGGGGCGGGCCGCTCCCGCCTGGAGGATCTCGCCTGGGCCGCCTGGGGCTGGGTGCTGTCCCGCCCGGTCGCGTACCGCCTGGGAACCTGGCTCGCCACCCGGTTCTGGCGCCTGGTGCCCGCCGGGCTCCCGCCCCTGGGCCCCTGGACCCGGTTCCGCACCAAGCCCCAGGCCGCCGCCAGGACCCTGCAGGAGCTTGCCCGGCGCGAGGGAGTGCCCCATGTTGGATGAACGGGCTTCCACCCAACGCGCTGGTGATCTCCGGACCCAGCAAGACGGCGGACATCGAGCAGACGCTGGCTTACGGGGTGCATGGGCCGAAGCGGCTGGTGGTGGTGATGGTGGGGTGAAGATCCACCTCCCTTGCCCCCATGGGGCCCCCCATCCCTTCGGAGACCCCCATGGCCACCGTCTGGTTCGCGAACCTCCCCGTCAAGCGCAAGATCCTCCTGGTGGTGGGTTCCTTCTCCGCCATCCTGCTGTTCATGCTGGCCCTGGCGGTCCTGGACGTGCGGGCCGCCCAGGCGCGCACGGAGGCCATGTACCGGGACGACCTTATGGCGGTGGGCGCCCTGACCCAGGCCCGGACCGGCCTGGACGAGTTCGCCGGGCAGACCCGGGGGGTCGCCGCCGCCACCGTGGAGCAGGCCCGGGCCGGGGCCGACGTGGCCCGACAGGTGGACGCCGGCTCCCAGGAAGCCGCCGCGGTGGCCGCCGCCGTCGACCAGATGTCCCTGGCCAACCAGGAAGTGGCCCGCACCGCCTCGGAGCTGACCCGCCTCGCCGACAGCCTCCGGCGGCAGGTGGCCCAATTCAGGACATAATAAAGCACTCCTCCCTCAGTGGCTCCCGTGATCCCCAAGCTCCTCTCCCTGCAGGACCCCAACCTGCTCCAGCAGAAAGCCATGCAGTCGATGTTCGACTGCTTCGAGGGGCTGTGCGAGGGCACGGTGATCGTGGACCGGCAGGCGCGGGTGGTATGGATCAACGACCGCTACGCGGCCCGGCTCAACGTGGACCCGGTCAAGGCCATCGGCGGGCCCATCGAGGACATCATCCCCAACAGCCTCATGCGCCGGGTGGTGGAGACCGGCAACCCGATCCTGCTGGACCTCCTGGAGGCCAACGGGCAGACCTTCGTGGTCATGCGCATGCCAGTGCGGGACGAGGCCGGGGAGGTGGCGGGCGCGGTGGGGTTCGCCCTGTTCAGCCACTACGAGTCCCTCCAGCCGCTGTTCGAACGGTTCTCCCTGCTCCAGACCGAGCTGGCCCGGGCCCGGAAGAAGCTGGCCGAGGTCCGGCGCACCAAGTACACCATCTCCTCCTTCATCGGCAACAGCCCGGCCGTCATGGAAGCCAAGCGCCTGGCCCGGCGCGCCGCCCAGCTGAACGCGCCGGTGCTGCTCCAGGGGGAGACCGGCACCGGCAAGGAGCTCCTGGCCCAGGCCATCCACGCCGGGGGGCCCCGGGCCGAGCGACCGTTCGTGACCGTGAACGTGGCGGCCATCCCCGAGACCCTCCTGGAGGCGGAGTTCTTCGGGGTGGCGCCGGGGGCGTACACCGGCGCCGACCGCAAGCCGCGCCCGGGCAAGTTCGAACTGGCCAACGGGGGCACGCTGTTCCTGGACGAGATCGGCGACATGCCCCTGGCCCTCCAGTCCAAGCTGCTGCGCGTGCTCCAGGAGCAGGAGTTCGAGCCCCTGGGCTCCAACCGGGTGGTGCGGGTGGACGTGCGCATCGTGGCCGCCACCAGCCGGGACCTGGAGGCCATGGCCGACGAAGGGCGCTTCCGCAAGGACCTGTTCTACCGCCTGAATGTGCTCAACATCCCCCTGCCGCCCCTGCGGGAACGCCCGGGCGATCTGGAACTGCTGTGCGAGTTCCTGATGGAGAAGTGCACCCCCCCGGGCGGGACCCGGACCCGGGAACTGAGCCCCGAAGCCATGGACCTGCTGCGCCGGCACACCTGGCCCGGCAATGTGCGGGAGCTGCGCAACGTCCTGGAACGGGCGTTGATGAACTCCGACGAGGACCGGCTGGAACCGGCCGACTTCCCCAACCTCCTGAAGCACGCCGATGGGCGGGAACCGGCCCGCCCGGCGCCCGCGCCGGGGACCTCCTACGCCGAAACCATGGCCGACGCGGAACGGCGGATCCTGCAGGCGGCCCTGGCCGCCGCCCGCGGCAGGGTGGCCGATGCGGCCCGCCGCCTGGGCATCGGCCGGGCCACCATCTACAAGCGGATGCGGGCCCTGGGATTGCCGTCTCTGAATAGAGACAAGTCTCTGAATGGAGACAAGACCCCTCGTTCCCTTCCCCGGTGATCCGGCTTTGGTAAAAAAGAGAGCAGGCGGGATAGGATCCCAAGAGCGGCCATCTCCGCCGGGAGACACTCGGTCCCGGTCAGGAATTTGCAAATCGTAAAAAAAGGGACCTTGCGAACGGTTGGCTGGTTGGCATAGGTGTTGCCCCCTGGATGCCAAAGCCCAGGAGTCGCCATGTCCAGCCCCACCCCTCCTTCCCGACCCATGCCTGGACTCCCGTCCCGGCGGAACAAGGTCGTCAGCGCCGCGGAGGCGGTCGCCCTGATCCGGGACGGCGACACCGTGGCCACCTGCGGGTTCGTGGGCACCGGTTTCGCCGAAAACCTGGCGGTGGCCCTGGAGCGCCGGTTCATGGAGACCGGGAGCCCCCGGAACCTGACCCTGATCTTCGCGGCGGGGCAGGGGGACGGCCAGGACCGGGGCCTGAACCACCTGGGCCACGAGGGCCTGCTGAAGCGGGTCATCGGCGGGCACTTCGGCCTGACCCAGAAGCTGGGGGCCCTGGCCATCGGCGAGAAGATCGAGGCCTACAACCTGCCCCAGGGGGTCATCGCCCACCTGTTCCGGGACATCGCCGCGGGCAAGCCCGGCCATCTCTCCCGGATCGGCCTGGGCACCTTCGTGGACCCGGAGTTCGGCGGGGGCAGGATCAACCAGCGCACCACCGAGGAGCTGGTGGAGCGCCTGACCCTGCATGGGCAGGACTACCTCTTCTACCCGGCCATGCCCATCCACGCCGCGCTCCTGCGCGGCACCTCGGCGGACCCGGACGGCAACGTGTCCATGGAGCGGGAGGCCCTGACCCTGGAAGGCCAGGCGGTGGCCATGGCGGTGCACAACAGCGGGGGCAAGGTGCTCGTACAGGTGGAGCGGATCGTCGAGCGGGGCACGCTCAGCCCCCGGGCCGTGAAGGTGCCCGGAGTGCTGGTGGACCGCATCGTGCTGGCGGAACGCCCCGAGTACCACCTGCAGACTTTCGGCGAGGCGTACAACCCCTCCTACAGCGGCGAGACGCGCGTGCCGGTGTCCTCGCTCCGGCCCATGGAGATGACCGAGCGCAAGATCATCGCCCGCCGCGCCGCCATGGAGCTGCACCCGGACTCCATGGTGAACCTGGGCATCGGCATGCCCGAGGGCATCGCCTCGGTGGTGGCGGAGGAAGGCGCCTCCGAACTCATGACCCTGTCCACCGAGCCGGGGGCCATCGGCGGCGTCCCCTCCGCCGGACTGAGCTTCGGGGCCAGCACCAACCCCTCGGCGGTGATCGACCAGCCCAGCCAGTTCGACTTCTACGATGGCGGGGGCCTGGACCTGGCCTTCCTGGGCCTGGCCCAGGCGGACCGGCTCGGCAACCTGAACGTCAGCAAGTTCGGCCCCCGCCTGGCCGGGGCCGGGGGGTTCATCAACATCTCCCAGTCGGCCAAGGAGGTGGTGTTCGTGGGCACGTTCACCGCCGGCGGGCTGGAGGTGGCGGTGGCCGACGGGCGCCTGAAGATCCTGAAGGAAGGGGCCAGCCGCAAGTTCGTCAAGGAGGTGGAGCACCGCACCTTCAGCGGCGAGGTGGCCTTCCGCCGCGGCCAGCGGGTGCTGTACATCACCGAGCGCTGCGTGTTCCGCCTCGCCGCCAAGGGGCTGGAGCTGATCGAGATCGCCCCGGGGATCAACCTGGACCGGGACGTGCTGGGGCAGATGGAGTTCGCCCCGGCCATCGCCGCGGACCTCAAGCTCATGCCCGAATGCATCTTCCGCCCGGAGCCCATGGGGCTCCTGGGCATGCTCCCCAAGGCCTGATCCTCCCTTCGCACCGACGTTCCCATCCATCTTCCAACCCTCACGCACTCTAACCAGGAGGTTCACATGGCACTAGCCGAACAGGTTGCCGCTCCCCAGGCGGCCCAGGCCCCCGGCGTCCCAACCCCGGAATACAGCAAGATCGTGAAGGTGGCCTTGGCCAGCCTCATCGGCACCTCGATCGAATGGTACGACTACTTCCTCTACGGCACCGCCGCCGCGCTGGTGTTCAACAAGCTCTTCTTCCCCAGCTTCGATCCCCTGGTGGGCACCCTGCTGGCCTTCGCCACCTTCTCGGTGGGGTTCCTGGCCCGCCCGGTGGGGGGCATCGTGTTCGGCCACTACGGCGACCGCATCGGCCGCAAGAAGATGCTCTACCTGACCATCATCATCATGGGCCTGGCCACCGCCCTCATCGGCCTGCTGCCCACGTACAACCAGATCGGCTTCTGGGCCCCGACCCTGCTGGTGGCCATGAGGCTGGCCCAGGGCATCGGCCTGGGCGGCGAGTGGGGCGGCGCGGTGCTGATGGCGGTGGAGCACGCCCCGGCCAACCGGCGCGGCTTCTACGGCTCCTGGCCGCAGATCGGCGCCTACATCGGCCTGCTGCTCTCCACCCTGGTGTTCCGCGCGGTCTCCAAGATGCCCGACTCCGCGTTCCTCACCTGGGGCTGGCGGGTGCCCTTCCTGCTCAGCTTCATCCTGGTGGTGGTGGGCGTCTGGATCCGGATGAAGGTGGCCGAGTCGCCGGTCTTCGAGAAGGTGAAGGAGCAGAAGCAGGAATCCAAGATGCCGCTCCTCGAGGCGATCGCCAAGCACCCGGGCAACATCCTCATCGCCATGGGCGCGCGCTTTGCCGAGAACGGGCTGTTCTACGTGTTCACCGTGTTCTCCCTGACCTACATCGCCACCCACCTGAAGATGGACCGCACCGTCGGCCTCAACGGCCTGCTGGTCGCCTCCTTCATCGCGACCTTCGCCGGCCCGATGTGGGGCGCCATGTCCGACCGCTTCGGCCGCCGCCCGATCTACATGGGGGGCGCCCTGGCCTGCGGCATCCTGGCCTTCCCCTTCTTCTGGATGCTGGACACCAGGATTCCCGGCATCGTCATGCTGGCCGTCGTGATCCCGGTGGTCCTGGGCCACGCCGCCATGTATGGTCCCCAGGCCAGCTTCCTCGCCGAGATGTTCTCGGCCAGGGTCCGCTACAGCGGCGCCTCCCTGGGCTACCAGCTGGCCTCCATCTTCGCCGGCGGCCTCTCCCCGCTCATCGCCACCGGCCTGCTGGCCTACGGCAAGGGCGATCCCGTCTACGTGGCCTGGTACATGATCCTCCTGGTGGTGATCACCGCGGTCTCCATCGCCTTCGCCAAGGAGACCAACAAGGCAGCCATCGGCTAGCACCGTTGGATCTTTCCAGCGGTAATCGCCCGTGCCGGGCACAAGCAGCCGTAGCGGATGAATCCGCAACGGCTGCTAGGATACGCATCACCGGCAGGCTCCGCGCGCTCCGGTCCCCCCGGGGCCGCGGACGCCCCGCCCGGCCTCCCTGCTCACGAGCTGAAAGGAGATCCCCTATGAGCAAAGCCAGCATCATCGGCGCCTACAACACGGAATTCGGCGCCTTTGTCAAGAAGGACAAGGTCACCGGCCTGGTCACCGACCTGCGCACCTACTACGACCTGCTGATCGAGGCCGGGCGCGGCGCCATCGCCGACGCCGGCCTGGAAGCCAAGGACATCGACGCGGTCTACGTGGGTTCCTGCTCGCCGGGTTCCTTCGTCAACCAGGAGCACGTGGCCCCCATCGCCGCCGAGATCCACCCGGACCTGCGCTTCAAGCCCATGACCCGGTGCGAGTGCGCCTGCGCCTCGGGCTCGGTGGCCCTGTACGAGTCCGTCTACTCGGTGGAGGCCGGCCGCCACCGCAACGTGCTGGCCATCGGCGTGGAGAAGATGAACCTCCTGCCCACCCCCCAGATGACCCATGTGCTGGCCTGCTCCTCCCACTGGCCCACCGAGGGCTCCAAGGGCATGTCGTTCCCCATGCTGTTCGCCGAGTACGCCAAGGGCTACCAGGCCCACTACAAGATCCCGAACGAGGAGTTCGAGCGCATGCTGTGGACCGTGGCCGCCCTCTGCTACCAGAACGGCGCCGAGAACCCCCTGGCCCACGTGAAGAACGGCCCGGCCACGGTGGAAGAAATCATGAAGCTCAACGAGCTGGACGCCAAGGGCAAGTGCAAGAACATGATGATCGCCCCGCCGCTGCGCCTCCACGACTGCTCCCTGGTCACCGACGGCGCCGCCGCGGTGGTGGTCTCGGCCACCGCCAAGGTGCCGGACCGCAAGCGCGCGGTGGAGATCGCCGGGATCGGCCACTGCGAGGAGCGTCTGCCCGAGAACGTCCGGCCCAACATGTGGGATTTGATGGCCGGGAAGGCCGCCGCCGCCAAGGCCTTCGCCGAGGCCGGCATCACCGCCTCCCAGATCGACCTGGTGGAGGTGCACGACTGCTTCACCATCAACCAGATCATGTCCACCGAGGCACTGGGACTGTCCGACGACGGACGGGCCGGCTACGACTACCTGAACGGGCGGTTCACCCGGGACGACAAGGTCGCCGTCAACCTCTCGGGCGGACTCAAGGCCAAGGGCCACCCGGTGGGCGCCACCGGGGTCTCCATGCACGCGCTCATCTACAAGCAGATCATCGGTGAACCCATCGGGGTGAAGGCCCGCAAGGCCGACATCGGCGTGACCTTCAACGTGGGCGGGTCCGCGGTCTCCAACTGCATCACCGTCCTGAGGAAACTTTAGTTGGCGTCGGGGCTCCGCCCCTACGGCAACTTATGCTCTCGAGCGCTAGTTCCGGCGCATCAGAAGAAAGGCCGAACATGGACACCATCAAATACAACGACATGGAGTTCACCGTTGAGCGCGGCGGGGCGGGCTGGGACATCCTGCGCCGCCTCCCCGGCGGCGCCGTCGCGGTGGCGGCCACCGGGGTGTTCCAGGGACTGGCGGAAGCCGAAGCCTGGTCCCGGGCCCTGGCCCTGGTCAAGACCATCTATCCGGTGGGCGTCAGGATGGTGGGGCCGGACGTGAACCACCCCAACACCATCGGCGACCTGAAGATCATCGGGCCGGACGTGGGCCACCCCAACTTCATCCACTGGACCACGGACAGCGTCTCGTGCCCCAAGCACCCGGGCCGGGCCTGACCCCATTCCACCAACGCAGCGACAAGGAGGGTTGATCCAATGCAAATCAAAGGAAGCGTAGTCCTGGTCACGGGCGGGGGCAGCGGCATCGGCGAGGCGGTGGCCAAGTACTTCGCCGGGCTCGGCGCCAAGGTGGCCGTGGTCGACATGGACCAGAAGGCCGTCGACCGGGTGGTGAAGGACGTCAAGGAAAAGGGCGGCGAGGCCGTGGGCATCCAGGCCAACGTCACCAGCGAAGCCGACACCGCCCGGTTCATCCAGGGCACCCTGGCGGCCTTCGGCAAGCTCAACATCTGCGTCACCTGCGCCGGCATCATCCGCGACGGCACCATGCTGAGCCTGGACAAGGAGACCGGCAAGGTCTCCAAGAAGCTGGAGTTCGCCAAGTTCCAGGTGGTGATCGAGACCAACCTCTCGGGCACCTTCCTGACCCTGCGCGACGCCGCCGAGGCCATGGTCAACGGCGGCTGGGAAGGGCTCCTGGTGCCCATCTCCTCGGTGAACAAGGAAGGCCAGGTGGGCCAGCTCAACTACTCCTCGGCCAAGGTCGCCGACGCCCTGATGCCCAAGATCATCATCGGCGAGTTCATGATGCGCGGCATCAAGAACATCCGCTGCGTGGCCATCGCCCCCGGGTACACCGCCACCCCCATGCTCACCGGCATGAACCAGGACGCCCTCAAGATCATCCTGGAGGACGTGCACCTGGGCCGGCTGATCGATCCCAAGGAGATCGCCGGGCTGATCGCGCACGTGGCGGAGAACGAGGCGATCAACGCCACCACCTTGGAGATCACGGGCGGGCTTTGCTATGCCAAGGGGATCGCCAAGTAGGAGGAACGGCCAGGGAAGGTAGTCCAATAGAACGGGGCCTACCGCATCCGGTAGGTCTCGTCATGGTCGGTGTGCAATGAAAGCAGGACCAGACGTCCTTCCTGCACCATGGCCTTCAATCTGGCTCCCTCGGTCACCTCCATGCTCTCCAGTTGGAGGCCAGTCGCTGGGTCGAACTGGTTCTGGATCCGATGGAGGTGGATCCCCTTGTGCGCCCGCAGTTCCTGTTCGGGCAGCGACAGGGCCGTCCTGACCAGCTTGGCCAACCCTTTCCGGACCCCGGGGGGCATGACCGGATCCAGCGCATCCAGGAGCAGCGAGGGCTTGATGTCCAACTCCATCAGGCGTCGGAATCCGGGTCAAGACTGGAGAGGAATTCCCCCGCGGCCACCGACTTTCCATCCCGGTGTTCCTGGAGGGCGCGCGCCGTCTTCGCCATCGCCTCGGGGGTCCAGGCCCACAACTGGCTCCTGGGGATGGTCACGATCGGCACCAGGCGATAGCTGCCATCCGGCTCAGGGATGATCTCGAGCGCCTGGTTGGGCTCGATCCCGGGCAGGGACGGGAAGGTGACCCGGCGGCGGGCGTCCGGCGTGATGAGGATGGGGGAAGGGGGAAGGGGTTTCGCGGCGGAGGCGTCCATGAGAATGCTCCTGGTCCCAGAATAGGGTAAGTACCCCAAAAGGGCAAATACCAATTTGCCCAGTCTACCAACCTCCAGGTCGCTCAATCCAACGTTTAGAGGACAACCATGCTGCTCGGCTACATGCGCGTTTCCAAGGCGGACGGATCCCAGGTGGTGGACCTGCAGCGGGACGCCCTCCTGGCCGCGGGGGTGGAACCGGCCCACCTGTACGAGGACCGCGCCTCGGGCCGGCTGGATGACCAGCCCGGGCTGCTGGCGGTGCTGAAGGCCCTGCGTCCGGGGGACACCTTGGTGGTCTGGAAACTGGATCGCCTGGGGCGGGATCTGCGCCACCTGGTCAACACGGTCCATGACCTCGCCCAGCGCGGGGTGGGCTTCAAGGTGCTGACCGGGCAAGGGGCCTCGATCGACGCCACCACGCCGGCGGGCAAGCTGGTGTTCGGGATCTTCACCGCCCTGGCCGAACCCGATGGGCTTCTTGTCCCTGGCCGGCGGCACCATGAGCTGGCGGATGGCCTCGAAGACCGCCATGAATTGGGTGTCATACTTCCGTTCCAGGGACTCCAACTGCCGGGCCAGCTCCGCATGGGAGGAGAGGATCTCCCGGAGCCGGACGAACGCCCGCATGATCTCTATATTCACCTTCACTGCTCGCTCGCTGTGGAGGACGGAGGAGAGCATGGCCACTCCTTGCTCCGTGAAGGCATAGGGAGCATACCGGCGGCCGCCCCAGGATCTTGAGGTGCCAAATTGGCACCTCAAGCCGTTCCACTCCTCCCCGGTGAGCTGGAACATGAAGTCGTCCGGGAACCGGTCCAGGTTCCGCTTCACCGCCCGGACCAACAGCTTGGTCTCCACTCCGTACAGTATGGCTAGGTCCTCATCCAGGAGGACCTTCTCCCCACGAAGGAACAGGATGGTCTTGGTGATGCGCTCGACTAGGCCGTGTGTGGCTTCCATCCCGATCCCCAAAGAACCCCCAAGTCTGCCAGGACGGAGGCGACCTTGGCAAAAATCGCCGGACCATTGGTCAACCGTTCCGCCCCAATGGCCCTGGGGCCTACCATTCAGCCACAGGTCCGTCTCCAGGGCATAGGAGGCAGACGTTCCCCTCCACATCGTCGTACCCTCGATCCTCGATCTCCAATTGATGTTCCTTGACTGCCCCCCTCCCATCTCCCGTGCAACGGCGTTGGACCTTAATCTGCCTGCCCACTGAACTCCCCATACAGGTCATAGCCCGGCCATGCCTCGATGGAGCCGATGGCGCGGTCGATCAAAGGGTCGATGAGCACGGCCAGTTGTCGGTAATCCCCAGCGGTTCCAGGATCTCGGCCTTCACGTAATCCTCGTAGGACCTGCCGCTGGCTTTCTCGATGATGCGGCCCAGCACCAGATACCCGAAGTTGGAATAGGTCGTCTGGGTTCCGGGGTCGAATTCCAGGGGCCTTCCCGCCATGTACTGGATGATCTGCCTTGGATTCGCAGGAGGGGGGGTCTTGAGGCTGCGTGCGATCTCCAGGGTGCCCAAGGCGGGATCGAACGACTGCTCCCGGTCGAATCCGCCACTGTGGTGCAGCAGGTGCCAGATCGTGATCTGGTCCAGGCGCGGGTCGACGGCCTTCCCCGGGAGCAGGAACGGGGTGATTCCAAGATAGGGGAAGGCATGATCGTCGACGCTGATCGCGCGCGACTCGGCGAGCCTCAGGATGGCGGCGGCGGTGATCGATTTGGATACGCTCGCGATCCGGAACAGGGAATCGGGCTTCATGGGACGCTTCTCGTCCACGTCCGCCCAGCCGAAGCCTTTGGCATAGACCAGCCTGCCCTGCCGGGTGATGGCGACGGCAGCTCCCGGGACATGGTTCTGCTTGAGGAAGGACGCCATCAGGTCGTCGATGGACTGGAGGGCCGGCTCATTCCTGCCGGTGATGGGCAGGGATGGATCCGAGGCGAACAATCCCGGCGGCAGGCCCCAGGCAAGAAGGGTCATCAAGGCACATGCGGCAAGGACCCCAAGCGTGCCACGACCTTTGAATCTCATCGCCCCCCCGGACAGACCAAGCCAACGGGTCTTTCTGCCATCTTCCAACTGGGTGAACTGGTTCGGCATCAGTCCATCCCCTGGGCCGGGGCCGGGGGATGCATCACGGGGGCGTCCAGCGGGCTCCGTGCGCCTTGGGAACACCTTGCCTTAAGCACGTTGTCCCTGCGGATGAACCTGCCGCTTGGAGTACCATGCCAATAACCCCTGGAGAACATATGAGTGAATCCTGGCGCTATATCCAGAATGGGGCACCGCAGGGTCCGGTGACGGAGGAGGCATTGAAGCAGCTGATAGGCACGGGCCAGTTGCGCTGGGAGGATCTGGTCTGGCGCCCCGGCATGACGGGTTGGACCAAGGCGGGCCAGGTCCCCGAACTGCTGCCGCCTCGCCCTGAGCCGACCGCGCCTCCGGCGCCGGGCCCGGAGGGCCACAACCCCTTCAAACCGCCAAGGGCAGCCGTCCTCTCGAGTCCCGAACCCACGACCCTCGAAGCCCGGGCGGCCATCGCCGGGGCGCTGGAAGCGCTGCGCGCCACCAAGCCCTGGGCCCGCTTCCTGGGGGTCCTCGGCATGGTCGGCATCGCATTGATGTTCCTGGTTTCCATCCTGCTATCCGTCTTGAGCCGGGGCCCCTTCAGGGGGATGCCCCCCCGGATGCGTGTGGTGCTGCCGCTCTTCTACCTCCTGATCGGGGGTTTCCAGGTTCCGCTGGTGGTCTACCTGAACCGCTACGCCACCAGGATCGGCGTCCTCCTGGAGAGCCAGGCGCCGGCAGATCTCAAAAAGGCGCTGGACGCGCAGAAATCCTTCTGGAGGTATCTGGGCATCATCACCCTGGTGATCATGTGCATATATGCCCTGGTGTTGCTGTTCGCCTTGGGCATGGCCGCGTTCGTGGGCGTGGTGCGGCGGTTCTAGCGGACGAGGGAGGCGGAGGATGCTGGAGATCACACCGAAGGCCATCGAGATCCTGCGCAAGCGGAACGAGCCCATCTTCCTGGAGCTTCCCAGGAGGGTGACCGGTTGCTGCCTCCAAATCCAGGAATGTCCCATGGTGCGCTTCGGCAGGCCTCGCGAGCACTCGCGCTATGAGGAGAGAAGCATCGACGGCCAGTCGGTGTGGGTGCCGATGGGGTTCCCCGACGACCTGCGCTTGACCCTCACCGTCAGCGTGTTTCTCGGGTTCAAGCGGCTGGTGCTCGAAGGGTGGCGCCTGATCTGACCTCCCAGTGCCTCGACGATCACCTTCTTCCAGACCATCGTCAGCCGGCGCATCGATTCCCTGGAGCCGGTGGTCCTCACCATCGGCTCGGTGCGCGGGGGCGAGGCGGGCAACGTCATCCCCGATTCGGTGGAGGCGAACGGCACCATGCGCACGTTCAGCCCGAAGGTGCAGGACGCAGTGCCAGGCGAGATGAAGCGGATCCTGAAGGGGGTCACCGAGGCCCAGGTCGCTGTGGATTTTCTGGGCCGTTCCTGACCGGACGCGGGCTTTCAGGACTTGGGTGCGTCCTGGACCTCAGGCGCGTTGAGCCGGTCCAGTTGCTGGGACAGGTAGGACCGGACCTTCAACAGCAGTTCGCCGATCATGGCCCGTTGTGGGTGCGTCAGGTTGCCCCGTTGCAGGACGCTTTCCAGCTGGTGCTCGACCGACCGGGCTTGGCTGAGCCAGTCGCTCATGGACATTCCGGCCACGGGCGACGGCAGGGCACCTTTGTGGTTCTTGGTTCCCGGATGAATCATGGGTCTCCGCCCATCCGTTCCTGATGACACGGCGATCAACCATATTACCCCGAATCGCTCGCACGATGGGCGTATTTGCTGAATTTTGGTTGGCAAAAAAAGATGCGTCCAGCCTCGTCCATGGCATCGATCCGGCCGGTAACCCTTGTCATGCGACGCCGGAATTCACCCCCCGGAGCCGACGGATGGTCGTTGCTTCAACTTGACCGCAACAAGGGCTCCCATTTTCAATACAATTGAAACATCACCCCGAAAGCTCGTTCCCTGGTGCCCTGACCCCGCGCACTGGATGGCCTATGGACACCTCATGCCGACCCGCCGCCCTGGGCGGTGGTCGGATTCCCCATCTTCGGCTCCATCCGACGCTGGAAGTCCAGCGCTCCCAACCCTTTCTTGGAGGTGTTGCATGAATTCGAAATTCACGGCCGTGTTTACGGTGTCGGTCGCCCTGGGCGGGTTCATCACCGGCTGCGGCAAGAAGAACGACACCATCCGGATCGGCCAAGCAGCCGGACTAACCGGCGACACCTCGACCTGGGACCAGCCGGAGAAGAACGCCCTGGACATGGAGATCGCCAAGATCAACGAAAAGGGCGGCGTCCTGGGCAAGAAGATCGAGCTGATCTCGTACGACACCCGCGCCAACCCGACCGAGGCGGTCAACGTGGCCAAGCGCCTGGTGAGCGACGGCGTCTGCGCCATCATCGGCCCCGGGCAGAGCGGCGTGGCCATCGCCATGACCGCGGTGACCGAGCCGGCCGGAGTGCCGTTCCTGGCCACCACCGCCACCAATCCCAAGGTCACCGTGGACGACAAGACCGGCAAGGTGCGCCGGACCGCCTTCCGGACCTGCTTCATCGATCCTTTCCAGGGCACGGTGGCGGCCCAGTTCGCCGCCAGGACCCTGAAGGCCAGGACCGCCGCCATCATCTACGACGTGGGCTCCGACTATTCCTCCTGGCTGGGAAAGTACTTCGCCGATGAGTTCAAGAAGCAGGGCGGCCAGGTGGTGGCCAACGAGGCCTTCCGCTCGGGCGAGCTGGACTTCCGCGCCATCCTGGGCAAGCTCAAGGTCGCCAAGCCCGACCTGCTGTTCGCTCCCACCATGCAGAAGGAGGGCGCCCTGATCATGAAGCAGGCCAACGACCTGGGCCTCAAGTTCACGGCCATGGGCGGCGACGGCTGGGGCAGCCCCGACCTGGTCACCCTGGGCGGCCCGGCGGTGAACGGATCCTATTTCGTCAGCCTCACCAGCCTCGAGGATCCGGACATCAAGGGGTTCATCCAGGACTACCGGGCCAAGTACAACTGCGACCCGGTCCTGCCCAACCCAGTGATGGCCATCGACGCCCTGGACGTGATCCTGGACGCCATCACCAAGACCGGCGGCACTGACCCGGCCAAGCTCATCGCCCAGATCGAGCAGACCAAGGGCCTGCAGACCCTCACCGGCAAGTTCACCTTCGACCCCGCCACCCACAACCCGCTCAACAAGCCGGCCATCATCCAGCAGGTGAAGGACGGCAAGTTCGTCTACGTGACCAAGTTCGTCACCGAGTAGGAGGGGAGCCATGCCCGCCGACCTGGTCCTGACCCGGGGCAGGATCTGCACCCTCGACCCCGCCTGCCCCTGGGCCGAGGCGGTGGCCGTCCAGGGCGGACGCATCGCCGCCCTGGCCCCGGTCCGGGACCTGGAGCCCTGGACCGGGCCCGGGACCCGGACCCTGGACCTGGAAGGCCGGCTGGTGCTGCCCGGCTTCATCGACAGCCACGCCCAGATCATCCAGGGCGGCCGGTTCCTGCTGGACGGCCGCATGGACGGGCCCTCCGCGCCGCGGGCCGCCGCCGAGGCCGCCCTGGCGGCCGCCGCGGCCCACGGCGTCACCACCCTCCACGACGTCTCCGGGCACCTGGGCCTGGAGGCCTACCGGGACCTGGAACGGGAAGGGCGCCTCACCGCGCGGATCGCCTACTTCCTGCCCATCCCGGACGTGGACGGCGCCGGCCCGCTCCCGGAGCCCGGCGCCGGATCCGCCCGGCTCCGTTTCGCCGGGCTCAAGGGCTTCATCGACGGGGCCCTGGGTGCCCGGACCGCGCATTTCTTCGAGCCGTACGACGACGACCCGGACACCCGGGGCGGGTTCCGGGAGCAGATGTTCCCCGAGGGCGCCATGGCCGCCCGCCTGCGCAGGGCGGACGCTCTGGGCCTCCAGGTGGCCCTGCACGCGGTGGGCGACCGGGCCGTGGCCACCGTCCTGGACCTGGCCGGCGAAGTCGCGGCGGCCCACGGTCCCCGGGACCGGCGCTGGCGCATCGAGCACGCCCAGCACCTGCGGCCGGAGGATTTCGCCCGGATGGCCCGGCTGGGCCTGATCGCCTCGGTGCAGCCGGTCAGCGTCCTGGACGATGGCTGCTGGGCCGGGGCCCGGGTGGGGCCCCGGCGCCTCGCTGGGGCGTACGCCTTCCGCTCGTTCCTGCACGCCGGAGTGCCCATGGCCTTCGGCTCCGACTGGCCCGGGTACCCCCTGGACCCGATCCTGGGGATCCACGCCGCCGTCACTCGCCGGACCTCCGACGGCCAATGCCCGGGCGGCTGGATCCCGGACCAGAAGATCTCCCTGGAAGCCGCCATCCGGGCCTACACCCTGGGCGGAGCCTACGCGGAGTCGGCCGAGGGCGACAAGGGCTCCATCACCCCAGGCAAGCTGGCCGACCTGGTGGTCCTGGACCGGAACCTGTTCGAACTCCCGCCCCCGGAGATCCGGGAAGCCCGGGTGGCCGCGACCATCTGCGGCGGCGCCGTGGTCTTCCAGGCCTGACCGGTTCCCCGGCCCGGGGCACCCGCCCCCATCCCCCGCCATCCATTCCGCCCCCCGTTTCCGGGGGGCCCAGCCCGAAAGGAACCCCCATGCCCGCCGACCTGATCCTCACCCGCTGCAAGATCTGCACCCTCGATGCCGCGCGGCCGTGGGCCGAGGCTGCGGCGGTGGTGGGCGAGCGCATCGTGGCCGTGGGCCAGGAGGCGGAAGTGGCGGCCTGGAGGGGGCCCGGCACCCGGACCCTGGACCTGGGGGGCCGCCTGGTCCTGCCCGGGTTCTTCGACTGCCACGTCCACTTCATCCAGGGCGGGCGTTCCCTGCTCAGCCTGAAGGTGCGCGACGCCGCCTCCCGGGACGAGTTCGTGGCCCGGATCGCCGCCCGGGCCCGGGAGACCCCCAGGGGGGAGTGGATCATCACCCAGGGGACCTGGGACCTCCAGCGCTATCCCGGCGTCGAGCGGCCTCGCCGGGAATGGCTCGACCCGGTCACCCAGGAGCACCCGGTCTGCTCCAGCATCCTGGACAACCACATGATCGTCTGCAACAGCCTGGCCCTGCGCCTGGCCGGGATCGACCGGAACACCCCCAATCCCCCCGGAGGCGAGATCGGGCGGGACCCGGCCACGGGCGAGCCCACCGGCCTCCTGGTGGACCGGGCCGCGGCCCTGGTGCAGGCGGCGATCCCTCCGCCCGGTCCGGCCCAGCTGCGGCGCGAGGCCGAGGCGGCCCTGGCGGCCGCCGCCCTGAAGGGCGTGACCACCGTCCACGACGTCTCCGGCGACGTGGGCCTGGAGACCTACCAGGACCTGCTGCGGGAGGACCGCCTCACCGCCCGGATCGCCCTGTACCTGCCCATCACCGCGGTGGAGGACGTGCGCAAAGTCCACCTGCGCTCCGGGTTCGGCTCCACCCGGCTGCGCCTGGCCGGGCTCAAGGGGTTCGCCGACGGCGCCCTGGGCTCCGGCATGGCGCTGTTCTTCGACCCGTACAGCGATGAGCCGGAGAAGCGGGGCGCCTACCACCACCACATGCTGCCCGAGGGCATCATGCGGGAGCGGGTCCGGTCGGCCCACGCCGGCGGGCTCCAGGTGGCCGTGCACGCCATCGGCGACCGGGCCATCGCCGAGATCCTGGACATCTTCCAGGAGGTGGCCGCGGCCGGCCCAGACCGGGACTGCCGGTTCCGGATCGAGCACGTCCAGCACCTGCGCCCGGTGGACCTGCCTCGCCTGGCCCGCCAGCGCGTGATCGCCTCGGTGCAGCCGTACCACGCCATCGACGACGGCCAATGGGCCGAGCGCCGGGTCGGGCCCGAGCGGACCCTCTGGTCGTTCCCGTACCGGTCCCTCCTGGATGCGGGGGTGCCCATGGCCTTCGGCTCCGACTGGCCCATGTACCCCATGGACCCGATCATGGCCATCCACGCCGCGGTGACGCGCCGGACCCTGGACGGCAAGCATCCGGAAGGGTGGGTGCCCGGACAGAAGGTCCCCCTCATGGCCGCCCTGCACGCCACCACCCTGGGCGGGGCCTACGCGGAGTTCGCCGAGGCCGAGAAGGGCTCCATCACCCCCGGCAAGCTGGCGGATTTCGTGGTGCTGGACCGGGACCTGTTCGGGATTCCGCCGGAACAGATCCAGGACGCCAAGGTGACGCTGACCCTCTGTGGGGGGAGGGTGGTGTTCGAAGGCTGAGGGCGCTGCCTGGCCGTCGCGTCTTTTCTGCCCCCCTTCCTCCCGGAGGCCAGCCTATTTCAGGACCCCGTCTTTCCATACCTGCCTGATCGAGGTCAACCGCTCGATGTCAGCGGTCGGGTCGCCGTCGACCAGGATCAGGTCCGCTCGGTAACCCGGGGCGACTCTCCCGATCTGACGGTCGAGTCCCAGGATCTTGGCGGCCGAGAAGGTGGCTGCAGTCAGGGCTCCGGGCGCGGCGAGGCCGTACTGGGCCAGGCAGCGGATTTCCCCCATGAGCGAAGGATGGTCGGTCTGGGGGGACCCGGCATCCGATCCGGCGCCGATGAGCACGCCCGCTTCCAGGGCATGCTGGATCGCCTGGTGGTGGCGCTCGGTCACTTTCTTCGCCTTGATCTTGGTGTACTCCGGCACATTTTCCACTTCGGCCAGCGTCTTGTAGACAAAGAGGGTCGGCACCAGCGCCATGCCCTGGGCGGCCATGCGCTTGGCCTGGTCACGGGTCAGGTAGTGGCCGTGTTCGATGCAGTCGACGTGATGGGCGATGCAGTTGTCGATCCCCTGTTCACCGATGCAGTGGGCCGTCACTTTCCGTCCCATGTGGTGCGCCTGTCTGGTGATGGCTTCCAGCTCCTCGGGCAGCAGCTCCACGTCATCCACGGCTTCGCCGGAAGGCCGTCCATAGACACCCCCGGTCTCCGAGATCTTGATGACCTCGGCGCCGATGTAGACCTGGTGCCGCACCGCCTTGGTGGCTTCGTTGGGGCCGTCGATCATGAGCCCGTGGAAGGGGTCATGGCCGCCGGTCATGATGATGGTGCGCCCCGAGGCGACCACCCGCGGTCCGTCGACCCAGCCGCTTTCGATGGCTTTGGCCAGGGGGATCGCCATGTCGCCCACCGATCCCAGGTCCCGCACGGTGGTGATGCCCGCCTTCAGCGACCTCGAGGCGTGTCCCACCGCGCGCAGAAGGGTCAGTTCCGGCGATTCGATCGTCAGGGTCGTCACCGGGTCGACGCCCGAACTCCAGGTCAGGTGGACGTGGAGATCGATCAGGCCCGGAAGCAGGGTGCAGCCTGAGCCATCGACCAGCTCCAGGCGGCCGTTGTTCCCGTCGCCGAGGATCAGCGCCTGCTGTTCGGCCGGAATGAGTTTTTCGATCCGCCCGTCATCGACCACGACGCACCATTTCCCTTTCAGCTTCTCGACGCCATCGAAAACAGCGACATCGTGGATGGCTTTCTTGGTCATGGTTTTCACCTCTATGGTTTCGATCCGGGCCGGTGGATAGGGAGTGCAAAGGCTCCAGACGCCCGGTGGCGAGAAGGCCAATGAACAGGTTGCGAAGCGTGGACTGCCCTGAGCGGGGCGTCGTGATTCAAGATTTTTCTGGAATGGCCTTCAACCTACGCCGCAAAGCCACCGGTGTCAAATTTTCCCCTCACCCCCCCAGCGCCGCCCGCAGCCGCTTGTGGTCCCGGGTGTAGATCCGCAGCCAGGTTTTGCTGGTCAGCCCGACGTACACCCGCGTCAACTTGCGGTAGTCCAGCCCTCCTTCGGGCCTGAGCTCCAGGAACGGCGGCCCGAACCAGCCGGTCTTCTCGGTGACCCGGCCGCGCAGGGCCGCCAGGGTCACTTCCAGGAACGGGGTGCCGAAGGTGTGGATCACCAGCCGGTCCTTGAGGACCTCCAGGGCGGCGTCGAAGAACTTCCTCTGGAACTGGGACGCCAGCAGCACCTCCACGCTCACTTCCGAGTAGCGGCTGGCGACCCCCGCCGGAACCTTGGGGGGCCGTCCCGAGAGCCGGTTCACGTAGGACACCACGACCAGGATCAGCAGGGCCACCACCGCCACCGGGATGAGGGCCAGCCAGGCCTGGGGCTGGACCAGGCCCGGGGCCAGGCCGGCTTCGGCGGCCTTGAGCTCCCCGGTCAGGGCCGGGGCCACCGGGGCGCCGCCGGGGCCGCGCAGGGACAGGAGCAGGTGGTGGAAGCAGGCCAGGGTGGCGGGGGAAGCGCCGCTGGTCTGGGACTGGATCCAGTAGCGCGAGCCGCCCAGGTCGAACACGCACACCGCCGCCAGCTGGCGACCCTGGCGGTGGATCCAGTGGCCGGCGGGACCGAAGGCGGTCACCGGGCGGGCCTGGGCCGGCTGGCCCCGGAACCGGTAGGTGACCGGGCCCTCCAGGGGGCCCGGAAGGCCGAACCAGTCCTGGAGGGCCGGCCGGATGTCGCCCCGGGGCTGTTCCCGGCCGATCCGCAGGCTGCCCAGGACGCCGGTGCGGAACGCCATGACGGTCCACGGATCGCCGGCCTCGGAGGTCGGCGCCGACAGGTCCGCGGGCAGGTCCAGCGTCAGGCCCAGCACCGAGGCAGGGCGCCAGGCGTCGGCCCGGCGCAGGGCGAGCAGGGGCCTGAGGGCCTGGTAGCCGGTGACCAGGGAAACCACCAGGGCCACCAGCAGGACCGGGGCCAGGAACAGGGTCTGGCGTTTCATGGCCTCCATTATCCGGACCGCCCCCGGAATGCAAAGGAACTTATGCCGGGTCCCGGCGTCCGCAGGCGTCCAGGTATTGCTGCAGGTCCCGCAGGCCGAACGGCTTGGCGAGCAGGGTTACGCCCGAGTGGCGCGCCGCCAGGTCGTGGGTGGCCTGGTCGGCCCGGCCGGTGACCAGCAGGACCGGGACGTCGGGCAGCAGGGCCCGCAGGCGGGGCAGGGTCCCGCTCCCGCCCAGCCCGGGCATGTTCACGTCCAGGATCACCACGTCCGGACGGAAGGCCTCCACCTTCGTCAGGGCCTCCTCGCCGCTGGAGGCGAGGACGACGGTGTGCCCCAGCACTTCCAGGATGGCCCGGACCGAGTCCTGGACCAGGTCGTCGTCGTCCACCAGCAGCACCGCCAGGGGCTCCGCTTCGGGCCCGGGCCGGTCCGGGGTCCCGGCGGCCTGGACCTGGGCGCCGGCCGTGCACGCCGGGAAGGCCAGGGTCACCAGGGTTCCCTTCCCCGGTTCGCTCTGGATGTCCAGTTGCCCCCGGTGCGCCTTGACGGTGCTGTAGACCATGGACAGGCCCAGGCCGGTGCTCTTGCCCACCTCCTTGGCGTTGAGGTCCAGCTCCCGCTCCTCGGCGGGATTCTGCCGGGCCAGCCGCAGCAGGCTCTTCACCATCTTGCCGCCGCGCTCCGCGGCCCGGGTGATGGTCTCCAGGCCCTGGGCCAGGGGCGAACCGGGCGGCGCCTGCTCCCGGTGCAGGGAGACCATGCCCAGGATGGCGGCCAGGACGTTGTTCATGTCGTGGGCCACCCCGCCGGCCAGGCTGCCCAGGCTCTCCAGCTTCTGCGCCTGGTTCAGGCGGGCCTGGAGCTGGCGCCGTTCCTGCTCCAGCCGCCGGCGCTCGGTGATGTCCCGCACCACCAGCACCACGCTGGCGGGCCGGCCCTGGGCGTCGCGGATGGCCTCGCCGTTGGCCTCCACCTCGAAGACGCCGCCATCCCGCCGCAGGCCGTGGTATTCCCCGGGCCCCGGGCCGTCGCCCCGCACCATGCGGGCGAAGTGCTCCTGGGCGCGCTCCCGCTCCTCGGGCACCACGAACTCCAGCACCGGCCGCCCCATCAGGTCCCCTTCGGGTTCCCGCCACAGGGTGGCGGCCATGGGCGAGACCATCAGGATCCGGCCCTCCAGGTCGGCGATGGTGATGTCGTCCGGGGAGGCGTTCAGGATGGAGCGGTAGCGGGCTTCGCTCTCCCGCAGGGCCCGGGTGCGCGCGTCCACCGTGCGGCGCAACTGGGTGATCCACAGGAACACCAGCAGCCCCGCGGCCAGGACCGCCGGCAGCAGGGTGGCGTCGAGCCCCTCCCGCCGGTAGTGGCCCTGGAGCTGGGCCGCATAGCAGCCTGCGAACTGGAACTGGTGGTGCCACTTCAGCCGCAGGGCGACCTTGGCCGGGGACGCCGCCAGCCGGGCTGTGGCGGCGGTCCGGACGGGGGCGATCCTCCTGGCGGGCTGGGCTGTGGTCATGGCTTGCGGCTTGGTGCCCGGCTCTGGGGAATGGCGGGACGACGCTATTGAAGTTTTCAAGTATACGGCATGCTGGAGCTTATTCCGAACCCCAGAAGGCCCGCACGTCGGCCAGGATGGAAGCCGAGACCAGTTCCCTGGGCGACTCCCGGAACCAGCCGGCCGGGAAGCAGGAGGCGTAGTCCTCCCCCAGGAACCGCCGGTCCAGGAACATCAGCAGCCCCCGGTCTTCGGGGGTCCGGATCACCCGTCCCGCCGCCTGGAAGGCCCGGGCCGCGGCCGGGTAGATGTAGGCGTAGGCCTCGCCGCATCCGTACTTCCGGTCGAAATAGCGCCGCACCTGCTCCCGCTCCAGGTCGAAGGGGGGCAGGGCGGGGCCCGCCACCACGCAGCCGATGAGCGCCTCCCCAGGGCAGTCGATCCCCTCGGCCAGGGAGCCGCCCTGCACCGCCAGCACCACGATCCCCCGCTCCCCGCGCAGGGCGCCCAGCAGCGCCTCGATCTGGGCGGCGGAGGCCCGGCGGGGCTGGACCAGGACCCGGAACCCGGGCAGCTCCAGGTGGGCCCGGGCCTGGTCCAGCAGCTCGAAGCTGGGGAAGAACACCAGGTAGTTGCCCACCCGGCCCGGCAGCACCCGGCGCAGGAACTGGGCGATCCGGGGGGCCTCCCGGTCCCGGGTGCGGTACAGGGTCGAGATCTGGGGCACCACCAGCACCTTGCGGTTGCCCGGCGGGAACGGGGACGGCACCTCGGCGGCGGCGCTGCGGGGCGGTTCCAGGCCCAGCAGGCGCTGGTGGTAGAGGAACGGCTTGAGGGTGGCCGAGAACAGCACCGCCCCGGCCAGCGTCTCCATGCGGGCCGCCAGGTGGGCCGAGGCGTCGGCGCAGGTGATCTGCAGGCGCCCGGGGGGGACCCAGGTGACGGTGTGCTCCTCGCCCAGGAGCCTCAGCACGGCGCAGAAGGCGCTCCAGGCGTGGAACAGCTCGGTGAGCGGGTGGGCCGGGCCCAGTTCCTGCCCTTTCCCGGCGGCCCAGGCCAGCAGCTGGCCGATGCGCCGCTCCTCCCCGAAGAACGGCTGGGGGTCCAGGGACAGGACCCGGTGGGCGCCTTCCTGGGCCCGCAGCAGGTCGCGGCAGCGCCGGACCTGGGCGGTGAAGCGCCGGCGCAGCCCGGGGTTGGGGGGACGCTGGCGGCGCCGGCCCAGCTCCTCCAGCGCGTCCAGGTCCAGGGCCGGGGAGAACCATTCCGCCGCCCGGGCCGGCAGGTTGTGGGCCTCGTCCACCAGCACGATCCGCCGGCGGGCGTCCTCCGGCGCGCCGAAGAACCGCGCCAGGGTCGCGTTGGGCGAGAACACGTAGTTGTAGTCGCCGATCACCACGTCCGCCCGCACCGCGGCGTCCAGGGCCAGCTCGAACGGGCACAGCAGGTGCCGGTCGGCCTCCCGGGCCACGGCCGCGGTGTCGGCGCAGCCCAGTCCGGCCAGGGCGTCCAGGGCGCCGCAGGCCTTGAGGCGGTCGTAGTAGAGGCTGGCCCTGGGGCAGACCTCGGGCCGGCAGTCCACCTCCGGCTGGGGACAGACCTTCTCCTTGGCCCGGATGGTCACCGAGCGCACCGGGTGGCCCTGGGCGCGGATCCGCCGGACGCAATCCTCGGCCACCTCGTGCTGGCTGTTGCGGGGGGTGCAGTAGAACACCTGCAGGTCCTGGTCCAGGGCCCGGGCCAGGGCCGGGTAGAGGATGGCTGCGGTCTTGCCCAGCCCGGTGGGGGCCTGGAGCAGGAGCCCCTGCCGGGCCTCCAGGGCCTGCCCGGCCCGGGCGGCCAGTTCCAGCTGGCCCGGACGCGGGTCGGCGAACGGGAAGGCCAGGGCGGCGCCCAGGCGGCGCCGCTCCTCGGTCCGGGCCCGGGCCCGCAGGAAGGCTTCGTGGTGGGCCTGGAGGCGCGCCTCCACCCACGCCCCGAACCGGTCCGGGTCGAAGGGCAGCTCCACCAGGGTCTCGGCATCGTCCAGGAGGGACAGGATCCGCAGCCGGCAGCGGGGCTCCACGGCGGTCTCCCGCCAGCGCATCCAGGCGTACATCAGGGCCTGGAGGACGAACGGGTGCTCCGGGTCCTCGCCCACCGCCTGGAGGATGGCGGCCGGGCGGAGTCCGGTCTTGATCTCCTCCACGACCGGCGGGGCCGTCCCCAGCAGCAGATCGATCCGGCCCCGCACCAGGCAGGTGAAGCCAGGGCGGGACAGCTCGGCCCGCACCGGCACCTCGCTCCGCCCCTCCGGGTCCTCCCCCAGCAAGCGCTTCTGGACCCGGGCGTGGGCCCGGGCCCCCAGGGAGAGCGGGTCCTCCTCGGCCAGGGCGGCCAGGCGCGCGTCGATGCTGCCCGTGGGCTCCAGGGGCGCCACGAACGCCCGCACCGCGAGGCTCAGGGCGCAGGGCTCCTGCGGCGCCTCCATGAACAGGCTCCTAGAACACCTGGTTCCCGCAGTGGTAGCAGGTGCCTCCCGCCACCACCCTGTGGCTGAGGGGTCCGGACAGGCTGCGCCCGCAGTGGGGGCAGTGCAGGCCCAGGCGCCGGGCCATGCGCTGGACGGACGTGATGCAGAGGAACACCACCGCCGCGAAGCCCACCGTGCCGACGGTCTTGATGGCGGACCAGGCCCGGTCGTGGGGATGGGCCCTGTCCATCCACATGGAGCCGGCCAGGAGCACGAACAGGAAGGACAGGGCCACCCGGATCAGCAGGATCTTGCGCTTCTTGACCTGCGCCAGGTTGGCGACGAAGACGGCCTTATCCATCAGTCTCTCCTAGGGAACGCAGGCCGCCCGGGGTCTGGATGCGGGCCACCAGCCGGGGCCGGGGGCCCGGGTGGACCCGGAACCCTTCCTTCAGGCCGACGGCCTCCAGCAGTTTCGAGACCGCCGCGGCCTCGGGGTGCCAGCCCTCCAGGCCGACCAGGGCGCAGCGGTCGTCCGGCATGCCGGCGGCGGGGTGCGGCTCGGTCCGCCACTGGATCAGCAGGGGCGCGACCCCGTCATACACCAAGCCGCCCCGTTCGGGCAGGGTGATGTCCCAGCGCAGGGAGCCCCGCTCGAAGGGCTCGATCCGGCCGTAGGCGGGGGAAGCCGCCGCGGCGGTCCGGACATCGGTGGTCCGGGCGACCCATGCGGCCAGCCGGGGCGGGGCGTCCCGGTCCTGGTCCAGGCGGAACCAGCGGGGCAATTCCGGCGGCCCGGCCTCCGGGTCCATCGCCAGCACCTCCAGGTAGACCAGCGGGCCCAGCTTGAGCAGGCAGTTGTGGGTGCCCATGCGGTTGTGCCGGCCCCCGGGCCGGGGCCTCACCCCCAGCAGGGCTTCCACGTAGTCGCACCCTGCCTCCAGGGAAGGGGCGGTGACGGCGATGTGGTCGAGCTGGGTGGCGATCATGGCACCTCCCGCGAAAGCTGGTACAGGGTATCGGGATCCCTGATGGGCGTGGTTCACGAAACTTCCCGGCCGGGATCTTTCGCGGCGGCTGGGCGCCGCCGTCACCGCTCGAACCGGGTGGAGAGCACGATGGCCGAGGTGGTGCGCTCCACCCCGTCCAGCAGGCCGATGCGGTCGATCACCGCGTCCAGCTCGCCGATGGAGGTCGCGGCCACGATGGCCAGCAGGTCGAACGGCCCGCTCACCGAGTGCAGGGTGCGCACCTGGGGGATCCGGCGCAGGGCCGCCTCCACGGTCCTGGTCTGCTTGGGGGCCAGGGTCACCAGCACGAAGGTGCGCACCAGCCCGGCCTCCACTTCATCCGCCACCTTCACCGTGTAGCCCGCCACCACCCGTCCGCGCTCCAGGCGCTCCATCCGGCTCTGCACCGTGGTGCGGGACAGGCCCAGCTTGCGCGCCAGCTCCGCGGTGGGGGAGCGGGCGTTCTCCCGCAGCAGGTTGAGCAGGCGGTGATCGGTCTCGTCCAGCGTCAGGTTCGTCATAGTGTGCAAATACCCTTTAATTATGCCGAATCATAGGGTCATATTCGTCTGTTTTCCAGTGTCATTTGGCAGGCGGGCCGACCAGAATCGAAACATATTCCACATGAGATCCCAACCCCGGCTCAGGGAGGCCCGTCATGCACCGCACCGACACAACCCGCTCCCGCGGCATCCAAGTCCAGCCCGGAGAAGTGTTCGACGTGCTCCAGGCGCACATGCTGGTGGACGGGTTCCACCTGGTGATGGACCTGGACCGTTCCCAGGGGTCCTGGATCGTGGACGCCCGGGACGGCCGGCGCTACCTGGACTTCTACACCTTCTTCGCCACCGCCCCCCTGGGCCACAACCACCCCCGGCTCCGGGAGCCGGAGTTCGTGGCCCGGCTGGGTTCCGTCGCGGTGAACAAGCCGGCCAACAGCGACATCTACACCACGGCCTTCGCCGAGTGGGTGGCCACCTTCGCCGCCTTCGCCGCCCCGGCGGAAATGCCGCACCTGTTCTGGATCGACGGCGGTTCCCTGGCGGTGGAGAACGCCCTCAAGGCGGCCTTCGACTGGAAGGTGCGCCGGAACCTGGCCCGGGGCCGGGGCGAGAAGGGCACCAAGGTGATCCACTTCAAGGAGGCCTTCCACGGCCGCAGCGGCTACACCCTGAGCCTCACCAACACGGCGGATCCCAGGAAGTACATGTATTACCCCAGGTTCGACTGGCCGCGGATCCTCAACCCCAAGGTCACCTTCCCCCTGGAGGGCGCCAACCTGGCCCAGGTGGAGGCGGCGGAGCGGGAGGCCGAGAACCAGATCCTGGCGGCGGTGCGGCAGGACCCGGACGACATCGCCTGCCTGATCATCGAGCCCATCCAGGGCGAGGGGGGCGACAACCACTTCCGCCCCGAGTTCCTGCGCCGGCTGCGGGCCCTGGCCGACGAGCACGATTTCCTGCTGATCTTCGACGAGGTCCAGACGGGCTTCGGCATGACGGGCAAGTGGTGGGCTCACGAGCACTTCGGCGTCAAGCCGGACATCCTGGCGTTCGGCAAGAAGACCCAGTGCTGCGGCATCGCCGCCGGCCGGCGGCTGGAGGACGTGGACAACGTGTTCAAGGTGCCCAGCCGGATCAACAGCACCTGGGGCGGGAACCTGGTGGACATGGTCCGGGGCACCCGGATCATCGAGGTGATGCACGAGGAGGATCTGGTGGGCCACAGCCTGCGCCAGGGCCAGCGCCTGCTGAAGGGGCTGCAGGAGATCGCCCGGGACTACCCCGGCATCGTCTCCAACCCCCGCGGCCTGGGCCTGCTCTGCGCCCTGGACCTGGCCAGCCCCGAACTGCGCGCCAAGGTGGTGGCCAAGGCCCAGGAACTGGGCATGATCATCCTCGCCACCGGGATCCAGGGCCTGCGCTTCCGGCCCGCCCTGAACCTGTCCACCGAGGACCTGGACCTGGGGATCGACCTGCTGCGCCACAGCCTCAAGGCCGCGGTCGAAACGACCCGTCCCGAACCCGTCAGCGCCTGACTTGGCCTTCCTCTGGGGGAGGGGGCGGGCCCTTGACGAAATAATTAATTAATTATAATTGAGCGGGCCGATCGGAGTCCACGCTTGGCCCGAAGACCTTGCTTCCTTCAGATTGTTCTTGGCGTTCTGCTGGGTTTCTGCCCGGCACAGCCCCTGGCGGCCGACGCCCGGAACGTGCGGGCCATCCGGAACGATTCCACGTATTCCTACACGTTCCGCATCCGCGCGTACAAGGAACGGGACCGCCAGGTCCTGCCGCCCGGGCACGAGTTCGACGTAGAGCTGACCCGGGCGCCGGTCCCCGGCCGTCCGGAGTTCGGGGCCAGGTTCCACCTGAAGAGCAACCTGCTGCAGCCCTGCGTGGAAGTGAGCGAGGTCAGGATCAGGCAGGCCGCGTCCGGCGCCTATGTGCCGTGCCGGGCCAAGGATGGCAAGTTCAAGTGCCCGGGCATGGCCCTGGCCGAGCAGACCAAGGACGAGGACGAACTGATCGTGCTGACCCAGTAGGCACCGGGAGGACCCATGAACATCCGCACATTCAAGGCACTGGCGCTCCTGGCGGGGTTGTTCCTGCTGCCGGCCGCCTCGGCCTTCGCCGAGAAGGACGAAGAGGAACAGGCGGTGAAGGATGATCCCGACAAGGAAATCAAGCTGGAGATCGACAACCAGTCGACCCACAACTGGAAGTTCGAGCCGACCATGCAGGGCAAGTCGGGGATCCACAAGTTCAAGGGGATCTCCATCGACAACACGAACCTGTTCCTGTTCAAGACCACCAGCCCGACCAAGAACATCAAGGACTCCTTCGGGAAATTCGACATCGAGGCGGAGGCCAAGGTGGAGCTCAAGCTCAAGCAGTTCGGCAAGGGGAAAAACCGGCTGTTCCGGTTCAAGGTCTCCGAGGAAGGCAAGATGGGCGACACCAACTCGGCGACCTTCGTCCTGCTCTCCAAGAACGGCAAGCTGAGGCTGTTCCTGGAAAAGGCCGACTTCGTGGACGACATGGACGTGGGCAACGGCATGGACATCAATCAGCCGGAGCCCGGCAGCCTCGTCCTCAAGGATCCGGCGCGCTGAACGCTACATCTGGCGCGCCGTCCCGGACACCCGGATCGAGCTGCCCTTCCCCGGCGGGATCTCCGCCCGCAGCCGGGAGCGCTGGCCCATGTCCTCCCCCTGGGTGATCTCGATGGCGCCGCCATGGGGCCAGCCCAGGTCCCGCAGGTACCCGGCCAGGGCCGCGGCGGCGGCGCCGGTGGCGGGGTCCTCGTACACGCCCCCGGAGGCGAAGGCGTTGCGGGCGTGGAAGCGGGTGGGACTCTCCGCCTGGACCAGGCAGATGGTCACCAGGCCGGCGCGGTTCATCAGGTCCCGGCCCTCCTCCAGGTCGTAGCGCATGGCCGCCAGCCGGCGCCGGGCCACCAGCGCCAGCACCAGGTGGTCCACCCCGCCGTGGGCCAGGGCCGGGGGGATGCGGGTGTCCAGGTCCCACTGGTCGTACCCCAGCATGAACAGCGCCTCGTGCACCAGGGCGGGGTCCGCGGGGGCGCTGCGGGTGGGCGGCGACTGGAGGGCGGCGGCGAACAGGTCTCCTTCCCGGCGGCCCTCCACCGTGATCCGGCCGCCGTTGAGCTCCAGCGGGAAGACCCCGTCGCCCTGGCGCTGGGCCAGGGCGGCCCCCAGGGCGATGGTGGCGTGGCCGCAGAAGGCCACCTCGCGCTCGGGGGCGAAGTAGCGCACCCGCCAGGTGCCGGCCTCGGGCGCGGCGAAGGCAGTCTCGGAAAAGCCGACCTGGGCGGCGATCCGCTGCATCTCCTCCGGCCCCGGCAGCCGTCCGGCGATCAGCACCCCGGCGGGGTTGCCGCCGGCATCGCCGTCCGAGAACGCCGCGAAGCGTAGCACATCCTGGAGCTGGGCCATGGGTCGCCTCTCCAGGACAGTCTACCGGGAGAGTCGGGCCTCGCCCGCCTCCGCCGCGCACTGCTCGATCAGCCAGTCCCGGAACACGCAGACCTTGTACAGGTCCGCCTTGCCCTCCGGGTGGACCAGGTAGTAGGCGTGGTCGCTGGTCACCGGGCGGTCGATGGCCACCACCAGGCGGCCGCTGGCCAGCTCCTCCTGGATCAGGAAGCGGGGCAGCACCGCCAGGCCCAGTCCGGCGATGGCCGCCTGGATGACCATGTGGAACTCCTCGAACCGGGGGCCCGGAGGGCCGTCCAGGGTATCCACCCCCACCGCGTGGAGCCAGTCCATCCAGGCGGTGGGGCGGGAGGTCAGCTGCAGCAGGGGAAACTGACGCACTTCCTGGGGCGCGCCCAGGGACGGGCGCCCGCCCAGCAGGGAAGGGGAGCACACCGGCACGATCACTTCGCCCATGAGCCGGTGGCAGACCGCCGCCGGCCAGATGTCGGCGCCGAAATGGATGGCCGCGTCGATGCCGCTCCCCTCGAAGTCGAACGGCTTCACCTGGGTCACCAGGTTGAGCTGGACGTCCTTGTGCCGGGCGATGAAGTCACCGAGCCGGGGCACCAGCCAGCGGGAGCCGAAGGTGGGCAGCAGGGCCACGGTCAGCACCCCGCCCCGGCCGTTGTAGGCCATCACCTGGAGGGTGGCGGCCTCGGCCTGGTTGAGCAGGTCCCGGACCGAGGCGGCGTAGGCCTCCCCGGCCTCGGTCATGACCAGGCGCTGCTTGATCCGATGGAACAGGGGCTGGCCCAGGAACGATTCCAGTTCCCGGATCTGCCGGCTCACGGCGCTCTGGGTGACGTGCAGGTCGGCGGCCGCCCGGGTGAAGCTCATGTGCCGGGCCGCCGCGTCGAAGAACTGGAGCGCGGTGAGGGAGGGCATGACGCGTCGCAGGTAGTTCATCGCCCCCGAGGACCCCCCAGGTCATGATTTTTGGGAATGAGGTACCAAAAATATATCGTTTGTTGCCTTCCTCAGGATACGAAACACTTAACCCATCCGCAAGGCTTGACACCGCATGGGCCCATGGGTTGCCATCGTTTTTGATGATATTTTCAACCATGAATCCCTGGGCCCCCGGACCGGGCCGGAAGCCCTCGTTCCCGTTCCAATCCCAATGGAGATGTTATGAGCCAGTATAAAATCGCATGGCTGCCTGGAGACGGTGTCGGGGTCGAGGTCATGGAGGCCACCCGGATCTGTCTGGACGCCCTCAAGTTCAACGCCGACTACAGCCACGGCGACATCGGCTGGGAGTTCTGGTGCAAGGAAGGCGAGGCCTTCCCCGAGCGCACCATCGAGCTGCTGAAGCACTGCGACGCCGCCATGTTCGGGGCCATCACCTCCAAGCCCGCCAAAGAGGCGGAGAAGGAGCTGATCCCCTCCCTGCAGGGCAAGGGCCTGGTCTACCGCAGCCCGATCGTGCGCATGCGCCAGCTGTTCGACCTCTACACCTGCCTGCGCCCGTGCAAGGCGTACCCGGGCAATCCCCTGAACTTCAAGGAGGGGATCGACCTGGTGATCTTCCGAGAGAACACGGAGGACCTCTACTCCGGCGTAGAGTTCACCCCGGTGCCGGACCAGCTGAAGCAGATCCTGACCCAGTTGAGCAAGCCCTTCGCCCACTTCAAGGACATCCCCGGCGACGAGTTCGCCATCACCTGCAAGATCAACACCCGCAAGGGCTGCGAGCGGATCATCCGGGCCGCCTTCGAGCACGCCAAGAAGTTCCACTACCCCAAGGTGACCATCATCCACAAGGCCAACGTGGTGCGGGCCACCGAAGGGCTGTTCCTGGACACCGCCAAGCGGATCGCCAAGGACTACCCGGGCATCCAGATGGATGACGCCAACGTCGACGCCATCTGCATGTGGCTGCTGAAGAACCCCAAGAACTACAGCGTGCTGGTGGCCACCAACCTGTTCGGCGACATCGTCAGCGACCTGGCCGCCCAGATGGTGGGCGGGCTCGGGTTCGGCTGCTCCGGGAACATCGGCGAGAAGCTGGCGGTGTTCGAGCCCAGCCACGGCAGCGCGCCCAAGTACACGGGCCTCTACAAGGTGAACCCCATCGCCACCATCCTGGCCGGCAAGATGATGCTGGACTGGCTGGGCGAGACCGAGAAGGGCGCCCGGCTGGAGAAGGCCACCGCCGCCGTGCTGGCCGAAGGGAAGGTCCGCACCTACGACATGGGCGGCGCCGACACCACCCTGCAGATGGCCGAGGCCATCGCCAGGAAGCTCTGATGACCGAGATCGTGATCCACGAGGTGGGGCCCCGGGACGGGCTGCAGGTCGAGGGCAAGGTGGTCCCCACCCAGGTCAAGGAGGCCTGGATCCGCGGGCTCATGGATTCGGGCCTGGACATCGTCCAGGTGGGCTCCTTCGTCCACCCCGAGAAGGTGCCCCAGATGGCCGACACCGACGACCTGTTCCGGCGCCTGACCCAGGACGCCGCTTCCGGCCCGCGGGCTGTCCTGTCCGGCCTGGTCCTGAACGAGAAGGGCCTGGACCGGGCCCTGGCCTGCGGGGCGGAGATGGTCTGCCTGGGCGTCTCCGCTTCGGAAACCCACAGCCGCAAGAACACCGGCATGGGCACCGAGGAGGCCCAGCGGCGCATCATCGCCACCGCCCAGGCGGCCGCGGCCGCCGGGAAGAAGGTCCAGGTGAGCGTGCAGAGCGCGTTCGGGTGCGGCTTCGAGGGACGGATCCCCGACCAGCGGGTGCTGGACATCGTGCGGGCCTACGTGGATGCCGGGCTGCTCAAGGTCAGCCTGGCCGACACCGCCGGCCACGCCTTCCCCGAGCAGGTCAAGCGGCTGTTCGGGGAGCTGCACAAGCTCGGGCCGGTGGAGTGCACCGCCCATTTCCACGACACCTACGGGCTGGGCATGGCCAACATCTGCGCGGCCATGGGCGAGGGGGTGACCATCTTCGAGACCTCCTTCGCCGGCCTGGGGGGATGCCCGTTCACCAAGGTGGCCGCGGGCAACGTGGCCACCGAGGACCTGGTCCACTCCCTGGCCCGCACCGGCCGGCGCAAGGACATCGAACTGGGGCGCCTGGTGGAGATCGCCAAGGACGTGGCTGCCTTCTTCGGCCGCGAATTGCCCGGCCGGGTCTACCGGGCCGGAACGCTGGGGTACTGACATGGCGAAACCGCGCATGCTGGAAGGCATCAAGGTCCTCGACCTCACCAACGTCCTGTCCGGACCTTTCGCCACCCTGCACCTGGCCCTCCTGGGGGCCGAGGTGGTCAAGGTGGAGAACCCCAAGGACGGCGACCTGGCGCGCAAGCTGGGCATCGTCCCGGAGTACAACAAGAAGCTGATGGGCACCAGCTACCTGGCCCAGAACAGCAACAAGAAGTCCGTGACCCTCAACACCAAGAGCCCCGAGGGCAAGGCGATCTTCAAGCAGCTGGTCAAGGACGCGGACATCCTGGTGGAGAACTTCCGCCCCGGCGTCATGGACCGGCTCGGACTGGGCCGGGACGTGCTGTCCGCCCTGAACCCGCGGCTGGTCTACTGCGCCATCTCGGGCTTCGGCCAGACCGGGCCCGATGCCCTGAAGCCGGCCTACGACCAGATCATCCAGGGCCTCTCCGGCGAGATGGCGGTGAACGGCGACGAGCGGCTGAGCCCCCTGCGCACCGGGTTCCCGGTGTGCGACACGGTGGGCGGGGTCAACGCGGCGTTCGCCATCATGGCGGCCCTGTACCACCGGGAGCGCACCGGTGAAGGCCAGTTCATCGACATCGCCCTGCTGGACTCCATCATGCCGCTCATGGGCTGGGTGGCGGCCAACCTGCTCATCGGCGGCAAGGACCCGGTGCTCATGGGCAACGACAACTTCACCGCGGCGCCGTCGGGCACCTTCCGCACCCAGGACGGCTTCATCAACATCGCCGCCAACAAGCAGGAGCAGTGGGAGGCGGTCTGCGATGTCCTGGAGGTCCCGGCCCTGAAGACCGACCCGCGCTTCCAGGAGCGGGACACCCGGAAGAAGAACCGCAAGGAGCTCACGCCGCTGCTCGAGGCGGTGCTGTGCACCAGGCCCACCGAGTACTGGGTGGACCGGCTCAACGACAACGACGTGCCCTCGGGCGCCATCCTCACCTTGGGCGAGGCCCTGCGCCAGCCGCAGGTGCAGCACCGCGGCGTGCTCCAGAAGACCGACGCCCCAGGCATCGGATCCATCGAGGTGTTCGGGCTCACCGCACTGTTCGAGAAGGTTTCCGGGGACGTGGCCACGCCGCCGCCCACCCTGGGCCAGCACAACCATGAAATCTACGCGCGCCTGGGCATGGGCGAGGCCGACCTGGCCGCACTCAAGGCCAAGGGCGTGATCTGACATCCACACAGCCAAGGAATGGAGGTGCCCCATGGGGATGACGGTAGTTGAGAAGATCCTGGCCAAGGCGTCGGGACTGCGCTCGGTCAAGGCCGGCGACATCGTCGAGCCGAAAGTCGACCTGTGCATGTCCCACGAGAACACGGCCCTGGTGATCAACCAGTTCAAGGAGATCTACCAGGGCACCGGCCGCGAGGCCAAGCCCTGGGACACGGACAGGATCGCGGTGATCTTCGACCACCGGGTGCCGGCCGAAGGGCCCAAGACCGCCACCAACCAGAAGCTCGTGCGGGAGTTCGCCGCCAAGCACGGGTTCACCAAGTTCCACGACATCCGCGGCGACCGGGGCGGCATCTGCCACCAGGTCCTGCCCGAGTACGGCTACGTCCGCCCGGGCTGCGTGGTGGTCGGCGCCGACAGCCACACCACCACCCACGGCGCCCTGGGCGCCTTCGCCTGGGGCGTGGGCGCCACCGAGATGGCGTCGGTGTGGGCCCTGGGCACCGCCCTGAACGTGGAAGTGCCCGCCACCATCAAGGTGGTGGTGGACGGGACCTTCCCCAAGTACGTGGGCCCCAAGGACCTGATCCTGAACCTCATCGGCCAGCTGTCGGCCCAGGGCGCCAACTTCCGGGTGCTGGAGTTCCACGGCAAGGCCATCGAGAAGATGTCCACCAGCGGCCGCCTGACCCTGTGCAACATGAGCGTGGAAGCCGGCGCCACCGGCGGCATCGTCCCGGGCGACGAGGAGACCGTGCGCTACCTGAGGGAAGAGGCCGGGGTCAAGGGCCGGATCCCCGTGGTGCTGCCCGACCCGGACGCGGTCTACGAGAAGGTGGTGAAGATCGACGTGTCCAGGATGACGTCGCAGATCGCCTGCCCGCACACGGTGGACAACGTCAAGCCCATCGCCAAGGTGGCCGGCAAGCCCGTGCAGCAGGTCGTCATCGGCAGCTGCACCAATGGGCGCCTGGACGACCTGGCCGTGGCCGCCAAGATCCTCAAGGGCAAGAAGGTGGCCGACGGCACCCGCATGCTGGTGTTCCCCGCCTCCACCCGGATCTTCGCCCAGGCCATGGACGCCGGCTACATCCAGACCTTCATGAAGGCCGGGGCGGTGGTCATGAACTCCGGGTGCGGCCCCTGCCTGGGGGTTCACCAGGGCGCCCTGGGCGACGAGGAGACCGCCCTGGCCACCACCAACCGCAACTTCAAGGGGCGCATGGGCAACCCCAAGTCCGAGGTGTACCTGTGCAGCCCGGCGGTGGCCGCGGCCTCCGCGATCACCGGCGTCATAACGGATCCGCGCGAAGAATCCCGCAAGGGCAAGGGAGGGAAGTGACATGGGCAAAGTCGTTCTCAAGCTCGGCAAGGACATCAGCACCGACGACATCTACCCGGGCCGGTTCATGGCCACGGTGCTGCCCACCGAAACGCCCCAGTACTGCTTCAACGACCGCACCGAGTTCAACGCGAAGCTGAAGGCCAAGGCCGTCCCGGCCGGGAGCGTGATCCTCGCGGACGAGAACTTCGGCTGCGGCTCCAGCCGGGAGCAGGCCGCCAGCACCATCAAGGGCCACGGCCTGGTGGTGGTGGCCAAGAGCATCGCCCGCATCTTCCTGCAGAACGCCATCAACCTCGGCCTGCAGCTGGTGCTCTGCCCCGCCGTCGAGGCCTCCGAAGGGGACGAGTTGGACGTGGTCGGCGGCCGGGTGCGCAATCTCACCACCGGCAAGACCTTCGACACCCAGCCCCTGCCTCCCGCGCGCCAGGCCATCATCGACGCCGGGGGCCTGATCCCCTACACCCGCAAGAAGCTGATGGAGGCCTGATCCCTTGGACCGTTTCACCACCACGGCGGCGGTACTGGACGGATTCACTTCGGGGCGGTTCGATCCCGCCGCCCCGGAGTTCTGGCTCGAGCCCCTGGAGCGGGCCGGAATCCATCCAGCCTCCCTGCTGCTGTGCAGCAGCGCCCGCGACCTGCCCCGGCTGGCCCCCCTGAAGCCCCTCATGGAGCGGGTGGGGCCCAGCTGCGAGCTGGTCCCGTCGATCAGCTACGACACCATCGTGGCCTGGTCGCCCCTGACCTACGCGCACGAGATCGAGCACTGGAACCTGGCCACCGGGGCCGCCTCCCGCCAGGACGGCTGCGGCCTGCCGGACCACCTGCTGTCGATGCGGGGGGTGACGGTGCGGGAGGACCCGGTGCGGACCCTGGGCCGGAACTGGGCCGTGGTCGGCAGCCTGCGGCTGCTGGACCTGCCCCGCCTCCAGACCGTCCCGGGCCCCCTGGAAGTGTTCGGGGACATGGAGCTGGACGGGCTTCCGGAACTGCGGGAGCTGGGGCCCGGGATCCAGGTCCACGGCAACCTCACCGTGTCCGGGTGCCCGAAGCTGCTCCGGTTCAGCCGGGGGTTGATGGTGGAGGGCGCGGTGTGGCTGGACGTGGTGCCCAAGGACTTCGACCCCGGGGGCCTGGGACCGCGGATCCAGTCGCCCTGGCCGGGGGTCGCGCCCAGGCCGGTGGCCGTCCAGGCCTATCCCCCGGGGGCGGTGAAGCTGGCCGCGCAGTGAAGGTCTGATGGCGGAGTCCGGCGCCCGGAGGTGGTCCATGTTCACCGATGCCCGCAGCAAGCGGTTCGTCCTGGTCGCCCACTGCGTCATCAACCAGAACGCCCTTGCCGACGGCACCGCCGACCACCCCGGCTGCGACGCCGCGGATCCTGGCGTCCCTGGTGGAGCGGGTGGCGTGGGAGCTGGAGGAGTACCGGAAGCATGGATTCAAGTGCCTGGGCGTGGTGGGCATCAACCGCTCGCCGAGTTGCGGGGTGGAGACGACCTCCATGGGAGGCAGGGAAGTTCCGGGCCGGGGGGTGTTCATGCTGGCGCTGGAAGACGAGCTCAAGCGGCGGGGCTTGGTGCTGGAGATGGCCGGCATCAAGGCGTCCGAGGCCGGGGAAGCATCGAAGAAAATCAATTCACTGCTGGGGCTGTGATCCTGTCCATCCCCTTCATCCCACCTTTGCAACAGATGGGATAAAACGAACCTGGCTACACCCCAGCCTTGGCGAACGCCGCCGCCACGATCTCCCGGGCCTCCTGCTTGATCGCGTCCAGGTGGGCCTGATCCTTGAAGGATTCGGCGTAGATCTTGTACACATCCTCCGTCCCGGACGGCCTCGCCGCGAACCATCCGTTCTCGGCCACCACCTTGAGCCCGCCGATGGGCGCGCCGTTCCCGGGGGCCCGGGTCAGCTTGGCCAGGATCGGTTCCCCGGCCATCTCCTTGGCGCTGACCTGGTCCGGGGAAAGCTGGGCCAGGACCTTGCGCTGGGCGGCGTCGGCGGGGGCGTCCAGGCGCTCGTACAGGGGCGCGCCGAACCGTTCCGTCAGCTCCTTGTAGTATTCTCCCGGATCCTTGCCGGTGACGGCGGTGATCTCGGCGGCCAGCAGGGCGAGGATGATGCCGTCCTTGTCGGTGGTCCAGGCCGTCCCGTCCTTGCGCAGGAAGGAGGCGCCGGCGCTCTCCTCGCCGCCGAAGCCGCAGGAGCCGTCCAGCAGCCCGGGCACGAACCACTTGAAACCCACCGGCACCTCCATGACCCGCCGGCCCAGGGCGGCCCCGACCCGGTCGATCATGGAGCTGCTCACCAGGGTCTTGCCGATGGCCGCGTCCGCGCGCCACTCGGGGCGGGTCCGGAACAGGTGCTGGATGGCCACCGCCAGGTAGTGGTTGGGGTTCATCAATCCGGTGCTGGGGCAGACGATGCCGTGGCGGTCGAAGTCCGGGTCGTTGCCGAAGGCCACGTCGTAGCGGTCCTTCAGGGCCACCAGCCCGGCCATGGCCTGGGGCGAGGAGCAGTCCATGCGGATCTTCCCGTCCTTGTCCACGCACATGAAGGCGAACGAGGGATCGTAGCCGCCGTTGATGACGTCGATCTGCAGCCCGTAGCGGCGGGCGATGGGCTTCCAGTAGCCCAGCCCGGCCCCGCCCAGGGCGTCGGCCCCCAGACGCAGCCCCGCGCTGCGGATGGCGTCCAGGTCGATGACCTGCCGCAGGTCCTCCACGTAGGGGGTGATGAAGTCGTAGGGCTGGATGCATTCCGCCTTGAGCGCCCGGGCGAAGGGGATGCGCTTCACCTCCAGGTTGCGCCCCTTCAGGAACTCGTTGGCCTTGGCCGCCACCCAGCCGGTGACGTCGGTGCCCGCCGGGCCGCCGTCGGGCGGGTTGTACTTGATGCCCCCGCTATCGGGCGGGTTGTGGGACGGGGTGATGACGATCCCGTCCGCCAGGTCCGCGGTCCTGCCCCGGTTCCAGGCGAGGATGGCGTGGGACACGGACGGCGTGGGCGTGAAGGCTCCCCCCTGGGCCATGCGGGTCTCGACCCCGTTGGCCGCCAGCACCTCCAGCGCGGTGGTCTGGGCCGGCTCGGACAGGGCGTGGGTGTCCTTGCCCAGGAAGAGGGGCCCGGTGATGCCCGCCTGGCGGCGGTGGAGGCAGACCGCCTGCACCACCGCCAGGATGTGGTCCTCGTTGAAGGTGCCGTTCAGGGAGCTGCCCCGGTGCCCGGAGGTGCCGAAGCTGACCTGGGCGGCGGGGTCCTGGGGATCGGGCCGGACCGCGAAGTAGGCGTTCACCAGCGCCGGGAGGTCGGTCAGGAGCGACTTGGGAGCGGGCTTGCCGGCCAGTGGGTGCATGGAGTCTCCCGTGGGCGTGGGCGGAGGGTCGCCGGCCCCCATGATAGCCATTCCGGCGTGCGGTTTATGGAGGGCGTAGGTGCAGGTCCTCAGCTTGCGCAGGGAGTGCCGGTTGTCCACCAGGGGTGCCCATAGGCGCAGGATCCGGCTGTGGGTCGGTTCGCCCATGCAAGTCTCCCCGGGGAATGGTCGCCCGTCCGTCCAGCAGAGCCCTGGCCAGGGCGGCCGAAACCCTGGAATAAGTATAACTAGCCCCGGATTCAATGGTTGAATCGGACGCACGGCGGGACGCGCCGGCGCCGGGAAGGCCCCAGTCCGAGGGCTAAAAACCTTATAAAAATTTAATGTTGCACCCCGAAGGTCCGAATCGTATTTTGTCATCGCCGAAGTTAATGATGAATGACGCATACGGCTTGGTCTTCGGCTCCCCACTCGACGCCAGACGGTTCGCCGGCGGTTTGCCCTGCGGAGGATCCCGTGTGCTCGGACAGAATCAATTCTTTCCGACTCAACCTTGAGAAGGCACCCACGCCGACGGATGCGAGGATGGCTGGTCGAGGCTTGTGTAGTCCATTGCGGCGATAACATTTAAATTAAAAATTAATTTTTCCAGCGTGGACCCCCTCGGTCCCCGCCCTGCCCGCGGTCTGTCGACCGCATCCATCGGCCCAACGATCGGGCCAACAGCCAACAACCCTTCTACAGGAGGTCCTTCGTGCTGGCTTTCTTCCTCTCAACCGCGCTGGCGGCGACCCCCGCCCAGCCCTCCGCCCTTCCCGGCCGGGCCCTGGATTCCAGGGTCACGTCCTTCATCGCCAATGGCGACGGCTCGGGCTCCAGCGGCAGCAGCGGCGGCCCGCCCCACCGCAGCACCGACGGCGACATGATGTCCAAAGGCCTGCGGATCGCCAATGGCGACGGCTCGGGCTCCAGCGGCAGCAGCGGCGGTCCGCCCCACCGCAGCACCGACGGCGACATGATGTCCAAAGGCCTGCGGATCGCCAATGGCGACGGCTCGGGCTCCAGCGGCAGCAGCGGCGGCCCGCCCCACCGGAGCACCGACGGCGACATGATGTCCAAAGGCCTGCGGATCGCCAATGGCGACGGCTCGGGCTCCAGCGGCAGCAGCGGCGGCCCGCCCCACCGCGGCACCGACTGCAATCCCTGGGGGAACACCTGCCCGCCTTCCGGTTGCAAGAACGGCTGAGGACTCCGCCCCAGGACCGGCTCACAGGCCCCTGTCCAACCCCCTGGCGGGTGGGACAGGGGCCTTGTCCTTTCAGTTCAAAGCCGTTCCAGCACCGCCACCAGCAGTTTCCAGAACCCGGCCACCGAGGGGATGCTCACCCGCTCGTCGGGGGTGTGGACATCCCACATGCTGGGCCCGAAGGACACCATCTCCATGCCCGGGTACTTCTCGCCGATGAGGCCGCATTCCAGCCCCGCGTGGATGGCCTGGACCGCCATGGGCTTGCCGAACACGGCCCGGTGCACCTCATCCACGGTCCGGACCAGGGCCGCGCCGGGCTCGGGCTTCCAGCCTTGGTAGCCCCCGGACAGGGCGTGCCTGAACCCCGCCGCAGCGCAGGCGGCGCCGATGCGCACGGCCAGGGCGGCCTTGGACGCGTCGATGGAGCTGCGGGTGAGGAGGTTCACCGTGGCCGTGCCGCCGGCGGTGTCCACCACCCCCAGGTTGGTCGAGGTCTGGACCAGGCCGGGAATGTCGGGGCTCATGGCCTCGACCCCGTGGGGCGCCGCGAGCAGGAGCCGGACCAGGGCCTGGGCGTCCTCGGCGGCCATGACCCGCCCGGGCTCCGGCCCGGGCTGGCCGGGCTCGAAGGCCAGCGCCAGGTTGGGGTCCAGGACGCCCAGGGCGGCCTTCCATTGGGCTTCCTGCCGGGCGACGGCGGCCCGGAACCCGTCCTCGTGGGCCGGGTCCAGGTACAGCCAGGCCGAAGCCTCCCGGGGGATGGCGTTGCGCTTGTTGCCGCCCCGCGCTGCGGACACCTGGAAGGGGAAGTCGGCCGCCAGGGCGGCCAGGCCTTGGGCCAGGATGCGGATGGCGTTGCCGCGCCCGGCGTTGATGTCGATTCCGGAGTGCCCGCCCTTCAGGCCCGAGACCTTGAGGCGGCAGGGACGGGTCCCGGCCGCGGGGGCCTCCAGGGCCAGGGGGCGGGTGGCGGCGCTGTCGACCCCGCCGGCGCAGCCGATGGTGAGGATGCCTTCCTCCTCGCTGTCCAGGTTGAGCAGGCACTTGGCCCGCAGCCACCCGGGACGGAGGTTGCCGGCGCCGGTGAGGCCGGTCTCCTCGTCGACCGTGATGAGCGCCTCCAGGGGGCCGTGCTTGAGGTTCCGCGCCGCCAGCACGGCCAGGGCCGCGCACACCCCGACCCCGTTGTCGGCCCCGAGGGTGGTGCCCGAGGCCCGCAGGAGGTCGCCGTCCCGCACCACCCGGATGGGGTCCCGGGCGAAGTCGTGCCCGGCGCCCTCGTTCTGTTCGCAGACCATGTCCACGTGGGCCTGGAGGGCCACCGCCGGGCGCCCCTCGCGCCCCGGGGAGGCCGGCTTGCGGATCAGCACGTTGCCCACCGGGTCCTGCTCCACCTCGCAGCCCAGGGCCCGGCCCTGGGCCGCCACCCACGCGGACGCCTCCGCCTCGGCCTTGGAGCTCCGCGGGATCTTGGACAGCTCAAGGAAATAGCTCCAGAGCGGCTGGGTGTCGGCGTTGGCGAGCAAGGTTTCCATGGGCGGCCTCGTGATTCCATTCTCCCGCCCGGCACTGTCCTTGGCAAACCGGCCGCCGGAGCCGGTACAATCCAGGCTTCGGGAGAACTCGCCCATGAACGAAATCATCGACCTGCTCCGGTCCCACCGCACCATCCGCCGGTTCACCGCCCAGGCGGTGGATGACGGCCTGATCTCCGAGATCGTCCGCTGCGGCCAGGCGGCTCCCACCTCCAGCAACATCCAGGCGACCACGGTGATCCACGTGCGGGATCCCCGGAAGCGCGGGCGCATCGCCGAGATCGCCGGGGGCCAGAGCCAGGTCGCCGAAGCCGGGGCGTTCCTGGTGTTCTGCGCCGACCTGCACCGGGCGCGGATCGCCTGCGAGATGCAGGGGGGGACCTTCGCCGGCGGCATGACCGAGCACTTCATCATCGCCACCGTGGACGTGGCCCTGGCGGCCCAGAACTGCGCCGTGGCCGCGGAGTCCCTGGGCCTGGGGATCTGCTACATCGGCGCGGTCCGCAACGATCCCCAGGCGGTGGCCGACCTCCTGGAGCTGCCGGAGTCGGTCTACCCGGTGTTCGGCATGTGCCTGGGCTATCCCGACCAGGCGCCCGAGGTCAAGCCCCGCCTGCCGCTGTCGGTGGTGCTCAAGGCGGACGCCTACCGGGGCCCGGACGACCTGGAGGGGATCCGCCGCTACGATCTCCAGCTGCGCGAGTACTACCGGACCCGCACCGGGGGGCAGAAGGACAGCACCTGGAGCGCCGAGATGAAGGCCCTGGTGGGCAAGGAATCCCGGCCCCACATGCGCTCCTTCCTGGCCCGGCGGGGGTTTACAATGGAGTGAACCCCCGAAGCTTCCTGGCGGCGCTGCTGGGGATCGGCCTGACGTTCCTCACCGTCCTCCGATCGGTCTAGCCCATCGCATCCGCCTGGGGAAGGCCCCGGGGGCCTTGCCGGGCCGGCCTTCCCCACACCAGGGAGGTCACCGCGATGGTGGCCGTCTGCACCAGGATCACCAGTGCCACGCAGGCGGGCCAGCCGCCCCAGCGCCAGAGGAAGGCCGGGAGATACGCCCCGGCGCTGCCGCCCAGGTAGTAGCAGGTGACGTACAGGCCCACCGCCAGCGCCTTGGCGTGCCGGGCCACGAGGCCGATGTAGCTGGTGGTGGACGCCTGGGCGATGAAGGCTCCGGTGCAGCACAGGGTCAGCCCGGCCGTCACCGCCCACAGGCTGGGCAGGAGGGTGAGCAGCATGCCGCCCGCCCCGGCGCCCATGGCCATGGCCAGGGCGGCGCGGTGGCCGTAGCGGTCGATGGCGCGGCCGCAGGGCGGAGTCACGACGGCGCCGATGAGGTAGGTGAAGAACAGCGAACTGAGGGCCAGCGGGCCCAGGCGGAAGGGTGCCTCCGCCAGGTGGAAGGTGACGTAGGTGTAGGTGGCGACCAGGGTGAACAGCACGCCGGACCCGGCGGCGCAGGTGGCCAGCAGCCGGGGGTTGCCCAGGTGGGCGCCCAGCCCGGCCGCCAGCGAGGCTTCCCGGCCCCCGCGGTCGAACCTCCGCTCCCGGGGAAGCCACGCCTGCAGCGCCAGGGCGGCGGCCGCGCCGGTGGCGCCGATGACCACGAAGACCCAGTGCCAGTTCCAGCGGGAGGCCACCAGCCCGGAGGCCATCCGCCCGGTGAAGCCGCCCACCACCGTGCCGGCCACGTAGGTGGCCATGGCCCGGCCCACGCCGCCCTCGGCCCACTCCTCCTGCACGTAGGCCACGGTCACGGCGAACACCCCGGGGGTGAACAGGCCCTGGAGGAACCGCCACGCCACCAGGGAGCGCAGCCCGCCGGCGGTGGCGTCCAGGAGGGTGGCCAAGGCCAGCAGGCTGGCCGACCAGACAATGACCCGCTTCCGGCCCAGGCGGTCCGCCACCGACCCCACCAGGGGGGCCGCGATCGCCACGCCCAGAGTGGTGGCGGTGAGGGTGAGGCTGACCTCGGACTTGCCGGCCCGGAACAGCCGCTCCAGGAGGGGCAGCAGGGGCTGGGTGGCGTACAGCCCCAGGAAGGCGGAGAAGCCCGCGAACGCCACCGCCAGGGCCCGCCGGCGCTCCCGGCCCCGGGACTCCCGGTTCGGCGGCGGGGGCTGGAAGCGGGCCGGGCTGGGCATGGAGCCATTGTACCGGGGGGATGCCAACTCTTCCGATCAGAAGACCGTACTATGGGGGCGGACCGGGGGCCCTGACCCCTCCCTGGAGCGGAGCGATGAAATTCTCTTCCCGAGCGATCTACGGCATGCGGGCCATGCTCGCCCTGGCGCGCGCCCATGGGCAGGGCTCGACCTTCCTCAAGGAGATCGTCGAGCGGGAGAACCTGCCCGGCACCTACCTGGAGCAGCTGATGGTGCCGCTGCGCAAGGCGGGGATCGTCCAGGGGGTGCGGGGCGCCCGGGGCGGCTACACCCTTTCCCGGGCTCCGGCGGAGATCCCGGTGCTGGCCATCCTCGAAGCCCTGGAGGGCCCCCTGTGCCTGGCCGAGTGCCCCGGCGGGCCGGGCTGCTGCCGCAAACCGGAAAGCTGCGCCCTGCGGGAACTGTGGGTAGACGGCAGCCGGATCCTCGGGGACCTCTACCGAGGCGTCTCCCTGGGCGACCTGCTGGAGCGCCAGCGCTCCCTGGACGCGAAGGCCGCCTTCAACTACAGCATCTGACCTTGCCGGGCCGGCTGGGGCCAGGGAACGGCGACGACCGCGCTCTCCGGAGCCTTGGGCGCGCCCTGCGGGGGGGAAGCGGGGTCCGCCGCCGGCTGGAGGCCCCGGCCCAGCCCGTTGGGGGAGGGCCTGAAGTCCGGCACCAGGCTCATGAAGCAGCGCAGGATGTCGGCGTGGCGGTCGACCCCCTCCCGGGCCTGGAGATCCTTGAGCAGGACCAGGCTGGCCTTGAGCAGGCCGGGATCCACCGCCCTGACCTCCGCCTCGAACACCTTGGGGTGCACCTCCGTGGCCCGGACCCTCCCGTCGCAGAACAGGTCTTCCACCAGCTTCTCCCCGGGCCGCATCCCGGTGAACTGGAAGTCCACGTCCTCCCACGGCGTCAGGCCCGAAAGCCGGACCATCTCCTCGGCCAGGTCGAGGATGTGCACCGGCTCGCCCATGTCCAGCGCGAAGACCCTGCCGCTGGCCCCCAGGATGCCGGCCTGCAGCACCAGCTGCGCGGCCTCGGACATGGTCATGAAGTAGCGCACCATGCCGGGGTGGGTGATGGTGATCGGGCCGCCCCGGCGGATCTGCTCCCGGAACAGGGGGATCACGCTGCCCCGGCTGCCCAGCACGTTGCCGAAGCGGACGCTCACGAACTTGGCCTCGGGGTGGTCCATGGCCATCCTGCCGACCAGGAGCTCGCCCACGGCCTTCGAGACGCCCAGGACGTTCACGGGGTTGACCGCCTTGTCGCTGGAGATGTTCACGAAGATGCCGCACCGTCCCGAGGCCACGGCCGCCTCCAGGACGTTCAGGGTGCCGAAGATGTTGTTCTGGATCGCCTCCTCGGGGTTCGCCTCCAGGAACGGCACGTGCTTGTGGGCCGCGGCGTGCAGCACCACCTTCGGCCGCCAGTGCTGGAAGACCTGGCGCAGCCGCGAGCGGTCCCGGATGTCGCAGAGGGCGGTCTCCACCGCCTGGCGGGGGAACTCGCATGCCAGCTGGCGCCGGGCTTCCCACAGGCTGTTCTCGCCCCGGCCCAGGAGGACCAGGCGGGCGGGTCCCAGTTCCGCCATTCGGCGGGCCATCTCGCACCCGATGGATCCGCCGCCCCCGGTGATGAGCACCACCTCCCCGTCCACCGCCGCCTTGATCGCCCCCATGTCCAGGCGGACCGGTTCGCGCTGGAGCAGGTCCTCGATGGCCACGTCCCTCAGGTCCGGCTTCCAGGGCCGGTCGCCCACCAGTTCCGTGATCCCGGGCACGGTCTTGATGCGCACCCCTTCTTCCCCCACCGTCCGGATCATCTCCCTCAGCCGCTTCCCCGGGATTCCGGCCATGCCCAGGACCACCAGGGACACCTTCCGTTCCCGGATGAGCCCGGGCAGCTGGTCGGCGGTGCCCAGCACCGGAAGGCCCAGGACCTTGAGGCCCTGCTTCTCCGGGGCGTCGTCCACGAACCCGAGCACCTTGCAGTGCAGGTCCGGGTGGTCCCGCAGGGCCTCGCACAGCAGCATGCCGGGGCGGCCCGCCCCGACGATGAGAGTCCGTTCGGCGGGAGCGCGGCCCCGCGCCCGGGACCGGGCCTGGAGGGCCCGGTGCACGGCCAGGGCGCCGACCCGGACCGCCAGCCACAGGAATCCGGTGAGCAGGCTCGCTCCGAGGATGGCCCCGGGCTCGAGCCCGAACGAGGGTCCGCCGGCGGCCAGGCCGAAGCCCAGGACGGTGGCGGCCATGACCGCCGCGCCCAGGAACAGGCGGAGGGCGTCCTGGATGGCCACGGCCCGGTAGTGCTGGGCAGGGAATCCGAAGCTGAGGTCGACCCCCAGGGCCACCAGCACGAAGGCCGCCCATCCCGGGATGGGGCGGCCCGCGCTGAAGGGCGGCAGGCTGGCGACGGCCCCGTAGGCCAGGGCCGCGGCACCGGTGTCCAGGACGGTCTTGATGACCTTCCTAATAATATTCTTATTAAATGGCTTCTGGGCCCCAAATCTGGAATCCAGGGGCGGCAGCCCGGGGGTTTCAGCCATGACCCTGGCCTCCCGGGTCCGGACCGGACCCTGCCCGCCGGTAACGCTCAACAATGTCCATGCAAAGACTCGACGAAGCTCCATGGAAGGGTCCGGCGCAAGCTTTGGAGGGCTGGTACGGCGTCATCTCGTGGATCCTTCCGGGGGGTGTCCGGGCTCATTAACATTTTATAATACTTGGCCCCAGTCCTGTCAATCATTTCTGACCGCCCCTTCCTGCTGCCCCCCGGCGCGCCCGGCACCTTTCCGGCGACGGAAGGGCCTTGCCGGTCAGCACCATGCAGCGCCGGAAGGGACCTCCGGCCCGGATCCGTCCCGGTTTTTTAGAATTCGCCCTTGACCGGGATAGTTGAATGATTCACGTTTAAGATCATCAAGTACCGCCTGTTTTTTCTTGGTTTGATCCAGGTACCTGAAGGAATTTCCTGGATCCACCGCTGATCCATTCGAGGCCCCGAATGAAACTTCGTCATGAAGCTTCCGGTAGCGGCCCGCGCGGGTTCTATCCCGCGGCGGGCAAGCGGATCCTGGACACCCTCCTGGCGGGGGGCGCGATCCTTGCGTTCTCCCCGTTCTGGCTCATCCTGGCCCTTCTGGTGCGGATCAAGATGGGCGCCCCGGTCCTGTTCCGCCAGGAGCGCCCGGGCCTGGACGGCAAGTTCTTCACCATCATGAAGTTCAGGTCCATGACCGACACCCGGGGGGCCGACGGCGAACTGCTCCCGGACGACCAGCGCCTCACCCGGTTCGGCCGCTTCCTGCGCGCCAGCAGCCTGGACGAGTTGCCGGAACTCCTGAACGTGTTCCGGGGCGACATGGCCCTGGTGGGGCCCAGGCCCCTCCTGATGGGGTACCTGGACCTCTACACCTCCACCCAGGCCCGGCGGCATGAAGTCAGGCCGGGCCTGTCCGGCTGGGCCCAGATCAGCGGCCGGAACGATATCCTCATCAGCCGGCGGATCGAACTGGACGTGTGGTACGTGGACCACCTGAGCTTCTGGCTGGACCTCAAGATCCTGCTGCTCACGCTGCCGCGGGTGCTGAGGTCACGGGGAGTGGCCGTGGCCGAAGCCCAGGAGGTCTTGGACCTGGGTCCCTCTCAGAAGGCTTTCACGGCCAAGGACAGGCCTTCCGCGGCCGGCGGGGTGCACCGATAGGCCGGGAACAGCTCCGGGTCGGGCTGGATCCCGCCGTAGTGGCGGATCCAGGCCTGGACCAGTCCGGCGTAGGCCTCCGGGTCATGGACCTGCTTGCAGACCTGGAAGGGGACCCGCAGGGGCGAGAACCCGGCCTTGAACCGGAACACCCCGTCCCCCTGGCGAAAGGCACCTCCGCAGAGCATGCGCCGCCGTCCGGCCCGCGCCGCGCGTTTGATGGCCTCGAAATGGTAGGCGTTCACCGGGCGCACCCGGGAGAATTCCATGTCCACCGCCGACAGGTGCCAGTAGACATCGGTGGCGTCCTGGAAATACAGGCCGCCCGCCACGGTCCTGCCCTCGAATTCCGCCAGCAGGAAGAAGGCGTTCGCGGGCATGGTCTCGAAGATGCCCAGGAAGTAGTCGGGTCCAAGGTAGTAGGAGCCGCCGGCCTCGAGCCTGTCCATGGTCAGGTGGTGGAGGTTGTAGAAGTCCATGACGTCCTTGGGACTTTCGGCCTGGCGGACCCGCACGCCGAAGTCGGAGGATTGCCGGGTCTGGCGCCGGGTGTCGGAACTGAGGGAGCGCTTCCAGATCTCCTCCTCCCCCCAGGTGAGATCGACGTAGACGATCTCCCGGTTCACTTCGACCCTGGCGGGCGCCAGCAGTTCCTTGCCCGCATGCCACGGGTTCAGGTGGGCGAATTCGGCGACGATGCCCTCGTCGCGACAGAACCGGCCGAAGGCCTCCTGGAAGCCGGCGGCGGGGAATGCCTCCTCGTCTCCGGGGGGATCCACGCGGATGGGTCCGGTGTATTCGGGCGTGGCCGTGTCCCAGCGGGCGCCCGACGCCTGGGCCGTCTGGAACGGGAGCGGGCGCAGGAACAGGGGATAGGCCACCCGCGCGCCGGGAGGGCCGGTGAGGAAGAGCCGGGCCGACTGCCCCATGATCCGTTCCTTGATCCGGGCGTACTCCAGACTGCCCATGACGCACATATCCGCCGGCAGGGCCGCCCGCCAAGCCTGGGCGTCGGCGGTGGTCAGGATCTCGTAGGACTCATTCATGTCCGCTCCTTTCTGGCGGCGGACGGTTCCGGGCCCGCCCCGGTCCCGGGACGTTCCCGGCGCAGGGTCCCGCCCGCCGCCATGGCCGCCGCGGCCGGCGGGAAGATCCCCCGGACTCGTTCAAGCATGCAGAGCATCCCCCAGCCCCCTTTCCCGGTGGCTTCGTGGCCGACACACCCACGGACGGCAGGCTGATGGCCTGCTCGTCTGATTTTTATTGATCACATCATATTGTTAATTTAAAGCTTCGCAATGCCTTGAGTGAAATTTTTTCCATGTCGCGAATGATGAAACATGGGTGGAGGCAGGCCCCCGGGGGGGCATGGACAGTTGGCCGGCAGGCCGGTCCGGGGCGCCGAACCCCGGGTCCGGGTCGGCCGCCGGATCGGGAGGATCTGGCCGAAGGCGTCGCTGCTCTCCGCTACCCGCACCTCCCTCGCCGGGGGCGGGAATTCGGCCGTGAGATCATGGAATGAGTCCAAGTATCTCCATATTCAGTTGTTCGAAACGGATCCAGGGCTCGGAATCATATGTCCTGCAAGAGGATGTCCCGGATAAATCAGGTGCTTAATTTAGTTTGCTCTAGAAACCCCAATTATTGATTTAATCAAGTGAAATTATCTTTCAGAAGAATCAGGGAATTATTTCAGGCACCTCGGTGATTATTACAGGAATGTAATCTTTAAGTTATGGTAAATGGCTATTTATGACAAAAATGTACTGGCAAACTCCCGGTTGGAGCCAATATTATGACCATCTGGTCCTCTGATCTGTCTAGGCAGAGAGACTAAATCACTCACTACATACCAAGCCAATTAACGTCGGTCTGGCATACCCGGGCTGAACGCCACCCAAAAACCTAGAGCTCCGGCCCACGGCCCGAAACCGGCCGGCCGGGGCGGGGGAGATTCATGGCCAAAGACATGCAAACCCGAGCCATCCACCGCGGCATCCTGTGCTCGTGCCTCACCGGACTCGCCGCGGGCGCGCTGGGGATCGGCGCGACGGCGCTTTCGACCGGCTGCGGCGGATCGGGCCAGGCCCCGCCGGCCGCCAGCCAGGGCAACCAGGTCCAGGTTGCCCTTAGCGCCGCCCAGACCGCCGTGCCCCCAGGCTCCTGCCTGGGCCTCACGGCCACCGTGACCGGCTGCCAGGACCCCTGCGTCAAGTGGACGGTGAACGGGATCGCCCTGGGCAACGCCTCGGTGGGGACCATCACCGGCAGCGGCAACGCGGTCACCTACACCGCCCCGGCCGGAGCCGGGTCCTATACCATCTGCGCCACCAGCGTCGTGGACTCCACCCGGAGCGCCTCCGCCACCGTCCAGGTGGTGCCGGGCGCCCCGGCTCCGCCCCTGGCGGTGGCCCTGAGTCCGTCCTCGGCCTCCCTGGCCGCCGGCGCCAGCCTCAACATCTCCGCCGCGGTGACCGGGTCGAGCAACCTGGCGGTGACCTGGACCGTGGACGGAGTGGCCGGGGGCAACGCCTCGGTGGGCACCGTCAGCGGCAGCGGCGACAGCGTCACCTATACCGCCCCGGCCGCGGCCGGCAGCCATACCGTCACCGCGACCAGCACGGCCGACGCCACCAAGTCGGCCTCGGCCACCATCACCGTGCAGGCGTCAGTACAGACGCCGGTGACGGTGGGCCTGGCGCCGGGTTCGGCCAGCCTGAACCCGGGGGCCAGCGCCAACTTCACCGCCACCGTGTCCGGGTCGAGCAACACCGGGGTGGCCTGGACCGTGGACGGGGTGGCCGGAGGCAACGCCTCGGTGGGCACCGTCAGCGGCAGCGGCGACAGCGTCACCTACACGGCGCCGGCCGCGGCCGGATCGCACACCCTGACCGCGACCAGCGCGGCGGACAGCACCAAGTCGGCCGCGGCTTCGATCAGCGTGCTGGCGCCGGCGGTGACGGTGAGCACCAGTCCGGCCACGGCGACCCTCAACCCGGGCGGGAAGGTCACCCTCACCGCCACGGTGGGCGGGACCAGCAACACCGCGGTCACCTGGACGGTGGACGGGGTGGCGGGCGGCAACGCCAGCGTGGGCACCATCACCGGCAGCGGCGACACGGTGACCTACACGGCGCCGTCGGGCACCGGCAACCACACGGTGACCGCGGCCAGCGCGGCCAACCCGGCCAGCACGGGCAGCACGGCGATGACGGTGCAGACGTCCTCGGGCTCCACCTCGGTGGCCCTGGCCTACGCCGGGCCGTCGGCCACGGTGAACGGGTCGGGCTCCATGCTGTTCACCGCCACGGTGAGCGGCAACAGCAACACCGGGGTAACCTGGTCGGTGGACGGGATCGCGAGCGGCAGTGCCGCGGTGGGGACCGTCAAGGGCAGCGGCAACACGGTGCTCTACCAGGCCCCGGCGGCGGCGGGCAGCCACACGGTGACCGCGACCAGCGCGGGCGACGCCACCAAGAGCGCGTCCACGGCGGTGACGGTGGCG